>CAJMOB010000065.1:0-1661 GCA_905214925.1 uncultured bacterium | reverse complement strand
AGCCTTCGTGGTCATGGTCATGATGATGCTCGTGATGGTCATGTCCACAGCCACAACTTTCATGATCATGGTCATGATGGTGCTCATGAACATGTCCACATTCTGGGCAAACTTCAACTTCTTTTAACAAGTCTTGCATAAAGGAATCATTACGCTCCATTGTCTGTAAAATCTGTTTTCCATCTAGCTCTTCCCATGGAGTTGTAATAATGGCAGCATCTTTATTTTTTTCCCT
The DNA here is from genome assembly GCA_905214925.1 of uncultured bacterium. Lineage (GTDB taxonomy): Bacteria > Bacillota > Clostridia > Lachnospirales > Lachnospiraceae > Scybalomonas. The sequence goes on along the minus strand of CAJMOB010000065.1, from coordinate 1,426 downwards.
TAAAAGTTCCACTGCCTTCTCTAATTTCTCTTCTTTAATATTTCCTGTTCTACTTAAAATAATTGTTCCTGCATTTTCTACTTGGTTATTATAAAATTCACCAAAGTTCTTCATATACATTTTACACTTATTGGCATCAGCAACCGTTGTAAAACTATTTAATACCATGTCTGTTCCATCTTGCACATTCTGAACTGCTTTAATAACATCAGATAACTTCCCTACTCCTGAAGGTTCAATAATAACACGCTCTGGGTGGTAACGCTCAATAACTTCTTTTAATGCTGTTCCAAAATCACCAACTAAAGAACAGCAAATGCATCCAGAATTCATTTCTGTAATTTCGATTCCAGCGTCTTTTAAAAATCCACCATCAATGCCGATTTCGCCAAACTCGTTTTCAATTAATACAACTTTTTCACCTTGAAACGCTTCGCTAAGTAATTTTTTAATTAATGTTGTTTTTCCAGCTCCAAGAAAACCAGAAATAATATCAATTTTTGTCATTTTTCTATCTCCTATCTTATTCTATATTGATTGACTTTCTTCTATTAAGAGATCAATGTTTAATAATTCCATTCATCTTCAAATGCTTTTTTCAGTATTTTATAAAGAAAATCTAGCTTTATTTATCTAGCTCCAACCATATGTATACCACAAATTTTCCTTTTTCACAAGTTAAAGGCGAGAAGTTTTCTTGCATCTTTCCTCATCTTACCTTATAATTAAGTATTGCCAACTATATTTTTTCTAAACTAATGTTGGAAAAATATAGATAGTAACACAATAGAATCCCTTTATTTTTAACATTTAGGCTTGTTTCTATGTATGATATAAAAATTAGAAAGAAGGTTAGAATATGCATCAGTGGACAGCTAATGAGAAAAAACAACTATTAACGGATATTCGTGTTGTAAAACGTCTTTACAGTCGCGATATTGAACCATCAGAAATTGCAGATATGATGGAAACAGATTATGAATCTGTAGAATTAATTATCCAATTAATTGATGATGGATTTTATAGCTCTGATTTAGAACTTATGGAAGCCGCAATTATTCTTATGAATGGACAAGAATAATGACGACAAGCTCCCATAGTGTGCTTTCTCATCCATTATAATTATGATACTATGATAAAAATGGACTGTGTAAAATATTTTTTTACACAGTCCATTTTTATTTACGCAAAGACAATAGGAAACAAATTTTCCTATAATATAAAAAAATAGCCTAGTATAAACTAGGCTATTTAACAGGGGTTGAGAGAATCGAACTCCCACTAAAGGTTTTGGAGACCCTTGTCATACCATTTGACCAAACCCCTAAAGGTCTATACCTTCAAAACTACACACAGAAATTTTATCTTAGTTCTTCTCAGCGACATTCTTGAAGTTCTATCTCACTTCGTTTCGATAGAACGACCT
>CAJMOB010000064.1:0-1830 GCA_905214925.1 uncultured bacterium | reverse complement strand
AGTCATAGCCATGAAGAGTCAGGGCATCATCACGAACATAGTCATAGCCATGAAGGGTTAGGACATCATCACGACCATGCGCATAATCATGGCGAGTCCGAACACCAACATAGTCATACAGGACATCATCATTATACCTATCAGATGATTGTCGATAAAGTGGATCAGTTTGATTTACAACAGAGGGTAAAAGATAAAATTAAAGAGATCTATGGATTGATTGCACAGGCGGAATCAGAGGCTCATGAAGCTCCAATTGAACAGATCCATTTTCATGAAGTGGGATCGTTAGATGCTATTGCAGATGTAACTGGATGTAGCCTTTTAATGGAATTATTACAAATAGAAAAAGTGATTGTATCACCAATCCATGTTGGGAATGGAACGGTTCGTTGTGCTCATGGGGTATTGCCAGTTCCAGCTCCAGCCACCGCCTATATTTTAAAAGAAGTTCCATTTTATACTGGAACTATTATGACAGAATTGTGTACACCTACGGGTGCAGCAGTGTTAAGGGCTTATGCCGATGAGTTTGGTTCTATGCCAATTATGAAAGTGAAAAAAATTGGATATGGAATGGGACAAAAAGAGTTTGAAGTAGCCAACTGTGTTCGAGTATTTTTAGGAGAAGTAGAACAAAACAAGAAAGAGAGCGAATCTTTAAAAGAAAAAGAGCGTATCGTAGAAATTTGTTGCAACCTAGATGATATGACGCCAGAGGCAATTGGATATGTTATGGATATGCTTTTAGAAGAAGGAGCTCTTGATGTATTTACAACGCCGATTATGATGAAGAAAAATCGTCCTGCAACGATGCTAACTTGTCTATGTTCAACAGAAGTAAGAGACCATATGATTCAAAGAATACTAGAGGAAACAACTACTATAGGAGTACGGTATATAAACTATGATAGAAAGACTTTAAAATCCACTTTTGACAATATAGAGACAGAATGGGGAAACATTCGTATGAAAATAAGTGAGGGACATGGGATTAAAAAACAAAAACCAGAGTATGAGGATATAAGACGAATTGCAAAAGAGCAGGGAATCTCTTTTCAGAAGGTGTTAGAGTCTATTTTAAAGGAAAGGAAGTAATAAGAAAAATAGAAAATAAATAGCCTCTATTCTATATAATAGAAATAAATGATAGAAAGTAAGCAATAAGAGGGTAAGAAGAGCCAGTACAAACTAAATTGCTTCTATTACTTTTATATCTTGATGAAATTTGGGATTTTGTGATAGCTCTTGTTTAGGATAAACCAACGAGTCATAGAAGAGTATTTAGACTCTTCTATGACAACAACTTATAAACATGAGGAAGTTATAAATGATATGTTCCGTTATAAAAAAGAAATAGTAGGAAAAATAGGAATGGAATAACTTGTGATAATGAATTAGTTTAAATACTAGATATAGTATATGTAAAAAATAGAACAAGAAAATGAAAAAAAGTTTTAATAAAGTGTTGACATTGTAATTATTATTTGTTAGAATAATCTAGCATTGAGCAATCGATGTAACAACTAAATAGTCTATTAATTTAGGCACAAGGAGAAGTACTCAAGTGGCTGAAGAGGTGCCCCTGCTAAGGGTATAGGTCGTTTGCGCGGCGCGCGGGTTCAAATCCCGCCTTCTCCGTTCTTTTTTTGCTCGAAAACAGAGTGGGAAAAAGAAATAAAAAAGTTGTTGACAATGACATGACGATATGATAAGATAAATGACGTTGTCGCGAAAAGCGATTGCAAAATGAAAAGTTTTGAAGAAAAGAAATGAAAAAAGTTCTTGACAAACAAAACGAAATGAGATATAATAAATAAGCTGTTTCGA
>CAJMOB010000063.1:0-1975 GCA_905214925.1 uncultured bacterium | reverse complement strand
GTTGTGTTCAAAGAACACAATTTACTGTTTCTATAAAGAAACGTTCACAACATACAAAAGTATGTCATTTTTGAAAATCATTTATAAGAATTTTCAAGGTTGTTTCACTGTTCAGTTATCAATGTTCATTTCATGCCGCTCAGAAGCGACTTGATTAGTTTATCATTTGGCTCGACATTTGTCAACAACTTTTTTATTTTAAATTATCTGATAATTTAAATATTTCCGCGTTGTTTTCAAACAATTTAAGAACCTCAACTAGTATATCACCTAAAAAAACTAATGTCAACACTTTTCTGTCTTTTTTATTTATTTTTTTCTTTCCTACACTTCAAAGCTTTGGTTCTCACTGTTTATTCTTTCAATCTTATTCTTATATGGTTTCGCTACTTCTTTTTGTAATAACTGATCAATTATACTATAGTCTCCCCAGCAATGCATCGGAAAAACAACTTTGGTATTCGTTGTACGCATAAAATAATCAAAGCCCCACCAGAAGCGATCCTCTTGTCTTGGATCTAAGACAACAAATGCTAGGTCAATATTTCTTCCTTCTAACTTATTAATCTCTGAAACATATCCTTGTGTCATTTGCGTATACTCTTCTTCTGTCTCTCCAGCCCATGACCACCAATTAAGATCACCTGCATGATATACCACCTTTTCCTTATAAGAAAGGATAAATGCTACTCCCGCATCGGTTGAACGAAGCGTTTCAACTGTAAGTCTTTCTCCATCTATTTCAATAGTAGTCTCTTTATTCTTTCCAATAGATATAATTTTTTCTTTTACTTCAGGATTAATTCCATGTTTTAATAAGTAATTTGGACTTAACTTAATGTCATTCGACAATACATACGTTACATTATTATATTGTTTCGCATATTCGAAAACCTCTAATACAAAATGGTCCTGATGCTTATGACTGGCAAAGAAGATAATTGACTTGTCCTTTTCAAACACTGGAAGTTTTCCCTTATAATAATCAAAGATACAAACTAACGTATCAAACTCTAATACAAAACAACTATGATAGATATATGTTATTTTCATTTTTTCTTTCCTTTCTTTCTAACTCTATAGAGATGATTGTATGCCTCTTCCCAATATTATAAGAGAGGCTGCACATTCCTGTACAGCCCCCACTCATTTTTTACTCAATATAATTTATGTAACGTAATTATAAAATGATAGCAATTTTTACTCTTTTTTATCCTTTATAAATAAAAACTTTTGTGTTGCAAATAATGCTGCAATACTTGCTACTCCAATAAAAGTTTCAACTACTCCTAGATGTTCTACGATCATCTGTCTGGCAATTGCAAATAGCAGTACTTCTATAATTGTTTCTGGCTTATGATTGCACAACATCTTTACAAATTCTATACCAATTACAAGATTTAAAGCTTTTTCTAAAAAACTTGTGAATATTTCACTTGAGCCGTTTATCCTTAAATTCTTTATTATAAATTCGCTTAAATCAATTGCCAGCATAATAATGACAACAATGATTAATAATGCTATAAAAAATTCTATCATATTTGAAATTCTGTAAACATTCTGTTCTACCTTTTTTCTCACGTAAGTCCTCCTTCAATATCATTCATTCTCGTAGTTACTTCTAATTTCTTGCTTAAATATATTTTTCTAAACAGTTTCGTAATCTTTCTCTTGAACGTTCGCAGAGTCATTCGCTTAAAATCTAGTTACACTTATGTAAATTAATTTGACATTTTTTTATGCTATTATATGTACCTTTACTCCTTCTCTCCTTTTCTATTTCTTTATTTTTCTTCCCATTCTTATCAGGAGAAAAGACAATGTACTCATCACTTTTACTCGCTGTTCGGGTAAGCAAAGAAGCCTATATACAACTACAAGTCATATATAGGCTTCTTTACTATGCCTTCTATAAAGGCACTTTATACCTTAAAAACTACACATTCTAACGATGTCTTGGTTACAAGACATTTGT
>CAJMOB010000062.1:0-2125 GCA_905214925.1 uncultured bacterium | reverse complement strand
GGGTTGATGATGAATATACAGATAAATAATTCCAGTGATGAACCAATATATCTGCAAATAAAAAATCAAATTAAAGCACAAATCATTTCTGGAGATTTGAAAGTGGGAGAACAACTACCTTCGATAAGATTCTTAGCGAAAGAAATAAGAGTAAGTATGTTAACTGCAAAAAGAGCTTTTGATGAATTAGAGTTAGACGGGTTTATAAATTCGGTACAAGGAAAAGGTAATTTTGTTGCAGCACAAAATAAAGAACTAATTCGAGAAGAATACTTAAAGAAAATTGAATCGAAGCTTCAAGAAGTAGTTGAACTTTCAGAAATTGCAGATGTATCCAGTGATGAATTGATAAAAATGTTAAAGAGTTATGTGGAGGGTGAATATGAGTAAATATGCTATTGAAATTAAAGATTTAGTAAAAACATTTGACAGTTTTAAACTAGGACCGGTAAATCTTACTATTCCGAAAGGAACAATAGTTGGATATATCGGACAGAATGGAGCTGGTAAAAGTACAACTATAAAATTGTTACTTGGGCTTTTAAGAAAAGACTCTGGCGATATAAGACTTTTAGATGAGGAAAATCCTAATAGTGTTGAACTGAAAGATAAACTTGGAGTGGTATTTGATGATTTGTTAGTGCCGGAAGAAATGACATTAATCGATGTTGAAAAGTTTTGTCATAGAGTTTATTCAAAATGGGATAAAAAGCAGTTTTATGGATTCGTTGAAAAATTCAATTTACCACATAAAAAGATGATTAAAAACTATTCTCGTGGTATGAAAATGAAACTTTCAATGGCTGTTGCTTTATCTCACAATGCTGAACTTTTGATTTTAGATGAAGCAACAAGTGGGCTTGACCCAATTGTAAGAGAGGAAATCTTGGATTTGTTATTAGATTTTATGCAAGATGAAAATCATACAATTCTTATTTCTTCCCATATTTTATCTGACTTAGAAAAAGTGGCAGATTACATTGCTTTTATCCACAATGGAAAAATCTTATTTATGGAAACAAAAGATGAGTTAAAAGAAAACTACGGTATATGTACTTTATCCAATGAAGAAGTAAATAACATTGATGAAGAAGCCATTGTAGGAAGAAGAATACATTCTTTTGGGCAAGAGTTACTTGTTAAAAAGAGTCTTGTACCTGATGGTATCAAGTTACAAAAACCGTCAATTGAGGATATTATGATTTACTTTGTGAAAGGAGTGAGACAATAATGACATCATTAATTTTGAAAGATATAGCAACTTTAAAAAAGACATTATTATTAACGGTTACTATCAGTATTGCACTGGCTGTATATGGAATTTATGAAAATGAATTGTTTATGGTTCCGTTAATATGTGTAATGATTCCGCTCATACTTACTGCAATCGCCTTTGGCTATGATACAAAATCAAATTTCGAACAGTTTGCATTTTCGATGCCAATAAAAAAGAGCAGTTATGTGTTGAGCAAGTTTTTCTTTGCATTTGCCTTTGGTTTGGTTGGTTCAATCTGCATTTTTGTACTGTTGATGACAAAAAATCAAATGTCATTGGATAATATAGTGTTTATTGCTTTAATTACATTAGCTGCTAGTATACTTATGTCTGCCATTCAATTACCATTTATTCTTAAATATGGTGCTGAAAAGGGTAGACTCATTATGGTAATCACTTATTTCTTAATATTTGCTTTATCAACACTGTTAAAAGAAAAGTCAAATTTTCTTGCAGAACTAATGGAGATTTTTAGTAAGAATTCTATATCAATGATTTGCTTAGGAATTTTAGTTGTAAGCATATTAATCATAGGGCTTGCAGTAAAATTGTCCGTTATGATTATGGAGAAAAAAGAATACTAGTTATAAATTATTTAATTTGTAGTTAAGTGGCAGAGATGGAAAAACAATTTTTTCCTTAATTGTCAAGTCAAGTGCAACAAAGTTGTTCTTCTGATTAAGTGAGTATCTTTCAAGCTGTTTGAGTTAGCTCAAACAGCCCAAAGAATCCAGAGTTCGCCTCTGGATTTTTGCTATGTTCAAAAGTTATAAATCTTGTAAATCAACAATCTCCAAACCACGATCTGTCAAACGATAGATACTCGTACAGACCTCTTTTAAGAAGCGT
>CAJMOB010000061.1:0-3000 GCA_905214925.1 uncultured bacterium | reverse complement strand
AATGACCCTTATAGGGTCAAATCAAGCCACCGGCTAAGCCGGTGGTCTTGACTTTAAATAATTTCATAATGTTTTAATGCTTTTTCAATTCCATCGTTTTCTACGGTATCCGTCTGATATTCTACATAAGGAAGAATTTCTTTCATAGAAACACCCATTGCAATGGCATGGGGAACATATTCCAACATTGGAAGATCGTTTGTGCTATCACCAATTGCATAGCAGTTTTCTAATGGAATTTGGAAGTGATCGCATAGTTTTTGAATGGCAGTTGCCTTTGAATGGTTTTTTGGTACCACTTCACGAACACCATCTCCACGATCGATAATGTCAAACCACTGAAATAAAAATTCCTGTACAACAGAGTCTACCATATGATTTGGTGCCCAATAAAGTAATTTTGTGAACTGAGCAGTGTTTCGAAGCTCTTTTGTATCTAATGGAATAAATTTAACTCCCATAGACTCTTCAATAGAAGCAGTATCTGGAGTATAGGCATCTTTTCCTAAAATATAAAGAGAGTTGCTTCCTTCAAAGAGTGCAGATATTTCATTTTTATAGAAGAAATCAATAATTTCATTACAAGAAGAAAGTGGCAACTCATAGTAGTAAAGTGTGTGATCTCCAACATAAATTTCTGTGCCACATCCACAGCAATAACCAGAAAAACCAAGCTCTTTTACAGTTTCATGAATATTAATTAACGTTCTACCACTGTTAATAAAAGCTAAATGTCCGTTTGCAATAGCTGTTTTAATGGCATTTTTCGCACTTTCTGGAATGTCGTTGGTACATTCAGGGACTAAAGTTCCATCAATATCAAAAAAAATCATTTTACGATCCATATTTTTACTCCTATGTTTGTTTTCTATTGATAAGTACACAATTAAAATTTAGAAAGGGCACTTCCCAATAAAATTGAGAAATGCCCAACAGATATCTTATACAGTTTCAGGTTCTGGATAAGTTTCACCAAATAATTCAACAGTCATAGACTCAATTTTTTGTTCTTCTAAAGGACGATCAGAATAATCTGTCTTTGTTTCTGCAATTTTATTTACAATGTCCATACCTTCAATTACTTTACCGAAAGATGCATAAGCACCATCTAAGTGGCTTGCAGTTTTGTGCATAATGAAGAACTGAGAACCAGCAGAGTCTGGCATCATAGAGCGTGCCATAGAAAGAACGCCTTCTGTATGTTTGAATTGATTGGAGAAACCGTTTTGGCTAAATTCTCCTTTAATAGAATAACCAGGGCCACCCATACCAGTGCCGTTTGGGCAACCTCCTTGAATCATAAAGCCGTTAATAACACGGTGGAAAATTAAACCGTTATAAAAGCCTTTGTTAATTAAGCTAATAAAGTTATTTACTGTATTTGGAGCAATCTGAGGATATAATTCAGCTTTGATTACATCTCCATTTGCCATAGTAATCGTAACAATTGGATTCTGTGCCATTGATACTCTTCCTTTCTGTTATTTATTAATATAAGTTCTTTGTTTATTATAGCGAATATTTAGGAGGAAAGCAATTCCTATCTTTTCTTGCTTTTTCTTCTGACATACAGTACAATACATTCGTAGCCTTAAATGAGCAGACAGTTCGAGACCATCCTGTCGTTAAATAAAACTAGGGACAACATTGTAACAAGTTGTTGAGAGAGTTTCATTTGGAGGTGAACGTATATGGACAGAGAATTTATGAGTAAAACCCAGAAATTAGCGATTTCTGGAGCAATAATGGCAATTTATATTGTTATTTTATGTCTAACACAAAATTTCTCATTTGGAGCATATCAAATTCGTATTGCAACTGCATGTTATGCTCTATCTTATCTATTTCCGTTCCTAGTTTTTCCACTTGGTCTTGCAAATTTCATAGCGAATATGCTCTTTGGCGGTCTTGGGATTTTAGACATGATAGGCGGTTGTCTTGTTGGAATTGTGACAACGGCATTGATTGTTTGGATTCGAAAAAAAGGTTGGAATCTTTGGCTTATTGTGATACCAATTATTTTGATACCAGGGCTTTGTGTACCAATATGGCTATCTTATTTACTAAAAATACCGTATTCTGCATTAGCAGTTAGTCTTTGTATTGGACAAGTGATTCCAGCAATCTGTGGACCGATCCTTGTAAAAGCATTGCAAAGAGTCTTTCAAACACAAAAAGGAGGTAGTTATTAGTAAATAAAAAAATATAGTTAAATATGATATAATATAATCACAGAAAGGTTGTGATTATATTGAGCAAACATTACAAGCCTAATGAGTTTGCAGAGTTACTGAATGTATCCATTATAACTCTACAAAGATGGGATAATAATGGTAAATTAAAGGCATTTAGAAGCCCTACGAACAGGAGATCTTACACTTATGAACAATATCTTGAGTACAAAGGCATTCATGAACAAGATACTAATAGAAAAACAATAATTTATATAAGAGTTTCAACTTCTAATCAAAAAGATGATTTAAAAAATCAAGTAGATTTTCTTAGACAATATGCGAATGCGAAAGGGATAATCGTTGATGAAGTTATGGAAGTGGGTTAAATTACAATCGTAAAAAATGGAATCAACTTATTGATCGCTATATGACGAATGAAATAGGTGCCATTATCATAGCTCATAAAGATAGATTGATTCGGTTTGGATATGATTGGTTTGAAAGATTTTTAGCTAAATTTCATGTAGAGATTATAGTGGTAAACAATGAAAGTCTTTCACAACAAGAAGAACTCGTTCAAGATATCCTATCAATACTTGATATTTTTAGTTGTCGCATATATGGATTAAGAAAATACAAGAAAAAGATTAGAGAGGATGAAGAACTTGAAAAGAGCATACAAGATAGAAATTAATCCTACGAAAACACAAAAATTTAAAATACACCAAACGATTGGTACAGCACGGTTTGTCTATAACTTTTATATTGCTCATAATAAAGAAGTTTATGAAAAAGAAGGAAAATTTGTAAGTGGTATGGATTTTTC
>CAJMOB010000060.1:0-3772 GCA_905214925.1 uncultured bacterium | reverse complement strand
TTTTCGGAACACGAAAAACTCCACAATGGAAAACAGAGCCTTGCTCTAACAAAAACGAAAAAACTTCCAACCAGCTCAACTGATTGGAAGTTTTTTATTATCTTATCTTTTATTTAAAAATCATATCCTTCTAACGTTGCAAAATAATCTTCTAACGTTTCTGCACGGCGGATCATTTTTGTTGTTCCATCTTCCTGTAATAAAATCTCCGCAGAACGAAGTTTTCCATTATAGTTATATCCCATAGAAAATCCATGAGCTCCTGTATCGTGAATAAATAAGAGGTCACCTTTTTCAATCTCTGGAAGCATACGATCAATGGCAAACTTATCATTATTTTCACATAAAGAACCAACGATATCGTATTTATGATCGCACACAGCCTCTTCTTTTCCAAGAACAGTAATATGATGATAAGCCCCATACATAGCTGGACGCATCAAGTTGGCTGCACAGGCATCCACTCCTACATATTCTTTATGAGTATGTTTTTCATGAATCGCTTTTGTAATTAAGCCACCGTTTGGAGCTAACATATAACGTCCTAATTCTGTATAGATTTTAATATCTCCCATTCCTTCTGGAACAAGAATTTCTTCATAAACTTTGCGAACCCCTTCACCAATTGCAAAAATATCATTTGGTTCTTTGTCTGGTGTGTAAGGTACGCCAATTCCACCAGATAAATTGATAAATCCAATATGCACTCCTGTTTCTTTTTTTAGCTCTACTGCTAATTCAAATAAGATTTTGGCAAGTCTTGGATAATAATCATTTGTCACAGTATTGGAAGCTAAAAAGGCATGAATTCCAAACTCTTTTGCTCCTAAATCCTTTAATTCTTTATAAGCCTCTATCATCTGTTCCTTTGTCATGCCGTATTTAGCATCTCCTGGATTGTCCATAATCGTATTTCCAAGTTCAAATACTCCACCTGGATTGTAACGACAACAAACCGTTTCTGGAACAGTTTTACAAGCTTCCTGTAACCCTTTCACATGAGTTAAATCATCTAAATTAATAATTCCACCAATTTCGTTGGCATAAGTGAATTCTTCTAATGGTGTATCATTGGAAGAAAACATAATTTCTCCTTCTGAAAATCCACAACGCTTTGCCATAACAAGCTCTGCCATAGAAGAACAGTCCACACCACATCCTTCTTCATGAAGAATCTTTAAAATCGCTGGAGTTGGTGTTGCTTTTACCGCAAAATATTCTTTAAACCCTTCATTCCATGAAAATGCCTTATATAAATTTCTTGCTGTTTCACGGATTCCCTTTTCATCATATAAATGGAATGGTGTTGGGTATAATTTTATCATTTCCTCTACTTGTTCTTTTGTCACAAATGGTACTTTTTTCATTGCTTTTTTCCTTCCCGTCTTTTATAGAATACTTCTATTTTTACTTCTTTCAATACCCTCTTTGAAAGATTAGCACTTTAATCTTTCACCTTGTAACATAAACTATATAGAAAAACTATTTTTTTGTCAAGATTTATGCAAGATGTTTATCCAAAGTGAAGCCTCTACCTTTTACTTCTCTTGCACTGTTGATAATCATAAATGCAGTTTTATCCGCTTCTAACACCAACTGATTTAATCGATTTAAATCACGATTTGGCAATACGCATAATATTGCCTTTTGAGAAATATTTTCATATCCTGTTTGAATATCAATAAAAGTAGAACCTCGATCTAACTGCTCATGAATTAACCCATTGATCTTTTGATACTCTTTGCTAATGATAAAGACTTGTACATCTCCTGAACCAAAGACAAGAAGCTGGTTGAGTACAATGGTTGTAATCAATACGGAAACAATTCCATATAAAATCTGTTCCACATCGGAAAAGAAAACCTGTGTCAATAAAATTACACTGTCAAATACATAAAGTCCAATGGCCACTGGTATTTTAAACTTTCGATTTAAAATAAGGGGTGGAATATCCATACCTCCTGTCGAAGCACCTAGACGAATGACGATACCAAGTCCACCGCCAATTACAATTCCTCCAATGATAGCTGCTAATAGTTTATCCTCTGTTAAATGATGTAATACTTCCATATTGGAAAATACATTTAAACAAATCGGATAAAAGAATGTGCTAAGCAATGTTGTAATCGCAAAGGCTTTTCCAAGAAAATAAAGACCGAGACAAAAAGTTACTACGTTAACAATTCCTACCGTTGTGGATACTGGTAAATGCAAATAATGTTGTACGGTTCTTGCAATCCCTGTTGTTCCACCAACGAGAAATTCGTTTGGAATCGTAAAAGCCGAAATTCCAAACGCAAAAATAATATTCCCTAACAGTATCCCTATCAATGTTGCTATTCTTTTCATTTGTTTCCTCCATCACATTATCATTGTTATTATGCACCAATTACGATATAAAATAACCGCACACATTCTAACATAGTTCTTTTTCTGTGACAATGCGATGATTTAAAGCATACAACACTTTAAAGTCTTTTTACTAACCCTTATACACAAATTTATCACTTTCGTCAATAATATATAATAATTACCTTTTCTTACATTTCCTTTACAGAATCGACGCTATAATCAAACATAGATTCTGTCGTCTTATTGGCATGGACATTTGGTTTTACAACAAAGCGATATGTTTTTATCACATTTTTATCTACAGAATCAAAAAGTTGTGCATAAATAACATAACTGCCTTCTTCTTCTCCTGCTTCACATTGAATCACTCTCGTATCGGATAATCCAATATCTCCCATTGGAAAATAATAAGCATCCTCTTCTTTGTCATAGCGAACGATTCCTTGCTTGTTCTTTGGAATATCGAAAAGCCCTTTACTATCCGCAAAAAGGGCATTTGCATACTGCTCTACCACAGGAGCAGGTACTTTTATTTCCTCTCCTTCTACGGTACAAAGTTCATTTAAATCGAAATAACCACCGATAAGATAAAAAAGGGCATTCCAATAAAAAGAAGCATCTTCCTTTGTATATCCGGTATTGTTTTCAAGCATACAGCGCATTAAGGAATCAAAAACGGGAACCATATGCTCCATATTTTCTGGAATGGAAACTTCAAATTCCATTGGATCTTCATAAATCATATGTCCTGTCTCAATATTCTTTCCATCGGCTGTTATTATTATTTGATCTCCATGATAGGCAACTAAATATGTATTCGCTATTGCTTGCATTGTTAAAGTTTCTCCTGTAGATCCCATCTGCATAAGATCTTCTTGCATCTCCTTTGACAAATCCAACGTGAGCACTCGTTTTCCGTTATCTTCTGTCACAGCAAAAGACTGGTACTCCACATTTTTTGGAATGATATCTTGACTTTTTAGTGCCTCATAAACAGATTTTCCAGTGACTTCTTTCACCTTTTCTATTTCTGCAAGAAAACCATCTGCATTTCCATTGCCTGTATAAACAATGATTTTCTCTTGTTTATGCTCTTTTTTTTGAGTTTTGTTGATAGAGGTTGTCCCCTCCTCTTTTATACTTCCTGCCTGTGTGGCTTCCTCTTGTTGTACAGTCCCAATATTTTTACATCCTGTTATGGCAAAACTCATACTAAAACAAATAGCGAACATAACTGCTAATGTTTTTTTCATATTCGATCGCTCCTTTCTCACTATTAAATATATTGGATAAAACGATGAGAAGTACGCCTTGCGTACTTCTCACGTTCGTGACAGTCGCCATATGCGAGCATAAATGCTCCCCCATGGCTCGTTGTCTTTTCGTAAACGATGAAAAGTACGCTTTGCGAACTTCTCAC
>CAJMOB010000059.1:0-8488 GCA_905214925.1 uncultured bacterium | reverse complement strand
GTATGGTTCTTATGATATAAAAAAGCACTACGCGCAAACTGTTACCAATGCATAGCTGATAGATGAAAAACAGGTATAAGATCGTATTCTAAAAAGAAAAATTGTTCTCCCATTATCAAGAAAGAAAAAGGAGAAGAAAGATGAAAAACAAAAAGATGAGAAAGAAATTAATGGCGGTAACAATGGCAACATTCCTTGCATTTGGAGGAACTGCATGTGGTTCGAATCGTTCAAAAGGAAATGATAGTGGGGATTCTGTTCGGAAAGATGTTGAGAGTATTAAGAAAGAAAATCAAGTAAAAACAACGCAAAATACCACAAGTCAAGAAATCCAGTTGACGAAAAGAACAACCTATCCATTGACGATTACTACTTATGGAACCGATGGTTCTGAGTTAACAACCATCTATGAAAAAGCTCCAGAGAAAGTGGTGGCAGTTTACCAAGGATGTATTGAAACGATGTTAGCATTAGGATTAGAAGATCGTTTGGTAGCCACAGCAGGACTTGATAATGAAGTGCCAGATAGTCAAAAGGAAGCATTTTCGAAAACAAACTATTTAGATGAGTTTACCCCATCTTTGGAAACCGTGACTATGCTAGAGCCTGATATGATTTTTTCTTGGGGTTCCTTGTTTAAAGAGGGAACGTTAGGCGATACAAGCGATTGGGTAAAAAAAGGAACCAATCTTTATATGAATACAAATACTCATCCAATGCAAAATGGAGAAAGTTATAATAAAACATTGGAAAATGAATTTACAGATATTTTAAATATCGGAAAGATTTTTGATGTTCAAGATCGGGCAGAAGCAATTGTAAATGATATGAAGAAGAGTATTGCAAAGGTGCAAGAAAAAACTGAGAGTCAAAAGGAAAAACCAACCGCTCTCATTTTAGAATCAGGAAAAGACGGATTTACAAATTATGGAAAAACGAGTCTTGGCGGAGATATGGTTATAAAATTAGGCGGAGAATTAGCAAATCCCGATGCATCTCAAATAGGAAAGGAAGATGTGATTGCAGCAAATCCTGATGTTATTTTTGTTGTCTATATGCCATATTCTGGAGATGACAAAGAACAAGTAAAACAAGAAAAATTAGATGTTATTTTAAAAGATAAGACGTATGCTAGTTTGGATGCTGTAAAAAATGGACGTGTTGTTCCAATTATGTTAAGTGAAATGTATGCTAGTGCAACAAGAACAAAAGATGGAATTATTACGTTTGCGGAAGGACTTTATCCAGAGATTGACTTAAAACTAAGATAAGGGAAATGAAGGGAAAGAAATATGATAAAAAAGAAAGTGAGTGAACGAAGAAAACTTTCTTCCAAACAATATAATGGAATACTTCTCATATTGTTGTTTTTATTACTGTTTTCCATATCGGTATCGGTTACTTTTGGAAATGCCAATATTACATGGAAAGAAGTGTATGGTGTCATAGGTTATGAGCTTTTTCATATCAATGGGCTGTCCGAATTTGCAACAGGAGCCATTCATGACGTTGTATGGTTGATTCGTTTTCCGAGAGTTATGTTAGCCTTGGCAATCGGTATGGGATTATCGGTTTGTGGGACCGTGATGCAAGCGGTTGTGAAAAATCCATTAGCGGATCCTTATATTTTAGGCGTGTCTTCAGGGGCGTCTATGGGTGCGACTCTTGGGATTTTATTTGGATTTGGATATTTATTTGGAACAAATTTTGTAGGAATTGTTGCATTTTTAGGAGCCATGTTGACTTCCTTTTTTGTGCTTTTTATTGCAAATATAAGGGGAAGAGCAAATACAGGAAAATTGATTTTAATGGGAATGGCAGTGAGTGCGGTATGTTCTGCCATTTCAAATTTTGCTATTTATATTGCCAATGATAATAATGCGACTACAGAAATATTGTTTTGGACATTAGGTAGTTTAGCAAGTGCAAAATGGGATAAAGTTGTTGTGATTCTCCCACTTCTTATCATAGGAACTCTTATTTTCTGGTCTCAATATCGTAATCTTAACTTAATGCTTCTAGGAGATGAAGCAGCAATTACCCTTGGAACGGATTTGCAAAAGACAAGGAATCTCTATATGATTTTAGCATCTCTTATGATTGGTTTTTGTGTGTATGCTTCCGGAACAATTGGATTTGTTGGTCTTATTATCCCTCATGCCATGAGAATGTGTTTTGGAACGGATCATAAACGGCTGATTCCTGTTTGTGCCATTGTTGGAGGAATTTTTTTAATATGGGCCGATGTTTTATGTCGTATTATTTTAAAAAATTCAGAATTACCACTAGGGATTTTAGTTTCTATCATTGGAGCACCTTGTTTTATTTATTTAATGCTAAAACATTCTTATGGCTTTGGAGGTAGAGATTCATGAAACTTTCGGC
Source organism: uncultured bacterium (assembly GCA_905214925.1). Classification (GTDB taxonomy): domain Bacteria; phylum Bacillota; class Clostridia; order Lachnospirales; family Lachnospiraceae; genus Scybalomonas. The sequence goes on along the minus strand of CAJMOB010000059.1, from coordinate 6,103 downwards.
AGAAGAAATCCAATTATTTTATGGAAAAAAAGAAATTTTAAAAAACATATCTATCCATGCCAAAGAAAAAGAATTCATAGGAATTATTGGACCAAATGGCAGTGGAAAATCCACGTTTTTAAAGTGTGTTTATCGAGTGTTAAAGCCAGATAATGGATGTATCCTATTAGACGATGAAGCCATACAAGAAATGAGTTATAAAAAATCCTCAAGAAAAATGGCGGTAGTAGCACAACATAATCATTATAATTTTGATTTTACCGTATTTGATATCGTGCTTATGGGGCGCTCTCCTCATAAGAAGGTTTTCGAAAAAGATAATGCAAATGACTATGCAATAGTAGAAGAAGCATTGGAAATGGTGGGAATGAAAGAATTTAAAAATAGGAGTTTTTCTACGCTTTCTGGAGGGGAACAACAAAGAGTTATTTTAGCAAGAGCTTTGGCACAGCAGACACCATGTTTATTATTAGATGAACCGACAAATCATTTGGATATTACCCATCAGTTACAACTTCTTAGGATTGTAAAAAATCTAAATATTACGGTGATTTCAGCAATCCATGATTTAAACATAGCAGCTATGTTTTGTGATCGATTATATGTATTAAAAGAAGGAAGCATTGTAGCGGAAGGAAAACCAGAAGAAGTGTTAACAAAGGAATTAATAAGAGAAATCTATCAAGTGGATAGTGAGATTGTAAAAGATAGTAATGGACAAATGCATATTTTATTTTTATAGAGATTGATGAACAATGGGAGTAGAAGAGAGTTTCTGCTCCTATTTTATATTTAAGGTGGCTAAGAGTGTGGGATACATATTTTATCCTGATAGTAACAAATAATTTAGAGGAAAATAGAACGATTTATTATTTGGAGATTAAAAGAGAATAGAGTATAATAGAAATAACGAAAAAAAGAGAAAAGAAAGAGGTAATAGAAAGACCACGATATTAAAAGTAATTATAAAATCATAAAAAATAGGGAGAAGTAAATATGGAATTGGTCTTATTTAACCCTGATTGGTGTAAACAAAATTTTATTATTATGGTGCCACAAAATGAGGAGTGGGGGAAAATGATAGAAGACTGCTATAAAGAAAAGGCAGATAAAGTGTTAAGATATGCGATAAAAAAACAACCTAAGATTTTTCATGAGGCAAAATTACAGGAAATAATTAAGAAGTTGCCTGATGGCTATGAATTAAAAATGATAGACGAACATCTTTATAACCAATGTAGGGAAAATGATTGGAGTCGGGATTTTGTATCTCAGTATAGAGATTATGAAACTTATGATAAACTTGGTTTAGGTGCAGTTATTTTAAAGAATGGAGAGATTGTTTCAGGAGCATCATCTTATACAACCTATAAAGATGGAATTGAAATAGAGATCGATACGAAAAAACAATATCGGAGAAAGGGATTGGCTTCTATTTGTGGGGCAAAATTGATCTTAGAATGTCAAAAAAGAAATCTGTATCCTAGTTGGGATGCCCAAAACTTATGGTCAGTATCGTTAGCAGAAAAATTAGGATATGAATATAGTCATGCGTATACAGCATATGAGGTAGTTGGATATTAAATAATTTTTTTAATATGGTACTTCATACATTTCCGATACATTGACAGGAAAAAATGATATGGGAAAATAAAGAAAATCGGTAGTATAAATTTACAGGCTTTATAGAGAAATATAAAATTAGAACAGACAGCCAAAATTAGCAAAAAGATAAGAAAGGAAGAGCTATAGTATTTGAAAAGACAGGCTATTATAAGAAAAGTTTTAATCTTAATTTGTTGTATTATTTTTTGTTATTCTGGATGGCAGCTTCTTAGTTATTATTATGAAACAAGGACTTCCAAAAAGGAGTTTCAAACATTAGAAACAATTGCCTTTGAAGAAGTAAAAGATGAAATAGAAACCATAAAGGAAACAGGAAAAAAAGAACAACAAGAAGCAAAAAAAGAGAAGAAATTTCAATATGATAAGTTAAAAGAACAAAATGAAGATATTTTTGGTTGGATAACGATAGAAGGTACGAGGATTGATTATCCAGTTATGTATCGAGACGGAGATAATGAATTTTATCTTCATCATAATTTTCAAAAAGAATATTCCATAACGGGTACACCATTTCTAGATGGGAACTGGAATTCAAAGACAAAGACGGATAACTTCATTATTTATGCGCATCATATGAAGGATGGAAGTATGTTTGCTGATTTAATGAAATATGAAGATCCAAAGTTTTATAAGCAACAGAAACAGGTTACTTTTTATACAGAAAATCAAAAATATACTTATGAAATTTTTGCTGTATGCCGGGTGAGCGCAGACTATGAACAAGACTTTTATGATATGATGCAATTAGAACCAAAAGATTATGAATCTTATTTAGAGAAGATAAAAGAAAAGGCATTATATGGAACGGATTCTTACCCAAGGGAACAAGAACAATTGCTGTTACTGTCTACTTGTGAATATTCTGAAGAAAATGGAAGGCTTATTGTATTAGCAAAACAAATTTAAAAAGCAATCAGGGGAAAGAAAAGGAACTCTTTCTTGCTGATTGCTTGTGTTTACGCAAAGATAACGACCATGGGAGAGAGGTTTGAAATTTCTCTAACGATCAGAGACATGGAGTGCATCCGAAATATGTTGTAAAAATAGTTTTCTTATGGCCTTATATTCTCCAAGTCCTTTTAGATGGCATTTCACATCGTATCCAGCAGAAAGAAATTGCATTTTCCAAGAATCCAGTTCATCTCCTGCCATGTCGTTTGTAGCATGATCGCCAGCTACAATCATAAAAGGTGCAAGATGTACGCGCTTTGGAGCATATTGCTTTACCATAGATAAAACAGAATCGATGGTTGGATAGGCTTCGACTGTACCTATAAAAATATTGGAATACCCTTTGTCTTTAAAGGTGTAATCGAGTGCTGCATAGATTGCGTTGGAATAGTGGGTTGTTCCATGCCCCATTAAAACTAAAGCCTCATCTGGTGATAAAAAAGAAAATTCTTGATGAATGGCCTCAATTACAATATCATTATCCTCAGTTGTTGTTAGAAGTGGAGTTCCAAATCGAATTGTGGAAAAGGAAGAGGAATAAGAAAGTACATCTTGGATCATAAGATCATTTTCAATTCCATTGATAACATGAGTTGGCTGCACGATAATATCAGTGATGCCATCGGATTTCATACGTTCCATAGCTTCTTTCACCGTATCATAGTGAATTTGATCCCGTTTTTTTAATTTTTGAAGAATCATACCGCTTGTCCAAGCACGATAAATGTGATAATCAGGATAAGCATTTGCAATTTCATGTTCAATTGCATCAATTGTTACTTTTCTTGTATTATGATAACTTGTACCAAAGCTAACAACTAAAATAGCCTTTCTCATATTTTTTATCATAAAGTACTCCTTTCATTCTTTGTGTGTCCCTACCTCCCACAGCGGCGTCACAACACCATTTACAGCAGAGATTTACTCAACTGTAACTGCATTAGGTACTTGACTATATTCAAGATAGTTTATTCTCATACGATACAGATTCATAGCTCCAATGCGGTCATCGTTTGACTGATAACCGCAGTTTTTACAAGCAAACAATAGAAATTATAGAATGAATGAATAGGAAAGTCAAGAAAAGGAAATGCGTATGCATAAGGAGTAGAGATGGAAGAAAAAATGGAAAATTGTAATAAATGAACATAAAGGGAGATGATAAAAGTGGAAGAGATGAAAATACATATTATAGGCGGAAGTGGTTCAGGAAAATCCTATTTAGCAGAAAAAATGTCCGAGAAATTGAAGATTCCACATTATGACTTAGATCAGCTACAGTGGGATAATCAAGCAAAAGAATATGGGATAAAAATGCCGATTGAGAAAAGAGATGCCATGTTAAAAGAAATTTTAAGTAGAGATCAGTGGATTATAGAAGGTGTCTATTATCAATGGGTACAAGAGAGCTTTAAAAAAGCAGATCGCATTTATCTCATGGAGATTCCAGAAAGAATTTGTCAATTTCGTATTATAAGAAGATTTATTAGAAGAAAACTAGGACTAGAAAAAGGGAAAAAGGAAACGATAAAATCTTTGATGGAATTGTTGAAATGGAATCATAAATTTTATAAAATAAACTTGAAAGAAATAAAAAATTTGTTGGAGATATATGAAAAAAAGGTCATTATCATAAAAAATAAAAAAATGCTATAGAAGTTTCATTTCTAGTATAAAATTTTTTGCAAAATATAATTTTTTAGAAAAGAAATTCATATCAAAATCATAGATAAAATAGAACAATGGAGACAAAAATAGAATAAAGATATCTTTGCTTGTATTTTTTAGAAATTTTATGTATAATAGATAGAATTGGGCAAACATATATTTGCTTTTACCAATACCATGTGAAAAAATACAATTTAGGATAGATACTTGTTCTACAAAGTATTCATGTATCGTGATATATGGTTTGTTAGAATGGACAGTAAAATAATAGAGGGATGTTTCGTGGAAGTTGGTATTTTATTATTTGTTATACTAGAGGAGGAAAATATGAGTAAACATTTATCACCAGAAATAAGGGTTCCAATTGATAGTGATAATCCTTCTATTCAAAGACATGAAGAATTATGCATTAAATGTGGGCAATGTAAAAATGTCTGTAAGGATTATATTTCTGTGTTAGGACACTATGACTTAGAAGAAACAGGAGACCGCGCAATCTGTGTTCATTGTGGACAGTGTGCAAATGTCTGTCCAGTTGATTCTATTACAGAACAGTATGAGTATGAGGACATAAGAAAAGCAGTTCAGGATCCAAATGCAGTTGTTATTGTTAGCACATCTCCATCTGTAAGAATTGCCTTAGGGGAAGAATTTGGAATGGAAGATGGAAGTTTTGTAGAAGGAAAGATGATCGCTTTATTAAGAAAACTTGGAGTGGATTATGTTCTAGATACAAACTTTGCAGCAGACTTGACAATTATGGAAGAAGCTAGTGAATTAATTGAAAGAATTACAAAAGGCACAAAACCATTACCACAGTATACAAGTTGTTGTCCAGCATGGGTAAAATTTGCAGAAATTTATTATCCAGATATGCTTGATCATATTTCAACAGCAAAGAGTCCAATTGGTATGCAAGGACCAACAATTAAAACTTATTTTGCAAAGAAAATGGGCATCGATCCTAAGAGAATTGTCAATGTAGCATTAACTCCTTGTACTGCGAAAAAGTTTGAGATCCGCAGAGATGAAATGAATGCCGCTGGTGTTTATTTAAACGAAGAACAGATGAGAGATATGGATCATGTGATTACAACACGTGAGTTAGCTATGTGGGCAAGGGAAGAAAAAGTAGACTTCCAAGCATTAGAAGATTCTGCCTTTGATAAGTTAATGGGAGAAGCCAGTGGAGCAGGCGTTATTTTTGGAAATACAGGCGGTGTTATGGAAGCTGCTTTAAGAACTGCTTATGAATTTATTACAAAAGAATCTGCCCCAGAACAATTATTTGATTTACAGCCAGTAAGAGGATTAGATGGAATCCGAGAGGCTAGCTTACAGATCGCAGATATGACTGTAAATGTAGCTGTTGTTTATGGAACAGAAAATGTTCGAAAGATGATTGAACGAGTAAAAGAAGGCAAGAAACAATATCACTTTATTGAAGTGATGACTTGTCCAGGAGGTTGCATCGGCGGTGGTGGACAACCAAAAGATAGAGAATATAAAGGCGATGCTTTAAGAGCAAAGAGAATCGAAGGTTTATATTCTAGAGATGCACAGCTAAAGAAAAGAAAGAGTCATGAAAATGAAGAAATTATTGCTCTTTACAAAGAATTTTATAAAGAACCACTAAGCCCTCTCGCAGAAGAAATGTTACATACATTCTATTTCGATAGAAGTTTTGAATTAGGCGAAAAGAAAGAAAAAACAACAGAAACAAAAGAGAAAACAGGAGAAAAAACAACGATGAAAAAATTTGTCTGTACCGTATGTGGATATGTACATGAAGGAACAGAGGCGCCAGCAGAATGTCCAATCTGTCATAAATCTGCAGAAGTATTCAAAGAAGTAGAAG
>CAJMOB010000058.1:0-10217 GCA_905214925.1 uncultured bacterium | reverse complement strand
GGGAAAAAAGTTGAACTCGCCTTGGAGTAAGGTACTGAAGAAATGAGATTTTGTGTAGGTATCCTCGGAACCCAACCGTTATCGTGGGAGAAATAATAAGTGCATGTTTTTCATGAATTAGAGTGGTACCGCGTAAGCGAAATTGAACCTTGCGTCTCTATAAATCGATTTATAGAGATGGAAGGATTTTTTATATTAAAGAAGAGAATTTTTGCTTCGCAAATCACTTTGTTATATTAACATTAATGGAGGAAAAGATTATGGCTACACCATACAACCATAAGGCCATTGAGAAAAAATGGCGTAAATATTGGGAAGAACACCCTGTAAATGTAGATGATGGAACAAAACCAAAATACTATTGTCTTGATATGTTTCCTTATCCATCTGGAAGCGGACTTCATGTCGGTCACTGGAGAGGATATGTAATTAGTGATGTTTGGAGCCGTTATAAAATGCTCCAAGGATATTATTTAATTCATCCAATGGGATGGGATGCGTTTGGACTTCCGGCAGAAAACTATGCGATTAAAATGGGAGTTCATCCTGCAGTATCAACAGCGGAAAACATTAAAAATATTAAACGTCAGATCAATGAAATTGAAGCAATTTATGATTGGGATCGTGAAGTGAATACAACGGATCCAGAATTTTACAAATGGACACAGTGGATTTTTGTAAAAATGTTTAAAGCAGGACTTGCTTATGAAAAAGAATTCCCAATTAACTGGTGCCCATCTTGTAAAACAGGTCTTGCAAACGAAGAAGTTGTCAATGGTTGTTGTGAACGCTGTGGAACAACCGTTACAAAGAAAAATTTAAGACAGTGGATGTTAAAAATCACAAAATATGCGGATCGTTTATTAGATGATTTAGATAAGCTCGATTGGCCGGCAAAAGTTAAGAAAATGCAGGCAGATTGGATTGGAAAGAGCCATGGTGCAGAAATTGATTTTAAAGTAGAGGGAAAAGAAGAAAGTGTAAAAGTTTACACAACAAGACCAGATACTTTATATGGTGCAACTTTCATGGTATTAGCACCAGAACATGAATTAGCATTAAAACTTGCGACTCCAGAACAAAAAGAAGCAGTAGAAGAATATATCGAACGTTCTTCTATGATCTCAAATGTGGATCGTATGCAGAGCAAAGAGAAAACTGGTGTGTTTACTGGAAGCTATGCGATTAATCCATTAAATAATGCGCTTGTTCCAATTTGGTTATCCGATTATGTACTTGCAGATTATGGTACAGGAGCGATTATGTGTGTACCAGCTCATGATGATCGTGACTTTGAATTTGCAAAGAAATTTGATCTTCCAATTATCCAAGTTATCGCAAAAGATGGCGTGGAAATTGAAAATATGACAGAAGCTTATACAGAATCAGGCGTTATGATCAATTCAGGAGAATTTAATGGAATGAAATCAGAAGACGCAAAACGTGATGTTCCACAGATGTTAGCATCTCGTGGTATCGGTAAAGTGACAACAAACTATAAGCTTCGTGATTGGGTATTCTCAAGACAGCGTTATTGGGGAGAACCAATTCCAATTGTTCACTGTCCACATTGTGGAGCGGTTCCAGTTCCAGAAGACCAACTTCCATTAACACTTCCAGAAGTAGATAAATATGAACCAACTGGTACAGGGGAATCTCCACTTGCGGGAATTGAAGAATGGGTGAATACAACTTGTCCACATTGTGGAGCGCCTGCAAAGAGAGAAACAAATACAATGCCTCAATGGGCAGGTTCTTCTTGGTATTTCTTACGCTATGTGGATAATAAAAATAAAGAAGAATTAGTATCAAGAGAAAAAGCGGATAAATATCTTCCTGTAGATATGTATATTGGAGGAGTCGAACATGCAGTTCTCCATTTATTATATTCCAGATTTTATACAAAATTCTTAAATGATATCGGTGTTATCGACTTTGATGAGCCATTCCATAAATTATTTAACCAAGGTATGATTACTGGTAAAAATGGAATTAAGATGAGTAAATCAAAAGGAAATGTTGTATCTCCAGACGATTTAGTAAGAGATTATGGTTGTGATTCTTTAAGAATGTATGAATTGTTTGTTGGACCACCAGAACTTGATGCAGAATGGGATGATAGAGGAATCGATGGTGTTTATCGTTTCTTAAATCGTTTCTATGCTATGGTGCAAGACAATAAAGATAAGAATGTACAAGCAAGTAAAGAGTTAGTGAAAGAAAGAAATAAGATGGTCTACGACATCACAACACGTCTTGAAAGCTTTAGTTTAAATACAGTTGTATCTGGTTTTATGGAACACAATAATAAGTTAATTGAGCTTACAAAAAAAGGTGGAGTGGATAAAGAAACTCTAAATACAGCTGTTATTTTATTAGCACCATTTGCACCACATATGGCAGCAGAACTTTGGGAAGAATTAGGAAATAGTGATGGCGTATTTGAACAAAAATGGCCAACTTATGATGAAGAAGCGATGAAAGATGATGAAGTGGAAATCGCAGTTCAGATCAAAGGAAAAACAAAATGTACAGTAACAATTCCAGCAGATGCGGATAAAGACAGTGCAATTCAAGCGGCAAAAGAAGCGCTTGGAGATAAATTAGTCGGCGATATTGTAAAGGAAATTTATGTTCCTGGAAGAATCGTAAATATCGTTGTAAAGTAAAACAAAGAATGAAATAAATAAAGATAAGGCTGCATCTTTTTGAAAAGATAACGAAAAGGTGCAGTTTTTCTGCGAAAAGGTTTCATGGTTGAAATAAATTTAGAGATGAGGAAATAACTAATGAAGACATATCAATTAAAGATTATGATTAAAAATTCAAAACCACCTGTTTGGAGAAGATGTGTAGTTCCTTCTGGAATCACTTTTGAGACATTGGCAAATATTTTGAATATCGTCATGGGATGGTCTGGAAAATCAGAATCAGAATTTGAATTTTTCCATCGTAAACTATACCTTGCTAGTAACGAGCAGGAAGGAAGAAAAGGTGAATTTTTAAATAAAAAAGAAACAATCATTGATTCTTTTTTAGAAGAAGAAGAGTGGTTTACTTTTACTTACTGTATGGAAGAAGCTTGTCAACACCGTGTTACAATTGAAGAAGTAACAGAAGGAGAAGAAAAAGTAGCGGTATTAAAATTTAAAGGAAACTGCTTTGACGAAAATGGTGAAACAGCAAAAGAATATGATATGGATGCTGTAAATCAACAGTTAAGTGAGCTTTCTTTCGTAGAAGAAAATAAAGAAGTAAAAGAAGTAAAAGAAGTAACAGAAACATCAGAAAAAGAAGCTGGATTAGAAGGACAATTCCATTTAGTGATGGAACAGCTTTTTACACAAATGGCAAAGGCGGAAAATGGAGAGATTAATCAGCAATTTTTAAGAAGAAATGCTAGCACAGCTGCTGCGATGACAAGAAGAAATGTGAAAAAAATCTATCCAAACGATCCTTGCATTTGTGGTAGTGGTAAAAAATATAAACATTGCTGTAAAGGAAAATAAAGGAGGAACTTATGCGTCAGACAACTCTTTGTTATTTAGAAAAAGATGATTGTTATTTAATGCTTCATCGGATTTATAAAAAACAAGATATTAATAAGGATAAATGGATTGGTGTTGGTGGGAAATTTGAATACGGAGAAGCGCCAGAAGAATGTCTTCTTCGAGAAGTAAAAGAAGAGACAGGACTTACCTTGTTACAATACCAATTGCGTGGAATTTTAACCTTTGTGTCTGATATGCAAGAGCCAGAATATATTTTTCTTTATACATCCAATCAGTTTGAAGGAACATTAAAAGAATGTGAAGAAGGGGTTCTTACATGGGTTCCAAAAGAGAAAATAGGGGAACTGAATTTGTGGGAAGGGGATAAAGAGATGTTTCGTCTATTAGAAGAAAGAGAGCAACTTTTTTCTTTGAAATTAGAATATAAAGGGGATAGTTTAATAAAAGCAACAGAATTATCACCTTATAAAAAATAGAGATAAAAAAGACCATTATCGAGTTGTTGTAAAGCAAAATAGAATGAAGTATAATGATTTCTAGAAAGTTTTGCTTTACAGCAACTTTTTTATGTTCTAGGAAATTCCTTGAAAAATATGCTTTACTAGTAGGAACTTAGAGTAATTTAAAGTTGTGAAGAGGGTGCAAAGAACACTTCATTTTTTACGAAAGGCGAAAGTGTTTTTCATGTTTTTTATAAAAATCAAGAAAGAGGTGAATTTCTGTGAGAAAGATTCTATGTAAAAAAAACATTATAATCTTTATCCTTTTTGTCATACTGTACTATATAATAGGTGCTCTTGTGCCATTTATGTTTCATCCGAAGGCAACGATCAGTGACGCAGGTGAAAAAGCGATGGAACTTGTAAAAACGGCAAAAGAAAATCCTGATAGCGGACAAAAGGCAACCATATTAGAGACAAGTAATGATGCGCTAGACGCTCGATTGCAGATTTTTGATCAGGCAAAGGAGAAAATTATATTATCTACTTTTGATATTCGTTCAGGCAAGAGTACCGATGATGTTTTTGCAGTTTTAAATGCCGCAGCAAATCGAGGGGTGAAAATAGAGATTCTTGTAGATGGAATGGCTGTCTTTACTCATATGAAGTCGGATCCGATGTTTTATGCCCTTGGAGAAAATAAAAATATTATATTTTTAACCTATAATAAACCAAATATTTTGAAACCGTGGACGTTTAACGGAAGACTTCATGATAAGTACATTGTTGTGGATGATCAAATTTTATTAGCAGGCGGAAGAAATACCTTTGATTATTTCCTTGGGGAATATAATTTGAAAAATTTAAGTTATGATAGAGAGTTTCTATTGTATGATAAAAATAAAGTGAAAAAACAGGAAGGAAGTGCAATTGCACAAGCAGAAGACTATTATGAAACGGTAAAACAGTTAGATACGGTTACAACTGTCTATGAAAAAAGACCTTTTTATGTAAAAGAAGAAGAGATAGTAAGGGCAAAACAAAAATTAGAGTCTCATTATCAAGAGATAAAGGAAAATAAGAAAGCTTTATTTTTGAAAGAAAATAGTTATGAGAAGAAAACAGTGCCAGTAGGGCGAGTGATTCTTTTAACAAATCCAACTGGAATTTTAGCAAAGAAACCTGTTCTTTATTATGATTTAATTGGGATGATGGAAGAGGCAAAAAAAGAAGCCTATATTCATACGCCATACGTTGTATTGAGTGAAGATATGAAAGAGAAGATGACAAATCTTTGTGAAAATGGTGTTCCAATAAAAATGCAAGTAAATTCTATTGCGGTTGGAGATAATGTAATGGCATCGTCTGACTATCTCCTTCGTAGAAAAGATGTTTTAGAAACGGGAGTTTCTTTATATGAATTTCAGGGAGAGCGTTCTTCTCATGGAAAATCTCTTTATATTGATGATGCTGTTAGTGTCATTGGTTCTTTTAATTTTGATATGAGAAGTGCCTATTTGGATACAGAAACTATGTTTGTACTAGAAGGAAAAGAGTTTACAAATTTATTAAAAGATAACATTCATACGATGGAAGAACAATCAATTAGAGTGACAAAAAAAAATCAATATGAACAGCAAAATGATGTAAAAGAAGCGGAAATTTCAAAAGAAAAATATGCATTTTATAGGATAACTTCCATTGTATTCCAGTTAATTCGTTATTTAATTTAACAAAAAAAGTGAAAAAAGTACTAGAAAAAATTGTCATTAATTTATCAAAGTTTTCTTGCGCATACTAAGAGAATCAAGTATAATACAATTGCAAGTAATAAGAAAGCTTTTTTGAAAAGCAAAGTTTCTATAAAAGTTTTTAAATGGGGAAATGGTCTAATAAAAGAAGGTAATGTTTGAACGAGGGAAAAATACAAAAGAAATCAACGTTTAGGAGGTAGAATATGAAACCATTTGCCAGTGAAATTTGGAGAAGCGATATGGATCGCTTTAAAGAGGCAACAGAACAATTTTATAACAAAGAATTATCAGCAAAAGATTATAAGGGAATCTCAGGCGGATATGGAAGTTATGCTCAAAGAGGTGGAGAATCTAGTATGCTTCGCCTTCGTTTACAGGGTGGAAGAATTACAAAAGAGAAACTCCGTTTTTTAGTACACTCTATTGAAAAACATAAAGTAAATAAAATTCATTTTACAACTTGTCAAACCATTCAATACCATAACTTAAAGCCAGCGGCAATTTATGCAATTATGGATCAGGCTTTAAATTATGGTATTGTAACAAGAGGAGGCGGTGGAGATTTTCCTCGTAACGTGATGGTATCTCCATTATCTGGTGTAGAACAAGGTGAGTATTTTGATGTTATGCCATATGCAGAAGAAGCAGGTGCTTATTTAATGGCATTTATTAAAACAGTAAAACTGCCTAGAAAATTAAAAGTTGGTTTTACAAACTCCGATAATAATGCAACTCATGCCACTTTCCGAGATCTTGGGTTTGTGGCAAGACCAGATGGAAAATTCGATGTTTATAGTGCAGGTGGACTTGGAAATAATCCAAAGCTCGGTGTAAAAGTGGCAGAAGCCGTAGAACCATCAAAAATCCTTTATTACATTAAGGCTATGGTAAAAACTTTTGTGGCCTATGGAAACTATGAAAACCGTGGAAAAGCAAGAACTCGTTATATGCAAGATTCTCTTGGAGTTGAAGAATATGTACAAGCATATCAAAAGAAATTACAAGAAGTTATGCAAGAGGAAATGAATTTAGATATTACGGTTACTCCATACGAAGTGAAAAAACAGCCAGATGGTGTTCGTGTTGTTGGAAAACGTGTAATACCACAAAAACAAGAAGGACTTTATGCAGTACTTTATCATCCAATTGGTGGAACTCCAGATCCGATGAAGTTAAGAAAAATCTATGACTTAATTAAAGATATGGATGAAGTAGAACTTCGTCTTTCACCAGATGAAGGAATGTACATTATCAACTGTAATGGTTCCGAAGCAGAAAAAGTATTAAAAGCAACAGCTGATTCAGGAGAAACATTATTTGAAACATCCGTTTCTTGTATTGGAGCTTCTGTTTGTCAAATTGGTGTGAGAGATTCACAAGGATTATTACACAGATTAGTGGAAATGGAACGTGAAAATGGTTTTGCAGATGGTGTTCTTCCAAAAATTCATATTTCTGGATGTCCATCTTCTTGTGGAACTCACCAAATTGGAGCTCTTGGATTCCATGGTGGAGTAAAGCTTATTGATAAAGTTCCACATCCAGCATTTACTCTTCATATTAACGGTTGTGAAGAAAAAGGAAAAGAGCAAATTGGTGAAAAAGTTGGAGTTATATTAGAAGAAAGTATTCCAGAATTTTTAAAAGCTCTTGGAAAAACAATTGAGGCAGCAGGAACAACTTATGAAGAATGGATCAAAGACCATCAAGATACATTAAGACAGTTAGCTGAAAAATATTTAGCATAATAAAAAATCTTCTTGTGTAAAAAGCACTAGGCAAAGTTTAAAATACGTATGCCCCTGTTCTACTAGATAGCTTAAATGATAAGTATCTAGTAGAAAGGGGCATATTTTTTATAGGACAGGAAATTATGTTTTTTATGATATAAAAAAAGTATATTTTATTCTCTTGACTCCTACACTACGTAATAGTTTATAGTAATATTACACGAGGAGAAAATGATATGATGAAAATAAGTGAAATGAGTAAATTAACGGGAGTGAGCATACGGACATTGCAGTATTATGATAAAATCGGACTGTTATGTCCAACCGAGTATACAGAATCAGGATATCGATTATATGATGATACTGCATTGGAAAGACTGCAACAAATTTTACTATTTCGTGAATTGGAGTTTCCGTTAAAAGAGATTAAAAGAATTATAAATAGTCCTGAGTTTGATCGGCAAAAAGCGTTAGAGCAACAAATAACTTTGTTGACCTTAAAGAAGGAACATTTAGAAAATTTAATTTCATTTGCTCGTGAAATACAACGGCTAGGAGGAAAGATTATGGATTTTTCAGCATTTGATACACAAAAATTAAAGGAATATGAGGAAGAAGCAAAAGCACAATGGGGGCAATCAGCAGAGTTTCAGGAATTTGAAGAAAAAAATAAGAACAGAACACATTCCGACAATCAAATTCTTATGAAAGATTTTATGTCACTCTTTGCTACCTTTGGTCAATTGAAAGAAAAAGAGGTGGACTCGAAGGAAGTACAAGAACAAGTAAAGAAACTAAAAAATTATATTACCGAACATTTTTATACATGTTCTCTTGAAATTCTTTCTAGTCTTGGGAAAATGTATATGAGTGATGAGCGTATGACAAAAAATATTGATAAAGCCGGAGGAGAAGGAACCGCTCAGTTTGTAGCAGAAGCAATTCAAGTGTATACGCAATTGAATGAAAGCAACTCGTAAAAAGTGTTTTACAATGATCAAACAGGACTGATGATATCAGTTCTGTTTTTCTATATATGAAATGAATATATATTTAAGATTTAACAATATAAAATATAAATAATTTTATAGAGAAAGATTTAAAAACAGAAAATAAATGATTTTTATCGATAATGGTGATATAATTGTTGCGTAGTAAAAAGATAAGAAAAAGTGTTAAAAAGATAGTGATAAAAAGTGGAATAAAATCTATCAAGGAAAAGAGGATGCGTATGATATGGTTTGATCTTATGATGGCAGTTTTGATGTTTTTATTTGGATTCTATTTTTACTGTTCCCATGGAAAAGGAGCAAATCTGTTAACTGGGTATAATATGCGATCCAAAGAAGAACGCAAAAAATATAATGAGATGGAAATGTGTAAAAGCTATGGAAAAAGAATGATGATTATGGCAATTCCTTTTTTATTAGGAGCGATAATCGATAGTTTTGTGAGTGGGATCGGTTGTATTTTAGCATGGGGAATATGGATTTTCTTATTGCTTCTTTTGTTGTTAGAGCGAACAAAGAAAGAAAAATAACAGAATAAAAATCATTGAAAATCATGAAAGAAAACGAAAAAAGTGAAAAGTATTTTTATATGGTTTTACAGAACTGCAGAAAAATAATGAAAATTATTTTGGGGGTAATACTATGAGTAGAAAAACAAAAATAATATATGGGATACTAGCAATTATTTTTGCGTTTATCTCTTCTGCAATTGGATTGTGGCTATTGGCAAATGGCGATTATAATAGTAGGAGTCGATTTATTATGCAATTTTTCTTAATGGTTACACCAACGATAGTAGTGCTTGCTATTATTAATCTTTTAAGAAAAGATAATTAAATTTAGGTGGAAAGCTTAGGTAATATTTGAAAGGTGGTAAAGCTATGAGAGTATTTGTTCGAGGTAACAACTCGGTGCAGTAGTAAATCTGATAGCAGATTGCATCGAGTATTTATGTTATCAGTTAACTGCACCGTATTGTATACAAAAATAAAATACAAATAGGAGTAGTTAAAATGGATAAAAAACAATTATTAAAAAAATGGTTACAAGAAGAGAAGATAGCACATATAAGAGGATGGGATTTTTCTCATATACATGGTAGGTATGAAGAAGAGAATGATTTACTATGGTGTAGCATAAATATATTAGAAAACTTTAGATTATTGCCATTATCACAGACTTTTTTACCTTTTGTATTAGCAGGGGGAAGTGCTCTTATTGTATGCTATATGTTAATAGGAATTATTTTAAGCATATATCGACACAAAAATATTTATCCAATCCATATGGATAAAATACAGAACCAGCTATTTAGTGAATGAAAAATAAAATTTTTTCTGCCATTAGGAAAATCTAGTGGCAGTTTTTATATTTACAATATTGATAGACTCTTAGGAATAGGAGAAATTACATAACCGATTTTAGGATGTTTTAGAACATATTTTATGTTGATACATAGGCTTTTATTGTCTTTATTTACTGAGTTATCGAAATCTTAAAATAAATGAGAATAACATGAATAATAAAATTAAAAAAATAATTTAAAAAACTTGTTGACAATGATTAAAGTCTATGATAACATACTCTATGTTGTCACGAAGACAACGTCGAAAAATGAAAAGTTTTGAAGAAAAAGATAAAAAAGTTCTTGACAAACAAAACTGAGTAAGATACAATATATAAGCTGTTTCGAAAGAGACGGAAAGAATATTGATAGTTGAATAATGAAACAACCTTGAAAATTCCAAGAGATATAAAGATTGAGAAATCA
>CAJMOB010000057.1:0-10484 GCA_905214925.1 uncultured bacterium | reverse complement strand
GACAGGTTTTGCTCAGTTATGTGCAAGTAACGTACAGGAAGTTATGGACTTAGGAGCAGTTGCTCACTTAACAGCAATCGAAGGACGTGTTCCATTCATGCATTTCTTCGATGGTTTCAGAACATCTCATGAAATTCAAAAAATTGAAATCTGGGATTATGATGACCTTAAAGATATGTGCGATATGGAAGCTGTTGAAGCATTCCGTAAACGTGCGTTAAACCCAGAACACCCAGTAATTCGTGGTACAGCTCAGAACCCTGATGTATTCTTCCAGGCAAGAGAAGCTTCTAACCCTTATTACAATGCAGTACCAGAGTTAACTCAGAAATACATGGACAAAGTTAACGAAAAAATCGGTACAAACTATAAATTATTCAACTACTATGGTGCAGAAGATGCAGAACATGTAATCATTGCTATGGGTTCTGTATGTGATACAATCGACGAAACAATCGATTACTTAGTAGCTGGTGGAGCTAAAGTCGGTGTTGTTAAAGTTCGTCTTTACAGACCATTTAGTGCAAAACACTTAGTAGAAGCTATCCCTGAAACAGTAAAACAAATCACAGTTCTTGATAGAACAAAAGAACCAGGTGCATTTGGTGAACCATTATACTTAGATGTTGTTGCTGCTCTTAGAGGAACACAGTTTGAAAAAGCTACAATCCTTTCTGGACGTTACGGATTAGGTTCAAAAGACACAATCCCAGCTGATATCATTGCTGTATACAACAACACAACAAAAGACAAATTCACACTTGGTATCGTAGATGACGTTACACACTTATCATTAGAAAGAGGCGAAAGCCCTAACACAACTCCAGAAAGCACAATCAGCTGTAAATTCTGGGGACTTGGAGCTGATGGTACTGTAGGTGCTAACAAGAACTCCATCAAAATCATTGGTGATCATACAGATATGTATGCTCAGGCTTATTTTGATTATGACTCTAAAAAATCTGGTGGTGTAACAATTTCTCACTTACGTTTTGGTAAAGATCCTATCAAAGCAACATACTTAATTAATAAAGCCAACTTTGTTGCATGTCATATGCCAGCTTATATTACAAAATATAACATGGTTCAAGACTTAAAAGATGGTGGTACATTCTTACTTAACTGCACATGGACACCAGAAGAAGTTGGTGAACACTTACCAGGACAAGTGAAAAAATACATGGCTGATCACAACATCAAGTTCTATATCATTGATGGTTTCAAGATCGGTAAAGAAATCGGACTTGGTGGACGTATCAACACAGTTCTTCAGTCTGCATTCTTCAAATTAGCAAACATCATCCCTGCAGAAGATGCAATCCAGTACATGAAAGATGCTGCAACTGCTTCTTACTCTAAAAAAGGTGATGATATCGTTAAGATGAACCATGAAGCGATTGAAGCAGGTGCAAACAACGTTGTTGAAGTACCAGTTCCAGCTGAATGGGCAAACTGCGAAGCAGAAAGCTTATTAAAACCAGTAACAGGTGATAGAGAAGACGTAGTAAGCTATGTAAACTCTATTCAGAATGCAATCAACTCTCAGACAGGTAATGATCTTCCTGTATCTGCATTCGTTGATTATGCAGATGGTACACTTCCATTAGGTTCAGCTGCTTACGAAAAACGTGGTGTAGCTATCGACGTTCCAGTATGGAATCCAGATAACTGTATCCAATGTAACTTCTGTTCTTATGTGTGTCCACACGCTACAATTCGTCCAGTAGCATTAGACGAAGAAGCTATGAAGAATGCTCCAGAATATCCAACACTTGATATGACAGGTGTTCCAGGAGTGAAATTCGCTATGTCTGTATCTGTTCTTGACTGTACAGGATGTGGTTCTTGTGCTAACGTTTGTCCAGGTAAAAAAGGAAATAAAGCGTTAACAATGCAACCAATCGGCGAAAACTATGACAAACAGGATATGTTTGACTACGGTGTAAAATTAGACGTTCCAACAGCTGTTACAGATAAATTCAAAGAATCAACTGTAAAAGGAAGTCAGTTCAAACAACCATTACTTGAGTTCTCAGGAGCTTGTGGTGGATGTGGTGAAACACCATACGCAAAATTAGTAACTCAGTTATTCGGTGATAGAATGTATATCGCTAACGCAACAGGATGTTCTTCTATCTGGGGTGGATCTTCACCTGCATCACCATATACAGTAAACAAAGAAGGAAGAGGACCAGCTTGGGCTAACTCTTTATTCGAAGACAATGCTGAATTTGGTTATGGTATGAGATTAGCTCAGGATGCTTTAAGAGGACGTGTTATTGCAGCTGCTGAAACAATCGTAGCTACAACAGATGACGCTGACTTAAAAGCAAAAGCAGAAGCATTCTTAGCTACAAAAGATTCAAGCACAGACAATGCTCAGCCAGCTAGAGATTTAGTTGCTGCATTAGAAGCAAAAGATTGTGATTGCGCTGAAAGAGCTGAAATCTTAGCAAACAAAGACTTCGCTGCTAAGAAATCTCAATGGATCTTCGGTGGAGACGGATGGGCTTACGATATCGGATTCGGTGGTGTTGACCACGTATTAGCAGCTGGAAAAGATGTTAATATTTTAGTATTCGATACAGAAGTTTACTCTAACACAGGTGGACAGGCTTCTAAAGCTACTCCAACAGGTTCTATCGCTCAGTTCGCTGCTGGTGGTAAAGATGTTAAGAAAAAAGACCTTGCTGCAATCGCTATGAGCTACGGATACATCTATGTAGCACAGATTTCTCAAGGTGCTGATATGAACCAGTGCTTAAAAGCTATCAAAGAAGCTGAAGCATACAATGGTCCATCTTTAATCATTGCTTACGCTCCATGTATCAACCACGGTATCAAAGGTGGTATGAAAAATGCTCAGGCAGAAGAAAAACGTGCAGTTGAAGCAGGATACTGGCACTTATTCAGATTCAACCCTGAATTAGCTGAAGAAGGAAAGAATCCATTTATCTTAGATAGCAAAGCACCATCTGCAGATTACAAAGATTTCATTATGAGCGAAGTTCGTTACAACAGACTTGCTCGTACAAATCCAGAAAGAGCAGAAGAACTCTTCAATAAAGCTGCAGAAGACGCTAAGAAGAAATACGAAAAATTAGTAGAAATGGCGAAATAATTCATCGTTTCGAGATTGCAATAGTTTGCATGGGAAAATGTTTTGTCAGTTTCCTAGCACTGGGAAATGAAGGGGTTAAGGCTTCTAGTTTCCTATAAATAGTGAGAAACACATTTTACGTGTTTCTCACTGTTGTAGGCAGTTGTTATATACGAACATACATGTTTTTGTATAACGGATTGTTTACGTGTAAATAATAAGAAGGAGGCTGTAACGTCTCCTTCTTTTTCTATATAAGTATCCCGCGAAGGAAAATATTCATATTTATATTTAATGTTGCCATTAATAGAATAACTAGCTTTGATAGTTTTTCAGTACTATTTGTTTTTGTATGGATCAATTTATAATAGGAAGAAAATAGATGCTTGTTAGTGTCAAGGATTTTTATAGCTTATAATAAGTAAAAGAAAAAAGTATTTTTTCTTTATAGATTATGAATAAAATGGTTGCCAGTACCAAGCATTTTTATGAAAAAGAAGGAAGAAAAAATCGATCTATTATAAAAAATAAACGATAATCGGTCAAATGATCAAAAAAGACAAGAAAAATAAGTAAAAATATGGTAAAAATTGTTGTTTACAATTATAAAAATCAGTGGTAATATAGTTGCAGTTTCAGGGATGACAAAATATGAGCAATATCTGTATTTCTTGCAAATTTTATGGTTTTTCTTGCAAGAGATAGAAAAGAAAGGACGTTTTGTTATGAAAAATAGAAATCAAATGAACAATGGCTATAAAGCATCTGCAAGAGCCATTATTACAATGAAACCAGAAACGTTAAATGACTTATTACATGGACAGGATAGAGAACTAAAAGAAGCTCGCTTTTTTGCAGAAGATGGCGGATATATGGCGGCAAGAAAAACGCAGGAAGCAATTCCTATGTGTTTACCACTTCCAGTGGAAGCATTTGAATTTGCTTTTTGTGAACATGCGAAAGATAAAGTAGAAGTAAGATGTGACATTCATACAAGTATAAAAAGAACAAGTGCAGGAATGGAAGCGTTATCAGCGGCTTCTATGGCAGCTTTTATTTTAAAAGAGAGATGCAATCACCTAGATGGGGAAATGAATGTTGACGGCTTAGAGATACTAGAACAAGCATGTTAATAAAAAAGTTGTGGATCATAAGAAGACAGCAACTTTTGTATAGAGTGAAAGATCCGATAGCGTCATGCTTTCGGATTTTTCTTTTCTTTTACGTGTTTACATGAAAGACATAAGTCGAAAGAGACAGAGAGGAAAAGACAATGGAGATATTGACACAATTAGTGATAATAGGAAGCATCTGTATGGCGGGGGATTGGATTTCTTCACTCCTACCGATTCCATTTCCAGGAAGTGTAGTAGCCATGATTCTATTATTTTTATTTCTTGGATTGAAATGGATTAAAGAAGAACAAATACAAGTAGTTGGAGATTTTTTGTTAAAAAATATGGCATTTTTCTTTATTCCGGCTGGAGTATCGGTAATGAATTATTTTGATTTGTTAAAATCCAGTATCATTCCTTTTATATTCATTTGCATAGTAACCTTAATTTTAACATTTATGGTAACAGCATTTACCGTCAGTTTTGTTATGAAGTTACAGCAAAAGAAGAAAGAAAAGGAGGATTCTTGTAAATGAAAGTATTAATCGAGCATCAATTTTTTGGGTTTATTTTATGTGTATTAGCGTTTCGAATTGGAGTTTCTATTAGCCAAAAAGTAAAGACTCCTGTTGCGAATCCACTATTATTGGCAATGATTATTATCATTGGTTTTTTGATGGTAACGGGAATCAGTGTGGATCAATTTCAAGTTGGAGGAAGTCTCGTTAATATGTTATTATCACCTGCCACAGCGATTTTAGCCCTTTCCATTTATCGTCAAAGACAGATTTTGAAAGAGTATTTTTTACCAATTGTAATAGGGTGTTTTGCAGGTTCCTTGACTTCTATGGGAAGTGTGTATGTGTTATGCCGTCTTTTTCACTTAGATGAAAAGATGTCAGCGTCTTTAATACCAAAATCTGTTACAACGCCGATTGCCATGAAAGTTTCGGAAAGCATTGGTGGAATTAGTTCTATTACAGTGGCAGCTGTTGTAATCACAGGGATTGTCGGAGCCATTGTAGCACCAGTTTTAATTCGAATTTTTCGTGTAAAAAATCCAGTAGCAGCAGGCGTTGCCATTGGTACTTGTAGTCATGCTATGGGAACGACTAAGGCTATTGAAATAGGAGAAATTGAAGGAGCGATGAGCAGTGTTGCCATTGGAACATCAGGTTTAGTCACTGTTTTGATATCATTGTTGTTTGTATAGAGAAAATAAAAGAGATTATAGCATTTGTATTAGAAAGAGTTGGTACAATCATGTTATAATCTCTTTTTTATTTACGAAAAGACAACGAGCCATACAGGAGCATTTATGAGAACATATGGCGACTGTCACGAACGTGAGAGGTTAGGAAAGCGTATTTCTCATTGTTTATAATAGTAAGTGGGTATGGAAACGAGAAAAGGTTTGTTATTTTAAAAAAAATACAAAAATGTTATTTACATTTTTTAGAAGTTTTGATAATATAAATTATAAGTTATTAATAGCTTAATTGGTTGATAATTACACAATACTACTAAGAATTAAATTGCAATTTGACTTATGGTAATTAAAGGAAAAAGAAAGGAGTATAACATGAGAAAAAGAAAAAGCGGAAAAAAACTGATGGCATTTTATGCATTAGTAGCAACGTTAGCCATTTTGGGAAGTAATACTAATATGGTATCAGCTAATAATTATACTGATAGGAGTTTTGAGTTTACTTATTCAGGAGATGGAAGTGATGTATCCACCACTGCAAGAAGTAAATTAGATGATTCTTATACATATGTAAATGTTCTTGCAGATAGTACAGGAACTCTTTCAGTAGCAGCAGCTGCTAAAAAAGGAATTGTAGATGGTATGGATGGAGCAGCCTTAAGCTATGATTATGTAACGGATCGTTATGCAATTAAAACAGGAAATCGTAAATATTTTCCTAATGCTGCTCGCAAAAAAGGATTTTCAGCAACTTATTTAGTAATGGCATCAAATGATCATTTATCTCACTATTATCATGGAAAATGGAGTCCAGATAATATTAGTGGATATAATTAGATAAGTTACTTGATATTGTGAATAGTAGGAATAAGACTCGATTTTTGAGTTTTATTCCTACTTTTGTATCATAAGCATATGAGGAAGAAAAGATGAAATGGGTAAAAAGAATATTGGGAATTGGAATTTTAGCTTTTTGTGTTATTGGGACAATACGTTTTATTAAAATAGAAAGTCCTATGAAGAGCGGAAAACAAAGCGAGAGTGCAATGGTTACGACACAAGAACAAGAAGAAAGTAAAACACAAGATTTAGAGAAAAATGATGTATGGAGTAAAATAGCATCCACTTATATGGAAGGGGCTGTTTGTGAAGAAGCTTCTGCAAAAGTGAAACATAGAAATTGGATTTATCAAATTCATTCTGCAAAAATTACGAAAAATAGAAATCCAAAATGGGATTTTGTTCCAAAATTTGAAATGTATCAATATGATAAATATGAAAATTTAATTAATGACTATTCCTATGTTGCCGTTGATTTAACGATTCAATGCGAAAAGGACAAGGCATTAGAACATTATCAAGATTTATATTTGAACAGTATAGGGCTTGGAATTTTTGATGAAAATGGAATGCAAGTGAGCGCAGGCGAAATGCGTACAGCAATTCTTGGTAAAAAAGAACAGAAAAATTATTTCTTTTATAACTTAAAAGATGGAGAACAATTGAACACAGAAGTTGTTTTTATAATTGAAGATAAATTTCTTACAGAAAATAATTATTATGTGATTGATATTACGAATGGCGGAATAAAGCAATCTTTAGAAGATTTTGTATTGATGAAATTACCAATGGGAGTTGAGAAAAATGAGACAGGTTCTAAAAAATGAGTATAAAAGAGCCTTTTTTAATAAAGGAATGTTATTGGGACTGGGAGTTGGAATTGGTATTGCTTTGTGGCATGCTTGGCAGTATATGTTGGCACCAGATGTAGAAAGCGTCAATGTATTTTGTATGGAAAGCGTGTTTTATAACTGGATAGGTGCAAGTAGCTATCCTATTCAAAGTTATTTGTATTATTTTATTTTACCACTTCTTGCAGTTTTACCGGCAGGGACTTCTTTGTACCAAGATCTGCATACAGGGTACATTCGGCAAGTGTATACTAGAATTTCTAGAAAAGATTATTTTATTGCAAAATATATATCAGTTTTCTTGTCGGGAGGATTTGTGGTCACAGTTCCATTACTGCTTAATTTCTATATGGCTATGGTACGATTTCCTTTATTAAAACCAGAACCAATTATGGATTATGGTCCAGACAGGACTTCATTTGGATTTGAATTTTATTATAGTCATCCTGTAGTACATACCGTAATTTTTTTAATTATTACATTTCTTTTTGCAGGTGGTTTTGCAGGCATTGCGTGTTTAACTACCTATTACACAGAATATAAAATCGTAGTATGGTTAACGCCATTTGTATGCTATTATTTTTTGTTTGTATTACAAGCGTTGATAAAAAACGACAAGATCATGATTGCACCAAATTACTTTTTAATACCAGGTTTTTCACTTAATACAATATGGGATTATATTGGAGGAATTGTCTTATTTCTAATTGTAGCTATTTGGTGTTATAGGAAAGGAAGCGTTTATGAAAGATAAAGAGATAAGAAGAAATTTGCCTTCCTTTGAAAAGTTCATAGACTATAGTAAGTTATACGGGGCTGCATTTCTTTATTGTTTGTTCTTTGGATATAAAGGTATTTCTATGTTTCCAATACAAAGTGAGATACTTTGTAGGAGAGATGTTTTTGTTACAATGACGTATCCCTTATGGTATTCTCTTATCTTTTTACTCCCGATTACAATAACAACGATTTCCCTTGTTAAATACGATTTTTTGCCTATGTGTGTAATACAAAATCATTCGTGGAAATCACTGTTATGGAAACAACAAAAGAAAATAGGGATGCAATCATTATTCTATTCCAGTGTCTTTTTAGTCGTAATATTTTTTTGGACAAGTGGAATGACAGTGTCTAATTGGGAGCGAATGGGCAGTTATTTTTATCAAAAAACAGACAGTACTAGTCAAGTAATAACAATAGAATTTTTCATTACTATTTTTATTGTATGTTTTATAAGAAATTATATTATGGGACAAATACTATTACTTTCTCTATGGAAAAAAGCTACACCAGTATATGGAGTTTTATTATTATGTGGCATCATTTGTTTTGAAATGGCAATTGCAAAATATCCAATTTTATTTCGATTACTTACAATTGATTATTTTATGTGGGTTGATAAAACGACACGGATAAAAATAGTAGGGGGAGTATTGATATATCTTATAATATTTGCTATATGTTTTCGGCAAATCGTGAAGAAGAAGGAATGGATACGATATGAAAAAATTTAGACGACAGATTATTTATGATTTGCGAGCAGGAACAATACAATATTGGAAACAGTATAGTGTTATATTTTTATTTTTTCTGTTATTACATTTTATTTTTATTACTTCCTATCAAGGAGAAAATTCTTTGTCATATTTTGATTATATTTGGAACTTTGTAAAAGGAATTCCACCATTTGCAGGAGCGGATAGAAACCAGAGCTTTTCAATACCAATGGAATGGGCTGTATTACATATTATTTGTATGTTTATGAATCTTAAGTATCCATATATCGATTTATATGAAAGGAATATTCAGTTTTTTATTTATTCTGCTAGTCGTAGGAATTGGTGGTTAAGTAAATGTATATGGGTAGTTATGAATACAGTTATTTATTATAGTTTCTTTTGGCTTGGTGCAGCAGTAGTAAATTTCATACGACAAGGTGGAGTATCTTCTCAAATTTTAATAGAAATCAATCCATGGAAGCAGGTTTTAATGATATTTGTGTTACCGATATTTGTTTCTATTGCAGTAGGAATGGTAGCTGTAGTTTTTACTGTTTTTTTGAATCCTATAATTGGAATGATTGTTGGTCTAGGTATTTATATTGCATCAGTTTATTGGGAAAATTCGATTTTAATTGGAAATTATAGTATGATAATACGAAATTATTGGGTGAAAGGAGAAGGGGAAATTCATACTGTAAAAGGAATATTGTTCAGTATTATCATTATTTTATTCACAATCGCTGCTGGAAGTTTGATGATACAGAAGAAAGAAATTGATAGGAAAGGGAAAGAGTAATGTATTTAGAGATTAAAAATATAACAAAAGTGATCGATGGTACAAAAGTATTGGATTCCATCACACTTTCTATGGAAAGAGGAAAGATCTATGGGCTTAGGGGACGAAATGGCTCGGGAAAAACTATGATTATGAAAGCTATTTGTGGTTTGATTCGAGTAAAAGAAGGAGAGATATGGATTGATGGAGAATTACTTGGCAAGAAATATGATTTTCCCAAAAGTATAGGAGCATTAATTGAAACGCCAGGGTTTGTAGAAAATTATAGTGGTTATAGTAACTTAAAAATGTTAGCGGATATGAAAGGATTCATTGGAAAGAAAGAGATTGAAATGATAATGGAACGAGTGGGGCTTGATCCGAAAGAAAAAAAGAAAGTAAAGAAATATTCTCTTGGTATGCGACAAAAGCTAGGAATTGCAGCTGCTCTAATGGAACATCCCGAACTCATTGTTCTTGATGAACCAACAAATGCTTTAGATGAAGAAAGTGTACAAGTACTTCATTGTTTATTACAAGAGGAGAAGGATAGGGGGGCTTTGATTATGATATCATCTCATGATGAAGAGGAGTTAAAGCTGTTATGTGATGAGATTTATATTGTAAATGCTGGAAAGGTTAAGAAAAAATTAGAACAAATGCCAGAAGGAAAACAGAATAATTGGGAGGAAGTAGAGTGAAGCAGAAGAAAAAGAGGGGATTAATCCGTATCCTAAGTATCATTGTAATTGTTTGTGCAATCATTCCAGTTATCAAAGTAAATCAACGGTATCCAGAACCGAAAAAAGTAATGATAGAAAAGGGAATAAAGGGGAAACAAAAAGAAGGTCTTTCTTTGACAATACGAGAAACAAAATGGTTGAATCGAAAGGAATTAGAGGAAAATTATGCAAATACTCTTACTATGCTTGAAAAGAGAGATTATAAAGCAGTTTTTGTGAAAGCTATTTTAAAAAATGAAACAGAGCAGGAACAGAAATTTTTCGTATATAATTTGTATTTGGAGTCCGATATTTATTTTGGCTATGTCACAACAAACAGTTGATAAATAGCCATTTTTATAGGGGAGTATC
>CAJMOB010000056.1:0-10649 GCA_905214925.1 uncultured bacterium | reverse complement strand
CAAGATGGCATACAATAATTTTCATATCTTCATAGTTTCTTCCGAGAATCTCAGCTGCACGTTTTGATACATAGCTATGAGATGTTCCGTGGAAACCATAACGTCTTACGCCATATTTTGTATAGTATTCATTTGGAAGACCATATAAATAAGCTTTTGGTTCCATTGTCTGATGAAATGCAGTATCGAAAACGCCTACCATAGGTACTTCTGGCATTAATTCTTTACAAGCACGGATTCCAATTAAGTTGGCTGGATTGTGAAGTGGTGCTAATTCGCAACATTCTTCGATTCCTTTGATTACTTCTTCTGTTAATAAAACAGATTTGGCAAATTTTTCTCCACCATGTACAACACGATGTCCAACTGCTCCAATTTCATCCATAGATGCAATAACACCTGTTTCTTTATCAATTAACTGATTAATCACGATTTGAATTGCAGCTTTGTGATCTGGCATTGCTGCTTCAAATTTAATCTTGTCCTGTCCTGGTCTTTTATATGTGAATACACCATCAATTGTAATTCTTTCGCAAAGTCCAGACGCTAATACTTCTTCTGTAGCTGATTCAATTAATTGATATTTTAATGAAGAACTACCACAATTAATAACTAAAATATTCATAATGTACAAACTCCTTTTATTATATCATGATAAATTGCTTTTCTCATTTTAACCCTATTATATCTAATTATTTATAAACGATAAACTCCCAATTTTTTTGCTTGTCTTTACTATTTTACACAATTCGTATCGTTTAATCAATCAAACTATTCTATTATTTTATATCAAAGTTTGATTCCTAGTCCTATTATACACATATTTCCACAAGTGTACAATGTACAATTCTATTTAGATTGTATTTTTTTTAGTACACAAACTGTATCTTGTATTTTTCTTCTCATTCTCCTACAAGATAATGTGTTATTTTTTTAACATATTCCCTTTTTTCTCCTTTTTCTCTCCCTTGTCCTTTTTTAACTTCTATATTATAATAGGGAAAATACAAATGAGTAACGAAATGTCCCATGGCCTAACGAGTTATTAAGTGCATAGGCCATGACTATATCGTCGTAGAAAGGAATCATTATGACTGTTACTGGAATTATCGCTGAATATAATCCGTTTCATAATGGACACGCTTATCATCTTGAAACTGCACGTCAGCTAACAAAGGCTGATTTTATTGTTGTTGTCATGAGCGGTAACTTTGTCCAACGAGGAACTCCCGCCCTTCTTAATAAATTTCTTAGAGCGAAAATGGCTTTATTAAATGGTGCTGATCTTGTTTTAGAACTTCCATGCGCTTTTGCAACAGGAAGTGCTGAATTTTTTTCAGAAGGAGCCATTTCTATTTTACACGAATTAGGCGTTATTAATAACCTTTGCTTCGGTGCAGAAACTCCTAATATCAAACTGCTATCAACCATTGCTGATTTACTTTTAAATGAGACAACACTCTTTAAAGAAACCTTATCAAAAGCCCTCTCAAAAGGAGCTACCTATCCACAAGCAAGAAGCCAAGCACTTTTACACTGTTTATCGGATGATAATGAGAAAAACACCTATGAATCTTTGCTCCAATCACCCAACAATATTTTAGGCATTGAATATTTAAAATCATTAAAAAGAAGAAACAGTACGATTACTCCTTATGCAATTTCCCGTATTCATTCTGGATATCATGATAACGATTTATCTGCTACTGGTATCTGTTCTGCTACCGCCATTCGAAAGGCATTACAAGCTCCCTCTTCTTCTTTTCATAAGTTACAATCACAAATGCCGCCCTCTTCTTTTGCTATTTTAAAAGAAGAATCTAAACGAAGAGGATTTTTATCCGATGATGATCTTTCTCTTCCACTTCAGTATCGTCTGTTTGAAACAAAAGACTATGTAAAATATTTTGATGTGAACAAAGAACTGGCAAATCGGATTTTAAAAACCGCGTTACCATCCATGTCCTTTTCTGAACTCACACAATCGTTAAAAAGTAAACAATATACAAGCACACGAATTCATCGTGCTTTACTTCATATTTTACTTGGAATTACAACGGAAGAAGTGAAAGGATATCAATCTCAACAATTTCGCTCTTATGCCAGAATACTTGGACTGAAAAAAAGAGCATTTCCTTTATTAAAAGAAATGCACGCTCATTCCAATATTCCTATTATTCAACAATCAACACGGGTGACACAGGATGATTTACCTCTTTCCTTCCCTCTTTTCCAACTAGATTTAAAAGCTCATGAACTTTATGAAATGCTTCTTTTACAAAAATTTCATCTTCCATATGAATGTTATGAGAGAGATCGCGGAAGAAAACCGCTTATTTTATAAACAAACTAGAATCTATGTATATATTAGCCTCGTTTTTCATACCTTTAATAAAAAACGAGGCTGTCTTTTTCTTATGAAACATTTAAAAAAATTAGCAGTTATTTTTATTTTTTTCTCCATCTTATGTTTCCCTGAAATTTCAATCAAAGGAAGTAAAGATGGTCTTCTCCTTTGGTATGATACAGTCGTTCCGACTTTGCTCCCTTTTATTATTTTATCCAACACTTTAATTTCCGTAGATGCTATTTCTTATTTTACTTACCTTTTTTACCCAATCTATCGGATTTTCCCAAAACTTCTTGATTGTTTGGCTTCTCTATTGGTTATTGGATTTTTTTGTGGATATCCTATGGGTGCTAAAATGATTGATGATTTTATTGCTACTGGAAAAATGACTCGCACTCAAGGTACATTTTTGCTTTGTATCTGCAACAACGCAAGCCCTATGTTTTTAACTGGTTACGTAGTCATTGCCACCTTAAAAAGTGCAATTCCTACTTCCATTTTTTTATTTTGCATTTACTTCCCTGTTTTCCTCTTTTTCTTAGTGGGAATTATACTCAAACCAAAGCTTTTGCAAACACCTATGACAACTTCTTATCCCTCTAGACACCCTATGATTCACGATGAAATGGATATTATGACAAACTCTTTTTTCGTCATTTTAAAAATTGGTGGCTATATGATGCTTTTCTCCATCTTATCACGCTTTCTTTTATTGTTACCAATCTCTAACTATCCAACTCGTGCTATTTTACTAGGCCTTAGCGAAGTGACAACAGGAATCCGCTTTTTAAGCCTTCTTACTCTTCCGATAAACCAAAAAATAGCTTTGATTGGAGCAGCCGCAGCTTTTGGAGGCTTTTCAAGCATTGCCCAAACCAAAAGTGTACTCACTCAATCAAAGCTATCTATTTTACCTTACATAATATTGAAGTTTCTCTTCTGTATCCTTACTTATTTCTTGCTCTACGGATATCTCCTTTATTGTTCCTCTTGATAGGAATAAACATCCTCTTGGGGCTCCATATCCTGTTGGTATCCTTCCATTACGGATTCTTCATTTTCTTCTTCATAAGTATCCGTTACTGGTTCTTGATACGTTTCTACTGGTGCTTGTTGCTCATTAGAAACAGGAGTTCCGTAGAGACTTGCTTCAATTTCTTGGCGATTTTCTACTACGGTTTCTAAATTTTCTTGAATTAAATCTAGCATCTCATTATATCTTCTCGCACCTTCCACAAGAGCCTGATTCATAATTTCCTCAATGGCTGTCAACTTCTCTTGTGTGTATTCCATGGCTCCAATGCGAATCGTATTGCTATCTGCATTTGCTCCATTTAAAATGGCATTTGCCTCTGCTTGGGCTTGTGCTACAATTTCTTGGGCATGGTATTCTGCTTGATTTACAATTTCTTGAGCATGTGCTTGTGCAAGTTGTATAATCTCATGTTCTGCTACAAGCCGCTCTGCTTCTGCAGACGCTTTCCCTACAATCTGTTCGGCCTGTTCTCTTGCGTCTGTTAAAATCCCTTCTTTATTTCTCATAATTTTTTGGCAACGTTCAATTTCTCCAGGCATTCTCATATGTAATTCCTGAATCATTTCCATTAATTCATCTTTTGGCACGATAATTTTCGAAGATGATAATGCTTGAAACCGACAACTATCTACAAATATTTCCAACTCACTAATTAAATCTTCGATGGCTTTTTTACTCATATCGAAATATCCTCCTTACGGCTGTCCCATAATAATTCTAGTTTTTTTTATACTTTTCCCTCATATACGGAATAACTCTCTCCGGTACAAATTGCTCAAACGCTCCTCCAAATAATGCAATTTCTTTTACAGAAGTCGAACTCAAATAAGCATATTCCTCACTTGTTGTAAAAAACATGGTATCTACATTTGGATTCAACTTACGATTCGTCTGAGAAAGTTGTAGCTCAAATTCAAAATCTGTTATCGCCCTTAACCCTCTTACGATAACAGTAGCCCCAATTTGACTGGCATAATCTACTGTTAATCCACTAAAACTTCCAATGGAAACATTGGGAAGTTCTTGCGTCACTTCTTCTAAAATCTTAACACGTTCTTCTACAGAAAACAATGGTGACTTTGCTTTATTATTCAATACTCCAATCACTAAACGATCAAATACACTTGCAGCTCTTTTCACTACATCTAAATGTCCTAATGTAATGGGATCAAAGCTTCCAGGATATAATGCAATTTTCATCCAATTCTCCTTATCTACAAATAAATACGTGTTTATTTGTCTTGTATATTTTTTCTTTTATTACACGAAATCCTAAAGATTCCACATAATCAAACTGTGTATCCAAATCGGATTCAATAATAATTTCTGTCTCTTCTCCAACAAGACAAGAATCTTTTAATTCCATTAAAACCTGTCGTTCTAAATCCTTTCCATACGGCGGATCCATATGGATATAGTCAAATGTTATTCCCTGTGTTTTTAATTGACGAATGGCCGTCACAGCATCCATCATCATAACTTGGGCCTTAGATTCTAATTTCGTATGAATTAAATTTCTTTTAATACATTCAACTGGTTTCTTTTGACTCTCCACAAACCATGCTTTGTTTGCCCCACGACTCAATGCTTCAATCCCAATAGCGCCACTTCCACTGAACAAGTCTAAAAAGTAGCAACCTTGTAAATAAGGATTCAACATATTAAATAATGTTTCTTTAATGCGATCTGTCGTTGGTCTTGTTTCCATTCCATCAATGGTTTCAAGAATCAGTCTTTTGGCACTCCCTGCTATTACTCTCATATTATTTCCTCTTTTACTACTTATAAAATTAATCATGAGAAATACTAATTTTGAATTTCTCATATTGCTAAACACTAATAAATGCCGTTTTTGTAAATCCCTTCCATTTACTAGTATATTCAGAATTTTCTATTTCTAATTTTAACGGAAACCTGCTGTTTGTCAAGTAAATCAAAAAAGCTTTATAAGAAATTTCTTATAAAGCCCTAATTTAAATCCTTATATTCTCTTGTAACATCAATGTATTAACTAGTTAATAAATCTTTTTTCTTTTGATAGCTCCAAATCGCAATGACTTCAATACCAACAATAAATAATATAAGACATAAGCTCATTTTTCCTGCCTGAACCTTGCTACTTTCTATTCGAATTTCTTGCAATATTCCTGCAACAGGCAAATATTTTCTAAGTACCCAATGTTTTTGTATTAAGAATATTTGTACCCACTCAAAAAATAATACGAAAATAATTCCATATAATGGATTCATAAATAAAGAGAGCAAATTTAACATAATTATTATAAAACTCATGGCGCCAATAATATTGAAAACCTCTATCCAAAATTTTATTCCCATCTGTTCGAAAGAGACGCCAAAGATAATGCCAACTATCGTAGCCGTTCCAAGTTCTAATAGCACCATCAGCACTACTCTTATGCCTAATTTTAAACTATATTGAATTAATATCGTTTTCCGTTTATTTGTTCTTGAAAAAAGAAGCGATTGATTAGCGACTATATTTTTTTCAAAAAAATCTGCATAATATATAAGAATCACAATCTGTGGAACAAGCCATAATGCCATATTCCACATCATATTTTTTTCATCACCAAGAGAAACTGTTCCAAATATTAATGTAATATATTGATACATTGTTGTACCATTGATTCCATACCAATACCCTCTTTGTAATAGATAACATAAAAACGCCATACTCAAACCAAATAGATACTTTTTATTTTTTAACAAGCTTCTCTCCCCTTATCAAAGACTCCACACTTTTACTATTTTCCTCATACTGCTTTACAATCTCTTTCTTATTTGTGCTAATATCATAGCCTACAACAGAAATCGCATCATATGGAATTCCATTGTCTTGTTCTCTCAAATAGGCTTTTCCTATTACATGATTATTTCGAATTTTATACTTACTAAAAGCAGTCGTAGTCGGCAAATATACATAAGACTGTTTTTCATATAGGCTACATTTTATTTTTCTTAAAAATAAAACATAATCTGCATTATCTTCCATATAACAATAAGCTCCTTCTGCTCTGCTCATTCCACTTTCTGTGTAAATCGGTTCAAAAACGAAGATACTATTTGCCTCTGTTTTTCCTTTCAAAGCATCTATCACTTCTACTTCACTTAATGTACATTGGGTATACTTTGTTCTTTTTCCTTCTACGGTCATCCGCACACGAACAACAACATCCGCTGACTCATATAATTTTTTAAATGTATTCACTTCTTCTGGCAAAAGAAATGATTCTGACTCCATAATGTCGATAGATACCATCTTTAAATCTTCTTGTTCTAAAGCAATTCTCGCATCGGTATCATCTTTCCAAGATATTTTTGTCCCATATCCATATATAAGACAATAAGATACCCCTATGATAAGAAAAAGGGACACAAAAATTTTAATTTTTTTCATTTACCGCTTCCCCCTGCTCTATCACTTTTCCATTTTCCATTGTAATAATTTCATCACAAATATCCAATAATGTATTTGGATCATGACTGACAATTACAATTAATGCCCCTCTCTTTTTCTCTTCCTTTATAATCTCCAAAAACAAAGAAACTCCTTCTCGGTCTAAAGCATTTGTCGGTTCATCAAATAATAAAATTTCTGGCTTTTCCATAATCGCTTGTGCAATCCCTAATCGTTGCCTCATTCCAAGAGAATATTTTCCAACAACGATATCCTTTTTATCCAATAGTCCAACTCTTTTCATGGATTCTACTATTTCTTCTTTATGAATTTCTCCTTTTATTCGTGCCAATGTTTGCAACACTTGAATTCCTGTATATTGTTTCCAAAACTCTGGATTCTCAATTAAAACCCCAATGCTCGGTGGAAAATCAATTTCTTTTCTCAATATTTTTCCATCAATAACTACTTCTCCTTCTGTAGCTTTAATTAAACCTGAAATTGCCCTCAATAACATCGTTTTTCCACATCCATTATGCCCTTGAATCCCATATATTTTTCCTTGTTCCATAGAAAGATTAATCTGTTCTAATACGGTTTTTCCTTTTAAAACTTTCGTATAATTTTTTATTTCTATTTTTTTATAGGTCTCTTTCACATTCATTTCCTCCCCTCAATTATGTCCATTTTCTTTTGATACCAAATAATAACGAATCCGATTCCTATTGCAATTCCTATATTTTGAAACATTTTTCTTATGATTTCCTTTGTAATGATTTCTTGATCGACTATCATCATTGTCAAAAAGATATTGTAGATATATTGCTTTAATCGGAATAATACACTTTCGGAAAGTCCCATGATTCCACAAATGAACCATATTACCATCATAGAAATACTCAGATTTTTACTGAAAAGATAGCAAAGATATTGAGCAAATCCTATGACCGTCCAACCACATATTTGAAGAAATAACATGGCAACGGAAAACTTAAGTTCTAACAAACTTGGAATTCCTTTTTTGCTCATATCCAATAGGAACATGCATAGAGAAAACCATAGACTAAAGAAAACTGTATGGAGTATCATTTTCTTCATATAATGAACTGCATTTCTTCTCCCACTTTTAAATCTCAATATCATAACCGAACGAAAATAATCTTCCAATCCTTTGCTAATAAGAAATAAATACAACGGTGTATAAAGAAATACATAATATACAGAAGAATAAACGATACTATGAACATCATCCTTTTCATAATAAAGAAAAAATACACTATAAAATAAGAAAGCTAATATGCTATATACAATACAAATCCGCTTTTTCATATCACTTCACTGCCTCCAATGTATATCCTCTTCGAATCCCAATGAAACCAATAATAAAAAGGAAAACACCAATGATTGCGATCATACGAAAACGCCCATAATGATTGATTGTCAATATATTTGTATTAAACCAAATCCATATTTCTTCACTGAAATTTATTTTTCGACCCAATCTCTTCACCATTTGCATTACAAGTTGCAGAAAAACAATAAACAGAAATGGTGACAAAATAACCCCGATTTTATTTTCGAGACCAAAAAAAGAAACTCCATAAGCAAACCATGCAAACAGTCCTGAAAACATTGCTCTTAATAAAATAAATGCCATCATATTCGCATATGGGTGACATCGATACAAATAATCAAATAAATATTGCCGATCCACATCCAATAATTTCTGATAATCTACTTGGGACATCGTATGGAATCCTTGTATCGGAAATGTGAAAAGGGATAAAAATAAACTTATGAGCAAAGCGAATCCTACCAAAGAAAATCCTACAAAAAATATGGCCATTCCTTGTTGTAAGCGATACTTCTTCTGTTTCACTCTCGTAATCACACAAGCATCGATTCCTTTATTTCTCTCCTCTAAAGCACAGGTGGATGCGATGACACTAGCACAAATAGGTAATAATAACTCAAATACAACAGAAAAAGGCGTTCCAGCTGTATGCGATAAAATAGTTCCGTCATAAGCGGATATCACTCCTGCTAAAGTCACTTCTCGAAATAGATAGCACTCATATAAATAATCTGCAAAAACTGCCAAAAATAAAATAACTGTAGTAAAGTAAAACTCTTTTCGATTTATTATTTTTATAATTTCATTTTTCATCCTTTCTCCCCTTTCTATCATTTGAAACACTTGCAAACGATACTTTTCAAATCTTTTCATTCATACATAAAGCATCCAACTAATACTCTCAAAAATAGAAAACTGTCGTAAAATGTTTATTAAAATATTCCAAAAACAAAACATTTATTCTACGACAGTCTCACTATTCTATGACACTATTTATAATTTACTACACCCGCAGCATAATCTCTAAAAATTAGTGTTCGATCTGAATTTTCTATTCCCATATCTACACTCGTTCCTTTTGCAGAATTGGAATTATAGTTAATTGTTTTTGTCCCCGTTTTTGTAAATTTAACTACATCTGTTATTTTTACAGCATTACTCGTTTCTGTCCCTTTATTAAACCAGATCGCAACACCACTTGACTCCATTTCTTTTACTGTTGCATATCCTGATACTTCATTTGTCTCCTTAATTCTAAAAGGGAAATAATAATTTCCATTGTCATGTGGTAGGCTTAAAGACCAACTTCTTTCTGTACCTGAAGCTAAAACTGTATTAGGATTCATTCCAATAGAAGTTAATACCATTGCAGCAGCTAATACGACTCCTATTTTTTTATTAAGTCTTTTTCTCATTCACTTATCCCTCCGTATATTTTATAATTTTTGTAGCTACATACTCATTATACTTTTTTTCGACAAAAACTCCATGCACAGTTACTATCATTTTTTTATACAAACTGTGCATGGTATGTTTACTAACTTTCTTGTATAATCTAAAATTGTTAATTTTTATATGGAGGTAATCATTATATGAAATATTTTCTTAAATACAGTCGTGCTTTTTCTATTATATCATTTCTATTTATTCTTATATTATGTACAGAAATTAGCAGTCCAAAAACTACAATCCCACAATTCTCTG
Source organism: uncultured bacterium (assembly GCA_905214925.1). Lineage (GTDB taxonomy): Bacteria > Bacillota > Clostridia > Lachnospirales > Lachnospiraceae > Scybalomonas. The sequence goes on along the minus strand of CAJMOB010000056.1, from coordinate 787 downwards.
ATATCTCAATTCAATCTGATAGAGATGAAGTTGTGCAAACTTCTATTCTTTAAACCAAAGTTTTATTTTTTTCTCATAAAATAAACTATCATGAATTCTCCCATAAGCAAGACTAATGCCATAAGCTTGTAGTATATAATGTCTACAAGCTTTTTTTATTTCTTCTTTTTTTGTATCTTCTTTTTCTAATAATTCTCTTAAGTTCCAAGCAATATCATATAGAAATTGACTCACAATACTTTCTTGATTTAATCTTTTACACTCAGAAATTCCTTTTTTTGCTGTGTATATGGCTTCCTTATGATTTCCTGCCAACCCATACCACTTACTAATATTACTTAAAGTCAATACATAATATTTTCGATTTCCTCTTGGATATAATTCCTCATAATATTTTAGTAACTTTCTAGATAGGCCTATTGCTTTTTCATATTGTCCCTCCTTTCCATATGTTCCATATAAATCAATTAGAATTACGATTTCATTTCGACTTAATACTCGTCGAATCTTCCAATTTTCATCATACTCAGGAATCGTCAATTTAATACTTTGTAATAAACGCTCTCGATATTCCTTTATAGAAACTCTCTTTCTTTGATGATCCAGTATTGCCTGTGTGAACTTCACATATTGTTCGTTTTCTAAATACTCTCTATCGATTTCTACTTCTAATTCCCATAAAAGCTCTTGTGCTTCTTGATAATTAAAAGTCCCCATTGCTCTTGCAATCTTCCACTCTTTCTCTAATAGTTCAAATTCATCTACTTGCAACGAAGTCATAATCTGG
>CAJMOB010000055.1:0-11921 GCA_905214925.1 uncultured bacterium | reverse complement strand
GTCAAAATCAACCATATCTTTGAATAATGGTTCCACTTCTACATTAGAGAAATCGTATGTTTCTTTCACTTCAGCAATTGCTTTTTCCACTGTTTTTTCAACCGGAGCAGACTGTGCCGCATTGTTAGCTTCATTCTTTGCAGCCCCCATGCTCTTCATTGTCGGGAGCTTGCAGCGAGATTTTATATATATCTATTTGCCTCTACGCTTCTCTATTCTTCAAGCTTCTAATAATCTACATTTTTATATAACTCTACAACTTTTATTACAAGTTACCACCAATTTGGTGTAAAAGTGGTGCAGTTGTTGGTGTGCGTCCCTTATTATGAAATTTTAATCTTACCGCATAAATCTTCAAATGATTTAACTTTCGCCTCTTTTGTTGCTTCCGCATAAATTTCCATCGTTGTTGCAATATCTTTATGTCCCATAATTTCCTGAATTACTTTAAGGTTTGTTTCATTCTCACAATATCTTGTAGCAAATGTATGTCGCAAATTATGGCAAGAAAAGTTAGGCAGTAAAACTGGTGCTCTACGTTCTCTTTCTGCTCTTTCTATTTCTTCTTCATTATATGCCAAAGTTATACGTTTGATTGTTCTATTGATTGTCTGAGGATTATGTGCAAAACCATTTCTGTTCAAGAAAATAAAATCTGTATATCCATCAATTGATGCCTGACAAGTTAATCCTACTTCCTCTTGATACTTTTTCTCATTCAAAAGTGCCTGTTTTACTTCTGGCAACATTGGAATAATTCGGTATCCTGCAGTAGTTTTTGGTGATGTTACTGAAAAATAGCACTTGCCTTTATCTCTCTGGTAGTACACCATATTGTGATTAATTTCAATATAATTCTCATCCATATGAACATCTTCCCAACGTAACCCAACCACCTCTGATACACGACATCCTGTTCCCAAGAAGAATGTAAACAATGGAAGCCAATGTTTATATTTTTCGCTTTTATTTATATAGGAAACGAAAGCTTCTTGCTGCGGAATTGTAAGAGCATGACGTTTAGGTGTTTCAAAATTATGGGATCGTTTCACATCTCCTAAAACTAAGTCGCTAGGATTTATCCTAATATAACCATCTTCAACCGCTAATATAAATACTTGATGAAGCACCGTATGAATACTCTCCAATGTTGCAACTGACATTTTCTTAGAATCCACAATGCCATTATAGTATCTTCTCACATCTGATTTTCGGATTTCCTTTATCTTTCTGTTTCCAAAATCATTCATAACAAAATGCTCATACATATAAATATAATTATTACGAGTAGTTTGCTTTAATCCCACTTTATCATTTTTCCACATTTTATAGACATCATTCAATGTAATGTTCGAACTTCCTTGTTGGATCCCATCCCGCAGATCATTCTGAATTTCTTTTTCTTTTTCACGCAAACCTTCTAATGTAGAACAATATACCGCATGTCTTTTTTTATCTCCACCAATCCAACGATACATATAAAGTCCATCATTTTTTCGATAGGTTTCTCCGTCTTTCAACACTCTCCCTTTATGATCTTTTCTTTTTTGCATTCTTTTCTCCTTTTCTATACAAAGAAAAGGACTCTGCAAACTTATTATAACGCTTGCAAAGTCCCTTTTCTACGCCTAATCATTCATTTTTTTACACCAATAATTTATATAGAATATGCTGTTTCCGTATATTCATCTAATTTTTTACGTTTAATCAATCGCTTTGTTCCATTCCATAAAACAAACTGGCAATTCTGCTCATCCGTCATTTTGCGGAGCTTGTTAATTCCGATACCAGAATATGCAGCTGCTTCCTCAAGAGTTAAATTACTCTTTTCCCAAATAGGAACTTCTTTTACCATAGGCATCTTCCTCCTTCCTTTTTTATAGACTTATTTTTCCTAATTTCCCCGACAGAGAGAGGAACTTGTTTTTCAGGTGCTTTTATCTCATCAAGCTCCTGGCAACAAACTATTTCAAAACTTTTTATTTCTTTCATACCGAAAATCAATACATTATCTTCTTTCTTATTTTATTTTTTAATGTTCTTTGTTGCCATCTTAAAAAACAGTATAAATAACCAGTAAAATCAACATTTTCATATGTCATCAAAACTGGCAACAAATTTCGTTTTTTGAATAAAACAGCTGTATTATCAGGAAGATTTCCTCTCTCTTGTCGGGCTAATGGAACGGAAGTTCCATTTGTTCTGTTGCCGAAAGTTCTCTAAATCCATCTCCGCCAATTTCGTTGCCGCCCTCTATCTCTTCACTTTTTCGAGTCCAACAGCGTTGTCTTCCATACCCTTCTGAAGTAAATCTATGATAACCACCTCGCTTCCATCCAATAATCTGAGTATCCATGATTTGACAAATTTCATTCGTCTCATACTTCTTAGGCTCACGATCCCCGTGATTAAAAGCCTCACTCCAAATCTGAATAGAACATACATAATTTCCTTTATAATTATCAAGCCACCCCTGGATTGTTCCTGCCAAAGTATCCTCTTGCATAAACTGTTTCCGGTACTCATCAATTTCCTTTTGCATTTCTTTTGTGAATTTCAGAAGATTACCTTTGTTTTCTTCACTGTGATAAATAATCATTGCTTCTGCCCACAATTGATTAAAATATGCTCTGGCTTCTTCTTCATCATCTAAAATATGTTTCTCTGCTTTTGAAGCATCAATCATGATTGGAAGAAACCTTCTTGCACCAGTTCTATCAAACGGAATAAACTGATAGGTATTGGTAGATCCAGCGAATACACATTGCCTTTTTCGATCTTTTTCAAAACGTGCATAGGCCGTTCTATATGTATCCTTTTGTCGGCTCAAAAATGATTTTATTTCTTCGTTACTTTTTGCACTGATAGCAGCAATCATTTCAGACATTTCTATGATCCAATGTCCTCTAATTGATTCAAATACCTTCTTATCACCCAAATCTCTTAAATCATCCGAAAACCAATTATCTTTCAAGGATAAAAAACGAAAGAACGTGGATTTTCCTGCGCCTTGTTGTCCCACAAGACAAAGCATTTCATCCGCTTTTATTCCCGGATAAAACACTCGCAATAAAGCCTCCATCATAAAGTGCTTTAATACTTCATATACATAGTCTGAATCATCTGCCCCCATATATTTTTTCAGCACATATCGGATTCGTTCTTCTCCATCCCATTTTAATTTTTCTAGGTATTCGCAAATCGGGTGATACGCTCTGTTTGCAGCTTCAATTTGCAATGCCTTATACAAATTTTTTTCATTTCCTAATCCATAGTACACTTCAAAATATAGATAAAACTGATCAATCGCATTGTCGGTCAGAATCTCCCAATCTTCATCCCACCAAAGTTTCCTCGATATATCGACCCTTTCAGACAACCGATTATATCGAAGACAACCTTTAATCAATGGATCATCTCGAAAAATCATCATATAATTTTGAACCGTTCCTTTGATATCTCCCTTTTCATTTTTCAGTAAACATTCCTTAATTTGTCTGATTGCATTTAGATCTGCCATCTCACCCATCCGTTTCAAAGTATCCTTCTTTTTATTTTCATCCATTTTTTTTGCATCTTCTATCAATCTTTTCAACCTCCTTCTTAATCATTTCAACAACTTGCTCTTTTCCTTCCTCTTCTCCGAATAATAAAAGATCTAAGTAATATTCAACAATGGTCAGATATTTCAACGCCTCTACAAATTTTTCATCCCACTCTTCTTCCGGCGATTTAGGTGCAAATTCTTTTTTCCATTTTTGCAACAATATACGGTAATCCAACATCGCACGAACACATTCTATATGCTCTTGTTCTTCTGATTTCACTAAATTTTTTTCTGGTTTGCTCTTCAAAATCTTCCTTGGTTTTTTTATTTTTCTTCTGTCTACTCTAGATATTTGAATTCCGAAATCATCTGCTAATTTTAATGCAGCCTCTTTTAAGGAAAGTCCAAAAAGCTGTGCTGTGAAATCTATCACATCACCAGTCACTCCACAACCAAAACAATAATATCTTCTATCTACTTTCATGCTTGGTGTTTTGTCATTATGAAAAATACAACTAATCAGCCCTGATTTTGTTATCTTAAATCCATAGAACTCAGCCGACTGCCGAACTGTTACATTTTCTTTCACTTCATCAAATAATCCCATAATCCCTCCAATCAAAAAAAGAGTACTCTGTTTATTCCAACGGAATTTCCAAAATGCTCTTATCGCTCATTATCTAATGAGGACTCTTTATTCAATTTTCCAGTTTCTCCATTTCTTGTTATACTTGCTTTCTTCTCAGATAATTTTTTTAATATAGATGGTTTTACTTCTTTTTTTATTTCTTGAACCATGATATTTTTGTTTTCCGGTTTCAACAATCTGTTTTTCATTTTCGAAATCGCCTTCGTAATTGCATATTCAATCTTTTTAACTACTCCATCTAGACGATTAAGAGCATACTGTTTTTCCCTTTTAGATGCCTTTCTCTCTGGGCTTAAAATCCATTTCTTACTATCCTCCACTAATTTAATATCCTCTTTCCTAGTAGTGATCTCAATTTCATCTGCAATTCTTTCCACCGCTTTTTCATAAACCTCATCTGTAACATCATCTATCAATTTTTCTACATCTTCAATTTTAAATTCAAGCTGTTTCAATGTTTCGTCTTGCTGCAGAATCCGCTCCGCATTATCAAAAAATTCTTCTGACTGTGCTTTGAGCTTTTTCTCTTGGTCAATAATCTTTATGCTGTTTTCTTTGTACTGAACCTCTTGTTCAAAGACCTCATATTTTTTCTGATTAACCACTTTTATTTGACTCTGAATTGATTCTTCCAAAGACGCAAGATTCTGTTTCTGCTTCATTCGAATATAATCTTGCTTTTCAAGATATTCCCTTCCACCATAACTTGGTTCTTCTTCTAACTCTAATCCATGCTTTTTACAAATATCAAAAAGAAGTATTCTACAGGTAGCATCAAAAACCATTTTTCTATTATTAAATCTACCAGCCTTCTTTTTGGGATTTGGCAATTCAAAACCTAATGTTTCAAGTGCTTTTTCCTGTTGGGGAAATATTTCTCCATAAGCATTCTTACAATCAAAAACATGGCGTTCATGAATGTGTGGAGTGGATTCATCCAAATGCAAAGACCAGTTCAATAAATGAAAATGTTCTCCAAAGCGATCACTAAGTTCTGTAATAAATTCTGTTACGATAATCAACAACACATCCGGATCAACATAATCATCTTTTGTTCCAATTTGATAAATGGTTTCTTCCGGACAAGTTTTCTTATGAGTCCTAATATCATCTGTTGTTCTGTTTCTTTCAGGATGATGATTTTTCAAATTTCTTGCATTCTGTCCTTCCACATAATCTTGATAATGAATCTTATAAAATAGTTGTTCCACTTCTTCAAAGGAATCGACAATCTCATCTTCTTTTCCTGTTACTGAAGCAGATCTGATACCATTATAACAATCCCAATAAACATTTCTCTTGGCTCGTTCCAAATCAATATGATCACTATTGTCAATATCGAACTGTCGATCATTGTGCTTGGGATTATAAACACCATTCTTTCCAGTTCTTCCATTATGTCTAGTTAGTTTCATTTTGTCGTCTCCTTTCTTTCTGTTCTCGCAGAAAACTGCAGCGAAGCTGCCATAAATCCTGCCTTTATCGTCAGGAAATACCCAGTACTAAGTGACGAAACGTCTCTTAACTGGGCAATGGCTGCCGCCCTTAACCTGCACAGGGGTATTACATTCCCTGTACCCATGCACAAAGGGTTGCCCCCTCTGTACACCTGCTCAATAAAATCCGAAGTTCTTGATTCTGTCCCCAATCAAACACATCAGTTTTTGCAAATGAGCAAAACAAAAACGACCAACTGAGTAATTACAGTTGATCGCCTTTGACTTGATCATTATTAAGATATTCTACTACTGCACTTGCAACAGATTTTGCCATTTCACAAGGAACTGCATTTCCTATCTGTTTATACACGTTCGTTTTTGCACCACAAAATATATACTCGTCAGGAAATGTTTGTATTCTTTTCGTCTCATTAATTGTTAATCTACGAAGACGACTCGGAGCTTCTGCAAATGCAGGTTTAATTTCTCCACTTACCAATTTATCATAATACTCTTGAATCCAGTTATTTGCTGTTTGATCATGTAGATATTCTTCATCAACAATCAATGTCATATTTCCTCCTTGAGAAGCAGTGATTGTTCTTGAATAGCCATCAGGATTGATTGGACGTCCTATTCCATTGAACATCAAACAATCATATGGTATTTTTCGCATAACTGGTCGCTCAGCATAAGTGATTTTTGCATTACATGTTTTAGGATTTTGAGATGTCCCTGCTGGGCCCAAATCTTTAAACAAATCTCTAATTACTGGGGCTTTACGTTTTTGTTTATCCAATAACATCTGCATAGTATCTCCAAAATCATAATCATGACGTATTCCGATAAAAAATACTCTCTCTCTTTTTTGTGGAGTTCCATGCTCAGCTGCATTTAAAATAAATGGAACACATCCATACCCTAAATCATTTGCCTTTTCAAGAAATTCCTCTTTTACAGGCTTCCATTTTTTTATGTAAGCAAGAGACTTTACATTTTCCATTACAAATGCTTTTGGTTTGATGATTTCTACCGCATGAAGAAACGACCAAATCAGCTGGCTCCGAACATCTTTCGGATCCATTTTTCCAATTACCGAAAATCCTTGACATGGCGGACCACCGAAAACCAAATCTACGCCTTTATACTTCGCCAATTCATCGCTTATATTATTTATATCATCAACAATGAGATTAACATCTGGATGATTAGTCAAATATGTTTTTGAGGCCATTTTATCAATTTCATTTGCTAAAACAATTTTGACACCTGCTTTTTCAAATCCAATGTCCATCCCTCCAGCACCAGTAAATAACGATACTGCTGTAATCATTTTCTCTGTTTCCCTTCATATTAATTTTGTAATCAAATCTTGAATCCATGCCTCACAAGGCTCGTCGATAGGCGCAATTTCCAACCGACGTTGAGAAAATGACTCTACGACAGCAAGTAACCATCTTTTACCGATATGAGCTAATTCGGATTTAGAAATTCTCTTTGTTTGATATTCAATCCACTCCTCAAAAGAAAATAGCAGAATTTCTACTCCTGTTTCTGATTCAATTTCTTCAGCTCGTCGAATAATATCTTTTCGTCTGTCCACTTCAGAGTCAACAACAAATCCTGCCACCTTAACCCCAGGCGACTCCATAATTTTATCTCGTAGCTCTTCAAGTTCATCTCGTAAATACGGCTTACCATATTTAGCATCCCAAGATTCAACAATAACTTTGCCATCCTTCAGTTCAATATCTCCAATATTTCCATGTTTTTTGTTTGCAGATCTCATTTGTGATAGTGGAACTAAATCTAGATCACCTAAAAGATTACTCTCTGCCATTGCTTGCATAAATCCATGAATAGTAACTTCAAAGGCGCGCGCAGAGTACTCGGTATTATTTACAAAGCTCACCATAAAAGCTTTTATATTGTCGAACGAGGTATCTTTATAGTTGTCAGCCAGTTCGATAGCCTGATCTGCCATTTTTGAAAATGTATCAGAACGATTCTTCATCTGCGCTGTCAAATAGTACAACCCTAATATTGCAGGCATAGAACGATCTTCTAAAGCGTCAACTATTTCAATCCACTCTTTTAGTGGTCCTCGCATTTCAGCTTTATATAGTTTTGAATATGGATAATTCTCAGCTAAAGATCTAGTCATAAAGACTCCATCTCGATTAACATTAAGTAAACCATATTTACGTAAAAAAGGAGTATTATAATTTCGATCTAATGTTCTCATCGAAATACCATCAACCCAAGAAAATGAACCTCTTCTTGTTGCTCCTTTATGTAACCGAATAGATTGATCTGGACAAATTGACTTAATTGTCATTTGTAAAAAGGCAACTCCTACAAGTGCTCTTCCAACTTCACTTGTGATACCATTTACTAAATTTTTGATTAAAATTTTATTGTTATCTGCTAAATCAGAAAAATCTATTTCTCCAAGTTTTGAAATCATTGTATCAAGATATCCATTGTCAAGTTCTTGAGTAATTTTTGCATATCTCTGTTGAGTTTCTGCATTTTGAAATCCTTCATAGTATATATTTACCACTTCGTTCTGATGCAATTCGTATCTATTTTCATAAACATCAAGATGAATTTCTTTTTTCTTTTCTGTCATTATTTAACCCTCTTTCTTAATTGTACACTCTGTGGAGTAAGCGTTGGAAATGCATATGGAATTAGCCAGTGTCCTTCCTCAATCTGAGGATTTGTCATGTGGTTTCTTATTTCATATCCAAGTGTCCTCAAATATTCTACAATATCAATTATATCTATATCTAAAACTCCCCATTCGATGGCAAGTTCTTCAGATGAAATAATTGAAGCCACTTTACTACCTTTAACAATCTTATTAACAACTTCACCATACTTAAAAGTGGCAGGTAGTTCAACTATACTTTTCATTTTGGGAATATGCTGATAATAGCCATTAAGTTGAACAATATCTGCCTTAATTGAATTTATTATTAACTCATGATCAAACGTCTTCCATGCGATAGTATAGTCCTTTGCATCCTTTCCATAAACGACAAGAATCACTTTTGAGACACCTAAAGTCCATTTTGAATTTGCTGGAACAATTTCAATTTTAATTCTATCCTTTGATTCTTGTTTGTCAATTAAATGCGTTTCAATAATAAGTTCTTCCTCCCAATAAACATCAACTTTATATTCTGCATCTTCCTTTTTAACTTCTTTGAACAAAAAGTTGTCCGACATACTACAAAAATAAGAATGACTTTCGGGAAGAACAATATGATTTTCCTTAATCGATTCAATCGCCATCATTGCCTTTTTTCTGTATACACTTGTTAATGCTCTCTTTCTTTTTCTAAATGTCAGTTCTTCGCTATCATCTAGTAAGGATAGTTCAAAAGGAAATTCTGTTTTAAAAACTTGTTGCCGAATAGCAATCGCCATCATTCTTGCAAACTGTGGAGGAACAGAATTACCAATTTGTTTTACCGCAATCTGCTTTCTTCCGCTAATTTCATAGTCGTCAGGAAATGTCTGCAATCTCTTATACTCACCATAAGAAAAAAATCTATTATCCCAGTGGAAAGGACCTGTATATGCACCTCCTTGTGCTTTAATTGTTCTTACCGGCGTATTAGGATCAGCTTTATACAAGAAGTCCGAAAACTTTGAACGCCACGCAAAAACTGGGTTGGGATGTCCCATTTTTTCTGTGTAAAAGCTATAATTTAAGCCTGGTGGAATATCATTCAATAAATATCCATATCTCCCACCTATGCCTGGCTTGCGCTCATCATCGGTCAACTCAACTCCTGAAACTGCCATTTCAGCATTGTAGAAAGATTCATTATCAAGTGAATCAGGACCATGTGTAGGTCTTGGAAATTTAAATTCACCTTCTTTTAATCCAACAATTATAAGTCTTTCTCTGTGCTGAGGAACACCGTAATCAGCAGCATCGACAATCCGATAAAATAGTTTGTATCCAACATCTGAAAAGCTTTTTAGAATTTCGGCCCACGGCTCACCTCCCTGAGCACCTATAATTCCATACACATTTTCAAAAAGGAAACCAATCGGAGATAGTTCTTGAAGAAGACGAACATATTCTCGAAACAACACACCACGTGCATCTGTTGTTCCAAGAACACCATTTGCTCGACGTCCAGCAGCGCTAAAGGTCTGGCAAGGTGGCCCTCCAATTATAAAGTCAATTTTTCCTAAATGTTCTGCCGAAAACTCTCTAATATCAATACAGTTTACCTTTGAATGTTCAAATCGCTTTCCTTCTCCTGAATTAAGTTCAAGAGTTTGACAAAATTTATTCTCAATTTCTACGGACTCAATAATATCAAAACCAACATCATGAAATCCAATGTCTAAGCCACCCGCACCAGAAAATAAACTTAGTGTTCTGATTGTTGGTATGTTATTGTCCTTTAAGTATTTGCTTATCGCCGTTCCAAACAAGTCTGGCCATGCAGGAATATTATTTTCACATCCAAGCGTATCACATATATAATTAAATGTCTGATGTTCACTATTAATTGTGAACAGATTCATTTGATCCATGTTTCTCTATAACCTCTCTTTACTATTTGTTCCTATGGGACTTCGTCTCGGAAGAATCAAGATTCATTGTCTTTAAACTCATATACGCAAAATATTTTTTAACAGATGCTCTCAGAGAATGCATTCCAGAATATATGTCAGCATCTCCCAAAAACGATATTCCACAAACCGGCTTCATACCATCTCGTGCCTCTTTTTTAGAATATTTTAACAATACAAGTAACGAAGTCCCTTTATCCTTCGCATACTCTTCATCTAAATCAATCTTCATTTCCATTTCAACCCTATGGCATCTTGCAGCATATGTTCTAGCTGTATGATAATTATTTATTGATTCCATCCAAAGTCGAAAATTTTTCTCATCCATATTATTACCTCAATCATCAACTATGATATTGTAAAATTATATCAAAAAAGTGTGCACAATTCCATATATATGTGTACACCATCTTCTTTAAATTTTACTTTCTCTATTATTCCATATTCATTTTAATTCTAACACCACTATCTTGTGTAGTACTATTCAATATAAACTTATACATATCTAATATTTGCCTCTATAATCTTTAGCCCCAAATATCTTCCTCACATATTTTAAGAGACATTTGCGCTACTATTAAGTCCGCATCTTTTTCCATAATCCTGTGCAATTTGCCTTCTCTCTTCCGAATATGGTGCTGTCAGACGAACCGACATCCTGCCTTTATCTATCTCAAATGTCATTCCACCTTCATTATTCTGGCTCTTGAATCGACAATTTTCTGGATACGCTTCAGCAAAAGCTATAAATCTACGTTGCAATCGTTTGTTGTAAGTGAACACATTCCAAAAATCATCTTCCTCATTTGTAAGAATAATAGTTTCCTTCTCATACTTTGTTAATCTTGTCATAAATATCATTCCTTTCAATTCTGTATCAAAAAAATCAAGTGTAGATATAGTTTTTTTCACTTCATCACCTACACATATAGTTTTTATTAATCTATCTCTTTCGCAGTTAATAAATCCTTTTATTACGCTTTCAAATATTTCCGTTCCCTAACCCTCTTCTTTTAGGATTGTATGCTCTGAAAAGACACGCCGTATGCATATTCAATTCAGGTATCCTCATATTCAAAAGCTATTCAATTGTCAATGTACAAAGATTGATATTATTAAATATCCTTCTATATAACGAAAGGCTGAGAGGCATTTTTACAGGGTCTTCTGGGAAATATATAAAAATATTTGATTTGTTGATGTGCGATATAGAATAAAAAATAACCAACTACAACACTGATTACTTCCATTTTTGATATTTAGATATTTTTAAGAAACAAAAAACAGCTGGGTGTACCAACTTTTTTGGTACACTCAACTGTATCTTTTATTACTAGTTTTCTTTTACACCATTCTTTTGCAGAGTCCTTCCCTTAGACTTTTAAAAAATTTGGTGTAAATGTGGTGTAGTAACCTGTTTTCCTGTTTAAAATATAGCTTAAAACTTCTTGCTCTTAGTACAATTTTGCTCCTGCTGGAATCTGGTCATCAAGGATCAGAACATTGAGTCCTTCTCTTCCTTCTACAAGGTGTGTAGCGGAGATGATCATACCACAAGAATCAATTCCCATCATCTTACGTGGTGGAAGGTTTGTGATTGCAAGTAATGTCTTTCCTACTAAGAATTCTGGCTCATAGTAATCGTGAATTCCGCTTAAAATCACACGATCTACGCCACTTCCGT
>CAJMOB010000054.1:0-12798 GCA_905214925.1 uncultured bacterium | reverse complement strand
CTATCATATTAGGATATGGATTCGGGTGTTTCCAGACAGCATATATTATAGGGAGATTCAATCATATTGACATAAGAGAATATGGAAGTGGAAATGCTGGAACGACAAATGCACTTCGCACACTTGGAAAAAGTGCGGCACTTCTTACATTTTTAGGAGATGCATTAAAGGGGATGTTTGCTGTATGGATTGTGCGTTTTTTAGTTGCACCAATGGTGCCAGAGTTAAATGAAACTCTCCTTTGTCTTATTACTGGATTTTTTGCCGTATTAGGACATAACTTTCCATGTTACTTAAAGTTTCGAGGAGGAAAAGGAATTGCAACAACTGCTGCGATTACAATGGCAATTGATTGGCGAATGGGATTAGTATCTTTGATTATTTTTGTGAGTTTAACAGCACTGACACGCTATGTGTCAGTGGCATCTATTACGCTTTTAGTTGCATTTCCGATTACTCTTACGATTTTTCATCGAGGAGAGCCACAATTTTCTTATATGCTTCTCATCGCTCTTTGTTATTCTGTTCTTGGCATTTATCGCCACCATGGAAATATTCAAAGATTGTTGACAGGCACAGAAAATCGTCTTGGTTCCAAAAAGTAAGTGTGTGTAATATTTGTATAAAATAAGAAAAAGAAGTAGAATCCGATTGGAGGAAAGAACAATGAAAAAAATATGTGTAGTTGGAGCTGGGAGCTGGGGAACAGCACTTACCAAGTTATTAGCCGATAATGGTCATGAGGTTACTGTATGGTCCATTATGGAAGCGGAAGTTGAGATGTTTCAAAAATATCATGAGCAAAAAGAAAAACTTCCAGGCGTTATATTACCAGACAGCGTTTCTTTTACAACAAACTTAGAAGAGGCGGTAAAGGGAAAAGAGATTTTAGTATTTGCAGTACCTTCTCCATTCACTCGTTCCACTGCAAAAAATGTAGCACCATTTGTAAAAGATGGACAGATCATTGTCAATGTGGCAAAAGGAATTGAAGAAAATACGTTGATGACATTGACAGAAATTATTGAAGAAGAGATTAAAAATCCGAATGTTCCTGTATGCGTCCTTTCAGGTCCAAGTCATGCAGAAGAAGTTGGATTTGGAATTCCAACAAGCGTTGTTGTTGGAGCTAAGAAAAAAGAAGATGCTTTATTGTTACAAGATGTGTTTATGAATAAAGTATTTCGTGTCTATACAAGTCCAGACGTATTAGGAATTGAGCTTGGTGGTGCATTAAAGAATGTGATTGCTCTTGCGGCAGGGGTAGCTGATGGGTTAGGATTTGGAGATAATTCAAAAGCAGCTCTTATGACAAGAGGAATTGCAGAACTTTCTAGATTGGGAATTGCTATGGGTGGAAAACGTGAAACCTTTGCAGGACTTTCTGGAATCGGAGATCTCATCGTAACTTGTGGAAGCCAACATAGCCGTAACCGCAAAGCAGGTTATTTAATGGGAAAAGGATATACAGCAGATGAAGCCATGAAAGAAGTAAAACAGATTGTAGAAGGTGTATATTCAGCAAAAGCTGCTATGGCATTAGCCAAAAAATATCAGGTAGAAATACCGATTATTGAACAAGTAAATGCCATTTTATTCGATGGAAAATCAGCAAAAGAGGCGGTATCCGATTTATTGTTGCGCGATAAAAAGATTGAACATAATGATTTGGAGTGGGAAGAATAGATGCTTGATCTAAATAAAGAAACTGTGAAAAAAGTGTTACTCATTATTGCGTTTACACTTTTATTCTATACAGGACTCAATCATATACCAGAAGTGTTAAGGACCGTTGGAATTTTAATAGGCTTATTATCACCTTTTTTATTAGGAAGTTGTATTGCGTTTATTTTAAATGTTCCAATGCGTTTTATTGAAAAAAAGTTATTAAAAAATACAAAGTTAAAACCGAGTTTAAAAAGAACGGTAAGTTTGATTTTAGCATTGTTATTTATTGTTGCTGTTATTTTATTTGTATTTTTACTTGTGATTCCAGAATTAGCAAACACGATTCGTGGGTTGTTTGTCAGCGTTCCAAGGGCTTTAGAGCATTTTCAAGTATGGCTACTTTCTCTTGATATTCCGTGGCCACAAATTCAAGAAAAGATTGCCAATTGGAACTGGGATTTAGAATGGGGAACGTTAATCAATCAAGTGTTTAACTTTTTTAAAACTGGATTCATGGGAAGTATTTTTACAACCGTTGGCGTTGTAACTTCCATTGTTAGCGGTTTTGTAAATTTCTTTATTGGTTTTGTATTTGCTATTTATATTTTATGTCAAAAAGAAAAACTGGCAAGACAGACAAAAAAACTTTGTTATGCCACTTTTCCAATAAAAGTAGCGGATCGTATTGTGTATATTGTTACACTAACAGAGAAAACATTTTCTAACTTTTTAACAGGCCAATGTATCGAGGCTGTTATTTTAGGAAGTATGTTTTTTGTGGCCATGACAATTTTAAAATTCCCATTTGCTTTATTAGTAGGAGTATTGATTGCAGTAACCGCATTAATTCCGATTGTTGGTGCATTTTTAGGTTGTGCCGTTGCTATGTTTTTAATTTTGACGGTAAATCCAATTCAAGTGATTTGGTTTTTTATTTTATTTAATGTGCTGCAACAGTTTGAAGGAAATGTCATTTATCCAAGAGTGGTTGGTAGTTCCGTAGGGCTTCCTGCTATGTGGGTATTGGTGGCAGTCACATTAGGTGGTAGTATGTTAGGTATTATTGGAATGTTAATTTACATACCACTGTTTTCTGTTATTTACTCTTTGCTTCGTGAGCATATTAATAAAAAATTGCGAGTAGAGAAAGTTCCACCGGATAAGTGGAAACTAAAAGATGAATAAAAAAGAAAATGTCGAAAGGAGATAACTCTTTTCGGCATTTTTCTTTTTTTATATTATAGGAAAGCGCGCCCGGCAAAGTGTGCAATGTATACTTTGTTCTACATTTGTTAAAATGTGAGAAGCGAAGATTTGGTTTTTATTGCTTAAAAGGAAAATTAGAGATAAAATAAGGAAAGAAAAATAGGATAAAAAATGGAAATTTTTATTTTGTAAAAAAGAAGTGGAGGTATTACTGAATGGAACGTACAAATTATCATACCCATACAAAACGATGCAAACACGCAGGTGGAACAGAGCTTGATTATGTAAAAGCGGCATTGGAAAAAAAGTTATCGGTATTAGGGTTTAGCGATCATGCTCCTTATCCAGATGATCGTATGGGGATGCGAATGGATTATGTGGAATTAAAATCCTATATAGAAGAAGTATTGCAACTAAAGGAACAATATCGAAAGGAACTTTCTATTTTACTAGGGCTAGAAATTGAATTTGATCCAAGGGAAATGGATTATTATTATCAATTAAAGGAAGAAATGGGAATCGAATATCTGTTATTAGGACAGCACGCCTATATTGATAAAAGAGGAGAGACCATTAATATTTATTCGTTAGAACAGACAAAAGACACGAGTCATTATTTAGAGTATGCGAATAGCTTAAAAGATGCCATGAAGACAGGATTATTTCCAGTGATTGCTCATCCAGATGTTATTTTTATTAATCAAATGCCTTGGGATAAAAATTGTGAAGAAGCCTGTGATCGAATTGTGGAAGCAGCAATTTCCACAAATACGATTTTAGAATTCAATGGGAATGGAATCCGCAGAGGGAAAATACAATATGAAGATGGGATTCGTTATCCTTATCCCCATGAAAGATTTTGGGAAAAAGTTGCAAAGGCAAATGGAACGGTGATTATTAATTCTGATTGTCATAGTCCAGATAATATATGGGATACTTGTATGGATAAGGCTTATGAATTGGCTCAAAATTGGAGATTACAAGTTGTGAATCATTTTCCTCTCAAATAAGTATCTGGAAAATAGAAGATTCATGATAGAAGGATTTCTTATGATATGTTAAAAAAGATACAAAACCCTTCCTACATTAGTTATAAAAAACGTTCCTCTCGCATATATATGAAAGAGTGATAGAAGAAAGGGGAACTAGGAATGGATAATTTTAATGTATATAAAGATATTAGTGCCAGAACTGGTGGTGATATCTATATTGGCGTTGTAGGTCCAGTTCGGACAGGCAAGTCCACTTTTATTAAACGATTTATGGATCTATTAGTAATACCAAATATGACAGATGCACATGAGAAACAATTAGCCATTGATGAACTTCCACAGAGTGCAGGTGGAAGGACGATTATGACAACAGAACCAAAATTCATTCCAAAAGATGGAGCCACAATTGACATGGGAGAGGAAATCTCATTTAAAGTTCGTATGATCGATTGTGTTGGATATTTAGTACATAGTGCCGTTGGATATATGGAAGATGAGCAAGAGCGATTAGTGAAAACGCCTTGGTATGAATATGAAGTTCCGTTTACAAAAGCGGCGGAAATTGGAACGAGAAAAGTTATTGCGGATCATTCTACCATTGGAATTGTTATTACAACCGATGGAAGTTTTACAGAAATTCCAAGAGAAGATTATATGGAACCAGAAGAAAGAACGGTTGCAGAATTAAAAGAGTTAAAAAAGCCTTTTATTATTTTATTAAACTCAAGCCGTCCGTATTCAAAAGAAACAAGGGACTTAGTGAGTTCTATGGAAGAAAAATATCAAGTGCCAGTAAAAGCATTAAACTGTGAGCAATTAAAGACAGACGATATTAAAGATATTTTAAAACAGATTTTATTGGAATTTCCAATTAACTGTATCGAATTTTTCCTTCCAAAATGGTTAGAAGCATTGCCGATGGAACATTGGTTAAAGAAAGAACTGTTCCATTGGTTAAAAGATAACTTTACAGAGTTTCAGTGGATTAAGGATCTCTATCGAAAAGAGCTTCCAAAAACAGAGATGATGCAAGATGTAAAGCTTGATAAGGTGGCAATGGATACAGGGCACGTCAAAATAGTCGTGACCATGAAAGAACCATACTATTATCAAATTCTCAGTGAGTTAACGGGCATGGAAATTGATAGTGAATATGAACTGATTCAGATGCTAAGGGAACTTTCCAAAGGAAAAGGAGAGTTTGATAAAGTGGCAGATGCCATTTCTGCTGTCCGCTACAAAGGTTATGGAATCGTAACTCCACAAAAAAATGAAATTCAATTAGAAACGCCAGAAGTGATCAAACATGGCAGCAAGTATGGAGTAAAAATTAAAGCGACGGCACCATCCATTCATATGATTAAAGCGGATATTACAACAGAATTAGCACCAATTGTCGGTTCCGAGCAACAGGCACAAGATCTGATTAACTATATTAAAGAAGAGTCCGCAAAGGGAGAAGAAGGTATTTGGAAAGTCAATATTTTTGGAAAATCGGTGGAACAGTTAGTCGAAGATGGCATGATGCAAAAAGCTGCTAAGATGACAGAGGAAAGTCAGATGAAATTACAAGATACCATGGAAAAGATTATTAATGATGGAAATGGCGGACTTGTGTGCATTATTATTTAAGGATGAGAAAAAGTAGAATTTGTGCGATTATTCTTGACAAATAGCAGAAGAAGGCATATACTTTGATTATCAAAATATTTTACAGAGATAAGGATGAGACCATGTCAATTAAAATTTTAGGAACTGGTAGTTCTGTTCCAAAGAGAATTGTAACCAATGATGATTTAGCACAAATTATGGATACAAGTGATGAATGGATCAGAAGTCGTACTGGAATTAGAGCAAGACATTTAGCCATAGAAGAAACAAGTAATGGAATGGCAGCAGAAGCAGGAGAAAGAGCGCTTTTACAAGCGGGAATGAAAGCAGAAGAATTAGATATGATTCTTGTTGCGACTCTTTCTCCTGATCAAGTGATGCCAAACACTGCGTGTGAAGTTCAAAAAAGAATTGGAGCAAAGAAGGCTGTTTGCATCGATTTAAATGCAGCGTGTTCTGGCTTTTTATTTGCTCTTCATACGGCAGCTGCTTATATTGCAAGCGGATTTTCCAATAACATTTTAGTGATTGGCGTTGAGACATTATCAAAGGTTATGGATTGGAACGATCGTTCCACTTGTGTACTCTTTGGAGATGGAGCAGGTGCTGCTGTTGTTACAAGAGGAGAAGAAAATAGCTATGAGGCTGTTGTTGGTTCTAATGGAGAGAAAGGTCATGTATTAGAACTAGCCGATCGTAAAAATAATAATCCATATGTATCCAATGAAGATGAGCCATATTACGTTACGATGGACGGACAGGAAGTCTTTAAGTTTGCAGTATCTACGGTGCCAAATGCGATTAAAGAAGTGGTAGAAAAGGCAAATGTTAAAGTAGAAGAAGTGGATCACTTTTTACTGCATCAAGCAAATGAAAGAATTTTACAATCCGTGGCAAAACGGTTAAAACTTCCACTTACAAAGTTCCCTATGAATTTAGAACGATACGGAAATACTTCTTCTGCTAGCATTGTACTGTTATTAGATGAGTTGAATCGGAAAAATGAAATAAAAAGAGGGGATAAACTTGTTCTTTGTGGATTCGGTGGTGGACTCACTTGGGGAGCAATTTATCTCACTTGGTAGAAAAGAAAAAACAGGGAGTGAAGATTGAAACGATTACAATATCAGAGACAAATTCAATTTTCACAAAAGATGAGACAAAAGAGAACCATAGTTTTTATTGTGGTTCTCTTTTCTTTTTTATGTATTATATTAGGAGAAAATTTATTACTACAGACCATAGCAAAACGGAATGAAGGGATACTTGCACAAAAGAAGATGGAATATTTTCGTACGATTCCAAGTGGAAGTGATGAAAAAAAGTTTTTCTATTTTCTAAAGAAAAATCCTTCTTATGAAACTTATTATAAAACAATCAAAGCGGAAAGTAAGAAGTTTCCTATCGATAGAGATTATTTTCGTTCTATTTCTTATGAGGATTCGTGGGGAAATGAGCGGAACTTTGGAGGCAAGAGAAGTCATGAAGGAACCGATCTCATGTCAAATACCAATAAGAGAGGGGAAATCCCAATTTTTAGTATGAGCGATGGAGTCGTGGAAAACAAAGGATGGTTAACACTTGGAGGATTTCGAATTGGCATTAAAACAAAAAGTGGTATTTATTATTACTACGCTCATCTTTATTCCTATGCAGAAGGATTAAACGTTGGGGATGAAGTAAAGGCAGGGCAGTTCCTTGGATTTATGGGGGATTCTGGATATGGAGAAGAAGGAACCATCGGACAATTTCCTGTTCATTTACATATGGGAATTTATATGACAATCGGACAAAAAGAGATTAGTGTCAATCCTTATTGGATTTTAAAGGAGTTGGAAAAGAAAGAAAAATCGAATATTGCGAGATAAATTATTTTCCTTATAAAGGAAAGTATGTTATAATATACAGGAACGCAATGAGCAGTGCATAAAAAGAATACAAAAGGAACGATGTGCTTGCACAAAAGAGACTTTTTGTATTCCTTTTTATATAGGGCGAATGCCCGTGAATGAACCGAAGTAAAGCGAAGGTGAGTGCTACACTGCGAGGATAAGTTGTGCTTGCACAAATAGAAAAAGCGCAAGATGTGCGTGCGAACAATATATGCTCTATACGGGGAGAATCGGTTTGGACACTATGATAGAAAAAGCGAATGAATACTGAACTATAGGAACAAGAGGTGTGATGTGACAGATGGAATTACATTTATGGAGAGAAATGCTCGACCCTTATTACTTTGCAGTAGAAGAACTTGTTGTAAAATTTCGGAACTTACAAAAAGAATTTCGGGATACTAATCAATATAGTCCAATTGAAGAAGTACAAGGGCGTGTAAAAAGCATTTCTAGTATTTTAGATAAAGTACAAAAAAAACAATATGAACTTGGGGATGTAGAAGATAAAATTGAAGATATTGCGGGAATTCGTATTATTTGTCAGTTTACAGAAGATATTGATAAAGTCGTTGCTTTGATTAAAAAGCGAAGTGATCTCATGTTAAAAAGTGAAAAAGATTACATAAGGAATCCAAAATCAAGTGGTTATCGCAGTTATCATATGATTTTATACTATGATGTCAATATGGCAGAAGGGACAAAGCGAATTCAAGTAGAAATCCAAATTCGAACACTTGGTATGAATTTTTGGTCAACCATTGAACATTCTCTTCAATATAAATATAAGAGAAATATTCCAGAACATATTAAGGAAAGATTATTAAATACTGCACAGGCTGTAGTTAATTTAGATGCGGAGATGTCAACCGTTCGAGATGAGATTTTAGATGCGCAGAACGATTTTACAATAAAAGATCAGTTAGTATCCGATATTTTAAAAAATATTCAAGGCCTTTTTCGTGTAGCAAATCAACGAGAAGTGATTAAAATTCAGGATGAATTTTATAAAGTATATCAAAGTGGTAATGTAGAGCAATTAAAACATTTTGGCAAACAGCTTGATATTATAACAGAAGGATATCGAGCACAGAATTTAAATTAGAAAATAGGCAAAACCTTCCTGTGTCGAAAAATGATGAGAAATACGTGGTATGGATTTTTCATATAAAAAAGATATGGGGAGGCTTTTCAGCGTTATAGAAAAAAGATTACAAATAGGAGAAAAAGAGTGAATTTACCAATTACATTTCAAGAAAAAATGAAGAAATTACTTGGAGAAGAGGAGTATACAAAGTATTTAGAAAGTTTTGAGCAAAAGAATAAAAGTGGGCTACGTGTCAATACGAGCAAAATTTCCGTAGAAGACTTTTTAAAAATTTGTCCATTTGAGTTAGAACCAGTGCCTTGGACAACCAATGGATTTTATTACAATCCAGAATTACAACCAGCAAAGCATCCCTTTTATTTTGCAGGACTTTATTATTTACAAGAGCCAAGCGCTATGTCACCAGCGGCGTTTTTGCCAGTAAATGAAGGGGAAAGAGTGTTAGATCTTTGTGCAGCTCCTGGAGGAAAGACAACAGAACTTGGTGTAAAATTAAACAAAAAAGGCGTTTTAGTTACCAATGATATTAGCAATTCAAGAGCAAAAGCTCTCCTTAAAAATGTAGAATTATTTGGACTTTCCAACGCCATTGTTTTAAGTGAACCGCCTGCAAAATTAGCCAGTCGTTTTGGAGGATATTTTGATAAAATTTTAATTGATGCCCCATGCTCTGGAGAAGGAATGTTTCGAAAAGATCCGCCAATTATGAAAAATTGGGAGAAAACAGGAGTGGAATTTTACGCTAATTTACAAAGAGAAATTCTTCCAGAAGCCATTAAAATGTTGCGTCCAGGGGGAATGTTATTATATTCTACCTGCACATTTTCACCAGAAGAAAATGAACAAAGCATTGAATATTTATTAAGTCTTGATGAAGGGCTTTCTCTTGTAGAGCTTCCGATGTTTGATGGATTTGACACAGGGCATCCAGAGTGGGGATTGACAGGCAATGAAGAATTGAAAAAGACAAGAAGAATTTGGCCACACAAAGTGGCAGGAGAAGGGCATTATGTCGCTCTTCTTAAAAAATCAGAAGATTCTATGCCACTTGGAAGTTATACCCCTTATCCATACAAGAAACCAAAACTTCCAAAAGAAGTTATGGAATTTATGGAAAAGACAAAGATAACCATTGATGAGAGAAGATTATTAGTAAATCAGGATTACGTCTATTATTTGCCAGAGGATTTGGCAGATTTTACAGGGCTTCGCACCTTGCGTTCGGGACTCTTTTTAGGTATTATTAAGAAAAATCGTTTTGAGCCAAGCCAAGCACTTGCTATGGCACTTTCCAAAGAAGGATTTGATAATGCCATTTCCATTGAAGAAGAGCAGTGGATTAAATATTTAAAATGTGAAACAATTCCAGTGGAAGGTGGAAAAGATGGAATGGCCTTAATTTGTGCCAAAGATTATCCGCTTGGCTGGGGGAAAAATAGTAAGGGAACGTTAAAAAATAAATACCGCGCTGGTTGGAGATGGTTATAATGGGAGGAAAGATAAGATTAGATAAATATTTGGCGGATATGTCATTTGGGACAAGAACCGAAGTAAAGCAGATGATAAAAAAAGGACTTGTGGGGGTTAATGGCACCGTCGTAAAAAAGCCCGAAGCAAAGGTTGGAGAAGAAGATCAAGTTTTCGTATCAGGAAAAGAGGTAACCTATTCTGAATTTGAATATTTTATGCTTCATAAACCAGCTGGAGTAGTATCCGCTACTGAGGATCGGATTCATAAGACAGTGCTTGATTGTATTGATTCCAACCGAAAAGATTTGTTTCCGGTTGGTCGCTTGGATATTGATACCGAAGGATTACTTCTGATTACCAACGATGGAGAGTTGGCTCATGAATTATTATCCCCTAAAAAACACGTTGCAAAAACGTATTATGCAAAGATTGATGGAGTGGTGACCGAAAAAGAGATTTTAGCATTTAAAGAAGGACTTGATTTAAAAGAGTTTGTAGCAAAGCCAGCAGAGCTTGTTGTGCTTTCAAGACCTTCTGAGCAACAATCGGAGATTCAAGTGACCATTTATGAAGGAAAATTCCATCAAGTAAAGCGGATGTTTGAAGCTGTTGGAATGAAAGTATTATATTTAAAACGGCTCTCTATGGGGACACTTTGTCTTGATGAAACACTAGAAGTTGGAATGGCAAGACCACTTACAAAAGAAGAGATCGAACAGTTAAAAAGAAAATAATGATTGGACGATGAAAGAAAGGAAGTACGAATGTTAGAACAAGTAAAAGCGGTCATTTTTGACTTAGATGGAACGCTTGTAGATTCCATGTGGGTATGGAAAGAGATTGATATTGAGTTTTTAGCCCCGTTTGGAATTGAAGTTCCCGATAACCTTCAAAAAGAAATTGAAGGAAAAAGTTTTACAGAAACAGCGGAGTATTTTAAAGAAGTATTTCAAATACCGATGTCAATTGAGGAAATGAAAAATGTATGGAATCAGATGGCATATGAAAAGTATTCCTCGGTTGTTCCGTTAAAAGATGGAGTTTATGAATTTTTACGCTATTTAAAAGAAAATAAAATTCCAGCAGGCATTGCTACAAGTAATTCAAGGGAGCTACTCTTGGCCGTTTTAGAGGGGCTTGGAGTGGAAGGATATTTTCAAGTGCTTTGTACTGGCTGTGAAGTTGGTAGAGGAAAACCATTCCCAGATGTATATTTAAAAGTGGCAAAAGAGCTTCAAGTGGATCCAAAAGACTGTCTTGTGTTTGAAGACTTACCAGCAGGACTTTTAGCAGGAAAAGCAGCTGGCATGAAAACTTGTGCGGTAAAAGATGAATTTTCTAAAGGAATGATTGTGGAAAAGAAACAGTTGGCGGATTATTATATTGAATCTTACGATGATATTTTAACGAGAAATTATGAGGTGTTAACATGAGCTTTTTGCCGATAAATCGAAAAGAAATGGAAGAACGTGGATGGGAGCAGGCAGATTTTGTCTATATAACAGGAGATGCCTATGTGGATCATCATTCTTTTGGAGTTGCTATTATTAGCCGTGTATTAGAGGCACATGGGTATAAAGTGGCTATTTTAGCTCAGCCAGATTGGAAAAATCCAGAATGTGTGAAAGAGTTTGGGGAACCAAGACTTGGATTTTTAGTGACAGCAGGAAATATGGACTCGATGGTAAACCATTATTCCGTTTCTAAAAATCGAAGAAAGCAGGATGCATACACACCAGGAGGTGTCATTGGAAAGCGTCCAGATCGAGCGACGATTGTATACTGTAATATGATTAAGAAATATTACCGCCATACCCCAATTATTATTGGGGGAATTGAAGCCAGTTTACGTCGCCTTGGACATTATGATTATTGGAATAATAAAGTAAGGCGTTCTATTTTATTGGATGCTCAAGCGGACTTACTCTTATATGGAATGGGAGAGCGCTCCATTGTAGAAATGGCAGATGCCCTTAACAGTGGCATTTCGGTACAGGATTTGACGTTTATTAAAGGAACGGTTTATAAGACAAAAGAGTTGCCAGATGGTTATGATTTTATTACCTTACCAACGTTTGATGAAATTGTGGAATCGAAAGAAACTTATGCAAGAAGTTTTTATTTACAATATTGCAATACGGATCCTTTTTCGGCAAGACCTCTTGTAGAACCATATGATCACGTTTATGTGGTACAAAACACACCAGCACTTCCGTTAACACAAGAAGAAATGGATGATGTCTATGCACTACCTTATATGAGAGATTATCATCCTTCTTATGAAGCAGCAGGGGGAATCCCAGCCATTTCAGAAGTGAAATTTAGTTTGGTCAATAACCGAGGATGTTTTGGTGGTTGTAGTTTTTGTGCTTTGACATTTCATCAAGGAAGAATTGTGCAAACGAGAAGCCATGAATCGATTATTGAAGAGGCAAAGTTGATTACAGAAGAAAAAGATTTTAAAGGATACATCCACGACGTAGGAGGGCCAACCGCTAATTTCCGTCACCCAGCTTGTGAAAAGCAGCTGACAAAAGGTGCTTGTAAGACGAAACAATGTCTTTTCCCAAATCCTTGTAAAAACTTGAAGGTGGATCACAAAGACTATTTGAAATTATTAAGAAAATTGAGAAATCTTCCAAAAGTGAAGAAAGTATTTATTCGTTCAGGTGTTCGCTTTGACTATGTAGTAGCGGATAAAGATGATACCTTTTTAAGAGAGCTTTGTGAATATCATGTAAGTGGGCAGTTAAAAGTAGCCCCAGAACATATTGCAGATCCTGTGCTTCAAATGATAGTCCTCCAACCCGACTGCCGGCGGCGCATGCACCGGTACCGGTGTCGGCCCGAC
>CAJMOB010000053.1:0-13584 GCA_905214925.1 uncultured bacterium | reverse complement strand
CAGTCGCCATATGTGAGCATAAATGCTCCCGCATGGCTCGTTGTCTTTTCGTAAACGATGAAAAGTACGCTTTGCGAACTTCTCACGTTCGTGACAGTCGCCATATGTGAGCATAAATGCTCCCGCATGGCTCGTTGTCTTTTCGTAAAACAAATACAAAATATCTTTCTTGTTGTTTTATTATAGCAAATGTTTTTGTCCTCTTTATGTTTTAGTTATTACATTTCAATTAATTTTCTTGTATGATTATTACAATTGTTCCTAAAAACTTCTTTTTCTTACTTTTTATGTATTTTCTTCTTATCCTTTTCTTTTTTCTCTTCGTTCAAAATTATTAATTTCTGCAAAAACATATTTTGACAACAATAAAATCGCAATTAAGTTTGGAATGGCTAATAATCCATTCATGTTGTCAGCAAAATTCCAAACAGTCGTTAATTCCATCGTACATCCAATAACTGTCACTCCACAATAAATTCCTTGATATAGAACTGTCCATTTTTTTCCAAATAAATATTCCACACATTTTACGCCATAATACGACCAACCAATCAACGTAGCAAATCCAAAGATTACGACCGCCACACTAATAAAACGGCCTCCCCTGCTGCCAAAAACAACGGCAAAAGCCTTCGTCGTTAACATCATGCCGTCAATTTCTTTTGTGCCATCGTAAACACCAGAAGTTAAAATAACAAGGGCTGTCAAAGTACACATAACAATCGTATCAAGAAATACTTCTTGTATTCCCCAAAATCCTTGAATCACAGGACTTTTCACATTGGAAGCTGAGTGAACAATAACAGAACTTCCAAGCCCTGCCTCATTGGAAAAGATTCCCCTAGAAATACCTACCATAATGGCTTTTTTCATTCCATATCCTAACACACCACCACCTACTGCTTTTGTAGAAAATGCTCCTTCAATAATGCTAAGAAATGCGGGTAAAATATTCTCATGGCATCGAACTAATACACAGACAGAGCCAACGGTATAACCAATTGCCACAATCGGAATCAATTTCTCTGTTACCGAAGCAATTCTCCCAATTCCACCTAAAATTACTAATGCCAAAAGAACCGATAAGATAACACCAATCACTAACTCATTTCCCCCAAAGGAAACTTGTATAGCCTCAGAAACCGAATGGGCTTGTGTCATATTTCCCATGCCAAAAGAGGCCAAAATGCAAAGAAATGCAAAAGAAATAGCTAGTCCCTTTGCATGAAGTCCTCGTTCCATATAGACCATAGGTCCACCAACCCATTCTCCGTCTTCTCCTTTATAGCGATATAAAATACCAAGGGTTTTCTCAGCAAAATTCGTCATCATTCCAAAAATCGAACTAATCCACATCCAAAAAATAGCACCCGCGCCCCCTGCGGTAATCGCAGTGGCAACACCTGCAATATTTCCTGTTCCAAGAGTTCCTGCAAGAGCGGTACAAAGAGATTGAAATTGAGTGATAGATTTTCCATCCTTCTCTTCTACGACTTCTCCCTTCATGGTTCCAAATGTATATTTCATCCAAGTAAAAAAACCTCGAAATTGAAAAAACTTCGTTCCAATAGAGAAATAAATTCCTGTCAGTAAAAAAGCACCGATCATATATGGTCCCCATATAAAATCATGTAACCATTCATTCCATTGTTCCATGTTAGCTTTTAAAGCTCCCTTTTATTTTATAAACTATATGTATTTTTCCGCAAAAAAAGAACGGTTCTATGGAAGTTTCTCCATAAAACCGTTTCTCTACTTATAACTTTGATACCTATTTGTATTTATGTCGTACCATTATTTTTGATTGGCTGGCTCAATATTAATGCTCTTACCTTTAATCTTTGCGTGCTTCATCGCATTTAATACATCGGAAGCAAACTCTCTTGGAACTTCTACAAATGTATATTTATCAAACATATCAATACATCCAACTAATTTTCCAGGCATTCCAGATTCCCCTGCAATGGCTCCTAAAACATCTCCTGGACGAACTTTTTGATTTTTACCAATGTTAATAAAGAGACGAACCATTCCTTCTTCTGCCCCTGTATTTTCAAAGTCAAATCCTCTTTCTTCTTCTGTTGTCACTTCGTTATCGCCCATAGCCATTTTTAAGAAAGCTGCTGCAAGATCCATTGTTGTATAATCATTTACATTGACAGCTTCTTCTACCATTTCGATATAAGATTCTAACTCACCAGCTTCAATCACTTCTGCTATTTTTTCAAATACTTTTGAAACTTTTGCTTCTGCCACATCACTAATAGATGGCACTGGCTGAGCTTTAATCTTTGTCTTACAGTAGCGTTGAATTTCTCTTAATTTATAAACTTCTCTTCCAACGACGAAAGAAAATGCCATTCCCGTTCTTCCTGCACGCCCTGTTCTTCCAATACGGTGTACATAATATTCTTCATCTTGAGGAATATCATAGTTGAAAACAGCATCCACATCATCCACATCTATTCCTCTTGCCGCTACATCAGTAGCTACAAGAATTTCTGTTTTACCATTTCTAAATCCGTTCATAACACGATCTCTTTGGCTCTGTTTTAAATCTCCATGAAGTCCTTCTGCAAAATAACCTCTTCCTTGAAGATCTTCCACTACTTCATCTACTTTTCTCTTTGTATTACAAAATACAACAGAAAGATTTGGATTATAAATATCTAATAAGCGTGCTAAAACTTCTGGTTTATTTTTAGGACGAACTTCATAATAATATTGTTCGATATTTGGAACTGTTAATTCCTTCTTTACTACTTTTACGATCTGCGCATCCTTTTGGAATTTCTTTGTAATATCCATAATTGGTTTTGGCATTGTTGCAGAGAATAAAATTGTTTGACGTTCTTCTGGAACTTGACTTAAAATCATTTCAATGTCTTCACGGAATCCCATGTTTAACATTTCATCGGCTTCATCAAGCGCTACTGCTTTCACATGTTCAAGCTTCATTGTCTTTCTTCTCATATGATCCATAACACGTCCTGGAGTTCCGATAATAATCTGGGCACCAGCTTTAATGGAACGGATCTGTTTTGTAATATCTTGTCCTCCATATATTGGAAGCACTTTAATTCCATGTAAATATTTTGCTAACTTACGGATTTCATCGGCTACCTGAATGGCAAGCTCTCTTGTTGGACAAAGAACAATTGCTTGTAATGTTTTGCTCTTTGGATTGATATTTTGAAGAATAGGAATACCAAAAGCTGCTGTTTTTCCTGTACCTGTTTGTGCCTGACCTACGATGTCTTTTCCTTCTAATACAACAGGAATTGCTTTTGCTTGAATTGGAGTTGCCTCCTCAAATCCCATATCGGTAATCGCTCGTAATATTTCTGCCTGAATCTCTAATTGTTCAAATTTTATTGTTTCCATCTATTTCCCTTTCTATACTAAAAAATCTATAAAATGCATCTTGTCTGAACGCATAGGAGAATCCCGCTTTATCCTATCCTTTCACCTCTATCTCACCATTTGATGCAAAATTCTCCTTTTTATGCCTTTCACATAAAGAAAAAAGCTCCTAGATCAATGTCTAAGAGCTTTCTTTTCTCTTCCCATAGTAAAGAATCATATCACATATAATGCTAATATGTCAATCTATTTATCTATTTTTAATTTAATACAATGGAAATTGAACGCGAAGTTGCTCGACAACTCTTCGATCAATATCAACAAATTGGAGGTCTTCTCTTGTAGTTTCTCGATTTAAAATTCTTCCATATGGATCGACAGCAAGCGAATGTCCATTATATAAAATTCCATTACCATTGCCAACACGATTCACTCCAAGCACATAGCATTGATTTTCTACCGCTCTTGCCTGTAATAAAATTTTCCACTGTTCGATTCTATCTGCAGGCCAATTGGCAATTACAACCGCTACATGGGCATTTTTACATTCTGCCAAAAATAATTCCGGAAAACGTAAATCAAAACAAATATAAGTGCTAAAAATAAGATCATCTAACTGTACCATTCCCGCTCTAGAACCTTGTGCATAAAATCTTTGCTCTCCTCCCGGAACAAAACTTCTTCTTTTTGTATAAGAGAGCAACTGTCTTCCCTCATCAACCATAGCACACTTGTTGCGGACTAATTCACCATCCCATTCAGCGTATCCAAAAATAATTGCAATATGATATTTTCTGGACATCTTCTTAAAAAACAACATACTAAGAGATTGATGACTAGATTCTGCAACCTCTGCTACATTCATTGAAAATCCTGTCAACGTCATTTCTGGAAAGATAATACAATCCGCACCTCTTCTAGCGGCATTTAAAATCATTTCCTCACAAATTCGTTGATTTTCTTCTTTTTCTTCCCATTGAATATTTAATTGTGAAAGTGCAATTCTCATATCTCATTCTCCATTCTTCTGTATTTCCATTCCTTTTCTCTTTCCGAATGCATTTATTATACATGACTTTTTCTCTTTTTGAAATCATTTCGTATTTTTCTCTTGCATTCTTGGCATAATAATGTTAGTATTAATAATCATGATATGTAGTTTTAAAAACTATATATAAAAGTTTTTATTTCTATTATATTTTTTAGAATAGAAAATCACTAAAACATAACGATGTATTTTTGATTCTTTTAGAACATAATATTTATTATTCATTATCTATCAACACTATCAACAAGGAGGCTTATTTATGCAAACAAATACAACGAAAACGAGACATCACTCTCTTATTCATGATATAAAAGACCCTGGCAGTGCCATCACTCACTTTATCGGAATGTTTATGGCGATTCTGGCACTTCCACCTTTACTAATGAAAGTAGCCAAAGGAAGTAACCAATCGCATGGCATGGCTTTTGTGATCTTTATTGTCAGTATGATTTTACTTTATGGTGCCAGTACCACTTATCATACTTTCCAGTTATCAAGCGAGGCCAAAAATACTCTGCTAAAAAAATTAGATCATTCTATGATTTTTGTTATGATCGCAGGTTCTTATACCCCTATCTGTGTTATTGTGCTAGAAGATTCCATTGGCAAAATGCTTCTTGGACTTGTTTGGTGTATCGCCATTGGCGGAATTATTTTAAAACTTTGTTGGATTCACTCACCAAAGTGGTTATCTTCTGTTATTTACATTTTAATGGGATGGACTTGTCTTTTGGCATGGAAACCAATCCTTTATGGATTAACTTCTTTCCAATTTGCTTTTTTATTAGCAGGCGGTATTATTTACACAATTGGCGGTATTATTTATGCATTAAAACTTCCAATTTTCAATAGCCGTCATAAAAACTTTGGCAGCCATGAAATCTTTCATCTCTTCGTTATGGGAGGAAGTATTTGTCACTTTATCGTTATGTATAGTTTAGCATAAATACGAACTAAAATTTCCTCATAAAACAAAGTGTGCGTTGCACACTCTTCGCGACTTTCGGTCACTCCTAGCAACGTACACTTTGCCGCGCGCGAGCAATTTGCGAAGCAAAATTATCTTCTTTGCGAGCTGCGCATCGCTCGCACGTAGTGCTTTTTTATGTTATAGGATAACTCGCTTGCGAGGAATTTCTTATAACATAAAAAAGCCCTTTCTATTCACATCGAATTTGAAAGGGCTTTTTCTATGAGTTTTTTCTTCTGCTTTCTTGTCAACTGCTTAATCTCATACTCTCTTCTCATCGCTTCTTGTTTTGTTTCATACACTTCATAATACACCAGTTGGACAGGCAAACGAGACTTTGTATACTTTGCTCCTTTTCCATCATTATGAGTTTTTATTCTTTTTTGCAAATCATTCGTCCAACCAGTGTACAATGTTTTATCTTTACATTCTACAATATATGTATAATTCACAATGGCTCTTCCTTTTCTTTTTAAGTTCTTACATCTTTCTTGAACATTTCTTCTGCCCAAAAGCAGCCACCATATAAGAGTACTTTTCCTATATGGCGCTTGCTTTCATATAGACGTTTTTTTCATTGCTTTCATTATAATTCATACAAAGAAAAACGTCTATAGGCAGTTTCTATCATCTATAGAAAGCATCCGACATCTACCGTATTTTATTCAGAAAGATAAAAAAAGAAAGTTCCATTCTATCCATAATTTTGTATGAAACAATTTCGGCTGCGAATTTTCTTCTTACCTTACTATTCTATGTAACAATTGTCATTGTGTGATTCCTTGTAATGACAATTCCTTTCTATCATTTTTTCCACGCAAACGAAGTGTGCCTTGCTTATTCCTTATTATACGGAATCCATAATATCAATGCACACTTCATCTATCTTCTTTTATTGTAAATACTTCATAGGATCGACTGGTTTTTTATCTTTTTGCATTTCAAAATATAGGTGATTTCCTTCCAATGTAAAAAATGCTGTAGAAGGAGCTACTTTTCCAATGATTTCTTCTCCTTCTAATACATCGCCTTTTTTCCAAGTGATATCTTGTAACTGCCCATACGTAACCGTATATCCATTTCCAATATCAAGGGTAATCGTATTTCCATATTTTGTTGTCTTATCCACTTTTGTCACTTTTCCATTTGCAATATTTTTTACTTCTGCACCTTCTGTTGCCTGAATCATCATTCCTGGATTACACTGGTATTGATCCAATGTCTGAAAATAAATGGTGGAATCCATGCTGTAAGGGAGAACTACATTCCCAGATAACGGCCATTTTAACTTGGTACTTCCATCATAGGAAATGGCTGCTTTTGTTTCTTTTACTACCTTTTCTTCTTTTGTTTTTTCTTCATTTTCCAGTGTCACTGCACTATTTCCAACAACATTTGCATTTTCGATTGTCTGCTTATTTTCGCTCTCATTTGGTTGGCTTAGTTCCTGTTCCTCTGACTCCGTTGTTACTGGCTTCTTATGTTCTTCCGTTACGTTGTTACTTTCCGCTAATTCGATTTTTTCAATGCTACTTCTCATTGCTTGGTTTCTTACTTGGTCGATCGTTACAAACGCTCCTAACGCTAAGATTCCAATTACCGCGATCAAGGCATAGAAACTTTGTTTTTGCGTCAGTGTTTTTTTAGTTTTCTTCATTCTCATCACCTCTGGTAATATCATTTCCAGATTTGGTGATTTTATTCAGTGTAATTTTTTGATAATAATATTTTAAGATCTCTTCAAAGTCTGCACCATCTTTTGCCATCTCATTTGCTCCATATTGGCTAAGTCCAAGCCCTCTCCCTTTTCCTAATGCGATCATACGAAGAGTGCCATCATAATCTTCTAAATAAAAATTTGTAGAAGACAAAGAAAACCACTCTGCCCATTGCTCTCCTGTCACTGTCTTTTTCCCAATGGCTAGTGTTTTTACATACCCTAACTGTGTTTTTTCTTCAATTTTTAATTTTTCTTTTACATCTGCATCTTCCACAGTTATCCCATTTGACTGCAATCGTTCTTTTACTTCTTCATAAGAAAATTGTTGCATATTCATATACTCTTTGGATTCCACATCTTTTCCACTATCCACCGATTGTAAATAAGTGATATCTTTTCCTAATAGTTCTTTTGCACTTACCGTTGTTCCAATGCTAACGGGATGATAATAAGCCTCTATGTATTCTCCATCATAAGTCATATAAGTACCTGCCGTTTCAATAACGGCCTTTCTTAGCCTTCCATAATAGGTTTCCCAATTTTTTTCCCCCCACTTCTCTTTTAACTCTTCTTTTGATAAATATTGAAATGGAAGATCTTCTCCATTCATTGTTTTTTCCTTTTCCATTTCATTTAAAATATTTGTTCTTTGAATTACAGCTTGTCCTTTTAACGCTTCCATCTCATAGTCTGCTGGAATTTGAGATGCCATGGTTCCGATTACATAATCTTCCAAGTCAATTTCCTCAATTGGCTCTGTCTTTCCTATTTGGATCGAAATTCCTGAAGAAAAATCAATATCTTCACCACTGGTTCCAACTACCCCTGTCATTATCATTGTAATTCCATAAGGTATCAAAATTGCCATACAGATATATACAAACCATTTATTCACTAAAAGACGCAAAAAATCCCTCCTGTCATTATCCTCTTTTAAAATTATATGACAGGGGGATTTCTTCTATTCAACTCTTTTTGTTTTTTCTGCTTGTACTTGCTCTCTCTTCTAAGAAAGTTTTACTTCTACCTTTTTCAAATGCCATAGTTCTTTTGCATATTGTTCAATCGTACGATCTGAAGTGAACTTACCAGAGCAAGCGGTATTTAACATCGCTTTTCTTGCCCATTCTTTTTCATTACGGTATGCTTCATCTACTTTTCTTTGTGCCTCTGCATAAGATTCAAAATCCTTTAAAATAAAATATTGATCTTTTTGTAATAAAGAGTCATATAATGGGCGGAAACGATCGGGATCGTCTGGAGAATAAGTACCGTTAATTAATTGCATTAATACTTCACGAACATTTTGATCCATATTATAAATATCCCATGGATTGTATCCGCCATTTTTCTCATAATTCATAACTTCTTCCGCACTCATACCGAAGATAAAAGCATTTTCTTCCCCAACTTCTTCTACAATTTCCACATTTGCACCATCCATTGTTCCAATGGTTAGGGCTCCATTTAGCATGAATTTCATATTTCCTGTACCAGAAGCCTCTTTTGACGCTGTTGAAATCTGTTCGGATACATCTGCCGCAGCAAAAATAAGCTCTGCATTGGATACCCGATAGTTTTCAATAAACACGACTTTAATCTTATCTTTAATAGAGGCATCGTTGTTAATGACATCGGCTACTGAATTAATTAATTTAATAATCAACTTGGCTGTATAATAACCTGCAGAAGCCTTTGCACCATAAATAAAAGTTCTTGGCACAATATCCATGTCAGGATGACGCTTAATCTGATTATATAAATACATTACGTGTAAAATACTAAGTAGTTGCCGTTTATATTCATGAAGACGTTTCACTTGGCAATCAAAAATAGAGCGTGGATTTACCTCAATCCCATTATGTTCTCGAATGTATTTTGCAAGACGAATTTTATTTTGGTATTTAATATTCATAAACTCTTGCTGACATTTTTCATCCTCCACATATACTTTTAATTTTGCAATATGGGGAAGATCGGTAATCCACTCATCTCCAATCTTGCTCGTTACCCAATCTGCAAGCAATGGATTTCCATGGAGTAAAAATCTTCTTTGCGTAATTCCATTAGTCTTATTATTAAACTTGTCAGGCTCCATTTCATAGAAATCCTTTAACTCTCGTTTCTTTAAAATTTCTGTATGAAGTCTTGCAACTCCATTGACAGAATAACTTCCTGCAATGGCAAGATGTGCCATTTTCACCTGTCCATCATAAATAATTGCCATGCTCGCAATTTTCTCTGGTTGGTTTG
Organism: uncultured bacterium; assembly: GCA_905214925.1. GTDB lineage: Bacteria > Bacillota > Clostridia > Lachnospirales > Lachnospiraceae > Scybalomonas. The sequence goes on along the minus strand of CAJMOB010000053.1, from coordinate 4,230 downwards.
GATATTTTTCTTTAATGGTTTCAATAAATCTCCGATTGATCTCTTCCACGATTTGATAAATACGAGGAAGAAGTCTTGAAAATAACTCAATTGGCCATTTTTCCAACGCTTCTGCCATAATCGTGTGATTCGTATAAGCACATGTCTTACAAGTGATCTCCCAAGCCTCTTCCCAAGGAAGTTGCTCCTCATCCACAAGAATTCTCATTAATTCTGCTACGGCTACGGTTGGATGTGTATCATTTAACTGGAAGCTGATCTTTTCATAAAGTTTATGAATATCATTTCCCATTTCTTTAAATTTTTGAATGGCTCTTTGTACAGAGGCGGAAATAAAGAAATATTGCTGTTTTAAACGAAGTTCTTTTCCTGCATAATGATTATCGTTTGGATAAAGCACTTCTACTAATGTTTTTGCAAGATTTTCTTGTTCTACCGCTTTTTGATATTCCCCTTTATCAAACGAACTTAAATTAAACGTTTGATCTGCCCTTGCATCCCAAATTCTAAGGGTATTGACGACATTATTTCCATATCCCACAATTGGAAGATCATAAGGAATGGCCACAACAGATTGATATCCCTCCTGAATAAACTGATCTTTTCCATTTACGTTACGAACGGTTACATATCCACCAAATTTTACCGTCTGTTTGTATTCCTCACGGCGGATTTCAAATGGATTTCCATCTTTTAACCAGTCATCTGGCTTCTCTACTTGATACCCATCTTCAATCGCCTGCGCAAACATTCCATAGCGATAACGGATTCCACAGCCATAGGCAGGATAGTTTAATGTGGCTAAAGAGTCTAAAAAACAAGCAGCAAGTCTTCCAAGACCACCATTTCCAAGAGCAGGATCTGGCTCTTGATCTTCTATTACATTTAAATCAAATCCCATTTCCAAGAGCGCTTCTTTTACTTCGTTATAATAGGTTAAATTGATCATATTATTGCCAAGGGCACGCCCCATCAGAAATTCCATAGACAAATAATATACGACTTTCACATTTTGTTTTTCATATTCTTTATGAGTTGCGATCCAACGATCAATAATATCGTCTTTCACTGCATAAGCAACTGCTTGATAAACTTGTGCAGGTGTTGCTTCTTCAATATTTCTACGATATAAAACTTTTACTTGATTTTTTACTTCTTTTTTAAACTCTTCCTTGTTAAATACTATATTTTTCATCCCAACAACTCCTTATTCTAGACATTTTCTTCCAGAATGTTTTTAGAAATTTAACCCTTTTGAACTTTGACTCTCCTATCCTATCATCGTCCTCTTTTTTCCACATTCTGAAAAACGTGTTTTCGAGTCCCTCCATGGCATCTCTCAGCCAATTTATATGATAACTCTTTTTTATTGTATCACTTTTCTATAAAAACCGCTACTATCTGAATTCTTTATTTCTATTAAAAATATAAAAGGCAATTCAAAAAAGCGAGAAGAATTTTTACATCCTTCTCGCTTTCTTACTTTTCTATTTGTTATCTTTTTTCTACACCAAGCATAATGTTTTCACCATTGATATTCCATTCTTTTGTATAGCCTTTTGCTTGTCCAAGAATAATTTCATCGGCTAAAACATCATTTTTGATTGTAGTTTCATTTTTCTTAATGATATGGAATAACTTATCATTATTTTCAGCAGAAACTGTAATGTGATCCATCACTTCAAAATCAGCTTCTTTTCTCATTGTCTGAATCTTACTAATGATTTCTCTTACAAATCCTTCTTCTAATAACTCTTCTGTTAAGTTTGTATCAAGAACAACTGTAATTCCGTTGTCTGTTTCTGATACATATCCTTCTTTTTGAGTCATTTCTGTTAACACATCTTCTGGTGTTAATTCTACTTCGTTTCCATCGATATCAAGTTTTAAGATACCTTTTGTATTTAAATCATTCATTGCTGCATTTCCATCCACTTCTGTTAAAGCGGTACGGATTGCATTTAATAATTTACCGTATTTTGGTCCTAATGTTCTCATCTGAGGTTTAAATGTATAAGTTGTAAATGCGGATACATCTTGTGTAAACTCTGCATTTTTTACATTTAATTCTTCTTCGATAATCTGTCTAAAGAAATCAGGAAGTTCTAACTCTGCTTTCACGAACATTTTTCCAATTGGCTGACGGTTTTTAATATTCGCACCATTACGAGCAGCACGTCCAAGAACAACAACCTTTAATACAAGATCCATATCTTTTTCTAATTCTGCATCGATCCATTCTTCCTTCACAACTGGGAAGTCACAAAGATGGATACTTTCTTTTGCACCGCTATCTAAATTACGAACGAGGTTTTGATAAATATCCTCTGTCATAAATGGGATCATTGGCGCTGCTGTCTTAATAATCGTAACAAGAGCAGTATAAAGTGTCATATAAGCGTTTACTTTATCTTCTGGCATTCCTTTTGCCCAGAATCTTTCACGGCTTCTTCTGACATACCAGTTACTCATATCATCGACAAATTCCTGCATTGCTCTTGCAGCTTCTGGAATCTTATAAGCTCCTAAGTTTTCATCAACCGCTTTTACACAGCTATTTAATTTGGATAATAACCATTTATCCATAACTGGTAAGTTGTCGTAATTCAATGTGTATTCCATTGGATTAAACTGATCGATTTCTGCATATAACACATAGAATGCATACGTATTCCAAAGAGTTCCCATAAATTTACGCTGTCCCTCTGTCACCGCTTTTCCATGGAAACGGTTTGGAAGCCATGGTGCACTATTAATGTAGAAATACCAACGAATTGCATCTGCACCATACGTCGTCAGTGCTTCCATTGGATCAACCGCATTTCCTTTGGATTTACTCATCTTTTGTCCATTTTCATCCTGTACATGTCCAAGCACGATAACATTTTTATATGGTGCTTTATTAAATAACAATGTAGAAACAGCCAGTAAAGAGTAGAACCATCCACGCGTCTGATCCACTGCTTCTGAAATAAAGTCAGCAGGGAAATGAGATTCAAACACTTCTTTATTTTCAAATGGATAATGCCATTGTGCAAAAGGCATAGAACCTGAGTCAAACCAACAGTCAATTACTTCTGGCACACGGTGCATTTCTTTTCCACAATGAGGACATTTAATTGTTACAGCGTCGATATATGGGCGGTGTAATTCGATATTATCTGGACAGTTATCAGACATACTCTTTAATTCTTCAATGGAACCGATGGCATGTTGATGTCCACATTCACATTCCCAAATATTTAATGGAGTTCCCCAGTAACGGTTACGGCTAATTCCCCAATCTTGTACATTTTCAAGCCAGTCACCAAAACGACCTTTTCCAATGCTTTCTGGAATCCAGTTAACCGTATTATTATTGCGAATTAAATCTTCTTTTACTTCTGTCATCTTGATGAACCAAGATTCTCTCGCATAGTAGATAAGTGGAGTATCACATCTCCAACAATGTGGGTAGCTATGCTCAAAGTTTGGTGCAGCGTATAAAAGTCCTCTTTCTTTTAAGTCCTTTAATACCAAAGGATCCGCTTTTTTACAAAAAGTTCCAGCCCAAGGAGTTTCTTTTGTCATCTCTCCTTTTCCATCTACTAATTGAATGAATGGCAGATCGTATTTTCTTCCTACTTTATTATCATCTTCACCGAATGCAGGAGCAATATGAACAACACCTGTACCGTCTGTTAATGTTACATACGTATCACACACAACATAATAAGCTTTCTTGCTTAATTCCACAAATGGGAATAATGGCTCGTATTCTTTATATTCTAAATCTTTTCCTACGAATTTTTCTACCACTTCGTATCCTTCTGGAAGAACAGAAGAAAGAAGTGCTTCTGCCATATAGTAAGTTTCTCCTTCGGAAACAACTTTTACATAAGTTTCTTCTGGATTCACACAAAGAGCAACGTTTGATGGTAATGTCCAAGGAGTCGTTGTCCATGCTAAAATATAAGCATCTTCTCCTACTACTTTAAATTTAGCGATGGCAGATTTTTCTTTTACATCTTTATAGCCTTGTGCCACTTCATGAGAAGAAAGTGGTGTTCCACATCTTGGGCAGTAAGGTACGATTTTATGACCTTTATATAATAATTTCTTTTCCCAAATCTGTTTTAATGCCCACCATTCAGATTCGATAAAATCATTTTCATATGTTACATATGGGTGTTCCATGTCCGCCCAAAAACCAACGGTTCCTGAGAAGTCTTCCCACATCCCTTTGTATTT
>CAJMOB010000052.1:0-14974 GCA_905214925.1 uncultured bacterium | reverse complement strand
AAACGCTAGATAGCCTTACGACTTTTTGTCTCCTTTTCATAGAGCCATTGCATAACTTATTGTTTTTACAAGAAAAAGTAAAATTTCTATTACTTCTTGTAAAACGTTTGTACTGCAATGGCTCTACCTTTCTTAATCTTCTAAAATATTCGAGGAACCTTTTATAATACAAGAATTTCCATCGCTTTCAAATAGTAAATCTTGATCTCTTGTATCATAGATATTAGTCCCACTTGCTTCTAACAATTCTTCCACCTCTTTTTCTGCCTCTTTTGCGGTAACAACGGTATCTTTTGGTTGAAGTGTTTCAAATAATTGTTCAAACCCTTTGTATTCTCTTCCATGATAAGCAATTTTATAAAGATCAACCGTAGGGAGATTTTCTTCTAATAACTCTTTTGTTCGTTCTTTTTTTGCATCCCCTGCAAAAAACATTTTTGTATTTCCAAATTGCACTAAAGTGGCAATGGAATAGTTGTTATCTTTTTCATAATAACTTTTTTGTGGTGCATAGAGCGAAATATTAATCTCTCCAAAGTTTCTTTCTTCATCCTCTTTTAAAACGGTGATTTGATTTTTATAACCTCTAAGACTTTCTAGTAACCTTTTATATTTTTTATTTATCACTTCATAATTTGGAATCACAACTTCTTTTACGGATACTTCTTCTAAAATAGAGGAAAGTCCCCCAATATGATCTTTATCGGGATGTGTAATAATTAATAAATCAATCGTTTTTCTATTGGCACTCTGAATCAGTTGACTGATATGTTCTCTGTCTTGTTCTTCCCCTGTATCGATCATAATCGTAGACTCCTTCGTGTACAACAAAATACAGTCCGCATCATCTTTCGTTCCTGCAAACAAAATGTTTAACTTCCCTTCTTCCTTTTGTTGTAATAGAGTGCGAAAACTTTCTTCTATTCCCGTTTCCGTTGTTACTCTTCCTTGCTCGATATTCGTTCCTTTGAAGGAACATCCTGTAAAAGTGAAAACAAACAGTAACAAAAATAGAACTATCCTTTTGTAAGGAAATCGTGTGAATCTTTTCCTAGTTTCCATTCTCATTAAACACTCCTTTCTTAAATTCTTATCAAAAATAATAAGCATAAATGTTCTTCCATTCTTATTATCTTTACATAAGAGAATACAAAAATGGTGCTGCAAATCATTGCAACACCATTTTTCTCGCTATAAAAACTTAAAATAAGTTTTTCATGATTAAGTTTCTCACGATTAAGCTAATTGTGCTTTTACCACTTCTACCGCTTTTTCTAGAGCAGAATCAATGCCCTCTGGATTTTTACCACCAGCTTGTGCCATATTTGGACGGCCACCACCGCCTCCTCCAACAAGAGTAGCAATTTCTTTAATTAAGTTACCAGCATGAGCTCCTGCTTTCATTGCATCATCTGTTGCCATTGCAATTAAATTCACTTTGCCATCTTTTGAAGATGCAAGAACAACAACACCACTTCCAATTTTTGTTTTTAACTCATCGCCTAAGTTACGAAGTGCATTCATATCAACACCTTCCATTTTCACTGGAAGAACTTTAAAGGCTCCGACTTCTACTACTTGATCCATAACATCGCCAACGGCATTTTTTGCAAGTTTATCTTTTAATTTTTCATTTTCGCTATGAAGCGCTTTGATCTCTTCTAATAAACTTTCAATTTTATCTGCTAATTTGCTTGGCTCTGTTTTTGCAACTTTTGCTGCATTATGAAGTTCTTCTTCTACATCTTTGTAGTATGCAAAAGCGCCTTTTCCTGTCAATGCTTCAATACGACGGATACCTGCTGCTACACCGCCTTCAGAAATGATTTTAAATGTGCTAATTACACCTGTATTCGCTACATGTGTTCCTCCACAAAGCTCTTTTGAGAAATCTCCCATGGATACAACACGAACACTTTCTCCATATTTTTCTCCAAAAAGGGCCATAGCTCCTGATTTCTTAGCATCTTCTACAGACATGATTTCTGTTACAACAGGAAGATTTGCAGAAATTTCTGCATTTACCATATCTTCTACTTTTTGTAATTCTTCTTTTGTCATCGCTTGGAAATGAGCAAAGTCAAAACGAAGGCGATCTGGATCCACATAAGAACCTTTTTGTTCTACATGATTTCCAAGAACTACTTTTAATGCTTTTTGTAAAAGATGAGTTGCACTGTGATTTTTTGCAGTATTGGCTCTTGCTTCTCCATCAACCGTTAATGTTACTTTATCGCCAACTTTAAACATTCCCTTTACAACAGTTCCGATATGAGCGTATTTTCCACCAACAACTTTAATAGTACTTGTTACTTTGAATTCACCATTTTCTGTTGTAATAATACCTTTATCACCTTCTTGTCCACCCATAGTAGCATAAAAAGGTGTTTCTGGAACGATAATCGCTCCTTGTTCTCCATCAGAAAGAGCCTGTACTACCTCTTCTTCTGTTGTAAGAGCAGAAATTGTAGATTCGTGTGTTAAGCGATCATAACCAACAAATTCCGTTGTCATAGCTGGATCCAGTTCTTCATATACGGTCGCATCTGCACCCATATAATTTGTTGTCTTTCTAGCATTACGAGCTTTTACTCTCTGCTCTTCCATGGCAGCCTTAAATCCTTCTTTATCAATGGTAAGATCTTGCTCTTCTAAAATTTCTTCTGTTAAATCAATTGGGAATCCATAAGTATCGTATAATTTGAAAGCATTTTCACCAGATAAAACAGTAATGCCTTGTTCTTTCATTTCTTTTTGCATATCGGCTAAAATGCTAAGACCTTGATCAATTGTAGTGCTGAATTTGTCTTCTTCTTGTGTTAACACTTTAAAGATAAATTCTTTTTTCTCTTCTAATTCTGGATAACCATCTTTGGATGTCTCGATTACAGTTTCCCCTAATTTTGCAAGGAATTTTCCATCAACGGAAAGAAGTCTTCCATGACGAGCAGCACGACGAATTAAACGACGAAGCACATAACCTCTTCCTTCATTGCTTGGCATAATTCCATCAGAAATCATAAAAGTAGCAGAACGAATGTGGTCCGTAATAACACGAATGGATACGTCTGTCTGTGGATTTTCTTTATAAGTAACTCCTGCAATTTCACATACTTTGCTGCGAAGTGCTTGAATCGTATCCACATCAAAAATAGAATCCACATCTTGTACAACCGTTGCAAGACGTTCAAGTCCCATACCTGTATCAATATTTTTTTGTTCTAATTCTGTATAGTTTCCATGACCATCGCTTTCAAACTGTGTGAATACATTGTTCCATACTTCCATATAACGATCACATTCACAACCTACCGTACAGTTTGGATCTCCACATCCATATTTTTCTCCACGGTCATAATAAATTTCAGAACATGGACCACATGGACCAGAGCCGTGTTCCCAGAAGTTATCTTCTTTTCCAAAACGGAAAATACGCTCTGCAGGGATTCCAATCTCTTTGTTCCAAATTTCAAATGCTTCCTCATCATCCACATAAATAGATGGATAGAGACGATCTTCTTCTAACCCAATGACTTTTGTTAAAAATTCCCATGACCAAGCAATGGCCTCATGTTTAAAATAATCGCCAAAAGAGAAGTTACCAAGCATTTCAAAAAATGTACCATGACGTGCTGTTTTACCGATATTTTCAATATCACCAGTACGAATACATTTTTGACAAGTTGCCACTCTTTTTCTTGGTGGAATTTCTTGTCCTGTAAAGTATGGTTTCAATGGAGCCATACCTGAGTTAATTAATAATAAACTGTTGTCATTATGTGGAACTAAAGAAAAACTATTTAATCTTAAATGTCCTTTGCTTTCAAAAAATTCAAGGAACATTCTTCTCAGTTCGTTTAATCCGTATTGTTTCACTTTTTTATCCTCCTAATAAAATGATATCTCATTTTTAAATTTATTTATAACGTGAAAAACTTGCTAAGCGCACTTTCCATCGTTTATAAAGAAATAAAGCGGAGTGCTTATTCCTTATTATCAAAAAATAGCTGAAATATTAACGATAAAATAGATAAAACTCACTTTTTAACTTTCTTATATTTTATCGTATCTATATAATAATACCATAAATTTTCATTTAGTAAATAACTTTTCCAATTGTTTTTGCTTTCCATAGGAACAATAAGAAACAAAAGAAGAGATATTACATCCTTCCCATAATATCTCTTCCTTAGCCATCAATTCTTTTTCCATTTCCTTATTGTAAAATGAAAAGTTCTATTTTCTATTCTCTCTCTTTCTTAATTACTTACGATTTCTTTTAAAATTCACTTTTTATCTTCGTTCTGCCAATTCTTTTGTAATGTCCTTCCATTCAAGGCCACGTTCTGCCATAAGTACCATAAGATGATAAAGGAAATCTGAGATTTCATATTTTATTTCTTCGGTATCTGGGTTTTTAGCAGCGATGACGATTTCCGTACACTCTTCTCCTACTTTCTTTAAAATCTTATCGATTCCCTTTTCAAATAAATAATTGGTATAAGAACCTTCTTTTGGATGTTCCTTACGTTCTTGAATCACCTGAAATACATCTTCAAAAACAGTCAAAGGATTGGTATCGTCATATTCTTTTTGCACAAGATTTGTAAAGAAACAACTGCGACTTCCTGTGTGACAAGCCACTCCTACTTGCGATACTTTTGCAAGCAAAGTATCTTTATCACAATCAATGGTTAATGACTTAACATATTGAAAATTCCCTGAAGTTTCCCCTTTTTTCCAAAGTTTTTCTCGACTTCTGCTATAATAAGTCATTCTTCCAGATCGAATCGTTTCTTCATAAGACTCCTGATTCATATAGGCCATCATAAGTACTTCCGCGGTTTTATAATCTTGCACAATACAAGGGATCAACCCTTCTTCATTTAATTGAAATTCTTCAAAAGGAATCGCACTTTGAAAGGTATTTACTTCGATATGTTCCTCTGCGAATTTTTGTTTTATTTCCATAATATCCATCTTGTCTAAATTGTAAAGAGAGATGGATTCTGCCTCTGTTTTCAGCACCATATCCGCAAGTTCAGCAGGCTCTATGCTATAACTAGATACAATAACTGGCACTGGAATCACTTTTTTTATTTCTTTTACAATTTCTATGTAGTTTGGAACTTGATTGTTATGAATTAATAAAATTTCACCAGCTCCAAGGCGAACGACTTCTTGCGCCCATTCGATCGGGTCTTCCATAACCGTTAAATCAATGGCCACAATCAATCGATCCGAACCAAAACGCTCTGAAATTTCTCTTACGATTTCTTTGTTGGCGACCGCTGCTGAATTAATACACACTTTAGACGCTCCAGCATAAAGGGCCTTCTTCACATCTTCTAGCTTTTTAATTCCACCGCATACAAGGAGAGGAATGTCAACAACTCTTGCAATTTCTCGGATCATTTCGATGTTTGTCTCTCTGCCTTCCTTCGTCGCTTTACTATCAAAATAAGCGATTTCATCTGCTCCGCTGTCATTATAAAATTTTGCTGCCTCTAATGGATTTTGTAAATCCAAACAAGGAATCACTTTTGTATAATCTTCCATTTCCATATTCTCCCTTTCCAATTAAAGCATTTCTGCCTGATTCTCACCACTAGTTCCCTTTTGTATTACACTTCTTCTTTTTAAATCTTATAGCGTTCCTTTTGTCGATAATACATCTTGGATTCTAGGATCAATCGTACTCGCTTCATCCAAAGCTTTTGCAAAAGCTTTAAAACTTGCTTCCAGTAAATGATGGTTATTATCGCCTCTCATCTTACGCATATGGAGGTTCATACCTGCGCTATAAGAAATTGCATAGAAAAATTCTTTTGCCATTTCGGTGTCAAAATCTCCCACTCGCTCTACCGTAAACGGAAGTTCAAAATCAAGATAAGGGCGTCCCGATAAATCAATGGCACACATAACGAGTGCTTCATCCATTGGTAAGAAAAAAGAACCATATCGCTTGATTGATTTTTTTTCTCCTAATGCTCCCTTTATGGCTTCTCCTAACACAATTCCTACATCTTCAATTGTGTGATGGCAGTCCACATAAAGATCGCCTTCCACTTGCAAAGTTAGATCAAAAAAACCATGCCTTGCAAAACTATGTAACATATGATCAAAAAAACCAATTCCTGTTTGAATATCCGCCTTTCCTGTTCCATCCAGATTCAGTGTCAATTGAATCTTTGTCTCCTTTGTCGTACGAGTTATCGATGCGATTCGATCCATGGCAGTCCCTCCTTTTGATAAAACGATAAGAAATATATTTTTGTCGTTTATCCGTTTTTATTATAGCACGAAATCGTCTATCAAGTAAATATTTTCTGTTCTTTTCTGATATTATAACTTATTATTTTTCTTTTTTCTATTTTTTACCGATTTTATTGACAGAACTTTACTCTTCTTCTTCAAATCGTACACGAATCGAATTTGCATGAGCGGTTAATTGTTCTGCCTTAGCAAAAGCGATAATATCTTTTTGTATTGGCTCTAATGCTTCCTTAGAATAATAAATAATACTAGATTTTTTAATAAAATCATCTACAGATAGGGGAGAGAAGAATTTTGCTGTTCCATTGGTAGGAAGCACATGATTTGGTCCTGCAAAATAATCTCCAAGAGGTTCTGAACTATATTCTCCAATAAAAATAGCTCCTGCATTTTGAATCTTCATCATTACTTCAAACGGATTTTTTGTTACAATTTCTAAATGCTCGGATGCGATGGCATTGGCCGTATCAATCGCTTGCTCTAACGTTTTTGCAATTAAAAGATATCCAAATTGCTCTAATGATTTCTCTAAAATTTCTTTTCTTGGCAGTTGTTCTAAAAATCCTTCGATTTCCTTGGCCACTTCGTTTGCTAATGTTTCACTTGTTGTTACTAAAATGGCACTTGCCAATTCATCATGTTCTGCTTGGGATAACAAATCTGCTGCTACAAATCTAGGATTTGCGCTTTCATCTGCCAACACTAAAATTTCACTTGGTCCAGCAATGGAGTCAATGCTCACCGTTCCATATACCGCTTTTTTTGCAAGAGCTACATAAATATTACCTGGACCGACGATCTTATCTACCTTTGGAAGACTTTTTGTACCGTAAGCAAGCCCTGCAATGGCTTGCGCTCCACCCACTTTATAAACTTGTGTCACACCAGCTTCTTTTGCCGCCACTAACGTCACTGGACTAATTTTTCCCTCTTTATTACAAGGGGTTACCATAACAATATTTTTTACCCCTGCTACTTGTGCTGGCACAATATTCATAAGAACGGAGGATGGATAAGAAGCTTTTCCTCCCGGAACATACACGCCAACCGTCTCTAGTGGCGTTACCTTTTGTCCAAGCATTGTTCCATTTGGCTTGCTATCAAACCAGCTATACTGCATTTGTTTTTGATGATACTCTCGAATATTTTTTAATGCCTTTTGCATAATATCCAACAAAGAAGGATCGATTTCTTCATAAGCCTTTTTTATTTCGTCTTCTGTCACCTTTATTGTTTCTTCGTCTAAGGAAAAGCCATCAAATTTTTTGGTATAAAAAAATAATGCCTCGTCGCCTTTTTCTTTTACTTCATCTACAATTTTTTGCACCTGCTCCATATAGTTACCATAGTGATTGGGACTTCTCTTTAATAACTGATTTAAAATATCTTTTTTACTCTCTTCTTCTAACTGAACAATCTTCATAACCAATTCCTCCTAACATGAACTTTTATTTGTCTCATCCTTTTTATTTTGCACTTCTTGTAATTTATGGATTAAATCACGTATTCTCTCTTGTTGCATCTTTAAACTCACTTGATTGACTACCATACGAGCAGAAAGGGGACAAATTTTTTCTAACACTTCTAATCCATTCTCTCTTAGAGTCGAGCCCGTCTCTACAATATCCACAATGACTTCCGAAAGCCCCACAACAGGCCCTAATTCTACCGATCCATTTAATTTAATAATCTCTACCGTCTGATTTTTATCATTATAAAAATATTCTTTTGCAATGTTAGGATATTTTGTGGCAACTCGAATTAATTCCCCATGTTGTAATTTTTCCTTTGCTTCCTTTGGACCGCAAACACACATATTACAGGCTCCAAATCCAAGATCCAACACTTCATAGAGCTTTCTGCCTTCTTCTAGCAACGTATCTTTTCCAACAACACCAATATCCGCAACACCATATTCCACATAGGTTGGAACATCACTTGCCTTTGCTAAAAAAAATTTCACCTTTTGCTCTTCATTGACAAACACTAACTTTCTTGTATTGGGATCGTTGATTTCCTCACAAGTAATTCCGATCTGTTTTAAAAGCGCTATTGTCTGCTTGGCTAATCTTCCTTTCGCGAGAGCAAATGTTAAATACTTCATAAAATCACCACCTGTTCTTTTAACAAACTTTAATTTCTCCATTTTTTTCAATCCACAATATTTTCTCCCTATTTTGTTGTTTTCCATAGGTAATATAGGATTGTAATTCTTCTCTCTTTTTCACACAGAGCAGCTCGACTTTTTGCCCTTTTCCTCTCAACTCTTTTCCTAAACGAATGGCAGATGCCACTTCACTTTCTCCATAGAGAAGAAGGGTAACGTCTGGAATCACTGGAATTTTTAAATTTTGCCGTTCTAACGCCGCTAAAAGCTCATCAATTCGAAATGCAAAACCAACGGAAGGAGCATCTTTTCCAAATTGTTTTAGCAACTCGTTATAACGTCCCCCCTTTACGATAGGTTCTCCTGTGCCGTATGTATAACCTTGAAACGTAATTCCCGTGTAATAATTATATAAATTTAGCATACCAAGATCGTAACTCACATAGTGATCGACTCCATAAACTCGCAATAATTCATTGACTTTCATTAGACGACAAATGGCTTTTATGGAACGCTCTTCTTTTGCAAATCCTAATGCCTTTTCTAACACTTCTACTCCACCATATAGCGTTTCAAACTGTAATAACACTTCTTTTATCTCTTTTGGAATGGAAAGGGATTGCAAATAGGTTTCTAAACTAAGAAAATTTTTATTTTCAATAAACAATCGAATTTTTTCCTCTTCTTCTTTTGATAAGTGGCATTGCTCCATTAACCCTTTAAAAAAGTCTACATGACCAATTTCCACCTGAAATTCCAATAGCCCTGCTGCAAGACAAGCATCGATTGTCATAGCAATTACTTCTGCATCTCCATAATCACTATCCTCTTGGATTAATTCTGCTCCTGCTTGGGTCACTTCTCTTAATTTTCCTTGATAATTCCCCTGATTTAAAAAAGTATTACCTTCATAACAAAGACGAATAGGCTTTTCTTCCTTTCCATAATATTTTGCCACACATCGTGCAATAGAAGGGGTAATATCGGGTCGCAGAACAAGGGTATGATTTTCCCGATCAAAAAATTTATACATCTCTTTTGAAGGAACCGTTCCCCTCTCCTGATTAAAAATATCAAAAAACTCAAAGGTAGGAGTTTGTATTCTTTGATATCCGTATTGTAAAAACACTGTACCAATTCGTTTTTGTAACTCTATTTTCTTATAACATTCACTTCCATAAATATCTCGAACACCATCTGGCGTGTGGAGTAAACTTTTATTCACCATAGGTCACCTCTCTTAATACCTTTTCACTTTAATTTGCTAATTTGATGATTTAATAAATTGAATCTATTATAAAAAACTCTTCTTCATTTGTCAAGCATAGAAATCTTCACTTTCGTTTTTTTACAATCTGGCATTGTTATTTTTATAAAAACTGGCTATTTCTATCATGCCATATTTTTTCTATAATAAACCATAAAGAAAACAGAACGAGAAAGAGGGGTATTTTATGAACCAAACAAAAAAACTTGTTTTATCAGCTCTTTTTGCAGCACTAATCTGTGTTGCTACCTTTACTATTCGAATTCCGATTGTAGCAACCAATGGCTATATTCACCTTGGAGATGCTCTTGTTATTTTAGCTGGAATTTTCCTATCTCCTGTTTCTGCCTTCTTAGCAGCGGGAATCGGTTCTTGTCTAGCCGATCTCTTCGGTGGATACATTATTTACGTACCTGCCACCTTTTTTATTAAAGGAATCATCGCCTTTTTCGGCAGTATTCTTTTCCATAAAATGATTGCAAAATCCCAATCAAAACAGATCGCAATTCTTTTATGTGGTGTGCTTGATCTCGTATTAGTGGTACTTGGATACGCTTTATACGAAACAGTTTTATACGGAATGAAAACCGCTGTATTAGCTATCACAGGAAACTGCATTCAAGGAATTAGTGGTATTTTGCTATCCTTTCTATTTGCACAAATACTGCTGTCTATTCCCGATATTAAGCGGATAATTACATAAAAAACGATAAAAAAAGCCATTATCGTAGGAATTCATTGAGAATTACTCTCTTTTTTCCATACGATAATGGCTTTTTTCTATGCTTATCTTAATCTTATTGATATTCTGAAATTTTCAACAAACGGGTTATAAAGTATCCGCTTGTTGTCTGATATAATTTCTTATATTCTGCAAATGAAATCGCTTCTCCATCTATCGTTAAAAGCATCATAGGCACTCCATGAAACATCACTTCCATTCCAGATGGCAAAAATCCATTTCTTGCATAAAATTCTTTTCTTCTTACTTTCGGATCGGCCGCATCGGCGTCCTCATCTGGGATTTCAATTTCCAATAAAACTCTTCTCCCTTTATAGCGCTTTTTTGCCAAAGCTAACACTTTACTTCCTAGTCCCTCTCCACGCCTACTATCATCAATTGCTAAAAATTCAATTAACACTAAATCCTTATAAAAAGAGGAGATCAATAGTCCAGCAAAACCATTTTCTTCTACAGATAAAATTTCCATCACTCGTTTTTTCATTTCCAACTGCAATAAAAAGAATGGCCTTCTTTCTTCTTTTGGAAATGCCGTCTTATAAAGCTGTTTCACCTGTGCTAATTGTTCTTTTTTTGCCCGTTTCAGTCGCATTTTTTGTCCTTTCTTCTTTTCTCTTTAAAATTTTTTATTCTTCTCGATTGAGCCATGCTAACATTCTTCCAAAGGATACGGTAAATCCAAGTTTTCCATAAATACTTTTATCATTTTCAGAACTTCCGACACAAACTGCTTTCACATGATGTTCCTTACACCAAGCAAAGGCATAATTTACAATCTCTTTTGCAATTCCTAATCCCCGAAAAACAGGCTCTACATACATATCCTCAAAAACTCCCATATACCCTGTTTGTGCCGTAGAATAAACGGTACTAATAGAACACATACCGACAACTCTCGTCTTCCTCTTTGCTACAAAAAAGTAAATTTTCTCTTCTTCTATGGCCTTTTTTAACTCCTCTTGTACAAAAGTGGATAAAAAATCTTCATCCATTTCATAGCGATACCCATTTTCCAAATTTAATATTTGCCAAATATCCTCTTCTTTTAACAATTCATAACAAATCGACACCGTTTCTTCTGGTTTTTTTAACAATAAAATCGTTTTATTTGCATCAAATCCATTATAGTGGAATCCTAATGTCTCCCAAAAATGTTTTGCTTTTCGGTTATTGGTATTTAATTCGTAATACGTTGCTCCCTCGTTTTTTGTATTCTCTTCTAACAGATGAAAACATTGTTTTCCAAGACCTTGATTGCGAAACTCTGGATAAATACAATAATCCAAAATAAAACATTTTCCATCTTCTGATTGATAAATACAATAGAACACAAAACCAATTGGCGTTCCATCTTTCACAAAAAAGCAAGCTTTTCCTTGATCTACGGTTCTTTCGCAGAGGGCATCTAATGATTCCCGATATTCTTTTGAAAAAAACCATGATTGTTCTTCCCTTGTTAATTCTAATCCCATATCTCTATTAGGAAAGATATCTTTAATTAAATACCGATTTTTTTCCTTCCAAAATTCTTCTCTTTGTTCCTCGGTAGAAACAATTTCTAGCTTTAGATTCATATGTATAACCTCCAATACAACTAATACCATTGTTTTTCTATTACACTCTTTTATTGATATCGTTTCTATTCCCTTGTCCCCTTTGATCTAATTGTAGCATATTCCTTCTGAAAAACAATAAAGAAAAGAAACTTTATTTTTCCTCTCTTAATGCTAAATCTCGGTTGAGAGTCTCTAAATAGTGAAGATGTACCCCATGTTTTGATGGAATAAAAAAACGAGAATCCAGCTCTTGATATTTGAAATTCTTTGGTTGTTTTTCTTTGATTCGCTTCCAATACTTCATAAGCTCTGCAAACCGCAAATAGTAAAATTCGTTTCTCCCAGTGAAATAAACGATCATAAAACTAATTCCCCCTTGTTCTTCATAGGACTGCATAAATTTCACTTGGTGGTCATGAATATTTTGAAGGGGAAAGGTATCCGTTGCACACTCTTTCGCATCAAAACAAATGGGAAATCCTTGTACCACTCCAATATAATCCACCGTACTTTTTTGCTCGAAATAAGCAAGGGTAATATGACGTTTTTCTTTATCAATTTTAATTGGCTTAATTGGTGTTGGAATTTTTTGCACCAATGCCAGTTTCTTCTCACAATAAATATCATTTGTAAAATTAATGATATCTTCTAATGTCGAACCTCTAAGTCCTCTTGAATTCCATGTTCCCATTTTCTTTCCTACTTCTTTATTTCTTCCTTATCTTTCTTATTTCATCGTTTTTTCTATATCGTATTGTTCTTTTAACAATGCTTCTTGCAAACGATGAGAAACACGCTATGGGAGTTTCTCACCTTATTCTTTCCAACTGATTCCTTCCTCTTCTAGCACTTTTTCAAATAACTTCGGTAACTTAGCTGTAAAAGTTCGATGGGATAAATAAGATAACTCTCCTTCTATTTGTTCAAACTGTAACTGATAGGAATGGAGAATTTGATCTTGTACTCGATACCGTTCACGAAATTTTATATTAATCTCTCTATTTCCATATTTGGTATCCCCAACTATTGGATGACCGATGGAAGCTAAATGAGCGCGAATTTGATGAGTTCTTCCTGTAATCAAATGTACTTTTAATAATGTGATATCCCTTCCAACGCAAAGAGGTTCATATTTTGTCTCAATAAAAACAGCACCTTCCACCTTTTTATCAAGAAGCATTACTTGATTCTTTTTTTCATCTTTTACAAGCCAACCTTTTAAGTGAGAAGAAGTCCTTACTTTCCCTTTTACAACGGTTAAATAATATTTATGAACTGTACGATTTTTTAATACTTCTGCCATCGTTTGAAGACCAATTAAAGAAAGTCCACCGATTACAAGTCCACTTGTATTGCGATCTAATCGATTACAAATGGAAGGCTTCACTTTAATATTTCCTGTTTCTTCTTTTTTCTTTTCCTCGGCATATTGTAATAACCAGTCATTTAAAGAACGATCCTTTTTCTCCGCTTTTTGTGTTAAAAATCCAGATGGCTTATTCATAAAAATGACATGTTCATCTTCATATACTACTGGAATTTTTGGATATTCTGTTTTCCAGTTTTTATTTCCCTGTGGAGAATCCTGTTTTATCATTTGTTCTTTTTGTCTCGCGTTACTCATAGAGCGAAAACTATCGATTGTTTCATCGGCCAAATATAATGTGATTTTATCTCCTTCTACAATTTTTTCATTTCCTTCTGCTTTCTTTCCATTTAATTTAATATTTTTTTTTCGAAGCATTTTATAGAAAAAGGACTTTGGCGCTTGATCCATATATTTCCCAAGGAATTTATCAAGTCGCTGATTTCCTTCTCCTTTTTGTATCATTAGTTCTCTCATTTCTTTCCTTCCTATCTTTCTATAACAGAAAACGATGAGACTGTGATACAGTCTCATCATTTTATTTCAAGTCCCGTTTTTTCTTTTAAAAATTTTGGAAACTCATATCCGTCTCCAATATCAAATTGTTTTCTTTTCATATAAAACAGTTCCTTTTGAGCTTTTATAAAATAACCTTCAAAATCTTTCCCCACTTTTGTAATGGCAGAATAAGGAATTATCTCCTGTCGATTATCCTTCTCAAACTGAACTTTCATTTCTTGCTCAGAAAAAGAAAGAGTAATCACTCCATCTCTTTTTGTCTTTTTCACTCGTTTTTCGTATAGAATATCGAGAAAATGACTATTCATCGCCCCGTCTACAAGCAAAAAGACACCGATAAGAAATGTGATAATATTGAAAATACTGATCTTATTAAGAGGAGCAGCAATAAAAACAATCAGATTCACAAAAACACTGATACCACCAATCACATAACAAAACCATTTTAATATTTGAAACCAAATACGATATGGTTTTGTTTTTCGATAATATTGCATTTGTTTTTCCGAATATTCCGATTGCACTTGATAAATGACTTCCATACTATTTTGCTCCTTTCACAGGCTATCGCTTTTTCTTATGAACATTGCGAATGGATTTTTTCTTCCCTAGCTTCGCTGATTGTTCACTCTTTCTTCCTGATTTTTTATAACTTTCTGTTCCTTTTGAACGAGCAGATTTTCCTTTCTGTCCTTGCTTTTCACTTTCTAACTTTCTTGGCCTTATCAAACAATGCTTATCAAATCCAACTAAATCCATACGCCCTGTTTTTTTCAGTGCCTCCATTACGAGATCATAATTTTGTGGATTTCGATATTGAATTAAGGCTCTTTGCATTGCCTTTTCATGAGGTGCCTTTGGCGTATAAACAGGCTTCATCGTTCTAGGATCAAGTCCTGTATAATACATACAAGTAGATATAGTAGCTGGTGTTGGGTAAAAATCTTGTACTTGTTCTGGCATATAGCCTAAGTCTCTTAAATATTCTGCAAGAGCCACCGCTTCTTTTAAGGTAGATCCTGGATGAGAAGACATTAAATATGGCACTAAGTACTGCTTTTTATTTAGATCTTCATTGACTTTTTTCTAGCGCTGTTTAAAGGTTTCATAAACAGCATCTTCTGGTTTTCCCCTCCTTTGA
>CAJMOB010000051.1:0-16508 GCA_905214925.1 uncultured bacterium | reverse complement strand
TCAAGGTTGTTTTATTATTCAATTATCAATGTTTTTGTTTCTTTCGAAACAGCTTGTTTATTATATCTTACTTACTTTTATTTGTCAAGAACTTTTTATTTTTTCTTTTTCAAATAAATCCGATATATTTTGTCGCTTTTTGCGATGTTTCTCTATCATAACACTTTTTATTTATGAAGTCAAGAATATTTTTATTTTTTCAAAATTTTTATTTTTATTTGAATTTTTATAATTATTCTATCTTTTAAAACATTTTTCTAAACGACTTGTATTACTATAACACCCTACTCCCAATATGTCAACACCTAATTTTCATATTCTTAACTTATATTTTCATATTCCAAAATATATCGTAATTTTAAGTGTCCATTCCATAGTATTTCTAATTCTACATTTTCATTACAGACTTTTAAATATCAAAAAAGGAAACCATTGGAGATTCAAGTTTTTCATGTGATAGAAAACTCCTTGCAAAGCGAGTTATCCTATCACATAAAAAGCACTACGTGGAAGTGATGCATACTTTGTTCTTTAGAATATTCTATTAGAACTCAATTGTACAAGTTCTAATAGAAACAATCATATATTCTATGTTGTAAACATTTCAATTTTTTATTTTCCAAAATTCTTTATGCGATTTCCCTTTATTCTAATGCCTGCTCTAAATCTTCTATCAAATCTTCTATATTCTCAATTCCTACTGACATCCGAAGGAATCGCTCATTAATGCCAAGACGTTCTCTCATTTCTTTTGGCACATCTCCATGTGTCTGAATCATAGGATACGTAATAAGGGTTTCCACTCCACCTAAACTTTCTGCATAAGTAATTAATCCTACTTTTTTTAGAATCTTTTCTGCTGTTTCCTTGGAATCCACTTGAAAGGAAATCATACTTCCACTTCCTCTTGCTTGCCGTTGATTCACTTCATATCCTGGATGTTTTTTCAAGCCCGGATAATATACTTTCACTATCTCTTTTCTACTCTGTAACCATTTTGCTATCTGTATCGCATTTTCTTGCTGTCTTTCCTGTCGAATAGCTAATGTTTTAATTCCACGAATCATTAAATAGCTATCAAAAGGAGATAGACAACTACCTACTGTTTTATAGAGGAATCGTATTTTTTTTGCAAGTTTTTGGTCTTTGGAGCATAAAAACCCTGCAATCACATCATTATGCCCATTTAAAAATTTTGTTCCACTATGAATCACTAAATCCGCCCCTAATTGAATTGGTGTCTGAAAATAAGGAGAAAGAAACGTATTATCTACAATGATTAAAATACCATGCTCATCGGCTAACTGTTTTAATGCGAATAGATCTGTAATTTGCATTGTTGGATTACTTGGTGTTTCAATATAAAAGGCTTTTGTTTCTGGTGTAAGTAGCCTTTTTATATTTTCTAATTCTGAAGTATTGGTATAAGAAAATCTCAGTCCTCTCTCTTCATACTGCCTAAACATCCGAACAGAACCGCCATATAAATCTTCCGAACAAATGATATGATCTCCTGTTTGGAATAAAGAAAGACAAATAGAGATTGCCGCCATTCCACTAGAACAGGCCACTGTATCTTGTGCCCCTTCTAATTGACTTATAATATTTTCTAGACTCGCTCTTGTCGGATTGCTTTCCCTAGAATAATCATATCCACTGCTTTCTCCAATTCCTGGATGAGAGAAGATTGCTGTCTGGTAAATTGGTACAGACACCGCTCCAAAAGGCTGATTTTTGTTTTCTTGACTGTGAATACATCGTGTTTCTAATTTGTAATCCATTTTTCTTCCTCCTAAATGCTAAATTGTATCTTGTCTATTACTCATTTTATTATTCTACTTTTTTGGTATATACCAAAAATTATCTTTATTATTTTCTTCCATATATTTTGTAAATTCTTCTGATTGATAAGCATTTACAACCGCTTTTGCCCAATCACTATCTTTTTCTTTCTCATTGACTACTACTTGAAGTAAAAGATGTTCTGCAACATCTTCTTGAAGCAAAACAGAATCAGAATTAATACCTGCACTATATACAACACTTCCTGGAATGACTGCATAATCAAATTCATCTAACGAACGAGGAATATTGGCTGAATCCATTTCTGTAAACTGCAAGTTATATGGATTTTCAGTAATATCCTCTTGGGTAACATTTGCAATATCTACTTTTGGATCTAACTGAATCCAATTTGCTTTTTGCAAAATAGCATATGCCCTTGAAGCATTCGAAACATCATTGGGAATTGCAATTTTTGCATTGTTCATAATTTCCTCTAACGTTTTATGCGTACTTGAAAAAAGTCCTGCTGGAACGGTTGGAATTGGTATAATTGCAGCTAAATTTCCATTTTGCTCCTTATTAAAATTTTCCATATAGGCGCTGTGTTGCTCTACGTTCATGTCAATTTCGCCTTCATTTAAAGCAATATCACTTTGCATTAAATCTGAAAACTCCACACATTTAAATTGATATCCTTCTTTTTCAAGGATTGGTATAATGGCTTCTTCAAATAAAACCGTATATGGTCCAGCCGCCTTTCCATATACAATCGTTTTTATATCTGCATCGACTTCTGCTCCTTTGCCACATCCTGTTACTCCTATCACCATAAAGGCCCCTACTAATAAAATAGAAATCCATTTTTTTAACATAACATTATCCTCCTCTTTCTTTTTAAACCTTTCTTAATATCATTTACTTCCTATCATTTATTTCCTATTCGTTTCTCCTATGTACGTTTCTTTCTATCTATCCATGGTTTCGTATTCTCTTTGATATATAATTCCCTCCCGTCTGTATGAACTGGACAAAAACAATAAGAAGTATGACGGTTATGACCATCAATGAGTTATTAAATCTTTGATATCCATACGTGAGTGCTAAATCACCAACCCCCCCTCCTCCAATGACTCCTGCCATAGCGGTTGCTCCTAACAAACCAATTGTTCCTGTTGTAATTGCTAACACTAGCGATGCTTTTGCCTCTGGAAGTAGAAAATACCAAATAACTTGAAACGTATTGGCTCCCATAGCCTTCGCCGCTTCTAAAATTCCAGGCTTTACTTCCAAAAAAGAACTCTCAATCAACCTTGCTAAATAAGGTGCGATATAAAATACAAGCGGGACAATAGCCGCTTTCGTACCAATTCTTGTTCCTGTAATCGCTTTTGTCAAAGGTGCTATAAATACAAGTAAAATAACAAACGGTACAGAACGAACCAAGTTTACGATGCCATTGATAAGAAAATAGAAAACTTTATTATTTAAAAGACCTTCTTTTCTTGTAAATACAAGAAGAAGCCCTAGTGGCACACCCAAAATCACTCCAAAAAATAACGACCACCCAAGCATATATAACGTTTGCATAACAGATTCTATCAACTTATCTGAACTAACATTTAAAAATTCCTCTATCATTTTAAATTACCATCCTTTCTATTCCGACATTTTGACTCCGAATATAATCTTCTACCTTTTTAATCTCCTCTTCCTCTCCCTTTAACTGCAAAATCAAAATTCCAAGTATGTTATCTCCTAATTCATTTACGGAGGCGAATAAGATTGTCGTATCTACTTGAAACTGTTTATTGATTTTCGAAATTAAAGATTGCTTAGAATTTTCTCCGAAGAAGGTGATTCGTATAATGGGATCTTGATAATTTAAGTCTTTTAATAATGCATTAGGTATCGAACTATTAATAACGGTATTAACAAATTCTTTTGTAATACTCTTTACTGGGTTCCGAAAAACATTTACTGTTTTTCCTTGCTCACAGATCTGTCCTTCCTCCATCACTGCAACTTTATTACAAATCTTACTAATTACATTCATTTCGTGAGTGATCAAAAGAATCGTAATTTCTAATTCTGTATTGATTTTCTTCAATAATCGAAGAACGGATTCCGTTGTCTTTGGATCCAATGCACTCGTTGCCTCATCACATAATAGTATTTTAGGATTTGTAGCAATAGCGCGGGCAATTCCAACCCTTTGTTTTTGTCCGCCTGAAAGCTGAGAAACATATGCCTTACTTTTTTTATCTAAACCTACGAAGTTGAGCAATTCTTCTACCCTTATTTGTATCTCTTTCTTTTTCATTCCTGACATAATAAGGGGAAGAGCTATATTTTGATATACGGTCTGAGATTCTAATAGATTAAATTGCTGAAATACCATTCCAATATTTTTTCTTATTCCATTCAGTTCTGCCTTTGATAAATCAGTAATGTCTTTTCCATCAATTAAAACTTTTCCGCTATCTGGTTTTTCCAGTCCATTTACAAGACGAAGTAATGTAGATTTTCCTGCTCCAGAATAACCAATAACACCAAAAATATCCCCTTTTTCCACTGACAACGAAACATTATCGAGTGCACATACCTTTCCTGCTTTTGTATAGAAAACCTTTTTTGCATTTTCTATTTGTATCATAGCTCTCCACCTCTTTTTTCTAGTTGTAATAATACTTTCTCACTAAGAACACTTAAATAATGAGCTGCCCCATATAACGCATCTGGATCCACTTGAAACTTTGGATGATGATTTGGATATGGCGTTTTTCCAGTCCCAATTTTAAGAAAGAGTCCTTCTATTTTTTCTTGATAAAATGCAAAATCTTCCCCACCAAGGCTTAACTTTGGAATCCCTATTTCCATTTTTTCTTCAATTGCCACTTTCCTAGCAAACTCTGCCCATTCTTTATCATTATCTGTGGCTGGAGGTCCTTCCACCCAATCCACTTTGGCTACTACATCATATGCCTTTGCCGTATGTTCTACTATCTGTCGAAAACGCTCCTCCATTAGCTTACGATCTTCTTTCGTTAAAGTACGAATCGTCCCTTCCAAAAATGATTGTTCTGGTATGACATTCCATGTGTTTCCAGCGGATACATGAGTAATGCTCAAAACGCTTGGAGAAAATGGATCGAGATTTCTACTCACAATGGATTGCAAAGATTGAATCATTGCTCCCGTAGCTATAATCGGATCTTTTCCTTGTTCTGGATGCGCAGCATGTGTTCCAAACCCCTCTATTATAATTTTAAAACGATCCACAGCGGCTGTGACACTTCCTTCTTTTATCCCCAATGTACCGACTGGAAAATCAGATGAACTGTGTATTCCAAAAATAGCCGTTACATCATCTAACACACCTGTTTCTATTATTTTTAAAGCACCCAAAGAAGATTCTTCTGCTGGCTGAAAAATAAGTTTTACCACTCCATGAAGTTCCTCTTCTCTTTCTTTTAAAAGCAATGCAGCCCCATAAAGCGTGGCAATATGAAAATCATGCCCACAGGCATGCATTTTTCCAGAAATTTTTGGTTTCCATTCTAACGATGTTTCTTCTTCAACTGGAAGTGCATCAATATCACATCTTATTGCAATAACTGGTCCAGACTTCTTTCCACGAATAATGGCCACAAGACCTGTTTCTAATGGAAGATCCAGTACCTCTATTTCTTTCTCTTTTAAAAGTGTACGAATCCGATTTGTTGTTTCATATTCCTCATAAGAAAGCTCAGGATGAGAATGAAACCATCGAAATTCATTTTCTAATTGTTGTTGTAAGATTTCCTTTTCCATAAAAATTCCTCCCTTTTTCTTAGAACGAAGTATTTATTACGTATCGTTTACACTCAATGCTTTTTTATGTTATAGGATGGCTCGCCTTGCGAGGAATTTCCTATAACATAAAAAAAAGATACATGCATATACATGTATCTTTTTCAACATTCAATAAAAATTATATCGAAGTATTCATTAAGGGAACATTATATACACAAAAATAAGCCATATGCACATACATTTGCATACAGCAACACATCATATGATTAAAATAGTTTTTAATGCTTAATACTTTCATGTCTTGTTCTCCTTTCATAATGAATTCCTACCTTTTTAGTGTGATTTATAATTTATCACAACAAATCACTAATGTCAATAGATATTTTATATATAATTCAAATTTATATCCATATTATTTTTTATATTTTGATATTATTATATATTATTCAAACTATAATTTATATATTAATATAGTTTCATTCATTATATGATAATAGAATTATTTTGCCACTTTATTCAACCTTTTTCCTTTTACGAAAATGAGCCAGATAACTCCAACCTTCTAGTCACTGGCTCATAATCGCTCATAAAAAATTATTTTTGTTCTTGTATTGAAATTCTCTTTCTTTCTTCTGATGTAGTATTTCCTATAAATAAAGGTCTATGTATCCTTCTTTTCTTCTCATATACAATCCAATAAATAATCACTGCCACGGAGAAAATCATGCCAAAGAACATAAAAAAGCTTTAAGTCCAATTCCTAAAATTAAAACACTCACTGCAGTTATTAGATTTTTTGACACTTTTTTTACTCTCATATGAAGTCCAATATGAATTCCAAGTAAAATCACAGATAAACCACCTACAAACATATGAGATAATTTAAATAAAACATTTTGTGAAGAAATCCAAGTAAAAATCGTATGGGAGCATAAAATTCCACTCCCTCCAATCCATAAAAAACATACAATTAATAAAAGATCCACGACAAATCCTATTTGAAATCGAAGAGGCATCTTTTTAAAATTTTTCCCATGCCAAAAAAAATTTTTATATTCACAATATTGTGAATCACCATGCTCCCTATTAATACCAACCCTACGATCTCATGCTGATAAAATTTTTATCAAATAATGTCAATATCACAATCGTCATAATGATATCAAGTAGCATTTTCTGCTTTGCTCGGTTCTTCCTGATTTTCTCTACTAAATTCCCGCTTTCCACCATTTGGTCTACCTCCTGCTCCTTTACCACCTTCATTTCCTGTTCCATAAAGTAAGCTATCCATTGTAACCTCTGTCTTAGAAGTTCCTGCACTTACTGTATAAGTGGAGCCCTTTTGAATATCAGGACAGCTGATTAAGACACAATCAAATGATTTTTCCGCTTTCCAAGAAAGCAACTCTTTCTTATTTTCATCTATAAGCTTCACAATACTTCCAGCCTCTTGTTGTTCAACCGATACCAAAATGGAACCTTGTGTAGAGGAATCACCAAAATTCTGTGCCATACCTGAGCTTCCAACAGCTACAAAAGTACCACCTGAAATTGTGGCTTCTGAATCATAATCTAGCATACCATTTCCTGTACTATTTGGACCTAATACATATACTTCACCACCTGTCATCGTGATGCTTCCATTGGAGTCAATGCCATCTCCCTCGGCATTTACATATAAAGTACCACCTGAGATTGTAATGAGCCCATTGGAATTGGATGCAAATTTGTCTCCACCACCATGTCCACCTGAAAAGGTGCTCATACCACTTTGATCCTTTCCACCTGCTGCATTCACTCCGTCATCACTTGCTACTAATTGAATTTCTCCACCAGATATTGTGACCGTTTCTCCTTCTAATCCCTCATAGCTCTTCGTAATTTCAATCGTTCCACTAGCAATGGTCAAATTGGAATCTGCATGCATACCATCATCTCCAGTTGCAATTTGAAATTCTCCAGAGTGAATCGATACATTCCCATTGGAATGAACAGAATCATCTTCGGTATCCAGCTCAAAGTTACCACCATTGATTACAAGATCACTTGTTGCTTTTAACCCTTTCCTGCTCACACTGGTATCTTCTGTTGTTTCTGTTGTTGCTTCTGTCGTTATCTTTGGTGTCACAGTTGTTTCTGATAGCTTAATCATTCCTGATTCTTTATTTGTCCATGACATTTCGGTCATTCCTGATAGTTCCGTTGTTGTCGTTCCTTCTGTTGTTTGCTCAGTTTCTTTTTGATCCATTCTTCGCTCTGGTCTTTGTCCCATGGATTTCTCGGATTCCTTCTGCTCAAGATTTACAGCATCATTTCCTTCTCCTGTTTGAATCTTGAAACTTCCATCCTCTATCTGTAACACATTTTCGGCACTAATCCCATCTCCTTCGGCCGTAATATCAAACGTTCCATTTTCAAGATACACATATCCAAGAGAAGTATCCTCTGTATTTTCTGCATGAATTCCATCCTTTCCTGATACAATGGTAAAACTTCCATTGGCGATACCGACTCTATCTTTTCCTGAAATTCCATGACTTGCAGCCGTGATATCATAAGTACCACTTGTAATAATGACGTCATCTTTGGATACAATTCCATGTCCAGCTTCCGCATCAATACTAAGCGTTCCAGCTCCATTGAGAGTCAAATCTGCCTTTGAAAAAATAACAGCATCGATATTATTATCATCAATGGCGGTATAAGTTCCTCCATTGGATAGGGAATTTTTTGTATCTGTATTCGTCGTTATAAATAGCTTATCCGCCTGTCGTACATAGATACAAGCAGAGCTTTCATTTGTAATGGATACTCCATTTAAAACAAGTTGTATTTTATCGCTATCCTCTGCATCCACAATTATCATTCCATTTTTCAAAGTTCCACTAAGAATATAAGTTCCTTCGTCTGTAATCGTAATCGTACTTCCAGAAATTAAAACCGCATCGGAATCACAAGATGCACTCGTTCCATTCAAAGTAATCTGCGCACTTGTTGTTTCATCATATCCAATTTCAAAATCTCGATTGGAAAAAATTTCAGAAGAATTAATACTTGTTGGCGTAACTGTCGTCGTTTCTGAAGTACTACTGGTGGTAGAATTTTCTTCCGCTTGCGTACTTACTGTGGATGTTTCCGTATTCGTTTGACTACATCCAGATAACATAAGTGCCATAACAAAAAAAAGGGCCATTTTTCTATATCTACGCATCATCATTCCTCCTTTATAATCCATATATCGTTGTTTCTTGTTTTGAAATCGTAATCTCTAAATTTCCGTTTCGACAACGAAGTTTATCAATCAACTCTTTCTCTGTATTCTCCTTTTGTAATGTAAGATTATAGGTCAATCGAAATAAGCTTCCCATATTGGTTGTCTTTACTTTAACTAATTCATAAGAAGAAGTATAAGATTCTAATAATGGTTCAAACACATCACTATAATCTAAATTTTCAGGAATCGTAATATTTAGTGTTTTATAAAGAGCATCCCTTTTCTTTGCCCCAAAATCTAAATGGGTATACAACATACTCACACCACTTACTATAATAGAAAACAAAAGAGCATATCCTAAATATCCCATTCCAGTAATTAATCCTGCTCCCATGGCAAGAAATAAAATTCCGATTTCCTTTGCTGTTCCTGGTACCGAACGAAATCTTACTAAACTAAATGCCCCAGCAACGGCAACTCCCGTACCAACATTTCCATTGACCATCATAATAACAACGCATACTACTGCTGGAAGCAATGCTAGTGTTACAACAAAACTTTTTGTATATCGAGTCCGATACATATACATAAATGCCAGCAGTAATCCAATACCAAGGGAACAAATCAAACATAATAGAAAATCTTGTACGGAAATTACTTGTGTCATATCGGTATCAAACATACCTTGAAATAGAGAATCAAGCATATAAAACTCCTCCTTTTGTTTGTTCTTGAATTATTTTTTTATAAGCTGCTCCATATTTTGAAAAAGACGTTTTAAAAATTTTATTTTCGCTTAAAAAAGCAGTCATCCAAAGCGGTATTCCACCAGATGTTTTAATCTCCATCAAAGACATGGTAGAATCTAACAATGGAGTTCCAAAAATATCTTTTGTAAGAGAAACTGCATTTTGTCGATAAAGAATTTGATTATCAAATGTAATGCGGAAATCACTTTTATCCAGCGCATAAAATGCCTCCCTATGATAAGAAAGAAAGACTGCTGGCATTAAATCTGCGTAATAAGAACAAAAATAATTGATCTCCTGTGCAATTTGAGACTCCTCTGGAATCGGTATTCCATTGCATAAACAATCCATCGCTTGTTTTTCTGGTAACACCATTCTTCGTTTATATACAATCGAGTCATATTTCTTTTTTAACTCCACAAAAACAGAATCATCAGCCTCTACCTTCTGATAACTTCTTATGCGAAGCTTTTCTTTATAAGCAGGATGTTCTATGGAATGTCGAATCAATCGATAATTGCTCGTATCAAAATAGATATTTCGTATCGTTGCTTCCCCATGTGGATCAAGCGCCATATAAGAATCCATCAATTGTTCTATTTTAGCCTTTTGTTCCTGAGTCAACATATATTTTAATTCATACCGTTTAAAAATCATTTGATCACTCATATTCTTAGCTCCTTTCACAAGCAGTTTATCAATTGAACTTTAATTCAACTTAAAATTCCACATGAATATTTATATTTTCCTTTGAGTCACTACACTTGTACTTTCGCTCTTATGCTATAATTAAGGAAATTTATACTTTATAAATGAATGTATTTTGTTATAGTTCATTTAAACTTCATATGCTATACTAGCCACAAACAAAGCTTTTATTATCATGCTTTTTATTACAGTTCTTCTATTTACTATTAAACTCGTTGTGTTGTCATAAATATTGGAGGTTTATTATGAAATTATTACTTGTAGAAGATGAAAAATCTTTATCTAGAGCGGTACAGACAATTTTAGAGAAAAATCATTACACAGTAGATGCCGTCTTCGATGGTGAAGAGGCATTATCCTATTTGGATTTAGATAATTATGATGGTGTTATTTTAGATATTATGATACCAAAGATAGATGGAATTACCGTATTAAAAACGGTACGTGCGAAAGGAAATAATGTTCCTGTTATTTTATTAACTGCAAAATCTGAGATTGATGATAAAGTACTAGGACTCGATAGCGGTGCCAATGATTATCTCACCAAGCCCTTTGATATGAAGGAATTATTAGCACGGCTTCGGGCTATGACACGAGTCCAAACATCTCATACCAATAGTCAATTACAGTTTGGAAATATTACATTAGATAGTGTAAATTTTGAGCTTTGTTCTCCAAGCGGAAACTTTCGCCTTGCAAATAAAGAATATCAAATGATGGAACTTCTCATGCGGCACCCAAAAAATTCTATTCCTACAGAGCAGTTTATGGAACGAATTTGGGGATATGATAGCGATACGGATATTCGTGTTGTATGGGTGTACATTTCTTACTTGAGAAAGAAGTTAGAAGCACTTGATGCCAATATTCAGATTAAAGTAGCTAGAAATATTGGATACTCTTTGGAGGAAATACTATGATCGCAAAACTTCGTTTTAAATTTATTGCAGTTTCCATGCTCTCATTATTCTTCGTACTTTTTTCTATCATGGGAATCGTAAATCTTTTAAACTATCAAAATATTGTGCAGCAAGCAGATTCTGTACTCGCTATTTTAAAAGAGAATGATGGAAAATTCCCTCAAAAGTTCGAGAAAAAACATGGGCCAAATAAGCACGCTGATAAACTCAATTCTTCTGAATTACCATATGAATCCCGTTACTTCTCTGTTTTATTGTCAAAAGAAGATACGATTCTAGCCGTTGATACAGGTAAAATTGCTGCTGTTAATACGAAAACAGCTATGGAATATGCCCAAACCATTTATAGTTCGAAAAAGACAGAGGGATTTATGAAAACCTATCGATATTTACGTTATGAAGAAGGGAATTCTACTCGAATTATTTTTTTAGATTGCACTAGAAATTTATCCACTTTCTATAATTTTTTACTTTCTAGCTTTGGAATCGCCATCTTTGGCCTAATCGCTGTATTCCTTCTTATTACAATTTTTTCCAAACAAATCATTCGTCCAGTCATTGAAAGCCATACAAAGCAAAAACAATTTATTACGGACGCTGGCCATGAATTAAAAACACCGATCACAATTATTTCTGCCGATATCGATGTATTAGAAATGGATCTTGGAAAAAACGAGTGGATCGAAGATATTCGTCTTCAAACAAAGCGACTTACTTCTTTAACTAATGATTTAATTTCTCTCTCTCGTATGGAAGAAAGCAAACCACAATTCCATATGATAGAACTACCATTTTCTGATCTTGTTTTCGAGACAAGCCAGTCATTCCAATCACTTTCTATGGCACAGCAAAAGCATCTAAACATAGAAATTCAACCAATGCTCTCGATTATTGGAGATGAAAAAACACTTCGTCAACTTATTACTATTTTGCTAGATAATGCTCTCAAATACTCGACAGAACAAGGAACCATTACTCTATCACTGAACCAACAAACAAAATTTATTTGCCTAACCATTGAAAATACCATTAGCCCATCCAATTCTATTGAACCTGAGCGGTTATTTGATCGCTTCTATCGAGGGGATGAATCACGAAACTCACAAACTGGTGGATATGGTCTGGGGCTTTCTATCGCAAAAGCCATTATTGATTCTCATAAAGGTAAGGTGCGTGTTACGAAAAAAGAGAACTCGATTCTTTCTATTAAAATTCTCTTTCCAAAAGTAAAAGGGTAACACTATAACTTCATTGATTTAAAGCACATTATAAATAATTGACAAAGTCCACTAATAGTTCTATAATGAGGACAGAGTCAATCATTTAAAAATAGGGAGGCAAACATAATGAAAGAAATTGATATTATCACTGAAATACGAGGTTTTAATCGTTTCTATACAAGTATTTTAGGCTTATTAGATCAACATATTTTAGATTCTGGCTATTCCTTAACGGAAGCAAGAGTTCTTTTTGAAATTAGTAAAACCGAATGTTGTACGGCAAATCAACTATGCTCTATATTAGATATTGACCGCAGTTATATGAGCAGAATCATTCGAAAATTTGAAGAAAAAGGATTCCTTGTTCGACGTACAAGTAATACGGACAATCGTAATATGGAAATTCAGCTTACTAAAACGGGAAGCGAACTTTTCCATGAATTGAATAATCGTTCCAATGACCAGATAAAAAAAGTCATCCAGAAACTGGATGACAAGGATCGTGAAACTCTCATTCATTCGATAAGAACAATAAAAAAATATTTCTCAATCGCAACAAAAGATATCCTCATTCGACCTTTTCAAGAAAAGGATATCGAATATATCATCGATAGACAACTATCTTTATATGAATCGGAACGACAATTTACAACTGATATATGGAAAAAATATCTTACACAAGGAGTTCTTGATCTTGTTGAAAAATTTGATTCTGAAAAAGACTGTATTTTTATATTAGAATGTGATGGACATGCGTCAGGCTGTATCGCAATTACTCATGCAGAGGAGAATGTTGCACAATTAAGATATTTCTTCTTAGAACCAGAAATAAGAGGATTAGGGGCAGGAACTGCTCTACTCAATAAAGTATTAGATTTTTGTCGTGAAAAAAAATATTCTCATGTTTTCTTATGGACCGTAAGCGCACAAGAATCTGCCAGAATTCTTTATAAGAACGCTGGATTTGAAATCACCGAAACAATTCAAAATGACAGTTGGGGCACTCCAGTACTAGAAGAAAAATGGGATTTAAAATTGTAATCTAGTACACCTTGCTCTTAAAGAAGGTCATACACTTAAAGGTCTTGCTAAATTTACCAATGTGAGAAACACGCTTTGCGAGTTTCTCACATTTTTTTATCTTCTTTTTCTTTTTATTTCAACACTCTTTTGTTTTCATCTTCCTCCTTGCTATTATATAGCAATGTAACATTTTTCCCCTGCTTCTTTAAATGGTCTACATGAAGTTCTCCCCAATTACATAAAATCTCCAACACCCCTACTAGAGAACTCCCATATTCACTTAAAGAATATTCTACTTTTGGTGGCACTTGTTGGTAGACAGTTCTTAATACGATCTGATCTTTTTCAAGTTCCCTTAATTGTTGTGTTAACATTTTTTGACTAATACTTGGAATCTTTCGTTGCAAATCACTTGGACGCAAAGAGCCATATCGAAGGTTACATAAAATAATCGGTTTCCACTTCCCACCAATCACATCCATAGTAGCTTCCACACCACTATTATAAATTTTTTCTTCCATAGAAATATCCTCCAATGCTTTTATTTTCCGAAAACTTACTTTTTAGAATATATAGAATAAAAAATTTGTACTAAACTATTTATTTCTACCATTATAATACGACTTATCCCAAAAGTCTATATCCTCTACTTTCCAAAAAACTGCTATTTATAGAAATGATGGAATGTTTCCTAAATTTTTTCTTTCGTATTTTCCTTGTATTTTCGTAAAACTTACTTTTTTGTTAGTATATAACTAAAAAGTAGGTACTTTATTTATTAAACAATACTATGTATAATAACTGCACAAATGATGATTACATATTTGAAATCGTTTTAAAACCCATTTCACTTGATTTATCCGTTCCACATAAATCATATTACTTGGAAAAATTGATAAATACTTGGATATAAATATGTAAAAGTAAAAAATAAACTGTGTGTCTCATAATAAAATGATTGAGGCATGTTTTAATTTAATTTAATTTAATTGATGGAGGAATATAATGAAAGTAGTAGCATTTAATGGAAGCCCAAGAAAAGAAGGAAATACTTATCATGCAATCAAAGTTGTAGCAGCAGAATTAGAAAAAGAAGGAATTGAAGTTGAAATTGTACACGTGGGAAATAAAGTAATTCGTGGCTGTATGGCTTGTGGCGGCTGTATTAGAAATCAAAATGAACAATGTGTAATGAAAAATGATGAAGTCAATGAATGGATTCAAAAAATGAAAGACGCAGATGGTATTATTTTAGGATCACCAGTTCATTGTGCTGCCATTGGAGGGACTATGAAATCCTTCTTAGATCGTGCCTTTTATGTAGCAGCTGTAAACAATGATATGTTCCGACATAAAGTAGGTGTCAGTGTTGTAGCAGATCGAAGAGCTGGCGGTGTCCCTGTATTCGATCAATTAAATAATTTTATGAACCATTCGGAAATGATTATGCCAACCTCTAATTATGGGAATATTGCTTATGGTACCGCTCCTGGTGAAGTAACACAGGATGAAGAAGGTATGCAGATTATGAGAATTCTTGGTAAAAATATGGCTTGGTTAATGAAAGTTATAGAAGCCGGAAAACCTTATGTAAAAGAAAATGAACAAGAAGAAAAAATCTTTACGAATTTCATAAGATAAGCAATAGGGATGACACACTATCTAAAAATATTTAGCTAGTATGTCATCCCATTTTGTCTCTAATTTTGAATATAAATTTACTTTTCTTTATATAAAAAACACTCCGTATCATGAGAATAAATAACACCTATTGCCTGCAAATAAGAATATATAATGGTTGTACCAATAAATTTCATTCCTCTTTTTTTCATATCCTTTGCTACATGATCGGATAATTCAGAACACGTTTTATTTACTTCATAAATAACTTCTCCATTTGTAAAATGCCAAATATAGTTAGAAAAAAAACCCCATTCTTTTTGAATTTCTCGAAACACTTTTGCATTTGCTATAGAAGCTTCCATCTTTCTTCTGTTTCTTATAATAGAGGCATCTTGTAATAATTCCAAAATCTTCGTTTCCTCATAATTACATATTTTATTAATATCAAAATTATCAAATGCCTGTCTAAAATTCTCTCTTTTCATCAATACCGTTTCCCATGATAATCCTGCTTGAAACGGCTCTAAAATGAGCAATTCAAACAGTTTTTTATCATCGTATGAGGGTATGCCCCATTCTTCATCATGATATTTCACATATAACTGATTTTTAAGATTACACCAGTTACATCTACATACTAAATTATTTGTGTTTTTCATATAACTTACAACTCCATTTTTCATTACTAATATAAAAATATATTTTTTCAATAAAGGATAAAGATTAGAAAGCTATTCAAACTCAGTAATTATAGTTAAATGTTTAGGCAAATGATATATCTCTTTTTTTATAAATAGTGGATATAGATACTCATCTTTTACTTCTCTAAGAACTGCACTTTCTGCAGTTTCATTTAAATTTACTCTTCCACCTGGAAGATAATAATAAGGTGCATGCTCATCTTTCATAGCTAATATTTTCTCATTATGAATGATGATAGCACACATCCTATAATTAAATCTTCCCTGTTCTGTTTTAAATGTAATATCCATAGAATCCCCACCTTTCATTTGTATTTAACTTTAGTATCTGACCGCTCCCATAAGTAAACGAGTTTACTTGATAATTATTTTTTACCATTAATTTTTCGTTTTTTCTTGGTTATTATATTCTTTACTAGTTTTGTAACTACTTTATATCATTATATATTTTTCTATAGAAAATACAATCATTTCCGCAAAAAAAATAATCAACCTAGTTTCCTAAGTTGATTATACTTATTTTTAATAACAGGGGTTGAGAGAATCGAACTCCCACTAAAGGTTTTGGAGACCCTTGTCATACCATTTGACCAAACCCCTAAACATATATAGTTGATAGCAAAAAACTCCAAACGTTATGCTTGGAGATATTTCCTATACTTTCAAAACTACACACAGAAATTTTTATCTTAGCTCTTCTCAGCGACATTCTTGAAGTTCTATCTCACTTCGTTTCGATAGAACGACCTAAAACCTAAGCTCTGCCTATCGCT
>CAJMOB010000050.1:0-16762 GCA_905214925.1 uncultured bacterium | reverse complement strand
AGAGCACTTGACTTTTAATCAAGGTGTCCGGGGTTCGAATCCCCGATGTCTCATTAAAATGTATGGTAATTAAAGAAGAGAAATAGTAGGAAATGGCTATTTCTCTTCTTTTTTTGCGTGTAAGTCATAAGTCAAGTACAAATGCTTGGATTTCTATTTTATGCCAAGGCAACGAGTCGGAACTATGTTTGCATAAGTTTATTATGACTGCTCGCAAACATTTATAATGTTGACACCGCCCATGAAGATGAGAAGGTATCTAGATAGAAAAGAATAAGAAGTTGAAAAAACAAATAAAATACAATTTTGATAAGTAAAGTATATTATTTTGAAATAATATCGAAATATAGAATTAATTGTCAATTAGTTTAAAATATGATATAGTATTGTTATAGTTTAGTACATAAAAAGATTATATTATAAATCATATTTTGAAAAGTGAAAAGAATGGCGGGATAATTTATGTATAAGAAATTGAGACTGCATCAATTGAGTGATTTTTTTCTTCCATTATCGCTTAGAGAACAAAAAGGGATTTATTTTTACCGAATTTATTCTTATAATGAAGAAATTGAAAATTTTATTTATCAATATTTTTTGGAGGCAAAACGAAAAGGGATAGTTTTATTTGAAAAGATTCAAAATCCCAATGAGAGCCAACTTGCTTTTTATCAAGAGATCATGGGAAGAGAATTTGAACTGAAAAAAGAATTTATTCAGTTTTCTTTAAAAAAATGGTTGCCGAGATTAAATGAGATACAAAATCAAAACGTTACAGAGTCTATTTTACATCTGTTAGAAGAGATGAGACAAAGTGGTAAAAGCCAAGATATGCAAAGAAATGCATATATTAAGTTTATGTGTTGGCTTTACTATAAATTCGAACGAATTTTAATTCAATTAGGACAAGAACAGATGCCAAAGATTTTGTATGAAGGCATTGTTAGTAAGTATGAATTAGATATTTTAACGATTCTTGCAAATGCAGGCTGTGATATTTTATTATTGGAAAAACAAGGAGATTTGGCTTATCAGTCAGCGGACCCTTCTAGGGAGCGTTCCTTTGTTTTGGAAGTAAATTCTTCACAACTATTTCCAGATGATTTTTCCGTTCGACAGATGGAACTGAAATTGCAAAGAGAAAATCGATTTTCTTTGCTTTATCACAAGGAAGAATTAAAAGTTATGAGTACGAATACTTGGCTTACAGGGAATGTATTTTCAGACTGTTTAAAAGAGCCAACAGAGAGAGGAGAGAAAGAAAACTATTGTTATAATTTATTTGTAAAAGTGATAGGAGTGGAAGAAAAGACGACTTATGCAAAACAATTATTTCAATGGAAAAAACAGTTAGAACATACAGGAAGAAAAGTTTTTCTATTATCCGAAATAATGCCACCAGATAACGAGGAAATTTCCCAAGTACATCCGAAAAATTATCAAACAGTAGATGAGTTACTTTTAGATCTTGCAACAAAAATAAAAGGAACCAGTTCTAGAAGGTTTGATCAACAGGTAAAGAGAGCTTTTATTAAAGTAATGTTAGAAGAAGAAAAAAAACGGGAAGGAAATTTAAATAAGCTGAAAAATGAAGCTGTTTTTCTCGTCTGCTGGTTAAATCGATATCTTGTTCATTTAACCGATGGAAAAGATACAAGTATTTCGATTTTTATTTATTTTGGAGTTTGTAAAAGTGAGATAGAAGCTTTATTTCTTTGCTTGTTATCATGGACTTTTATCGATGTTTTTGTAATAAACCCAGATTTGAAAAAAGAATGTTGCCTAAAGGAAAAACGTTTATTTGAAAAGACATATCCTCAGTCATTAGAACTTCATAAGTTTCCACAGACAATTCAAGAAAGCAGTACAGGAACTATAGCATATCAAGCAGAACAAGAGTTAAATTCCTTATTATATGAAGATACAGGTCTTTATCGTGTCAATCAATATAAAAAGGCACAAGTGTTACAATTGCAAACCATATATGAAGAGATTGCTATCTTATGGGAACAGGAATTAAAATATAGACCAAATTTTGAAATTATTAAAGAGGAAGTAATCGTTCCTACTTTAGGGGCGAAAATTCTTGGTGTTAAAAATGAAGATACGGATGTTTATTTTAAGGAAGTCCAAAAATTAATGACAGAAGATACGATTGTTTTGATTCCAGAGGAACAGAGAAAGTATGATCTATCGATTCGAGGATATGCCACTCAATTTTTAAGAAATAGAAGATTGGATCGGAAAAAGATAAAAGAGAGTAAACAGTATTCCTATCATCTTTATCGAGAAGAAGTTCAAGAATATTTGTTGGATAAAATACAAGAATTAATCGATAGTCAGTTAATAAAAGGTACTTTTGTAAATGGAATGGAATATACAATTTTGGCATTAGGATTAAGTCTTGGTGAAGAATATATGAGAGAAATTCAAAAGTTTGACTTTACTAAGAAAAATCCAAAGTTACTTTTATTAGCCTTTGATGAAAAGGATTATTCATTAGAAGATAGTATTCTTATTGCTTTATTAGCAAAACTAGGATTTGATATTGTCTTGTTTGTTCCGACAGGATTTCAGATTTTAGAGAGGTATTATGCAAGGCCTTTACTTGTAGAACATCAAATAGGTAGTTATATGTTTGGTCTTTCCATACCGAAAGCACCGTCATTAAAAGATGATATTTTAAAAATAAATACGATATTTCAGCGGATTTTTAAGAGAGGATGAGTGATTATGGGACTAAATTTTACACAAGAAAAGTCGATGCCTATGGAAGAAAATAATATGGATAATACAGAGATTACTCCCTTTAATATTCAAGCCGATAAACAAGAACTGCGCCAAAAGCTTGTTCATTCAGAAGAAGTTGACCAGATTGTTAGTACAATTTCTGTATTTGATTTGGATACGATTGTGTCCTTTGGAAGCCAAGTGGCAGAAGATATTTCAAAATGTTCCGATGCAATTTTAAGCAATATGAATATGAGTCAGTTAGATGATTCTAGTGAAATGCTTACAACCCTTGGAAAGATTATGGATAAGTTTGATATTGATGAGATAAAAGAAAAGCAAGGCATTTTGGATAAATTTTTTCATAATGCTAGAAAACAAATTGATAAAATACTAGCCAAATACCATACAATGGGGGACGAAGTTGATAAAATTTATGTTCAATTAAAACAATATGAAGAAGAGATTAAGCAGTCCAATCGAAAATTAGAAGATATGTTTCAGTCGAATGTACAATCTTTTCATGAGCTAGAAAAGTATATTTTAGCTGGAGAACAAGGAATTGAAGAAATAAGTGCTTATATGAAACAACGCCAAGAAGAATACGAAGCATCGTCTGAACCTTCGATTCAATTTGAACTAACAAGCCTTGAACAAGCCAAAATGATGTTAGAGCAACGAACACAGGATTTAAGAATTGCTGAAAATGTGGCAATGCAATCCATTCCAATGATTAAAACAATGCAATTTACAAATATGAATTTAGTTCGAAAAATCAACTCCGCTTTTATTATTACTCTTCCTGTTTTTAAACAGGCTTTGACACAGGCTATTTTATTAAAACGTCAAAAAATACAGGCAGAGGCTATGTCTGCATTGGATCAAAAAACAAATGAAATGTTAATTAAAAATGCACAAAATACGGTGAATCAATCAAAGATGGCAATGCAACTAGCTTCTGGAAGTTCGGTGAAAGTTGAGACACTAGAAACGACTTGGCACACAATTGTGACAGGGATTCAAGAGACAAAGCAGATTCAAGAGGATGCAAAGAAAAAACGGATAGAAGATCAAGCACGTTTAAATACAATTAAAAATGAGTTTCAACAGATGATGCAAAATCAAAGTAAATGATGAAGATAATAAGGAAACTTATTATAAAATTACAATAGTATGGGAGGTTTTATTATGCCAATTAATTTGCAAAAAGGTCAAAAAGTAAGCTTAACAAAAGGAAATCCAGGATTAAAAAATATTATGATTGGTCTTGGATGGGATGTCAATCGATATGATGGCGGTGCCGATTTTGATTTAGATGCCGCAGTATTCATGCTTGGCGAAAATGGAAAAACACCTACTAGTGATGAGTTTATTTTCTATGGAAATCTGGTTCATAAAAGTGGAGCCATAGAACATATGGGAGATAATTTAACAGGACAAGGCGATGGGGACGATGAACAAATCAAAGTGGATTTAACAAAAGTTCCAGATAATATTCAAAAAATGGATTTTACAGTAACCATCTATGAAGCGGATAAGAGACGTCAAAATTTTGGACAAGTAGATAACGCCTATATTCGTATTGTTGATGAGAGCACAAAGGAAGAATTAATTCGATATGATTTAGGAGAAGATTTTTCTATTGAAACAGCGGTTGTTGTTGGAGAAATTTATCGTTATAATGGAGAATGGAAATTTAATGCAATTGGAAGTGGATTCCAAGGCGGTTTAGCAGCATTATGTGGCAACTTCGGTATTGAAGTAGAATAATGGAGGATAAGAGATGGGAATTAGTCTACAAAAAGGTCAAAAAGTAAGTCTAACAAAAGAAAAAGCTGGATTGGATCGTATTGTTATTGGTCTTGGATGGGACGAGGTGGAAAGAAAGAGAGGTTTTTTTGCACCGAAGCCAACAGCCATTGACTGTGATGCTTCTGCTTTAGTCCTTCAAGATGGAAAGTTAAAAGGAAAAGAAGACATTGTTTATTTTGGTAATTTAAAACATCATACAGGTGCTATTATGCATATGGGGGATAATTTAACAGGAGCAGGAGCAGGAGATGATGAACAAATTATTGTAGAATTATCGAAAATACCTGAAAAATATGATAAAATTATTCTTGTTGTTAATATTTATGATGCCTATAAGAGAAAACAACATTTTGGAATGATTAAAAATGCATTTATTCGTCTTGTGGATGAACGAGATGGAAAGGAGGTATGCCGTTATAATTTATCTGAGAGCTATGATAATATGACAGCTATGGTATTTGGTGAAGTATATCATCATAATGGAGAATGGAAATTTAATGCTGTTGGTCAAGGAACACAAGATGAAGGTCTTGGACAGCTTGCTCAAAGATATACATAAAGAAAAAAGAAAAGCAAAAGTTAATACAAAATAGAATGGCAACAAAATAAGAGGTTGCATTAAGAGAAAGACATTTGGAGTAAAAGAGATGAACAAACATTTAACAGGTCTTACTGATCAAGAAGTAGAAGAAAGCCGAAAAAAATATGGCTCGAACCACATTAAAGAAGCCGAGCCAGAGAGTTTTTGGAAACAATTTTTAAGTGGATTTGAGGATCCAATGATCCGTGTATTATGTGTAATCGCGGTAATTATGTTTATTATGTTTTTAGTTGGAGCAGGAGAATGGTATGAACCAGTGGGAACGGTGGTTGCCATTTTACTTGTAAACTTTGTTTCTGCAAAAACTGGAGTATCCAACGATAATGCGTATAAAAAGCTAAAAGATTCTCAAAAGAAAGATACTGCAAAAGTATTGCGTAATGGTGTTATTAAAATGATTGAAGTTGACGATCTTGTTGTAGGAGATGTTGTGATTCTTCAATCAGGGGATAAGATTTTAGCCGATGGTATTTTAGCCGATGGAAAATTATCTGTGGATAATAGCGCATTAAATGGAGAAGCAGAAGAGTGTAAAAAGACAGCAGCAGATGAGAATTTCAAAATTCCAGAAAATATCACAGGTGATACTTTTGTAGATGAACATAGCCTATTCCGTGGAGCAACTGTACTTGATGGAGAAGGATATATGTTAATCCAGCGTGTCGGTGAGGCCACTATGATGGGGAAAATGGCATTGGATATGGAAAATAAAGAGCCAGATTCTCCTCTAAAGGTGAAGTTAAATAAATTAGCGAATCAAATTTCTGTTTTTGGATATATTGGAGCCATTGTAATTGCAATCGCATATTTTGTGCATTACATATTACAAGCAGGAGGAGTTTCCGCTTATTTTTCACTTGGTTGGCTTGAGATTTTAAAAGGAATTATGAGTGCGGTATCCGTTGCTATTACAATTATTGTATGTGCAGTACCAGAAGGACTTCCACTTGTAATTGCACTTGTACTTATGCAAAATACTGGAAAGTTATACAAAGTGAATGTACTTGTTCGTAAGTCCATTGGTATTGAAACAGCAGGGTCTCTTAACATTTTATTTAGTGATAAGACAGGTACTATTACAAAAGGACAATTAGAAGTTGTTGAGTTTTTAGATGGAGCTGGAACTGTAATTGATATTAAAAATTCCAATTCTCATTCGTTTATGAAAGAGCAATTAGAGTTATCCATTGGAAAAAATACAGGTGCCATGTTTGATGATCGCCATCAAGTTATAGGCGGTAATATGACAGACAAAGCACTTCTTACCTTTTTAGGAGAAGAAACTTTTACAGCTTTAAATACAAACGATGATAATGCTGTTACAGAGCAACAAGAATTCAATAGTGCAAATAAGTTTAGCCAGTCTTATATTGAGGCGAGAAAAACAACTTATTATAAGGGAGCACCAGAGAGAATTTTAGCAAAAGCGAAAGTATGCTTAAATGAATCTGGTGAAGAAGTTCCAATTGATGAACGAGTATTAAACGCTAAAATTGATGATTTAGCAAATCGTGCAATGCGTGTTCTCGCATTTGGATATAGCAGAAAAAATATGGTACAAGATGAAATCAATGACGATATTGTATTAATTGGTCTTGTTGGTATCCGTGATGATGTCCGACCAGAAGCAAAAGAAGCAATTCGCGATGTAAAGAAAGCAGGAATCCAAGTTGTTATGATTACGGGAGACCGAAAAGAGACAGCGGTGGCTATTGCAAAAGAGGCAGGATTATTTGGGGATGAAGGTGATATTGCCATCACTTCTGCTGAATTAAATGCCATGAGTGATGATGAAGTAAAAGCCATTATTAAAAATATTCGAGTGATTTCTCGTGCCCTTCCGACCGATAAGAGCCGTATGGTAAAAATTTGTCAGGAATTAAATCTAGTTGTTGGTATGACAGGAGATGGTGTAAATGATAGTCCTGCATTAAAACAAGCGGATGTTGGATTTGCTATGGGTAGTGGAACTGATGTGGCAAAAGAAGCAGGGAAATTAGTAATTCTTGATGATAACTTTAATTCCATTAAAAATGCCATTTGGTATGGTCGTACTTTGTATATTAATATTTTAAAATTCTGTAAAATGCAGTTAGTGATTAATGTGGCAGCAGTATTAGTATCAGCCATTTGTCCATTTATTGGAGTAGAAGCACCTTTAAAAGTAACACATCTTTTATGGATTAATCTTTGTATGGATAGTTTAGCATCTATTATGTTTGCAGGAGAGCCAGCACTCCATAAATATATGCAGATGAAACCAAGAAGAAGGGATGAGAGCATTATTAGTAAGCCAATGGCCATACAAATTTTAATTATGGGTGGTTGGCTTACGATTATGAGTATCCTCTGGTTTAAACTTCCGATTTTCCAATCCTTCTTTATGGTAGATGGAACGTTACATGAAGGACAATTTTATAGTGCTTATTTCTGTTTATTTGTATTTAGTTTTATGGTTAATGCATTAAATGTAAGAAGTGATAGTTTTAATGTTTTTGAACACATCAAAGAAAATCCTATTTTTATAAAAATTTGGTTTGTTATTATTGCAGTTCAAGTGGTTTTAGTATCCATTGGCGGAATTGTTGGTGAAATATTCAGTTGCGAACGATTTGGATTAAAGGGATGGGTAGTTGTCATATTAATGGCACTTACGATGTATCCGATTGATCTCATTCGTAAATTGATTTTTAGACAAAAAACAGAAGAAAGATAATTTCGAGAAAAAAATGGTGGAAGAGAAAGTCGGTGCACTTTTTCTTCCACCATTTTGGGTTTGAAATAAATTTATCCTAACATTTTTAAGAGCATATCGATTTGTTGTTTTTCTTCTGCCGTCATAGATTCTTTTAAAATATCCAATAATAATTCCATTTCTTGTTTATTAAAAGAAAGATTTTGGGCCTGCATTTGGCTATTTAATTCCAACATTTTTGGTAATAGTTCCGATGGAGAAGATTCCCCATTGGATTTAATAAAAGCTTGAATGAACTGTAGTTTTTCAATTGGAACTGATGCAGTTCTAGGATCATTCATAAGTCGTTCTAAAGGTGTTTGTTGTGCATTTGTCTGACTAGAAGATTGAGCTTGCGTCTGCTGGTTCATTTGCATAAAATTTGCTAATGTCTTCATCATATCGGTTTGAGAGTTAGAGGATGATTGAGGTGACATAGCACTCTCCATCATAGCGGGGATGGATTTACCCAAGTTCATAAGGCGAATCATTTGTTCTAGTTTACCCGCTTGTTCCTTATTAGCAGCCATTCTCATAGCCTGTAACATCATTTCATAGTTCATATTTTGATCATCTAAACCGCACATAGCAAGTGTCTCCTCATCTTCGAATCCATGCATTACTTCTGTCATTTCTGAAAATTTAATATACATAGCCAATAATTTCTTCATTTCTAGTGGTACAAAAGGAAGAGCAGCTTCT
The DNA here is from genome assembly GCA_905214925.1 of uncultured bacterium. Taxonomy (GTDB): domain Bacteria; phylum Bacillota; class Clostridia; order Lachnospirales; family Lachnospiraceae; genus Scybalomonas. The sequence goes on along the minus strand of CAJMOB010000050.1, from coordinate 8,183 downwards.
AATAAATTCAAATCGGAATGTTGTAGAAGCTGTTGTAATGGCTTTTGTATGGTTGTTTCCTTTTCCATAAAATCCTCCTATCTATTTTTATACAAACAAAATTTAAATTCCTTCATATACTATAGTATAAAAGAAAGGAGTATATTATGAATCCAAATTATGAAAATGACAATAACTCTTTATACGAAATGGATATAGAATGTTTAAAAGAACAACAAAAGAGCCCAAGAGAAATTTTTATAGAAGATGAGGTGGTAGAGAGTATGGGATTTCAAGGGAATTGTGAAAGGAAAGAATTTGTTCGAGAAAGAGAAATTGATTTTGAACGGATGAACATGGAAAGAGGTTGTGGCTGTAGAGAAAATAATTGTAGAAATGGCGAAAGAAGAGAGGAGAGACGAGAAGAACGACGGGAGGAGAGACGAGAAGAAAGAAGAGGCGAATGTCGAGAGGAGAGACGAGAAGAACGACGGGAAGAGAGACGAGAAGAAAGAAGAGGTGAATGTCGAGAAGAGAGAAGAGAGGAGAGACGAGAAGAAAGGCGAGGAGAGTGCCGAAAAGAAAGAAGAGGCGAGAGAAAAGAGAGTGGTTGTGGTAGACGCTCATCTCAGAAAAATTGTTCAAACAGTGGTAATTGTTGTGGAAACAATCAAGTGCTTTTATTACTTTTATTATTATGCTGTTGTCGATAACAATAAATAATTAGGAATTTTGAGAAATAAAGCAAATTGAAATAAAAATAATTCAATAGAGGCTGTTGCAAAATATGAAATTTCAAATAGAAAAAATTATTTTGCAATAGCCTCTTTTTGTTTTATTAAAGAACAAATGTTCGAAATATATGTTTACAAATTTATGCAATTTTGTTATAATATTCATAAATGATTTGTTTATAAGATGTAATATATAAGTGAAGAAAGTTATCGGCCACATTTAGGAACATTATTTTTAAGGTTAAATGGATACGAAGGGGTATAAAAATTCACAACGTTGTTTTTCATCAATTGATAAGAAGAAAAGGAGAAGAAGAGATGGGTTTATTTAAGTGCAAGAAGAAATCAGTAAAATTTGAAAAAGAAGCCTTGAAAAGAGGAAAGATTGAAAAGACGCTCTCCTATATGATGGCGGTGCCAATGGAGCCTTTGATTTTAAAAAATACAGAGGAAATGATACAACGATTAAAAGAAGTTGAGGAGATTCAAGTTCATCGAGTGGAGGAGAGAAATAATGCAGAGAGGGAGCAATTATTATTTCTCACTTATCAAGCAGAAGAATATGTAGTTGGGTTTTATCAAGGGCATTATGAGTATCCAGGATATTATCGATGGCAGTATACTTTTTCAGAGAAAGAAAGGGAACACTTTAAAAGTCAAGGAGAAGGTGTGCTTACTTGGATGGTGTTTGGGGAAAACAATATCGATTCTTTTCATTTACAAATAAAGATATTAAATGCCTTTGTTCCTAATATGGCAGGAATTATTGATTTTAGCAGTGAAAAGATATTGTCAGGAAGATGGGCCAAATTAGCGAGTCAGTCATTGATTCCTCCTGCACCGTCCTATTTATATACAATACAAGCAGTAGTTGGAGGAGAAGACGAGAATGTTTGGTTACATACTCATGGATTGAATCGCTGTGGTGCTATTGATTTGGAGATTCTTGGATTAACAAGGGATAATTATGAAGCCTTAAATAGTGTGATTTTAGTCCTAGCAGAAAAAATAGTGACAAGAGGGGAGTTTGATGACGAGGAAGAGCCAATTTATACTGCTCGTTTAACAAAAAAAGATGTATTAATGACTACATGGGTTGATTATAGAAGAGCTAGTGAATATTATCCAGAAGGAACATTAGGACAAGTTCATTTAAGAGAGGATGCTCATGAAGAAAATAGAGGGGTTATATTCTGTTATCCTACAGAAAAGGATTATAAAAAAAGAAACTTTGTGCCTTTAGATCGCTATGCAGAAGTATTGGAGGAAAATCCAATTGTTTATTATACAACAGAAGAGACGAACAGAATGAGTCAATTAGCAAAGGAAAGACTTCCTTACTTAGAAGTTCTATATAATAAAGGATTGGATGACGAGGAAGTATTATTAATTAAAATTGGACTAGATGTAGATGAGAAATATAGGCAAGATGTAGATGAGAAAGAACACATTTGGTTTCAATTAGAAGGAATTGATGTCGGGCGACAAGTATTTTATGGAGTATTGACACAAGAACCTTATTTTATAGAAGGACTTCATGAAGGGATGGAGAAAGAGTTGCCATTTGAGCGCTTGACTGATTGGATTTTCTTTGGAAAAGACGGAGATGAGATTACACCAGACAGTGTTTATTTATTAGAAAATGAATAAAAACAAAAATATGGGCGGAAAATTCCGCCCATATTTAAGAATAAAGCTTTTTAGAAATTAGCAGATAGAGCAACCATTACCACATCCACAAGAATTTCCACCACATCCGCAGATTAAGAGTAAAAGGATAATTAAATCAAATCCGCCACTGCAGCCACAGTTATCCTGGCAGCTGCCACCGAAGAGACCACTACCATTACCATTTCCACAACAGCAGAATAAAAGAATTAAGATAATCCAGTTATTTCCGAAACCTCCGTTGTTACATCCACAAGAATTTCCACCACAGTTTGTTGCTGCTAAATCACTCATTATGAAACCTCCAAATATTTTTGATTACAATATATACTATGCGGTACGGCTTGTTCGCTTTACACATTTTAAAAATTATTTTTTTAAAAAAATTAAAGTATGGAAAAATAATTGTATACATGGATTTTTTATGGTATAATAAAAACATTAGGCCAAGCACCAAGTATTTGACGAATGCAATAAGAAATATAAGCATAGCTCATGATATAGTAAAAAAATAAGTCATCATGAAATGTTTAAGATTACAGTAAAAATAAAAACTAAATTCATAATAGTAGGATCTCAATATAGGATAAAAGAATATCTATAATAGAAAGAAATCATAATAGGAATATTTTTTAAGGAGGATTTACATATGGTAAAACTATATCCAGAAGGAGCATACCTTTTACATGGTACAGAAATAGTAGAAGATGGAAATGAGCAAGAGGCTATTTTAAAAAATCGTCTTGGATACATTACAGATAAAAAAGAAGCAGCAAAAAATACAATTGCCTATGGAATTTTGTCTGAGCATAATCAATCCGATAATATGGAAAAGTTGAATATTAAATTTGATTGTTTAACTTCTCATGACATTACATTTGTAGGCATTATCCAAACAGCTCGAGCATCAGGACTTGAGAAATTTCCAGTGCCTTATGTTTTAACCAATTGCCATAATAGTTTATGTGCAGTTGGTGGGACAATTAATGAAGATGACCATATGTTTGGACTTTCTTGTGCAAAAAAATATGGTGGCATGTATGTTCCTCCTCATCAAGCGGTTATTCATCAATTTGCTAGAGAAGTATTAGCAGGTGGAGGGAAAATGGTACTTGGCTCTGATAGCCATACTCGTTATGGAGCATTGGGAACAATGGCTGTTGGAGAAGGCGGACCAGAAATTGTAAAACAGTTATTATCTCAGACCTATGATATTAATATGCCAAAAGTAGTAGGTGTTTATTTAACGGGAGAGCCTCAAAAAGGAGTTGGTCCACAAGACGTTGCACTAGCGATTATTGGAGCAGTGTTTAAAAATGGCTATGTTAATAATAAAGTAATGGAATTTGTTGGAGATGGCGTGTCAAAATTATCTGCAGATTTCCGTATTGGTATCGATGTTATGACAACAGAGACAACCTGTCTTTCTTCTATTTGGAAAACAGATGATGTAATTAAGGAATTTTATACCATACATGGAAGACCTTCCGACTATAAAGAGTTAAATCCAAAAGAAGTTACTTACTATGATGGAATGATTTATGTGGACTTGTCTCAGATTAAACCGATGATCGCCATGCCATTCCATCCAAGCAACGTATATACCATTGAAGAATTAAATCATAATTTAATGGATATTCTTGATGAAGTAGAGAAGAAAGCTGCAATTAGCCTTGATAATAATCAAGTGGAGTTTAAATTAAAAGATAAAGTGCGTAATGGAAAACTCTATGTAGAACAAGGAGTTATTGCAGGATGTGCAGGCGGTGGATATGAAAATATTTGTGATGCAGCTGATATTTTAAGAGGAAAATCCATTGGGGCAGATGAGTTTTCATTAAGTGTTTATCCAGCCAGTCAGCCAGTCTTTATGGAACTTGTAAAAAATGGAAGAATTGCGGATTTAATGGCAACAGGTGCTACTGTCCGTAGTGCCTTTTGTGGACCTTGCTTTGGAGCAGGAGATGTTCCTGCAAACCAAGGTCTCAGTATCCGTCATACAACTCGTAATTTCCCAAATCGTGAAGGTTCTAAGATTACAAATGGACAGATTGCTTCTGTTGCACTCATGGATGCTCGTTCTATTGCAGCAACAGCTGCAAATCAAGGATATTTAACACCAGCAACTGAACTTGTAGATGTTACATTTACAAGACCAGCTTATTATTTTGATAAAACTATTTATGATAACCGTGTTTATAATGGAATCGGCAAAGCAGATCCATCAGTGGAAATTAAGTTTGGACCTAATATTGTAGATTGGCCAAAGATGTCTGCATTACCAGAAAACTTAATTTTAAAAGTTGTTTCTGAAATCCATGATCCAGTAACAACAACAGATGAGCTCATCCCATCAGGAGAAACTTCTTCTTATCGTTCTAATCCATTAGGACTTGCAGAGTTTACTCTTTCAAGAAAAGATCCAGAATATGTAGGTCGCGCTAAGTATGTTCAAACAGCAGAAAAAGCAAGAATCGAAGGGAAAAATCCAGAAGAAGTGGTAGTGGAATTGGAAGAAATTATGAAAACGATCAAACAAGCCAATGAAACTGTGGATTTTACAAATACAGGAATCGGAAGTACGATTTATGCGGTAAAACCAGGAGATGGTTCTGCAAGAGAGCAAGCAGCTTCTTGCCAAAAGGTATTAGGTGGTTGGGCGAATATTGCACAAGAATATGCAACAAAGCGTTATCGTTCTAACTTAATTAACTGGGGAATGTTACCATTTGTCTTAAAAGGAGAATTAACATTTGGATTAAATGATTATTTATTTGTTCCAAATATTGTACAAGCGATTCAAGACAAAGTATCAGAAATACCAGCTTATGTTGTCAATAAAGGAATGAAAGAAGTCAAGTTAACCGTTGGTGAGTTAACGGATAAAGAACGTGAAATTATTTTAAAAGGTTGTCTTATCAATTATAATCGTAGAGGATAAACGACAATAAGAAATAGAAAAGAACTGTCATTTTCCTGCTTGAAAGGCATGGAAGATGACAGTTCTTTTTTTGTTACATAATTTTTACAAAGATTACAAAATCATGGGTAGTTGTTAAAGAGTTATAGTTTTAGAAAAGGTGAGAAAATTGGCGAAAAATAAGAAAAAATAGTCTATTAAAAAAGTGTAAATATGAAAGAAAAATAAAGACAACTTACAAGAAATATGGTATTATAATTAAAAAATAAACAAAAATATATTGGAAAATGGAATAAAATTAAGATACTTTTTTGGACAAGCTTATTAAGAAATAGATAAGAATTATATAAAATTGAAAAAGAAATTATGATTTAAAAAGAAGTTTTGGCATAATACGTAAATAAATATTAAGAAAATATTACAAAATCGTAATGAAACTGTTGACAAAGTTCGAGATATTATGTAGAATAGACAGCAGAAACGACATAAACTATGATAAAAATGATAATAATTTAATAAGAAAATAAATTTAAAATTGAAGAAAATAAATTTAGAGATATATAGGAGATAATCATGAAACGTAGAATTATGGGACTAATTACAGGTACAGCGATTTGTTTAACTATGGGAGTATCACTTTTAAATCCTGTACAAGCACAAGCAGCAAAGAAAACAGCAGTAACAGCAGAAATCGAAATTCCAATCGAAGTGGAAGTTGATACAGAAGCTATTTTAAGAGATGATATGGTTTCTTATGCATTGCAATTTGTCGGAAACCCATACGTCTACGGTGGTACAAGCTTAACAAATGGAACAGACTGTTCTGGATTTACAATGGGAATTTATAAGAATTTTGGAATGTCTATCAGTCGTACATCAAGAGAGCAGGCAACAAATGGGAAATCAATTAAAAGTTCTGAATTGAAAAAAGGAGATTTAGTTTTTTATGCTAGTGGCGGAAGAATTAACCATGTAGCCATGTATATCGGAAATGGAAAGATTGTTCATGCGAGTAATTCTAGAACAGGGATTATCGTAAGCAATATGAACTATAGAACTCCATATAAATATGTATCCATTATCAAGTAATTATTAGATTACATAGTACAGAATTTTATAATAAAAAAGAAAAATAGAGAAATTATAATTGAAAAAAATAAAAAGAGAAAAGTTGAGATAAAAGGCAGTTATTTTAAATAGCTGTCTTTTTTTGATTTACGTGAAGGTAACGAGGCATGCAGAGCATTTATGCCCTTATATGACGATTGCTCGCCAACGTGAGAAACTGGCATAGCGTGTTTCTCATCGTTTATGCAAAGAAACGAGATAGAACCGATACTTTCCTCAAGGAAGAGAAGCAACGTGTTGCGAAAAAGAGCATATGATAAAGAGAAGCCATTGAAAGGAAAAGAAAATGTCTAATTATGGTGTCAATTATGATGCGTTGCATCAGATTCATATAGATTATGCAAGAAGACAAAAGTTAACAGGAAAAGATGTTTGTGTGGCGATTTTAGATACAGGAATTGGCCCTCACATAGATTTTGGTTGGGAGAAAGGGCGAGTACGTGCGTTTTATGACAGTGTAAATGGAAAAAAGTTACCTTATGATGATAATTCTCACGGAAGTCATATAGCGGGAATTATTGGTTCCTCTGGAAGAAATCCAAGGGGAAATATTATTGGGGTTGCTCCAGAGTGTAGCTATGTTATTGTAAAAGTACTTGATAGTAGAGGAAATGGAAAGGTTGCTCATGTAATCGAAGGGCTTCGGTGGGTAAGAGAAAATAGAAAAAAATATCGAATACAAATTGTAAATATTTCGGTTGGAACGCCTGCGACGAAAAAAGAAGATGAATCGTCTGAGTTAGTAAGAGAAGTAGAAAAAACATGGGAATGTGGAATTGTAGTAATTGTAGCTGCTGGAAACAATGGACCAAATAAGAAATCCATTACAGTTCCTGGAATCAGCCGTAAAGTAATTACAGTTGGAGCAAGTGACGATGAATATTTTGCAAGAAAGCAGGACGGTAAGATTCATTATTCTGGAAGAGGCCCTACCATCGCCTGTGTGAAGAAACCAGATATTGTAGCCCCAGGAGCCAATATTTATTCTTGTACACCGTTTCGAACGGGATACGTGACAAAAAGTGGAACTTCTATGTCAACCCCCATTGTAACAGGAGCGGTAGCACTACTATTGCAGAAATATCCTTATCTTACGAATAATGAAGTAAAGCGATGGTTATGGGAGAGTACCGATGATTTAGGGATGCCTTGGGAAAGGCAAGGGTATGGACAGTTAAATTTAAGAAAATTATTGCAGTGATGACTATATATGCAGGAAAATAATAATAAAATTGCAAATAGAGGATATAATTTTGCTTTTCAGCATTGACAAAAATAAAGTAATTGTATACAATTATTTTTAAATGATATTATCAAAAAAGACAGAAGAATGATTAGAAAAAGATGAGGCTATGAGAGAAAATAAGGATGGAATCATGTTTCGGTTGTTTGAAAAGTAAGAGAACGACAAAGGAATGATTGGCTCTTTCTAAATAAAAATTGATAGTTAAAATACCAGCCTCATCTACTATAGAACGATAAAGATGTGTCTATGTTATATTCTTTTTTGGTAGCAAAGAGAAACATATTGGGAGGCATATGAAATGGAAAATAGAAAAGTACAATATAATGAAAAAACGAATTTATTAGAATTAGAAGAATATATGTATCCTTTAGTGGATTGTGAGAATCCCAATGTATTTCGCAATTTATTTCCTTATTCTGAAGTTCCAAAGATCGCATTTAATGATCGAATTGTATAGAAGTCCTGTCGTACGGATTACCTGCTCTGCCCGCAGAAGTTTATTGCGTTC
>CAJMOB010000049.1:0-18202 GCA_905214925.1 uncultured bacterium | reverse complement strand
CTGTCATAATAAAACCTCCTCTTGATTATTCGTATTAAACTTATATTTAGCTAACCCAACTTCCAAAGTACCTTTACAAATACCCTTAAAATGTTTTGCTTGTTCATTTTTAGATGAGTTTGCCTAATAATCCATTTTCTTGTTTGCTCAATCATCTTTTTCACCAACTTCTGGAACAGGTCAGCGGCTCAACTGGGAAGCGGACACGCCTATCTTCTCCGCAAGTTCTTTTTGTGTGATGTGGTTTCCATTGCATAAATCGGAAATCCGCTGTTTGGGTGTTCCGGGTAAAGCCATAAATACGCATCTCTTCCACATATTTCCATTATACAGAATGATTGCAAAAATGCAATCTCCAAAGTGTAAACATCATCAAAATACACTTCTGGCAAAATTCCGGGGATTGCATTTTTTTCGTATAGACTTAGAGTAGTTCATCGATGGACAGCACCTTGAAAACAGAATGACCGTGCGAAAAGGAATACCCCGGCTGTGGAAGCACCGCAAGGAGCCGATTATCAGCGAACAGGTTTTCCGGCAGGTACAAGAGCAGATAGCAACCCGCCGAACTCTTGAATATGCTAATTGAAAAAATTCTTGTCCATGAAGCGGTCAAAGGCGAGGACAGAAGTCGGGAACAGGAGGTAGAAATCTTCTACCGCTTTATCGGCAAAATTGATTGAATGACACCAATATCTTTAACTATGTGAAACCGGAAATTCAATGACTGATATTTCAAAACTGACAGAACTTGCAGGACTTTTTGAAGTTACCATTGACGAACTGCTAGGCGAACACTCTGAAATTGTCAATAATGTTGTAAACGGTGATATGAAAGGTTTGCTACCATTTGTCAGATCCCATATCATAGATAAACTCGCTATGAGACAGATAGAAGCAGACAACTATGATGATTTGCATATACTCTCCCCATTTTTAAGCCATGACTACTTAAACAACCTTGCTCAAATGGCAATAAAAAAAGAAGGTATTCAATCAATTAGTAATATCATCCCTTTCTTGGATAGCCACATTCTTTCCGAGTATATAGAAAAATTATCTTTCTAACCAAAAACGATGCAAGACACTTTCCTAGATCTTGCATCGTTTTTTCTTGATTTTATTATTTTTTTACTATTTCACTATACTTTCCATACACATCATATTTTTTTCTTGACTTTCTTGATATAAGATGAAAGCCATACTAAACAACAAAGGAACGATACAGCACCATACGGTTTGAATTCCAAATAGCGGATATAATAAAGCACTACATAATGCACCCATATGAAATGCCAATAAAGAACCCCCAAAAAACTTTGCTTTTTCTAGTTTTTCTTTTCGCTCTTTTTCCTTATTTTCTTCTAATAAATAATATTCTGTAAAGGAAACAACGGTTTGTTTAATATTATTGGTAGAAAAAATAGTGGAGCTTACATACCCTTTTGCTCCTTTAAAAATACACCACTGAAATGCTGTAATAAAAAACATTGGATATAGAGCAATCATTGGATTTATTGTTCTTGGTATCATTCCTAAAAATCCTACAATAACGATCTCTAAAAAAATCGTAATCATTTGTATTCTTTTTACTCTTTTTTCTAAAATAGTTGCTAAAATAATTGCAAGCACATAAATGATACAAGCACCCAATCGAATGGCTACTTCTATAAAACTTCTTCCAACTAAATCACGGATCAATCCCATCAAATTGGCTGTCTGTGCAGAGCCAAACACATTAAATCTTGCTAAAATTGCATAAATCCCTAAAAATCCGCCACATACTGCCATCGTATGGTGAATGTAAACATCCAGATTTCTTTGTTTCATTTTTCTTCTTGTCTCCTGCCTTTCTATCATTACAAAATAAATAAACTATGATAAACGCATCCACTCACAAGATAATTGATTCCATTTTATTTATGGATATAACAACAACCGCCTTTTTAACACTTTCTATGATTTTTCTCTCCAAGCTCTCGAATTACTTCGCTTGAAGCCTGTGACATTTTTTGAAAAATTTCAAATATCTTTTCTTTTTCTTCTTCATCTAACTGCTCGATTAATCTACGATTCCATTCTTCACGGATCTCATATAGACGTTTAATCGCAGGCATAGCATCATTTGTAATATAAAGGTGTCTCATACGTTTGTCAGAACCATCGGCTACTGTTTCCACATACCCTTGATCCACTAATTTTTGAACAGCTTTTGTAACCGTTCCTTTATCGTATCCCCCAAGTTTTGCTAGATCACACATAGAAATCCCATCATTTTCAAAAATCCTCAACAAAAAAAATTGTTGTCCACTTCTTATTAATTCCTCTTCTAATTGAATATCAAAGTATCGATTGGTATTTCGATATAATAAAGAAATATACTTTACAAAAGAATCTTTCATAGTCTCCTCCTATGTTTTGTCCATCTGCTCATTCTAGTATGCTCTTTGTGTATCTTTTCCTCATTGTTAAAAGAAACATTTGTCTTTTCATTTCACTGAATGTATTTTACGCCTTTATAGTTGAACAGTCAACATTATCCCGCCCATTTTATATATTTTTTATACATTTTATCAATATTCCACAGTTTTTATTTAGTATCTTTTAATTTTTATTATATTTAAACGGTAAAAACGATGAAAAGCACGCTTTGCGTGCTTTTCTCTATTACATTTGTTGTTGCAAACGATCGAGAGCATACATGGCTGCCCCTGTAGCTCCTACAATTTCTGGTTCTGGACAAATATATAATTTTGCTCCAATTTTCTCTTCTACCGCTCGAACAACTCCTGGGTTTTTGGCAACCCCACCAGTCATCATATATTCTCCTTCCATACCAACTCTCTTTAATAAAGAAAATGATTTATTGGCAATGGCACGACAAATTCCATTGGCAATATCTGTCTTTTCTTTATTATTGGCAATTAAAGAAATAACTTCGGATTCTGCAAACACAGAACACATACTTGTAATCTCAATATCTTCTGTCGATTGTAAAGCAATCGTTCCAAGTTCACTAATATCCACTTCTAATGTTCTTGCTATCATTTCAAGAAAACGACCTGTTCCAGCGGCACATTTATCATTCATAACAAAATCAATGACTTCCCCTTTATCGCTTAACTTAATTCCTTTGCTATCTTGTCCACCAATATCCAAAATTGTGCGGATCTTTGGATTAAAATAATGAGCCCCTCTTCCGTGACAACTAATTTCTGTAACTGTTTCATCGGCATAAGGGATACTAACACGACCATATCCTGTTGATACAATCCAAGAAATATCCTCTCGTTTTAATCCTGCTTTTTCTAATACTTCTTTTAAAATTTTATCCGCACTTTCTCCTGATTTTGCTCCTGTTCTCACAACAGAAAATGCTTTTATCTTTCTATCTTGATCCATAATAACCGCATTGGTTGATGTAGAACCGCTATCAACACCCATGACGTACATTGTTCCTTGTCCTCCTACTTTTGGTACTTTTTTCATTCCTTTATTTAATGACTCTAAAAATGCTTCGATTCTCGTTAAAATCTGTCCATAGCTTTGTTTTGTATAATCGGTCTCTAATAAAAGCATTGGTTTTGTAATCACATCTTTTAACCAAGCATATTCATAGGAGTAATTATCACAAAATTGTACCGTATGATAAATAATTCCATCAACACTTTCTGCATATTGTTTTAACATTTCATCACGGTTAGAAGCTTCTTCCATTCTCATACAAGGGAACTGGCTTAACAATCCTCTTGCATATCCACGCAACACATTTTCCTCGTCTAGAAGCAATTTTCTTACAAGTCCTGTACAAGTGACATCAAATGTTACATGAACATTTCGTTCCTCTAAAATTCTTTTAATGCTGTCATTGGCTCTTGCACCGACAATCCCAATATTGAGAGCATCCTCTTTTCTAGCAATGGACTGTTCTTCTTGACGTTTCTTTATGAGCTCTCTTAATTTATTTTCATCGAACTTCTTTCCTGAAAACTCTTCATAAGCACGAATCATATCTCGAATTCTCTGCTCATAAAGCACAACACCTGCGTCTTTTGTAATTCTTGGTGTATCTAACATATAAATGAACTTATCTGGCATTTTTTCTTTTAATACATCATAAAGTCTGCGAATACTATCACAGCAAGTTGTCAATACAATGCCTTCATACTCATTCATAAATACATCTTCTAATAACCCTTTTGTAAAGCTACAAATATTCGGATGCATTAAAATATCCGCCTGATTAAAATTTGTAACTTCAGGCTCCATTCTCTTCATTTCTACACCCATTGCCTCAAATACTTCAATGGGAGCATATTTGCAAATATAACCTAACATGTTTTTCCCTCTGATTCTATTAATTCTAAAAATGCCTCAAGTCTTGTTTTAATCTGACCATCATGGCTGTTTCTCTTATCAATTCCGTCTCCATCTAATATGAGCATAGGAATATTCTTTTCTTTCATCTTTTCTTTCAATAAAATACTTCCGCCAGAGGCTTGTTTACAACCCCAGTGACAAAAATGGATAATAGCATCTGGTTTTAACTCATCCACTAATGTTCCGATCATATCCGCCTTATGAGAATAAGAACCGTTATATAAATTATTTAAAATCTTTTTGGCAAGAGCTTTAAATGGATCGCTCTCATCAAGTTCTCCTCTAAAATCAATAATAATATCACTAGCTGTTACTTGATACTTATCGCTACTATTAAAATACTGGCGTAAACTTTCTTGATAAAATGGCAACAAATGAACCCAAAGAATTCTCTTTCCTTCAAAAATAGGATAAGTCTGAATATCTTTAATCATAAAACGAACGAGATCCAAAAACTCTTGTCTTCCCATCATTAAATGAGTTCCCATCATTAAATAAAGCTGACTAATCAGCTCTCCTGGATAATAATGTTTTTGTTGCAATTCCAAAAATCGCATTAATTCTTTTCTCGTTTCATTTTCAATTCGAATGGTTTCTTTTAGTTTTTCCACATCAAATTTCTTTTGAAAACGAACTTCTAATTCTTTTGTAAGAGTTTTTAACTGCTCTGCTAAATAAGCAATTGACGCCTCATCACATGCATAAGGAATATCTAAAAATGTAAAAGGAACTCCCTTTTTCTTTTCTAAATATCGGAAGGTATTTAAATTTCCATCACAAGAAAGGGATGTAGTCACTGCGTAAACAGGTTTTGGAATCACTCCACTATCAACAGCTCCTACAAATGTTTTATGATAAGAACAAAGAGTTGGAGCAATACCCGTATTTTGTGCGTAATCAATAAAATGATCTTCTAGATGATACCCTGTTAAATAACAAGAGAGACATTCAATAGAAAGTGTATTTAATCCAAAACATTCCATAATTTCACATGGCGCAAAAATATTAGACCATACATAGCTTTTTTCATTTCCTAAAGAATCTGCCACCATTGCCATCATCATGGATTCTAGCTTTTGATACCCTTTTGAAATATTTCTCTTTGGTAAAAGTTTCGTTTTCAATTTATTGGCTTTAAATCCAAGAACCATTTTGGAAAAACTATTCTCTGGATTTTCAATTGCCTCATTTCGTACATAGTCAATATACTTATCTACAACTGACAACTTCGTCACCATCCTTTTTCACTTCGTTTCCATACCTATATCCTAATTCTGCCCTTCTTTTCTTTCTTCACACTCTCTTTTATATCGTGTAAGAAAATATAAAATAGTATAGCACAATCTGGAAAGAAATCCAAATTTTACGTTCTATAGTAACCTTAACAACAATAAAAAAACGATATTATGAACACTCATCGTATTCTATAATACCGTTTTTTTTAATCTCTTTATTCACATTCTATTACATTTTTTACTATTTTATCCACTTTTTGATCCCGTAATATGTTCCATCTTACAAATAAAGATACAAGACCATTTAAAACTGCACTAATCAATAAAACAACACTAACATGGCTCCATTCCAACACATTTCCAAGAAGGATCTGCCCGATAGGAACGGTTGCCGTCGCTACCGCCGTTGATAATGCACTCACTTTTCCTAGCATATGAGAAGGAATCGTTTCCTGAATATAAGTAAGGGTTACAATATTCCCAACTCCTAGGCAAAACATAATAATCATTCCACCAATGGCAAAGATAGCCACACCTATCATAGATTTCGAAAAGAACACAACTGCCACTGTCATACCAAGCAAAGCAACGCTCATTGGATAATTCCAAAGATATACTTTTTGAAATGGAAACCATTTCGTCGCTATCGCAAGTAAAATTCCACTGAATAAAGAGCCTAATACAATAATCCCTTCTACCGTTCCATAGACTTCTGATGGCACTTGAAAGAGTAGGTTCATGACATAAGGTAGTACAATCGTATTCACTGGAACAATGCAAATATTATAAAGTGCATAGGATAAAATAATTCCAAACACAACCATATACTGTTTTTTTACAACTACAGCGGTCTTTCCCATTTCCAAATAAGAACTTTTTAAAGAAATTGGAGTCTGCTTTTCCTTTTTTTGAAATGGCATAACAAGAAAACATTCCATAATAGCAGAAAGCAAGAAACTAACCGCATTTAAAATAACAATCCATCGAATTCCAAATAAGCCATAGAGCATTCCAGCTACTACTGGTCCTAAAATATTAGCCCATGCCCCTACTTGGCTCACACAACTATTGGCAAATTTTAATCGTTCTGGCTCTACAATCTCTGGTAAACAAGAGGTAACGGCTGGTGTATAAAGAGTTGCTGCCACCGATAATAATATCATAACAGCTCCTGCTACAATAACAGAACTTCCATCCCCTTTTAAGTAAACTCCATAACTAAATAAAAGAATAAAACATAAAAAGTCCAAATAAACCATAATTTTCTTTTTACTCAATTGATCGGCAAACTGTCCTGCAATTGGAGCACAGAAAATATATGGTAAAATAGAAAGTGCCAATATATTTCCATAAATGGCAGGACTTCCTGTCAATTCCAATAAATAAAGAGATAAACAAAACCTTTGAATTGCATTTCCGAATAAACTAATAATCTGTCCAATGAGTACTAGTCTAAAATTTCTTTTTAATTTCATTTTTCGTTCATTACACCTTTCTTCTATAACGCCTTCTTTCCTTACTTTTTATCACGAATCGATATGGTCTATGATGATATTTTTTTCAACAAAGAATAATCCGTACAGATTGGATAGCCTTTTTCTTTGTTCATCATTAAAGTTGCTTCTATCTCATATAAATTTCGAAGATTTTCTACTGTAATCACATCTTTTGGACTTCCTTCAAATAGAACACTTCCTTTTTTCATACCAATAATATGATCCGCAAACTTTGCTGCATGATTGAGTTCATGGATTACCATAATTATTGTAGTTCCTTCTTCTTTATTTAATTTTTGTAATAATTCTAATATTTCTAATTGATGGGCCATATCAAGATATGTGGTCGGTTCATCTAATACAAGAATTTCTGTCTTTTGTGCCAATGCAAGTGAAATCCAAACACGTTGTCTTTGTCCTCCCGATAACGCTTCCACTCGTTTATTTTGCAATGCAAGCACTCCTGTCTTTTCCATCGCCCATGCAATAATTTCATGATCTTCTTTTGTTAAACTGGACATCGGTTTTTGATACGGAAAACGTCCATAAGCAACTAAGTCTTTTACTAAAATTCCTTCTGGAACAAGAGGGCTTTGAGGGAGAATTGCCATCTTTTTTGCAATCTCTTTTTGCGCCATCTTCTTTAAATTAGCACCATTTAATAAGATTTCACCTCGTTTTGTCGGCAAAATTCTTGATAAGGACTTTAATAACGTTGATTTTCCACAACCATTTTGTCCAATCATCATTGTGATCTTTCCTTTTGGGATAACAAGATCGGCTTTTTCAATGATGATAGTATCTTGATATCCCGCTTGTAAATCCTTTATTTCAATACTCATTTTTTTCTCCTATTTCTTACACTTGTCTGCTCTTTTTTTACATTTCTATTCTATTTTCTATGCCTTATCTTTTATCATTAAGTAAATAAAGTATGGCACACCAAGAATGGATACGACAATACCAACTGGTATTTCTAATGGTGAAAATAAATTTCTCGCTACTGTATCTGCAAAAATTAAAATAATTCCACTAATGCAAGCAGACATTAAAAGCATAATCCGATGGTTGGAACCAAAGATTTTTTTTGCAATCTGTGGCCCTAATAGTCCTAAAAATGCAATATTACCTGCAACCGATGTTGCAAGTCCAGCTAATATGGCTGATAACGCTAAAAATAGAATCATTTCTTTTTGTACGGATACACCAAGGCCTGTTGCCAATTCATCTCCAAGCCCCATAACGTCAAGAGTACGGCTTTTGAATAAGACAACTAAAATCAAAAGAAAAATGAGCGGCGCTGTAACAGCAATATAAGTCCAGTTACTTCCCCAAAGACTTCCATTTGTCCAAGTGAGCACTTGGTTATAATCTCCTTTTGACATATTCAGTTGATAAAAAGAAATAATAGCTGTAATTCCTGCATTAATTCCAACACCTGTTAAAATAAACCGCACAGGTGTCACTCCTTTTTTATAGGCAAATAAGTAAATAAGAGCTACGGATAGCATGGCTCCAATCATAGCAATGATTGGCATAATAACTGCTGTTGAAGTAGAAATAGCGGAATAATATTCTGTCGTCTTTGCAGAAATAAAAAGAACAACCGCTAAAGCAGAACCTGCATTAATTCCAATCATCCCAGGCTCTGCTAAAGGATTTCTTGTAATGCCTTGTAAGATTCCTCCTGATACCCCTAATCCGCTGGCTACCACAATAGCAAGACAGATTCTTGGAAGTCGGATTTGGAAAATAGTGAAATTTTGCATCTTATTTCCATTACCAAATAACGTCTCTATGACTTCAAGTGGTGTCATAGAATAGCTTCCAATCATTAATCCAACAATAAACGCTATCACTAAAAGGAGAATACAAACAAAAATACCGATCGTTTTTTTCGTTTTCCATGAAGCTTTTTTCATTTATCGATTCTCCTTTCTTACAAGTAATAAAAAGACTGGAACACCAATACAAGCAGTAAAAAGTCCTACTGGCAATTCATAAGGTGCGATTAACGTTCTTGCCAATATATCAGCAACAACTAAAATGACACTTCCCCAAAGAAAAGAAAGTGGCATTAATTTTCGATAATCATTTCCAATTATTTTTCGGATAATATGGGGAATAAAAAGTCCAACAAACCCAATATTTCCTGCTACGGAAACACAGAGCCCACAAATTGGAATTAAAAATAAAATCGTATAAAATTTTATTTTTTCTGGTGATACACCAAGCCCAATGGCTACTTCATCTCCTAGATTTACTAAGTTAATTTTGCCTGATATACAAAGAGAAAGAATTGTGAAAATTCCTCCTACAATGGCTAAAAATCCAACTTGCAACCAGTTTGCTTGACGAAATCCTCCTGCAATCCAAAAAGCCAACTCTTGTGAACGATTTCCTAATAAAGCGATAACTGACGCAAGGGATAGGAAAAAGGTGCTAAGGGCAGTTCCCGCTAATAAAATTCTTGAAATACTTTGATTCGAAGCACTTTTCATACTAAATAACAAAATAAGGCCTCCACTAATCAGTGCACCGAATAATCCCATAAAAAAATTTCCATAAATCCCGCCAATGACAGGACTAATGGATGAAATGGCTACCGCTAACGTAGCTCCTTGTGTTACTCCCATAATCGATGGTTCTGAAACTGGGTTTCTCATAACACCTTGCATCATAGCTCCTGTTAGAGCTAACATTCCACCAACAAGAAGGGCACTCAACATTCGTGGTGCCCTTACTTCTCTTATTAACTGCTGATTCATTCCACCATCATAATGGAAAATCGCATTATAAATTTCTTCTATTGAAATGTCCTTTGCTCCAATACTAATGGAAGCAAGCACGGCTATGATTAATCCAAGTAAACCAACGATTGTCAAAATGACAACTCTCTTATTCATTTACTTTCTCCATAAGTGATACTACTTCGTCTAAAAACATTTCACGTCCAATGCAGCTATATCCCATGTTAAAGTATGGGCTAGATGGAAGTTCTACAACATGACCATCTTTTACTGCTCTCATATTTTTATAAACACTATTTTGATGAAGTGCTTCAAAATCAGAATCTGTTCCAACAACAAATAAATAATCAGCATCGATATCAGCAAGACCTTCATAAGAAATAACTGGTAAGCTGATGTTTTCCTGTGTTGGCATATTTTCAGGTTTTTCAAGTCCCATATCTTCATAAAGGATGCTTCCAATTCCTGCTGCATCAAATACATAAAGCTGTCCACCACTTGCTAACATAGCAAGGTATGTTGTATCTTCTCCATAAGTCTTACGGATAGATTCTCCTACTTCTTTTGCTTTTGCTTCATATTCTTTTAACCAAGTGTCTGCTGTTTCTGTTTTGTTCATTAACTCTGCAAAAGAGCTCACATCTTCTTTCCAATCTGTTTGAGCTAATTGAATCATAACAGTTGGTGCGATTTCTTTTAACTGATCGTACATTTTTTCTTGAACACTAGAAATAATAATTAAATCTGGATCTAATTCTAAGATACCTTCGATATCCATTGTATCTTGCATGCTATAACCTAAGATTTTTGCTCCTTTTAATACATCTTCTAAGTAAGATGGGAATTTTGTATAATCATATGCATCGGAGTTTGCTGTTCCAACAACAGAATATCCAAGAACGGATAAAATATCACTGTTTCCACTTAAATCGACAATTCTCTGTGGATTTGCTGGAATCTGAACTTCTCCTTTTGCATCTTTAATTGTCACTGTTTCAGAAGATTGTTGTTCTACAGCCTGATCTCCTGTTTTATCTTCTCCTTTTGAAGAGCTATTTCCACAACCTGCAAGTGCTGCAACAGCGAGGGCTGATACTGTTAATAGCGCAAATAATTTTTTTCTCATATCATTTCTCCTTTTGTGTTTCTATACTTTCACATTATCTTTTAACAGTTTTCCTAAAAAGTGTAAAGTCTATACTTTTACACGTCTTGGTTAGTTCTCTCTAACTTCCGTGAATTATAACAGAACTCATTTCTTCTGACAACACCTTCAACTTTTTTCATTATTTTATCATCTAAATTCATTATTTTATTGCTATGAATTCTTTCTTCCTTTATACTATTCTTATATAAATTACTTAACGATTGCTATCCCTATCAAAAAACTCTTTTTCCTATGAGATAGCAGAAAAATATTGAAAGGAGAATCAAAAATGATACACACCGTTCATTGCCCTTCTGAATTTCGCAATGCTGTTTTGCAAGAACTTGGATTTTCACCAACCTCTTACCCATTTTATACCCTTTATCAAAACGAAGAAAAGCGGGAAAATGGGCATTATCTTCTCTTTGAGCGCCCTAATTACTATGACTTTGGAATTGCAGACTATTCCATCGATCACCCTTTTGCCAT
Source organism: uncultured bacterium (assembly GCA_905214925.1). Lineage (GTDB taxonomy): Bacteria > Bacillota > Clostridia > Lachnospirales > Lachnospiraceae > Scybalomonas. The sequence continues at coordinate 6,705 of CAJMOB010000049.1, read as the reverse complement.
TGAATTTCAAAATGAAGATTTATGCATGCGATTCGGAATCGTCTATGAAGGCACTACAAAATTTCAATTACAAAATCAACCTGTTTCCTCTTTCTCTCCTTCTTCTTTCTTTGTTATCGAAAAAAATATTATTGGAAAGCAAGTTTGGAAACGAGGTCAACATTTTCATGGCATGGAAATTTCCATTTATCCTGCCTATTTTGAAGAGGTGATAAAACCCCTTTTTCCATTGGACTTTTTTTCTAATTTTGAGGAAAATTATACGTATCATTACCTTCCTTTAGAAATCCACACCGTATTTCATCGCCTCTTAAAATTGGCAGAAGCGGATCAACTAAATCCTTTACATTTAGAATCTGCTCTTTTACAATGTATTGCTATTCTTGCTCAAAACATCCAACATTCGAAAGAGAATGCTTTTGCAAATCAGCGTTATTATGAAAAGATTCTAATTGGAAGTAATCGCTCCTTATCTTTCCATGCGGAAGATATTCGCAGTATCCAAAAGGCTCACGATATTTTGTTGAATAATATTGCCAATCCACCTACCATTGAAATGTTAAGCAAAGAATTGCTGATTAGTACCCAAAAATTAAAAGCTGGTTTTTCTCACTTTTATCATATGACAATCGGGGAATTTTCTACTTCTTTAAAGATGTCTACTTCTGCCACCTTACTTTGTACAACCGATCTCTCAGTGGCAGAAATAGCAAAACAAGTAGGTTACACTTACCCAAGTAACTTCATTAAAAAGTTTCAACAAACGTATAGCTGTACCCCTTTAAAATATAGAGAGCGAGAACGAAACTCTTAAAAAGTTCCATTTTCATAAACTAAGTTTCCACTCACATAAGTTTTTAATACTGGAATTTCCCCTAATTCGTAAGGATTTATTTCAAATGGATTTTCTCCTAATATGACAAAATCCGCAATCATTCCTTCTTTTATTTGTCCTTTCTTCTCTTCCTCAAAGGACGCATAAGCACCACCTTTCGTAAAGCTATCGATAGCTTCTTTTACAGTTAATGCTTCTTTTTCCAAATAAGGAGGTACTGTATGAGCGATATTTTGTCTTGTAATGGCACATTGAATTCCCCTCATTACCACAGGCTCTTCCACAGGGGCATCGGAACCATTAGAAATGGTAATTCCTTTTTCTAATAAAGATTTTGCTTGATAACTAGACGAAGCTAATTCCTCTCCCACTCGCTCCTTCACAATATGAATGTCATAATCGAGGAAAATAGATTGTAGATAGACATGAAGTCCTAGCTCTTTTATTTTCTCGATTTGATCGGGTCTTGTAATTTGACAATGTACAATTCCATGACGATGGTCTTCTCTTGCTTCTTCTTTTAACGCTTTCTCATAAGCCAATAAAATATGATCTAAAATTCCATCGCCGATAGAATGAATCGCAATTTGCATTCCATTTTGATTGGCATAAGAACACATCTCATCGAATTGTTGTTGACTGTAGACTGGGATTCCTCTTGTATCCTCTTGATCTGCATAAGGACGACTTAAATACGCAGTTCTCGCTCCTAAAGAACCATCTCCTAATAATTTTAATGGACCATTTTTAAAAAACATATCTCCTCTTTTATGATTGCCTTCTTCTACAAACTGTTTTAAGTCTTTTAAATTTGTAAAATGCACTTGTTCATTGATTCGAACGGTTAATTTCTTTTCTTCTATTAACTGCTCTATGGCCTCCATTACGTTGTGATAATCTACATTTGAAAATGTAACATAATCATCGCTTTGAACCGAAGTAACCCCATAAGAATTGAGTCTTTCACAAGCAAGTAAAATCATCTCTTTCATTTCTTCTACTGTAACTTTTGGAAGTTTTTCATACACTAAGTTCAGCGCATTTTCACAAAAGATTCCTAACGGCTCCCCTTGCTCATCCACTTCAAAATGTCCTCCCTCTACTTGTGCTGTCTCTTTTGTCACACCAATAACGTCTAAAGCCTTTGAGTTGACAATACAAATGTGTCCACAGGCACGAGTAATGCAAATTGGATATTCTGTAGAAACTTGATCGAGATCATAACGATTTGGAAATCGATTTTCATCTTCAAAATAATCATGGTTAAAACCTCTTCCTTTGATCCACATGCCTTTTTTTAACATACCATTTTCTTGTCTTTGTTTTAAGTATTCTTTTAAATAGCTTATCATCTCTTTCATGGTTTTCGTATGTTTTGATAATTGCGCCATAGAAAGAGCACTACCTAGATTTAATAAATGCATATGAGAATCATTAAATCCTGCACATACAAATCTTCCCTGTAGATCCACAACCTTATCAACTTGCTTTTCTATCTCTTTTCTTTTTTCTTCGCTTTCTTTACTCCACATACCTACGGTTTGGAAAACACCATCTTCTACTATAAAATAATCTGCAAAAACTTCTCCTGTATAGATCGTCCCATTTTTATAAACAATTTTCATTTTCTTCTCCTTTTTTCTATTGTACTTTTTCTTCTATTTTTTCTTTCATTGACACCTTTTACACAAAGAACAAAGTGTGCGCCTAACACTCCTGGCGACTTTCGATAACTTCTAGCAACGTATACTTTGCCGCGCGGTCGCAGTTTACGAAGTAAAATTTTCCCCATTGCGACCTGCGCATCGTTCGCACGTAGTGCTTTTTTATTTCATAGAAAATGGCACTTTTACAAATGAATGAACAAGGTATTTCCTATGAAATAAAAAAACTATCCTAAAAGAAATCTCCTTTTATTATACTGGATTCTTTCTTTTAAGATAGTCTTTTCTTAACATTTTTTATTGTATTTTGTTTTTCCCTATTTTTTATTTATTTGCTATAAGATTTGCTATAAAAATGGTTTATAAAACACTATGTTTTGGAATCCCATTCTCATATTCAATGTTGCATTCCCCTTGAATCAGTGGGAACAAATAACGAACCATATCTTCTGTCACATCATGTCCATTTTGGTGAATAAAATGCTCTGGAACTTTTTTCTCATAGTTAGCTACTTCCTCCACTGGAACTGCTGTATATACCACTTCATATGGTTCATCCTTTTTCCGAATCACTGAGGCCATCATACCATTTTTTCCCTCTACTACACATTCGCAGGCTTTTTCCCCAAGCCTTTTTGATTCTATAAAGTCGGTTTTACTTACAAGGTGCCCGCTACATCTTTGCATTAAACTTAATTCAATTGCCCGCACCTTACAACCTATCTGTTTTCTCACCTCTTCTGCCAAAATATTGGATACCCCCGAAATATAAGAATGTCCAAATTCATCCACCTGTCCATTTTGTATTGTTTCTGAAATATAATGCCCATCCTCATCTTGGATTCCTTCACTGACAGCAATTAGCACTGCATTTTTTTCTTTTAATTTCTCCTTCACATCTTCTAAAAAAGAAGTAAGAGAAAAACTTTTTTCACATAAATAAATGAGATCAGGCCCATTGCCATCTCCAAGCCTTGCAAGAGCAGATGCTCCCGTTAGCCATCCTGTATTCCTTCCCATCACTTCCACAATGGTCACTGCTTTTGTTTGATAGACAGAACAATCTCTTTCTAGTTCTGTAAATGTAGTAGCTACGTATTTTGCAGCAGAACCAAATCCTGGACAGTGATCGGTATGTACTAAATCGTTATCGATGGTCTTTGGTGCACCAACAACTTGTATGTCTGTTATGTTATGTTGTTTACAATAATTCGAAAGCTGATAAACAGTATCCATAGAATCATTTCCTCCGATATAAACAAAGTATCCTATTTCGTTTTTTCGTAGAATTTCTATGATCCGCTTTATCACACCTTCTTCATTCTCTTTCATCTTTCTTCTACAGGAACCAAGATAGGAAGATGGAGTTAAGGAAAGACGCTCTCTTTCTTCTGCTTTAAAAAAAATACTCTTTAAGTCCACAAAGTTTTCTTCTAATATTCCTTCGATTCCATTTTTTGCTCCTAAAATCCCATCCACCTTTGAACTTTTCATAGCATACTCTATCACTCCTACAAGAGTGGCATTAATAACAGCAGTTGGACCGCCAGATTGGGCTACAACTAAATTTTTCATTTTCTTCTTCATCCCTTATTAAGCGAAATTTTTGATATGTTCCACTTCCAATTCACGAATTCTCTCTACTTTTGGAGTAGAACCACCACCTGCAAATTCACACTCTAACCAAATATCCACAAGACATTTTGCTAGTTCTTTCCCTACCACTCGCTCTCCAAGACACATAATCTGTGCATCATTACTCTTTCTTGCTCGTTGTGCTGAAAATGGATCATGGCATACGGCAGCCCGAACCCCTGGAACTTTATTGGCACAAATACTCATGCCAATTCCCGTTCCACAAAGTAAAATACCTCTTTCATAATGTCCATTTGCAATTTCATCGGCTACTTTATAAGCGACGTCTGGATATAAGACAACTTCCCCTTTTTCTGCCCCAAAATCGTCTACTTCATACCCTTGTTCTTTTAAATGTTCTATAATAATCATCTTTAAATCAAATGCTGCTTCATCACAACCAACTGCAATTTTCATTTTATTACCCTCCCTTTTTATTCAAGTTTTTCAGAGATCATTCCTAACATATCCCTTTCCATTTTTCCTATTTCTTTTGTAACAAAAGCTTCTTTTTTGAGTGTTCTTTTTCTCTTTAGGAAAGATTTGCTACCATAGCATCTGCCATAGAGTTTAAAATAATATAACAAGAAGTCGCTCCTGCATCTAATACACCTCTTGAGCGTTCTCCTAATCGGCTCGAACGTCCAAATTTTGCCACCATATCTTTTGTAGAGTTTTTTCCAAGTTCTGCTGCTTCTTTCATATTTTGCAATGCTTCTTTTAACGATAATCCATTTCTTTCCGCTTCTTTTAACGCATCTACTGCGGGACTTAATGTATCTACAAGCGTTTTATCCCCCACTTGTGCTTCTACAATCTCTTGCAATCCATGCAATCCTGCCTCTAACATAGTTCCTAATTCTTTGACCCCAATTTCTTCATAGTCTTCTCCAGCGGCTGCCATATCCATAAAAATGGTGCCATAAATTGGTCCCATAGAGCCACCGATTTCAGAAAATAAAATCGTTCCTAATTCATCAAGTCCTTCTGTAAAAGTAATAGCACTATCTAAAAAACGCTTTTCAAATAGACTAAAACCTTTATTCATATTCATTCCATGATCCCCATCGCCAATGAGTCCATCTACTTCACCTAAATAGGCTTTGTTTTCTTGAATTCCTTTTACCATAGCTGATAATACAAGATTACCTTCCTCATTTTTAAAAACTTCCATACCGATTCTCCTTATTTTTTCGTCCCACAATCTACATCTGTTTTAATCCCATACTGTTTGCTGGCATATCGATCAATTCTTTTAATTCCTCATCTAATTTCATAATGGTAAGTGTTGCCCCCATCATCTCTAAAGAAGTAAAATAATTACCAACATAGGCTTTATAAGTCTGAATTCCTTTTTCCTTTAACAAGCGATCGATTTCATCGTATAAAACATAAAGTTCCATCACTGGTGTTGCTCCCAGTCCTGATACTAATACAACAACTTCATCCCCTGACTCAAATGGATAATCTGGTACGACAATATCTACCATTCTCTTTGCCATTTTATCCGCTGTCTCTAATTGGCACACTTCGATTCCTGGCTCTCCATGATGACCGATTCCAACTTCCATTGTTCCATCTTCAATGGTGAAATTCGGATGTCCAACTGCTGGCAACGTACATGGTGTTAAGCCAATCCCAACACTTCTTGTATTGTCAATTGCTTTTTGTGCCGCTGCAATCACTTCGTCTAAATCTCCACCTTGTGCTGCCTTTGCTCCACCAACTTTCCACATGAGCACTTCTCCAGCCACTCCACGGCGTTTTTCTCTCTGATCTTTTGGTGCAGAGGCCACATCATCATTGGCAACAACGGTTTTCACTGTAATGCCTTGTTTTTTTGCCATTTTGACTGCCATTTTTACATTCATGTTATCCCCAGAATAGTTTCCATATAGGCAAGCAACTCCTTTTCCTTGATCCGCTACTTTTGCTGCATCAAGAAAGGCAGCTGCCGTTGGAGAAGAACAAATTTCCCCAACTGCCACAGCATCACAAAGATTTTCTCCACAATATCCAATAAAGGCTGGTTTATGCCCAGAGCCTCCTCCTGTGATCACTCCAACTTTTCCTTCTTTTCTATGTTTTGCTTTTATCACTCGCTTATTTTCTGTTCCTTCTACAATATCACTATGTGCCTTTAAAAATCCTTGTAACATTTCATCTACAATGTTATCTGGATCGTTCATAATTCTTTGCATAACTTCCCCTCCTATGCCTCTAATTCTGGAACTAATACGACTTTCATAGCTCCATCTTTTCCTGTTTTTGCGAACTCGAATCCTTCTTCCCATTTTTCTAATGAAAACTTATGGGTCACAATACCATCGGTTGGAAGTTTTCCATTGCCAATCCATTCAATTACGGTATCATAGCAAAATGGGCTTAAATGAGAACCTAACAAATCTAACTCTTTTCTATCAGAAATAATACTCCAATCTACGGTTACTGGCTGACCAAAAACAGAAAATTCTACAAATCTTCCCATCTTACGGATGGCATCTAATCCTTGCTGTACACTAGATGGATGTCCTGTGGCCTCTATGTAAATATCACAACCATATCCATTGG
>CAJMOB010000048.1:0-18992 GCA_905214925.1 uncultured bacterium | reverse complement strand
CTTCATATCAGGCGGATCGATAAAGCCGAAATCCGTAACATCCTGCGCGGTACGTAGACGATATTAGCACAATTTTTAAAAACATTCGCCCTGAAAAAAGTATCTCTTCTTGGGCACTTCGATATGTTGGAAGCCTTCCAAATGTAAAAGTTATTTTAAGCGGAATGTCTACGATGGAACAAGTAAAAGACAATCTTTCTACCTTTGAAACGTTTGAACCATTAAGCAAAAAAGAGCAAGAAGCAGTTCTTGAAGTAACAGCTGCTATTAAAAGCCGTTTACAAAATGGGTGTACTGCTTGTAAATACTGTATGCCATGTCCAGCTAGCGTCAATATTCCGCAAAATTTCTCTATTTGGAATCACTATCATATGTATGGAAATGAGGAGCTTACAAAAAATAAAATAGAAACATCTTTGCCTACAGAATCAAGAGCGGAACTTTGTGTGCAATGCGGAAAATGTGAGTCTGTCTGTCCTCAAAAATTATCCATTCGTGAGGACTTAAAACGAGTAGCAAACGATTTAAAACAATTTTTCTAATCCCATAGCATATTCGAATTTTATTTACGAACACAAAGGAGATTTTTATGCTATTATATTTAACACGTCACGGCCAAACCGATTGGAATCTAATAAGAAGACTTCAAGGACAATCTGACATTCCATTAAATGACCATGGAATGATGACTGCAAGGCTTACTGGAGAACAATTAAAAAGTGTTCCTTTCACAAGAGCACTATCCAGTCCTTTGAAAAGAGCTTATAAAACATGTGAACTGATTTTAGAAAATCGTTCTATTCCAATCGAAAAAGAACCAGATCTTATGGAGATTTCCTTTGGTGATTATGAAGGTTACTGCGCAACTGGCGAACCAATTGTCATACCAAATCCTGAATTTTATGATGACTTCTTCCATCACCCAGAACAATATGTAGCCCCACCAAATGGGGAATCTTTAGAGATGTTAAGAAAGCGTGCTCGCCGTTTTCTAAACAAATTGGTAAATAAAACAGAATGGAAAGATGACATTATTCTAGCAACTGCTCATGGCACCATCATTTGTGCCATTCTTGCCGAGTTACATAACTACGATATGACTCACTTTTGGGGCAAAGGTGTCCCTCAAAACTGTAGTATTACAACAATTCGTTTCGAAAATGGAACAATTACTATTGAAGAAGAAGATAAAGTCTTATTTACTTTAGAGTAAATCAAAAACGGTGAGAAACCTATGAAAAAGGTCTCTCACCGTTTTTGATTCTTTATAACCATTACATAATAATATTTTCAAATTTTGCTCGAATCAAGTCTGCTAACACGGTTGGTTCTATTTCTACTTGATATCCAATTTTTCCACCACTTACAATTATTGTCTTTTGTTCTTTTGCAGATTCATGAATCACCGTCTGAAACTGTTTCTTCATTCCAATTGGACTACAGCCTCCACGGATATAACCTGTTACACCATTTAAATCCTTTACATGAAGCATCTCTACTGATTTTTCACCAACGGATTTTGCAGCTGCTTTTAAATTTAATTCCTCTGCTACTGGAATTACAAATACAAAATACTGTTTGCTTTTTCCTTGTGTTACAAGGGTTTTAAACACTTGCTCTAATGGCTGTCCAAGTTTTTGCGCAACAGAAACTCCATCAATTCCATCCTCACAGTCATAAGTATACATGGTATATGTAATTTTCTTTTTATCCAAAATTCGCATTACATTTGTTTTATTTTCTGCCATTGAAAACACCTCTTATTTCTTCTCTTTGTTTTTATCCTTCTCTAAGCAGTCTCTTTTTTCATTCCATTTGCTAAGAAAATGTAATTTCTACTTCATAATTCTCATTTGCTGTCATAGGATATACTAGATTTTTGATTAAAAGTTCTGCTTGTTGTTCTGCTTGTTTTAATAATTCCGCCTCATCGATTCTTGCTGTTGCATCTTCTTTTGCCAATTGTAACGCCTTCACAGTATCTTGCTTATCGTCCCAATTAAATAGGCTATTTTTTTCGTCATAAAATTCTAATGTATCTGGATTAATTACAATATCTTGTACTTTTGCCTTTGGAAGGGCCACCTTCACTTTCTTCCCTTTCATTTGAATTTTTGCTTGCCCCATATCAATTCCTGCTTTAACACTAGCATCATAAAGCATCGTATAGCTTTTCTTATTGATGAAAGTAATCGTTCCTTCTTCGTATCGAATCATTCCGCGATATTGTAACTGGCTTGTTGTTAAATCACTCATATTTTGAAGCTGACTTGTGATCACTGAAGTTGTCACTGTTGGCTCCTTTTTCGCCTCAATTAGTTTGACCGAAAGCACGCCAACAGCAATTAATGCAATAATGCAAACAAACGACATAATTACAACAATTTTATTCCCTAGTTTTTCTCTCATCGATTGCTCCTTTACTCTTTTTATCTTCCTTGTGCTAACATCATATAGAGCTGATTTTTCAATGCTTCCTCTTTCTCAAATCGACCCCGGAACGTAGTTGTTACAGTCGTTGCCGCTGATTTTTTAATCCCCCTCGCGCTCATACAGCTATGGCATCCTTTGATAATAACTGCCACATCTTGTGACTTGGTCGCTTCCATCATCACTTCTGCTAAATCCGTTCCTATTCGTTCTTGTAATTGCAAGCGCTTGGCAACCATCTCTGCCATACGAGCAATTTTACTAAGACCAATTACTTGTCCATTTGGAATATATGCTACGGATACTTTCATATCATACATAAGAGCCAAATGATGCTCACAATAACTAAAAATATCAATATCTCTTACAAGAACCATATCTTTTCCAACGCTCTCATCCTCTTGTTCAAACATTTTAGAAAACATTTGTGCAATTTCATGATTGCTATAATTCATTCCTTCAAATACTTCTTCATACATTTTTGCCACACGCTTTGGGGTTTCCTTTAACCCTTCTCGTTCTGGATCATCGCCAAGTGCAATCAAAAGCCCTCGAATATGTTCCTCCACAGCTTTTGTATCAATTGCCATTTTATCACCTTCTTATCATTTTAATCCTAATCTGTTCTATGAAAATATATCACGGAATTGAAACAGCGTCAACGTTCCAATCCTTACAGTTTCTTTAACTCATATAACAATTCTTCCATTGTTTGAAATCGGTGTTCGGGCTTTTTTGCTACACATTTCTTTAAAATCTTTTGTATGGAAAACCAATACCATTTCAAAGGCATTTGTAAAAAAGTAGCACCAAATCCATAAATATCGGTTCTCTCATCGAATGGCTTTCCCTCTATCTGTTCTGGCGCACAATAGCTTTTCGTTCCATAACGAATCTCTATTACTTCCTTTAATAACAAACATGCATGATTAAAATCAATCAAATAAATATGTCCTTCTTTGTCGATCATCAAATTCTCTGGCTTACAATCACACCAAAGAATTGCTGGGCGCTGACTATGTAAACAAGAAATTCCTTTTGCTGTTTCTTTTAACCAATAGAGCCACTCTTCCCGTTTTAACTTCCTTTTATTGCTCAGTTCTAATAAAGTTTCCCCTTGTATTTTTTCCATTAAAAGAAAAGCCTTATCTTCGAATTCTTCGTATCGATAAACTTTCGGAAAATAAGAATCTTGCTGCCTTACTCCTTGTTCTAACTGCTTAAGTATCTGATATTCCTTTTTTATTTCTTCTTTTTTTCCTGTTTTTTGAAAGACTACCTTTGTATTTTTCAATCCCTTTCCCCCAATTCTCAATCATCTATCCTTCTTATATTTTTACTACTTTTTATAGTTTCACTATAGTATAAATTCCTATTTTTGTATAGAAAAAATCCCATAAAGACCAGTGGGTATGATTGGTCCTTATGGGAATTTTTCAAAAGAGGGTTCTCTTTATTAGGATAGGGGTGTCAAATCATCATTTGACTGTTTTCATTATAACAAACTATCTGTTAAGTTTGTGTATATAAAGCTATATTTTTTGTGAAGAATATATAAAGATTTTTCCTTTTTTTGGATAACTATTAATTGTATTCTTTGAAAAATTCATGGCCTCCATAGGAAAACAAATATTCTAGATTGTTATCAAACCATCTCATATTTTCTTCTGTCGAATATTTTCGATTGGCAAAATAAAGCGCTCCTTTTGAATCATCTTGTCCTAATAGCGCTTGTTTTACCCCTTGTCTTGTTTCCTTGGTAATTACGACAGAATAATATCTTCCATCCGCAATTGGTGAAAACTGGGTACAAGAACGACTTCTTTGAAAGACAACTTGTTCAATGGTATCTGGAAATTGTTTGCTCTTCACACGGTTTAAGATCACATTAGCGACAATCTGTTTACTCTTTACATCTTGCCCAGTCGTTTCGGCTTCTACAATTCTCAATAAAATACCATATTCCTTTTTTGAAATTGTTTGTCCATAGACTGCTTTCGTTGCTTTTTGTTTTTTTCCTTCTAATCGATGGATTTCTTCTCCTACTTCTGTATTGGGTTTCCCTGCTGTGCGCCTTTGTGGAATTGGGATAGCCTCTTTTTCTCTTCCTTGAACGCCTGTCATTTCTCCTTCTAATATAATAAGAAAAAGAGCTACCACAACTGTACTAATTGTTAATACCCGATAGCCCCTCTTCCATAATTTTTGATTTTGTAAAAGCTTTTTGAGCATATAGTCACTCCTTTTTCGCTATTTTATTATTCACTATATGCTATTTTTTAATTTTTTATTCTTTTTCTTTTACAAATCTATTTCAATTCTATGAATTTTTTTCCTTTTTTACTCTATCTCTTCTTTTTTTCTTAAAATATTGTTTTTCTTTTTTTGGCCTTCTGCTCCGCAATGGATTTAAAACCCAACTGGATATTATTAAAAAGCAAAATGCAATGAACAACTGAACGATAACACTTACAGCTAACCATTTCTGTTCTGCAAAAGTATCTATTCTTCCGCCTACGGATACACCAAAAAGCTCTGGTAACAAAGCACTAACTCCAGCTCCCCCTGAACTCTTTTCCATAAAATCAAAAAAAAGCACCATCGGATTTACTAATAATACTAACGACCCCCATCGAATATCAGGGGGTGTTCCAATATAGCCATCATTGACACTGTCATAGAAAAAAGCTCTCCAAAGATGATCTATCATTGGGAGGATGAACATAGTACCAACGATAACAAAAATAAGAAACAAAAATGTGAGTCCAATAGCAACCGGAGTCTTTTTCACAAGTGTTGAAAAAAAGATCCCAGCACTTCCTGCATAGATTCCAATGGAAATAATGATAAACAGAAAATATAACATATATTTCCAGTCCACCCCACCAAAAATAAAGGCTGTTGATAAAATCGGGATACTGGATATGACAAGAATACAAACTGTGCACATGGATGCCATCAACTTTCCTAACACAATCTGAAAAGGGCGAATGGACGTGGATAACATAATATCTAATGTCTGTCTCTCCCGCTCTCCTGCTATAGAACTAGCAGTCAATATTGGAACCATAAAACATACTAGCACACATTGTATCCAACCAAGAATCTGAAAAATTCCAATTAACTCTCCATATTCCACTGTAAATCCGCTTTCATATTGACTTTGAATTCCTGATAGAGAAAGAATGGCAACACAGGATAAAACAAGGTTATATACCATTAAAACGAGAGGGAGTTTTATCGTTCTTGCATTTAATTTCAATTCTTTACTTAAAATTGGATTGATTTTCATGTTGTCCCTCTCCTTCTTCTGTTAATGTCATAAATAATTCTTCTAAATTGCCTCGTTCTCTTACAAAACTATTGATGTCGGCACCACCTTCAATAAGACTTCGAAGTAACTTTGCCTCTTCTTCTTCTGTCCCTTTAAAACTTAGTTTTAGACAATCCTGTAAAATAGAAACTCTTTCCACTTTTGGATTTTCTTTTAATAGGCGTAAAACCTTTTCTTTTCCAGCATACACCTGTATTTTTAATGTATTCTTTTCTTTTGCCTGCATTAAAACATTATCAATGGAACCATATACAAGAAGTTTTCCCTGATCCATAATACCAACAGTCGTACAAATTTCTGCTAGTTCATGTAAAATATGAGAACTAATAACAATCGTTTTTTCAATTTGTTTTAAACTTTTTAAAATTTCTTTCATCTCATGTCGTGCCCGTGGATCTAACCCAGATGCTGGTTCATCTAAAATCAATACTTCTGGATTATGAACCATACTTCGAGCAAGACAAAGCCTTTGTTTCATTCCCCTTGAAAGTCCATCAACATAGCTATTCTCTTTTTCTAATAGATTTACAATTTCAAGCATTTCTCTTGCCCGTCGTTTGCCTTCTTTTCCAACAATGCCATACATAGATGCATAAAATTCGATATATTCAATGACCTTAAGATTGTCATAGACTCCAAAAAAATCTGGCATATATCCTATTTTCTGTTTTATTCTTTTTTCATCTTTTCTCGTATTGATTCCATCAATCCAAATTTCGCCACTCGTTTCTCTTAAAAGACCAGCAGCTATTTTCATGGTTGTTGTCTTCCCTGCTCCATTTGGACCAACAAATCCAAAAATTTCGCCTTTTTGAATGTCTAGATCAAGATGATCTACTGCTAAAAAATCGCCATAATATTTACATAACTGCTTAATTTTTAACATCTTTATCTACCTCCATTCCAGACACTGAAATTATCGGAAGCTCTGTCCAGTTAGAAGACGCCTTAAATTTTATTCTCATTCTATTTTCTACAATATAGCTTTCTACCTGTTTTGATGTCAACTGTTTGGAATCCGTAAACACTCTCTCATATCGTTTCTTTTTATAATTCCACATAAAAATACGAAGTCCATTTTTCTTAAACGGCTCCTCTTTTGTAAGAGCAGATGTCCATACTTTTTTAATGTCATAAGTAGGATCAAACTCATACTCCACTTCATCTATCTTGTTATAGAGACAATTATCATATGCACTGACATTATAATTGCTTGTATACACAATATTATCCAATATATTTTGTACATAATAATCGCCTGCATCTTCAGGCATTTGTTCAAAGGATTCATAAAAGAATGCTTTTCCTATTTCTGTAATGGATTCTGTTTCAACATAATCTTGTTGATACTGTTCGGTAAGTCCAAATAAATATCCTGTTCCCGTTTCCATATCCTCAAAATGACTTCCAAAGAAATTACAAAGATTGAGCATTTGATATTTTCTTGCTCTTTCTTCTCTTGTACTATCGGGCATCTGTCCTACAATCACATTTGCAATGGAATACGCATTTGTTTTTTGAATTTTTATCATATCGTTTGAAGAAATGGTTACTGTCTCTCCATTTTTCATATTACCTAAAGGCACATATATTCCATTATAGATCATTCCAGCTTCCACAAGATCATATCCAGTACGATTCGTTATCGTCCCTTCAATACTATCTACCGTCAGTGTAAGTTTTCTTTCAAATCCTGCTTCTTTTTGTTTTTCTTCTCGATCCATTGCGAATATTTCAGAAGAAAATGCCTTGTTTTTTTCCATGGAAAGAATAGTTTCTCCTTCTTCCTCTTGGATAGAATAAGAAATAGCATCTAAGCTATTTTCATCTTCTCCATAGGAATAAAACTCTCTTAATGGCATTATTTTTTTTAAACTAGAATCTAACGTAGCTACATAAGCTTTTTTCCCTGGATTCAATAGCGATAGATATACTTTTTCTTTCCATGTATCACTTCCTGTATCAATTAATGTCATTGTAGTAGCAATTGGATTATGAAGTCTTGATCCAGAACTCATAAGAAAAATAAAACCATTAAAAACAACAGCAGACACTGGAACCAGAACCCAAATCCATCCTCTTTTATCCAATCGTTTTAAAATAAAATAACCAATTGGTCCAATAATTAAGATATAAATGGTAAATAAAATAATATAATAAATGCTCTTTGGAAAGGAAATATTCCCATAAAATTGAAGCGCTTTTTGAATCTCTTGTGTATAAACGCCACCCATATAAACATTTCTTAAATAGTTTTCAATGGTCTCACTTAATGTCTTTTGAAAAAGAGTTTGGGCAAATTCGATTTTATCTTGCCACATATCCATCTCATTACTTCCCAAATCAAAATCCATTACGATAATATTTCCATTTCCTTTTTCTGTTTTCCAAATATTACCACCTTTTATAATTCCTTTTATTTCCATACCATCTTTTATTACTAAAGAAGAACCATCAACAACTATTTCTTGGCTATTTTTATTTTTGACATAAGTAATTTTCTTTTTTTGATTTCCTTTTATTTCCACATTTAAATATTCATCTAAAAATCTACCAAAGGTCTCTTCTGCCTTATCGCCAGCACTGAGTAAAAGCACTCCACCTTGTTTCACCCATTCTTTTATGACCTCCACTTGTTTTTTGGATAACTTTCCTGTGTCAAACTGGTTGATAATTAAAAATCCCATTCCACTAAGGGAAGTAATATCTTCTGGAAAATTGTTTTTTGTTAACGATACAATTTTTGAATATATACCATATCGGTCTTGAATAATTGCACCATCAAAGTAATTTAATGAACTAATATTATCAGATAAAACACCAGTAATCATCTGATTTTGACTTTCTCCAATGTTACTTCCTGTTTGAATCCGTTTGTGGATTTTTACTTTTTCCCCTTCTATCAGTTCTACTTTAAATTGAGAAAAACTGCTCAAACTAGGAACTTGTATCGAGATAGTCTTACTCCCATTTTGTGGCACTGTAACACTTCTTTTGTAGGCAACGCCTTTTTTCTTTTCCTCTGTTGGCAATGTTACAGCAGCAATTCCATCAAACTTCTTTCCTTTATTGGTAATCTTTAACTTCACTGATGTCCAAGCTTCTCCAGTAACTACTCCATTTAATCCATAAGTAATCTGTACTTTTAATCCATTTCCCTCCACATTGATCAAGTTACTTCCTTTTAACACATTCTCCTCTAAATCGTTCTCTTCTACCGATTGTAAAGGAGCACTACTCCCTTCAGAAGATGAGCTTTTAGAACAAGATGTAAATATCATAAGAATAGAAAATACTATCATTATGACTATTTTTTTCTTTTTTTTCATACTTCCTCCTTTTCCTCTAATGGTAAGCTCACTTCAAAAATAGTACCATTTTCATCACTCTTTGCATCAATCAAACCTTGATGCAATATAATAATATTTTTTGTAATCGCAAGTCCTAGCCCCGTTCCTCCTGTATTTAAAGAACGCGAAGACTCCACTCGATAAAATTTTTCAAATATTTTGTTCAAGTCACTTTTTGGTATAATTTGACCAAAATTTGTAATAGACACAATCGCCCATTTTCCTCTTACTTTTGTTTCTATAATAATTAACTTTCCATCGGAACCATATTTAATTGCATTGGAAAGCAAATTTCCAAATGCCCTTGCAAGCAATTCTCCATCCGCCTGCAAGTGGATGTCCTCTTTCCATAAGTTCGAATGACACTCTAACATCTCATCTTGAAAACTTGGATAAAACTCCTCTAACAGTTGCTCTAAAAATCGATTTAATTCTAATGGAGCTTTTCGAATCTTGATTCCATCTTTTGCATATCTTGTATAATCAAAAAGATCCACAACTAAGCCCTGCAAACGTTTTGCTTTGTCATAGACAATATGTAAATATTTGCTTTTTGTTTCACTAGGTATTCCTTCGTCGTTTTTTAACAATTCTAAATAACCAATAATAGAGGTGAGAGGCGTCCTCAAATCATGAGCAACATTAGTAATTAAATCATTCTTTGCTTTCTCTGCCATTCTCTCTTTTTCCATTAACTCTTTGACCGTATATCGCATTTCATTAATCGAATTTGCCATAACTGATAATTCATCTTCATTTAAAACACGAATATTTGTATCAAAGTCACCATCTTTAATTCGCTCCACTCCCATTTGAATTTCTCTTAGATAATTTACCATATTATGAGAGGCTAATATAAAATAGGCAGTAAAAAGGATTGCAGAAAATCCAATTAAAATAAGAATATCTACCCAAATTGACCCTGTAAGACCAAAGCCGTCATAAATCCTTCTATAGAGTTCCTTTTGAGAATCCACTGCCATCTGCTGCATAGATGAATTTCCTCTCATCTGCTGCATTTTCAAAAAATCATCGGATGATTGTCTATGGTAAAGGAAAAATAAAAAAAGAATCATTGCATCGGTAGCAATCGTGCATATTAAACTGATTAACGTATAAATTGCAATTTTCAAACGAAAACTTCGTATGAAATTCACTTTCTTATCTCGTTTAATCTTCAACTTTATAGCCTACCCCCCAAACAGTCTTCAAGATTTGAGGACTCCTTGGATTATCCTCAATTTTTTCTCGCAATCGGCGAATATGTACCATAACGGTATTATTTACTTCATACACTTTTTCATTCCAAACCCGTTCAAAAATTTCATCCGTTCCAAAAACTCTTCCTGTATTAGAGGCAAGTAAATATAAAATTTCAAATTCAATTGGTGTCAAATTAATCTCCGCTCCATTTTTATGAACTTTATGAGCCTTGCGGTTAATAACTAAATCTTGAATTTCTAATACATCGTCGTTTTGAGAATTTTCCATTCCAACATTTAAATTCGTATATCGTTTTAACTGAGACTTCACTCTCGCCATTAATTCTAATGGATTAAACGGCTTTGTCATATAGTCATCAGCACCCGTTCCAAATCCAATAATTTTATCCATATCAGCTGCCTTTGCGCTGAGCATAATAATTGGAATATTGCTTGTCTTTCGAATTTTTCTACATACCTCTAATCCATCAATATTCGGCATCATAATATCAAGAATAATTAATTTAATCTGCTTATTCTCTTCTAAAGTTTTTAAACATTCCTGTCCATCATACGCCTTGATCACATGATATCCATCATTTGTTAAATAAATCTCTACTAATTCTGCAATTTCTTCATCATCATCTACAACTAAAATTGTTATATCTTTCATTTTTTCTCTCCTATTTTTATCCCTATCTCAGTATTAAAGACATATTTTATTCTTTTATTTTTAATACTATTGTATCATAAAAAATAATTTTATGTCTTTACAAAACTCTTACAATGAAAAAAATTTCTCCTAACAAAAGCCTTTTTCCTGCCTTATAATACACAAAAATCTCTTGCATCTTTATTGAAGATACAAGAGATTTCTGATAGGGTTTTCTTATTTTATACTATTCTATACACGTTTTCTTCTTGATGCTTTAGATTTCTTTTTTCCAAAGTCCATGAAGATTGCAGTATTCATAAGCTGCAACTGGTGCATCAGATTCTGTAAGAGCAAAAACAGCTTTTGGTTCTTGTCCTGGCTGTAATTTTTTTGTCTGGAATCCTTCTTTTGTTTCTAATACAATCCATTGAATAAAATGCTCTTCAAGCATTGGATGCGCTACAGAACCGACACAAACTGTTACTTTATTTCCATCAACTTCTACAGCTGGAACGTGTTTTTCTGCCGCCCCATCCGATGTACCCGCAATGAGCTCTTTCATTTTAGAACCACAGCACATAACTGGCACCCCAGATTCTTTTAAATGTGTAATAATGTTTCCACATGTTTCGCATACATAAAACTTCATAGTCTATTACCTCCTTTTTCTACTACTATGATTATAAGACTTTTTTCCTTATTTGTATAGAGTCGATTTGCTTTTTCTACAAAATAATAATTCCAAACAAAATATTCAAAAAATAAACTAGCATATAATTTTTTAACAAAAAACGATGAGAAGTTCCCAAAACATGCCTCTCATCGTTTTTATTTATAGTTCTATTGTTTAATTAATCCCATTGTTCTACTAATTCCTCTGGAAAACCTGCCTGTATTGTTAGAAGAGTACGCACTTCTTTTCGAATATTATACGTGGATTCTCGATACTTCATAAAGCCATGTTCCCCAAAAACATCAAGACATAAATATAAATAAGAACGTTGTAAGTATTGTGGTAACTGGTTAAAAAA
Source organism: uncultured bacterium (assembly GCA_905214925.1). Taxonomy (GTDB): domain Bacteria; phylum Bacillota; class Clostridia; order Lachnospirales; family Lachnospiraceae; genus Scybalomonas. The sequence goes on along the minus strand of CAJMOB010000048.1, from coordinate 6,990 downwards.
AGCAGTTACTTTTTTCGTATCATCTTCTGCATAAATCAAAGTGAATACCCAATAGACAACGACTGATGGCTTATATTCCACTAGTAACAGACTTCTTTCTGGCGCTTTCATAATCTGCTGTATCTTTTGTTCCAAATATAAGTAATCTTCTTTTGTAATTGGAATATCACAGATACGTTCTACATGATTCATTTGAGCGTCCAAATAGTTTTGAATTTCATCCAAACGTTTTCCTTCAAATAAAAATCCCATGCCTAATCCCTCCTTAACTCTTTTTTTCATTATACAACGTTTTATACATAAAGTAAAATAGGAAACGCATTGTAAAAAACTTTTACTGACAACCGTTTACAGAGTAAAAGTCCTTCTTTATAAGCTTCACCTAATTTATAAAAAATATCATTTTTACAAGCAAAAAAAAATTGTTATAGATTTCCTACAACAATTCTTATTTTTAATTATTCTATTTCTTTACAACACCATGAGTTGGACGATAAGCCGGGTTATGTCGAGAATGATCATCTATCTAGCCTTGTTGTCACCAACAAGATCAAGCGACCTACCTGTAAGCACGACGGGCAGCCGTATCGCTCACGTTTTGGTCTTGCTTCGAGTGGGGTTTACAGAGCCTGTCCTGTTACCAGTCCAGCGGTGAGCTCTTACCTCGCCTTTCCACCCTTACCAGTAAAACTGGCGGTTTATTTCTGTTGCACTAGCCTGGGAGTCGCCTCCACCAGACGTTATCTGGCACCCTGCCCTATGAAGCCCGGACTTTCCTCACCTGCGACCTTTCGGTACTTGCAGCCGCGATCATTTATCCAACTCACGGAGAACATTCTAGCATGAATTTTTTATTCTGTCCAGCACTATTTTTAGTGTATAGAAAATTTCATTTCTTATACCATAAAAAGCACTGTGTACAGACCATAGGCGATTCATACACTTTATTTTTTTCCATTAATTTGGTTTATAAGAACTCTTCATAGATACAATACGATTAAATACAAGTTTATCTTCTGTTGTATCTTTTGTATCTACACAGAAATAACCTTGACGAACGAACTGGAAGCTATCTCCTTTTTGAGCATCTTTTAATGCTGGTTCTAAATAGCATTTCTTAAGAACGGTTAAAGAATTTGGATTTAAATTCAAAGATCCATCTTCATTATAAACACCTTGTTCTTCATCAATAATATTTTCATAAAGACGAACTTCAGCTTCCACCGCGTATGGTGCTGGAACCCAATGAATGGTTCCTTTTACTTTACGTCCTGTAAAACCAGATCCACTTCTTGTTTCTGGATCATAAGTACAATGAATTTCTGTTACATTTCCATTTTCATCGGTAATATAGTCTTGGCAAGTAACAAAGTAAGCATTCATTAAACGTACTTCATTTCCTGGATATAAGCGGAAATATTTTTTTGGTGGCTCGATTTTAAAGTCATCTCTATCGATATAAAGTTCACGACAGAAAGGAACTTTTCTCGTACCCATTTCTTCATTTTCTGGATTATTAGAGGCGTCCATATATTCTACTTGACCTTCTGGATAGTTTGTAATAACAACTTTAATCGGATCAAGAACAGCCATTAATCTTGGTTTTTTCATTTTTAGATCTTCACGGATACAGTATTCAAGCATCGCATAGTCAACGGAACTATTTGCTTTGGAAACACCTACAAGTTCCATAAACATTTTTAAAGATTCTCTCGTAAACCCACGTCTTCTTAATGCGCTAAGTGTTACAAGTCTCGGATCGTCCCATCCATCTACAATTCCATCTTCTACTAAACGTTTGATATAACGTTTTCCAGTGATCACATTTTGTAAATATAATTTTGCAAATTCAATCTGTTTTGGTGGATGAACAAATTCACATTCTTCCACAACCCAGTTATAAAGAGGTCTATGATCTTCAAACTCTAATGTACAAATAGAGTGTGTAATTCCTTCAATAGCATCTTCAATTGGATGAGCAAAATCATACATTGGATAAATACACCATTTATCGCCTGTGTTATGATGGTGCATTCTAGCAACACGATAAATAATTGGATCACGCATATTGATATTTGGTGATGCCATATCGATCTTTGCACGAAGTACACGAGAGCCGTCTTCAAATTCACCATTTTTCATTTTTTCAAACAATTCTAAGTTCTCTTCAACAGAACGATCGCGATATGGACTATTTTTTCCTGGTTCTGTTAAAGTACCACGATATTCGCGGATTTCTTCTGGTGTTAAATCACAAACATATGCCTTTCCTTTTTTAATTAACTTTACAGCATACTCATACATTTGTTCAAAATAATTGGAGGCATAGTACAAACGATCGCTCACATCTCCTACTAACCATTCCACATCTTCTAAAATAGAGTGAACAAACTCTGTTTTTTCTTTTGTTGGATTTGTATCATCAAAACGGACATTAAATACTCCATTATATTTTTTTGCTAATCCATAGTTTAATAAAATTGATTTTGCATGACCAATATGGAGATATCCATTTGGCTCTGGAGGGAAACGAGTTACGACATTCTCATAAGTTCCTTCTTCTAAATCTTTATCAATAATCTGTTCAATAAAATTTTTGGAAACTACTTCATTTTCCATTTATTTTTCCTCCCATTATATCATTTTAAAACGATTTCTTTCTTTTTTATAGTATAGTATATAATATCATAACATACTATAATTTGTCCACATAGAATCCATCGTTCTTATTTTCCTTTCAAAAAATTGCTTGTGACATAACATCTCCAAAGCTATCTTGAATACAAAGATCCGCACGCGAATCCATTGGAGTGGCTGTTTTATTAATTAATACTAAATGACTGCCTTGATAATAATGAAGCAGTCCTGCCGCTGGATAAACAGCAAGGGAAGTTCCCCCTACAATTAACATATCAGCTTCCTTTATGGCTCGAATTGCTCCCTCCATTGTCTTTTGATCAAGACTTTCCTCATAAAGGACCACATCGGGTTTAATTCTTCCTCCACATTCACACGTTGGAATTCCTTCACTTTTTTGTATGTCTTGTGCAGAATAAAATTTTCCACAACGCTGGCAGTAGTTTCTAAGGACAGAACCATGTAATTCATATACCACTTTATTTCCCGCTTTTTGATGGAGACCATCTATATTCTGCGTCACAACAGCGGTCAATTTTCCCATCTCTTCTAGTTTTGCTAAAGCTAGGTGTCCTTTATTCGGTTTTGCATCTAAGTATAACATTTTATCTCGATAAAATCGGAAAAATTCATCTGGATGTCTCATGTAAAAACTATGACTTAAAATTTCTTCTGGAGATCGATCGTATTTTTGATTATATAACCCATCAACACTTCGAAAATCTGGGATTCCACTTTCTGTTGAAATCCCTGCGCCTCCAAAAAATACAATTTTTTTTGACTCTTTTATCCAACTTTTTAGTTGTTCTATTTGATTCATCTCAAACACTCCTTACTTTTTCCTAATGTAATACCGTTTCTGGCCACTTATCTTTCTTTTCTTTTTTCTTATTTTTCTTCTAGTAGATTGAAAAAGACTTGATAAATTTCTGGATTTTCTCTTTTTAAAGAGATTGGCTTATATTCTCTATTTAAAAAACCATGAGAAGATTGTCCAGTGGCTCTTAACTCCCCTGTTTTTACATCTTTTATTTCATATTCCACAACCATCTTAATTCCATTAAACTTTACAAGATGAGGAATGATATAAACTTCTTCCCCATAACGAACCATAGAACGATAACGACATTGCACTTCTAAAACAGGGCTAATCACTCCTGTTTCTTCCATTTTATCATATCCAAATCCCGCTTGCTCTAAATACCAACTTCTTGCCTCTTCAAACCAACGAATATAATTAGAATGATGTACAATCTTCATCTGATCTGTTTCATAATATTGCACTAAATGTTTATAATATTGTTGTTCCATACAAGTTCCTCTTTTCTTTTTCACTTTTTCTTTGGAAGTTTTATTCCATTTCTTATATTTTATCATAACACAAAAGAAACATATGCTCCATTCTAATCAAACAATTTTCTTTGTTCTTTTTCGGAGTATATGTTTCTTTTTTTACGCAAAGGAAACCATGAGAAACTTGTAAAACATGTTTCCCATCGCCACTAAAAATGCGCTTACTATGTAGCTTTTGAAATACTTTTTAAGCAGATTCTTTTTTTGCAATCATTTTCATAGCATCATCGACAGAAATGTTTTGTTCTTGTAATAGCTGATATAATTCTTTCATTTCATTTTTACATTTTTGTTCTAAAATAGCTTCTCTCTCCTCTTTTAACTTATTCATCCTCTGTTGACATCTCTCCATTTGTTGTTCCACAATGCTCAATTGTTCTTCATAACTTCTTCTAGCGCCTCTTGCCATTCTTTTTCCTCCTTCTATTCTTTACCACATAATTTTTTCAAAAAACTTGTCTTCTTTTTTAATATATGACTCTAGTATGAAAAATATTCCAAAATTTTCTCTTTTGTATTAAGACTTTTTATTGACAAAAAAAGAAATATATAGTATATTAGTTAAGTCGTTAAGATGCTGCTATAGCTCAGTAGGTAGAGCGCAACATTGGTAGTGTTGAGGTCACGGGTTCGATTCCCGTTAGTAGCTTTAAAATTCTCAGTATTTATATGATTTTTAAGTTTTTTATAAATACAAGGTAATCAAGAAATATTCTAATTTATTTAGAATATTTCTTTTTTTATTGCAATCCAGATATTCTATTAATAATCTCCAATTTATATTGCTCGGTCTTCTTATCTCTTAGTACTATTCGTCCAACTAATTCAAAACCAATAATATCCAACATTTGATTACAAAGTTGTACAGCTTCTTTTGCTCGCCTATCCACTTTCTTTTCTTGCTTGGCCACTTCCATTATTGCTTTACCCGCGGTTGGATCTTTGCAACCTCTAGCATTATAAAAGTCTCTGTTCATGCCGTCTTCCCCTTTCTCTTATTTATTTCCATCCATTTCCTATTGCATATTTGTTACAAAATTGTTACAATTCTGTTGTACTTAGCTAATACAAATACAAAATAAGGAGGACGAAACTATGTGTTTTAATTTCAATAGCTGTTCCGAGTTATTCCAGTATATCTGTAGCTTATTAAGCTGCTAATTATCTGCCCCAGAGAATATCTGGGGCTTTTTTATCGTTGTTTTTTCTCTTCTCACTTCATTTGTTGCAACTTTGATCCTCTCTTCTGTATCCATCTGTGTGCAGACGGAATCCTCGTTGCTTCAAAAATACAAATAATTCACTATCCCCCATTTTTCTAATCTTGTCCGCGTTTGTCATCTTACTCCTCCTGTCCCTACATCATCTGGAATTCCATTTATCTTGTTAATAAAATGCTGGTCCATAGCATCATAGTTATAAGAACGATGATCGAAATTATGGAACTTATTAGAACTCTGCTACTTAACTGGTAGCACATAATTTTTGTCAAGATAATCTACATATCCATAATTAAAGAACGTACTATCATTTTGCTGTTTTCTCCAATCTTTTTCTTTATCCCAATCAGATACATATCGTTCAATGGCTTATGACGAAGTATATTCTACTATTAATGAATATATTGCTGAGTTATGTAGAATATTGTATAGTTATAATATAAATTTATTTAGAGGAGGAGAATTTTCAAAATGAAAACACTCAAAAAAATTCTTTTATTTATGTTGGTTACAAGTATAATTTTACTTCCGTGTATTGTATCAGCTGAATCTAAAGATGTTACTCAATCAAAATCCCAAGATATGGAGGATATTATGTAGAAAATCCTGATGGAGTAAGTTATATTGGAAATTTTACATTTGGACTTAAAACTTCTAAAAATAAATACGGATATATTATTACGAATATGAAACAAAATACAAAATGTGGATACAAAAAACTTCTTGTATCTTATTAATTTATTATATGTGGAGATAAAAATGGAATTTATTATTATTTTAATTATATGCATCATTATATTACCAAAACTGTACTATTACCTACTAAAGAAGTCTTTTCTAAGAGAATTTAATCTAGATTCATTTCCAAAACATGGTGAAATCCACAGAAGAAGAAAATCCGTTCAAACACCTTATTATGAATTGAATTTTCCATACTGGAGATTTTCAAATAAAGACGGTACTGCTGATAAAAGAAGAAAAGATAACACAATCTATTATCCCAAATCTAATCTTTATATAAGTAAATATACTATAGAATTTAAAAATCCTGTTAATATGATCTATTATATTAACTCATTAAGAGATCATAACGTTACTATCCAGCAACATGAAATAGAAAAACGAAAACAAGATTTGATATATTCAGAAAAGAAAACGATATATGACGCTAATAATATAGATAAAATTATTAGTAATTTTTCAAGTTCTTCATATGATTTTGAAGAATTTTGCGCAAACTTATATAACAAAATGGGAATTCAGGCTCAGACGACACCAGCAACAAATGATGGTGGCTATGATATTATATTAGATTATAAAACTGGTGAAAAAGGAATTATAGAATGTAAATGTTATAATCAAAAACACTCTGTGGGCCGTCCTCTAATTCAAAAACTGGTAGGAGCTAATCAAATTTTAAAAGCTCAGCATCTCAAATTCATAACAACCAGTAGTTATTCTCAAGCTGCAAAAGAATATGCAGCAGAAACAAATGTTGAACTCATCGATGGCCAACAGTTATTAGAACTTATAGAACTATATTTAAATCCAAAACAAGTCAAGCTAGAAGTACATAAAAGTGAATGGGCCTTAAACAAAAACGATTTACAGACATTTATTCCCTCAGATATATATCCTTCATTATAGTAAGTAGATAAAAAAAGCTCCTGATATTAGGGGCTTTTTTCTGTTCTTTTTTAACTCTTGTTCTTATTAAACCATCGTATTTCTGTCATTCCTGCCTTCTATTATTTCCCCCTTTCCTTCACAATTACATCAC
>CAJMOB010000047.1:0-20935 GCA_905214925.1 uncultured bacterium | reverse complement strand
TGGGTTAAAGGCTGGTTTCATTGGAAAAGTTTCTGATGATCAATTTGGAGATTATGTTGTAGAGTATTTTGATAAGCAAGGAATTGATACAACACATATCACTCGATGTACAAAGGGAGAAAGTTTAGGATTGACATTTACAGAAATGCTTTCTGCTTCAGAAAGCCATATTTTAATGTACCGAAATGGCATTGCTGATTTACAGCTTCATGTAGATGATGTGGATGAATCTTATATTAAGAAGGCAAAGGCGATTTTAATTTCTGGAACAGCTTTAGCACAAAGCCCTTCAAGAGAAGCAGCAATTAAAGCAGTCTTGTTGGCAAAAAGAAATGGTACAAAAATTATTTTCGATGTGGATTATAGAGAATATAACTGGAAGAATCCAGATGAGATTTCTATTTACTACTCTATGGTAGCAAAAGAAGCAGATATTATTATGGGGTCAAGAGAGGAATTCGATTTGACTGAACGTTTGATTAAAAAAGATATGACAGATGAAGAAAGTGCAGAGTATTGGCAAGGTTGTAATGCAAAAATTGTCGTAATCAAACATGGTATGGAAGGCTCTACTGCTTATACATTTGATGGAGAAAAATTTGGAATCAAACCATTTCCAGTAAAAGCGAGAAAAGGTTTTGGTGGTGGAGACGGATATGCCTCAGGTTTTTTATATGGATTATATGAAGGTTGGACAATAGAGAAATGTTTGGAGTTTGCTTCTGCGGAAGCTTCTATGATGGTAAGAAGTAACAATTGTTCCGATTCTCTTCCAACGCCAGAAGAGGTTCATGAATTTATAAAAGAAACAAAAGAACAGTATGGGGAAATGATAGTAAATCTATGAAAGGATAAGAATGATGGAGAGAAAAATAAGAATGACAGTGGCGCAGGCCATTGTGAAATTTTTAGATAATCAGTATGTCGTGATGGACGGGGTGGAAACGAAGTTTGTAGAAGGATTTTTTACTATTTTTGGTCACGGTATTGCCGTTGGTTTAGGAGAGGCACTGGATAGCAATCCAGGAAATTTAAAAGTTCTTCAAGGAAGAAATGAGCAGGGAATGTGCCATACAGCCATTGCTTTTGCAAAACAAAATAATCGAAGAAAGATTATTCCTTGTGCTTCCTCTATTGGACCAGGGGCAGCCAATATGGTAACAGCTTGTGCAACGGCGACAGTAAACAATATTCCATTATTAGTGTTCCCAGCAGATACATTTGCTTCAAGACAGCCAGACCCTGTGCTTCAACAGTTAGAGCAAAGCAATAGCCTTGCAACGACAACCAATGATGCATTTAAGCCAGTGTGTAAATATTGGGATCGCATTACAAGACCAGAGATGATTATGACCGCCTTGATTAATGCTATGAGAGTGCTAACCGATCCAGCGGAAACAGGAGCTTGTTGTATCGCCTTATGCCAAGATGTGGAAGGGGAATCCTATGATTTCCCAGAGTATTTCTTTAAGAAACGAGTCCATAGAATTACAAGACCGATGGCAGTGGAAGAAGAATTAGAAGACGTGATCGAATGCATTGAAAAAGCGAAGAAGCCATTGGTTATTGTTGGTGGAGGGGTTCGTTATTCTGAAGCGGGAGAGAGCGTAGAAGCTTTTTGTGAAGCATTTAAAATTCCTTTTGGGGAAACACAAGCAGGAAAAAGTGCTTGTAAGTCAAGCAATCCGTATTGCTTAGGAGGGATTGGAGTAACAGGAACTTACGCTTCTAATATGATTGCAAAAGATGCCGATTTAGTGATTTCCATCGGTTCAAGAATGTCAGATTTTACAACCAGTTCAAAACGTTTATTCCAAAGAGAAGATGTGAATTTTATATCCATTAATAATTGTAGATTCCATGCCTATAAGATGGATGCTGTAAAAGCGGTAGGAGACGCGAAAGTTATCATAGAGGAGCTTACAAAACGGTTAAGAGAACGAAACTACTGTTCTTCTTATAATGATGAGATACAAAAAGTAAAAGAAGCATGGGATAAAGAGTTAGAACATTTATCAAATATCGAATATACAGGAGAAGATTTCGAACCATTGATTAAAGCGAGAGATATGAGAACGATTCCAGAATATGTGGCATTGACAGGGGGAACATTAACACAGACAGCAGCCCTTGCTTTAATCAATAAAACAATTGATGAAAATGCTACGATTATTACGGCTGGAGGCTCTTTGCCAAGTTGTATGCAACGCATGTGGCGAACGGATAAACGAGGAGGTTACCATGCAGAATACGGATATTCTTGTATGGGATATGAAGTTGCAGCAACATTGGGGGTAAAATTAGCAGAACCAGAGCATGAAGTATATTGTGTCGTAGGAGATTCTAGTTTCCAAATGCTTCACAGCGAAATTATGACAATTGTACAAGAGAAGCAAAAAGTGAATATATTGGTCTTTGATAACTGCGGTTTTGGCTGTATCAACAACTTGGAAATGAACCATGGAATTGGAAGTATTGCAACAGAATTTAGATATACCGATGGCAAAAAGCCAACAGGGGATTTGATCTTTGTGGATTATGCAAAAGTAGGAGAAGGATACGGATTAAAGACGTATACATGTAAAACAATTGTTGAGTTAAAAGAAGCGTTAGAAGATGCCAAGAAACAAACGAAGGCTTGTCTCTTTGATTTGAAAGTGCTTCCAAAAACGATGACAGATGGATATGAATCATGGTGGAACGTTGGAATTGCAACAACATCCAATAATGAAAATGTGCAAAAGGCGTCTGAATTCGTGTTACTTGGACGTAAAGAATCTAGGTCTTATTAAGAGAGGAGGTTATAGAATGGGGAAAAAATTTGGCTATCCACAATTTGATACTAGTGGAGAAAAGATTTTAACAACCTATGATAACGAATATCAAGAGATGATGATGGATATTCGTGTCTACCGAATGAAAGAAGGAGAGGTAAGAGAGTTTTTTAAGGAAGAAGAGGAAATGGCGGTTCTTTTATTAGAAGGAGAAGTCATCTATTCTTTTGAAGGAAAAGAGCAAGTTGCCAGCCGAGAAAATGTATTTGTGGAAGGTCCTTGGTGTGTGCATGTTTGTCACAACAAGGCGGTGAAAGTGGTAGCAAAAAAAGATGCAGAGATTTTAGTTCAATGCACAAAAAATAAAAAAGAGTTTGAGAGCAAGTGCTACCGTCCAGAAGACGCACCATGGAACTATGTCTGTGTTGGCAAATTTGGAAATGTAGCAAAGAGAAGAGTCAATACCATTTTTGACCACAGCATTGCACCTGATTCCAACATGGTGTTAGGAGAAGTGTTAAACGATAGGGGGAATTGGTCAGGATATCTTCCGCATAGACATCCACAGCCAGAAACTTATTATTTTAAATTTGATCGCCCAGAGGGGTTTGGAGCGAGTTTTGTAGGAGATAGCGTATTTAAAAGTGTTGATGGAAGTTTTTCCGCAATTCCTGGTGGAGAACTTCACCCACAGGCAGTTGCGCCAGGGTTTCAGATGTATACTTGCTGGATGATTCGTCATTTAGAAGGGAATCCTTGGTTGCAGACCGATCGGTGTGAAGACGAGAGATATGTATGGTTACACGATGAATAAAAATTATGGGTAGCAAAAATTAAAAATATAAAAAATGTTGAAGGGCGGGAAAGAAAATGCAAACAGCGCAAGAAACAATGCAAGTATCACAAGGAGCTGTGAAAAAAGATCGACTTTCATGGACTATTCGACTTTCCTATGCAAGCGGGGATGTAGGTTGCAATATTGTATTTGGAATGGTCGGAACGTTATTAACTTTATTTTATACCGACTATGTAGGAATTGCACCAGCGACAGTCGGATTGGTTATGCTCATATCAAGGTGTTTTGATGGAGTATCGGATCTCATCATGGGAGTCATCGTAGAACGAACGAACTCAAAATGGGGGAAATCAAGACCGTGGTTGCTCTGGATGAGCGTACCGTTTGCAATTTCGGCAGTTCTGTTATTTACAGTGCCACATACGACACCGATGTTACAATTCCTTTATTTATTCGTTGTTTATAATTTCTGTACGACCATTTGTTATACGGCGATCAACTTGCCTTATGGAAGTCTTTCTGCCATGATGACAAGACTTTCTTCCGAGAGAGATATTTTGAGCATTATGAGAATGGGGTTATCTCCAATTGGAAAAATTATAGCTGCAACATTTACATTACCACTTGTTAAGTTAGCAGGTGACAATCAGATGGCATGGATTAAAGTCATGTCTATGTGGGCAATTCTTGCACTTATCTTACTGTTATTCTGTTTTGCAAAATGTGAAGAAACGGTAAAAGTTGGGTCAAAACAAAGAGAAGAAAAAGTTCCAGTTAAAAAGTTGTTTCAAGTGTTATTTAAGAATCAATATTTCTGGGCAGTTATGATTTTATGGACAGCACAAAGCGTATCCTTTACGATAACAGGAACAATCCTTCCATACTATTGTAAATACATTTTTAACAATGATACATGGATGTACAGCACACTTTTCTTAATCGAGACTTTGACGTTGGTAGCAGGAATTTTCATTTGCACACCATTAGTTCAAAAGTTTGGAAAGAGAAATATCGCCTATGTTGGAGGATTTATCGCCTTATTCGGACAAATACTATTTTGGTTGAATCCTTACAGTTTCTCTTTTATGGTTATGAGCTGTGTCATGCGTTCTATCGGATTAGCACCACTCAATGCGGTTGTATTCAGTATGGTTGGTGATGTTGTAGAGTTTGGACAATGGAAAACACACGTTAGACAAGAGAGTTTAATTTTTGCAGGTGGTTCTATTGGAACAAAAGTCGGAGCAGGATTTGCTTCAGCCATTATTACAGGACTTCTTGATAAATCAGGTTACATAAGTTCCGCAGTGGGAGTGACAACACAGCCAACGGCAACATTACATATGATTGTGACACTTTATAAAATAGCCCCAATTATTATTGCAGCTGTCGTAATTATTACTTTATTCCGATATCGTTTAGATAAAATGTATCCAAATATTATGAAAGAGTTAATTGAGCGTGAATCAAGAGGTGAATTATAAAAATGAGAGAACACACATTAATTACGATTAGCCGTCAGTATGGAAGTGCTGGAAAAGAAGCAGCAGAACATTTAGCAAGAAAAATGAAGGTACGATGTTATGATCGACAAATTCTTTATTTAGCAGCAGATAAATTGGGAAAATCGGATTTGGATATTGAAACAATCTTAGAAATATCCTATAAAAAACCAAAAGAGAATATTGGATCCATTTTTGAAAGTATCGGTTCTCTAGGGCTTGATACGATTCCATCTTATAACGAGATGTATAAAGAACAGGCGAAAGTAATTCGTGAAATCGCAAAAAAAGAGAGCGCTGTTTTTGTAGGACGATGTGCAGATGCCATTTTAAAAGATTTTCCAGAATGTTATCGCTTTTTCGTCTATGCGGAAGATGAGTTTCGAGAACAAAGAGCAAAAGAATTTTATGACAATCTGTCATTAAAAGAATTGGAAAAAGAAGATAAGATGAGAGAACGGTATTACAACTATTATACGGGACAAAAATGGGGAGATCCAAATAATTACGATCTCATGATCAATGCGAGTCAATTGTCTCCTGAAAAAATAGCGGAGTTAATATGGAAGTATGTAGAGTTTAGACAAAATCAATAAATCGGTACAAACAGAAAGTGAGGAAATGAAAATGAAAAAAGTAAGAATTGGTATCGCAGGGTTAGGAAGATTAGGAAAAGTTCATGCAAATAATATCGCATTTAAAATCCCAAATGCAGAATTAGTAGCAGCTTGTTCTATCGTGCCAGCAGAATTAGAGTATGCAAAGGAAACACTTGGTGTGCAAAATGTATACTCCGATTATAGAGAAATGTTAAAACAAGAAGATCTTGATGCTGTAGCAATTGTTACAACAAGTGGAGAGCACTGCTGGCAGATCGCAGAAGCACTTGATGCTGGAAAACACGTATTCTCAGATAAACCATTAGGAGTAACAGTAGAAGAGTGTAAAATGGCAGAAGCAGCGGTAGAACGCCATCCAGAATTAGCTTTCTTCTTAGGATTTATGCGCCGTTTCGACCCATCTTATGCTTATGCAAAGAAGAAAATCGAAGAAGGTGCTATCGGAACTCCTTACATGGTAAAAGCAACTGGAATCGATCCAGAAGCATTAGTAGAAGGTGCCATTAAATTCGCAGCTACAAGCGGTGGAATTTTCATCGATATGGCAATTCATGATATCGATTTAATGAGATGGTTCTTAAATTCTGATCCGGTAGAAGTTTATGCTGCTGGAGCTACTTTCAAACATCCAGAATTTAAAGAAGCAGGGGATGATGAAACAGGTGTAGCAATGTATCGTTGTGAAAATGGAGCATTGGGATTTGTTCATGTAGGACGTACAGCAGCTCATGGATATCATGTAGAAACAGAAGTGATTGGTACCGAAGGTTCTTTGAGAATCAGCCCAGTTCCAGAAAAGAACTTATGCATGATCTATGATAAAAACGGAGCAGTTGTAGAATGTGTAAGCGGATTTCCAGAAAGATTTGCAGAATCTTATTTATTAGAAATGCAAGAGTTTGTCGATTGTGTAGCATCTGGAAGAAAACCAGAAGTAACTGTTTATGATGGAACAAAATCTACACAGATTGGTTTTGCAACAACAAAAGCATGGAAAGAAGGCGGAATTGTAAAAATCGAGTATTAAATAAAAGGGGTGTAAAGTAAAAAATAAAAAGGAGATAGGTATTATGTTAGATAAAAATAAAGTAAAATTAGGGATTGCACCAATTGCATGGACAAATGATGATTTACCAGATTTAGGAAAAGAAAATACATTTGAACAATGTGTCAGCGAAATGGCATTAGCTGGATTCACTGGTTCGGAAGTAGGAAATAAATATCCAAGGGATACAAAAGTGTTGAAAAAAGCGTTAGAGCTTCGAGGACTTTGTATTTGTAACCAATGGTTTTCCTCCTTTTTAATTACACAACCTTTTGAAGAAGTGGAAAAGGCATTTCGGGAACAACTTGCTTTTCTAAAAGAGATGGGTTCTAAGATTATCGGAGTTTCTGAACAAAGCCATAGTATCCAAGGAATACAAGATGCGCCTATCTTTGGGGAAAAATATGTGATGAATGACGAAGAATGGGAAACATTATGCATAGGTCTTAATAAGCTTGGAAAAATCGCAAAAGAAGAGTATGGAATCACATTGACATTTCACCATCATATGGGAACTGTTGTACAAAATGCAGATGAAGTAGAACGCATGATGGATAACACAGACAAAGAGTATGTGAACTTATTATTCGATACGGGACATTTCGCTTATTGTGGAGTGGATCCATTAGAAATGGTAAAAAAATATATCACAAGAATTAAACATGTTCATTTAAAAGATATTCGCCAAGAAGTAGTGAATCAAGTTCGTGAAGAAAAATTGAGCTTCTTAGACGGAGTTCGCTTAGGGGCATTTACCGTTCCAGGAGATGGCGTTATCAACTTTGATCCAATTTTTAAAGTATTAGAAGAAAATGGATATGAAGGCTATATGTTGGTAGAAGCAGAGCAAGATCCAGCTAAGGCAAATCCATTAGAATATGCAATAAAAGCAAGAACATTTATTAACGAAAAAACAGGATTATAAGAAGGAGTGGGCGTATGGTAAAAGTAGGTATTATAGGAGCTGGAAGAATCGGAAAAGTACATATCACAAGTATTAGCACAAGAATAAAAGAAGCTACCATAAGAGCAGTAGCAGATCCCTATTTAGATGAGGAAACCGCAAAATGGGCAAAAGATATGGGAGTAGAGTATACAACAAAAGATTATAAAGAAGTGCTAGAAGACAAGGGAATCGATGCAGTGATTATCTGTTCCTCTACGGATACTCATACGTCCATTTCATTAGAGGCAATTGGAGCAGGAAAACACGTTTTTTGTGAAAAACCAATTGATCATGATATCGAGAAAATTCAAGAAGTGATAAAGGCGTTAGAGAATACGAATCTAAAATATCAAGTGGGATTTAACAGAAGGTTTGATCACAATTTTGAGGCGGTAAAAGAGGCAGTTGTGAAAGGCAAAATTGGAAAGCCAGAAATTATTAAAATCACTTCAAGAGATCCAGAACCTCCAAGCATTGATTATATCAAAGTTTCTGGAGGAATGTATTTAGATATGACAATTCATGATTTTGATATGGCACGCTTTTTAACTGGTTGCGATGCAAAAGAAATTTATGTACAGAGTGCCAATCGAGTGGATCCATTAATCGGAAAAGCCGGAGATGTGGATACAGCGGTTCTCACTTTGAAAATGGAAGATGATACATTAGTGGTAATTGATAACTGTAGAAGATCCGCATATGGATACGATCAAAGAGTCGAAGTATTTGGTTCAGAAGGAATGGTAAGTATTTCAAATGATACGGATTCTTCAGCAGTCATAAGCAATGCACAAGGGGTATCAGCAGAAAAACCACAGTTTTTCTTTTTAGAGCGGTATATGGAATCTTATGAAAAAGAAATTAGAAGTTTTATTCATTCGATTGCAACGAATGAAGACACGCCAGTGAATGTGGTCGACGGACTAAAACCAGTTGTTATGGCTTTAGCAGCAAAAAAATCACAAGAAGAACATCGACCAGTAGATATTTCAGAAATTCTATAACAAGAAAAGGCGTATGGAAACTTTTTTGAAATAGAATGAAATAATCATTTTACTGAAATTAGCAGTAATAGAAAAAGAGCAGATTGTAGGCAAAAGGTTTATTTAGAAAGGAGTATACCAAAGTTTGGGGAAGTCCTAAATTTTGATAGCATAAAAGTATGAGACAATTAAGAAACTATATTAATGGAGAATGGGTGGAAAGCAAAAGCAAAGAAAAATTAGAGGTGACAAATCCTTCTACAGAAGAAGTCATTGCTATCGTTCCATTATCAACAAAAGAAGAATTAGAAGAAGCTGCTAAGGTAGCAAAAGAAACATTCCAAACATGGAAGAAAACATCTATTTTAAAGAGAACAAAGATGCTATTTAAGCTACAAAATATTTTAATGGAACATAAAGAAGAATTAGCAAGATTGATTACATTAGAACATGGTAAAAATTTAGCAGAGGCTATGGGGGAAGTAGGAAGAGGAATCGAAAACGTAGAAAGTGCAGCAGGAGTTGTTGCTTCTTATATGGGAGATTCTTTAGCAACGGTAGCAACAGACGTAGAAGTTGTAAACTATCGCTATCCAATCGGTGTTATCGGATGTATTACACCATTTAATTTCCCAATGATGGTTCCGTTTTGGATGTTCCCTATGGCTTTAGCTTGTGGAAACACTGTTGTATTAAAACCATCAGAAAAAACACCATTATTAACAGAAAAAATCGTAGAATTAGTAGAATTAGCTGGATTCCCAAAAGGTGTATTTAACGTTGTATTCGGCGCAAAAGATGTGGTAAATGGCATGATCGAAAGCGAACATATCGCAGGAATTTCCTTTGTAGGAAGTGAACCAGTTGGACGTTATATTTATCAAAGCGCTTCTGCGAGAATGAAACGAGTACAGACACTGACAGGAGCAAAAAATCATCTTATTGTATTAAACGATGCAGACTTAGATGATGCGATGCCTAAAATTATTGGTGGAGCATTTGGCTCAGCAGGGGAGAGATGTATGGCAGCCTCTGTTATTGCAGTAGAAGATGGAATTGCAGACGAATTCTTAAAACGATTAAAAAAAGCAGCCGATGAGATTACAATCGGAAATCCATTAGAAGAAGATGTATTCTTAGGACCAGTTATCGATGATGCAGCGAGAAAGAGAATTTTTGGCTATATCGAAAAAGGAATCGAAGAAGGGGCAACTCTTGTTCGCGATGGAAGAGAAGGATTGCCTGAAAAAGGATATTTTGTAGGGCCAACAATTTTTGATAATGTCACTTCTGATATGACAATCTGGAAAGATGAAATCTTTGCACCTGTTGTTTCTATCGTAAGAGTATCTGGCTTAAAAGAAGCGGTAGAACTTGCAAACCGTTCCAGATTTGCTAACGGATCTTGTTTATTTACAACAAACTGCAATGCGATTCGCTATTTTAGAGAGAATATTGATGCAGGTATGTTGGGTATTAACTTAGGAGTGCCAGCACCAATCGCTTGGTTCCCATTCTCTGGCTGGAAAGATTCTTTCTATGGAACATTACATTGTAACGGAAATGATTCTGTTGAATTCTATACACATAAAAAAGTAGTGACAGCTCAATATAGAACAAATAAATTTTAGTTAACACCATATTTGGTTTTTATCGTTTTTCTTTTATTAAAATAGGCGTACATAATAGATAATAACACTATCCATTATGTACGCCTTAACAAAATAAGAAAATAGTTTTCGATTTGGAGGGGTTAATATGCCATTAGTAAAAATGAAACAATTGCTGGAAGAAGCGAGCAAGGGAAATCGTGCTTGTGGCGCATTTAGTGTAGGAAATATGGAAATGGTAAGAGGAGCGATTCGCGCAGCAGAAGAACTAAATACGCCGATTATTCTTCAAATTGCAGAGGTGCGATTGCCGTATTCACCATTGCATATCATAGGAGGTGCGATGATTCAAGCGGCAAAAGAAGCAAAAGTTGATATTGCCGTACATTTAGATCATGGTCTTACTTTTGATACCGTCAAAAAAGCATTAGAGCTTGGGTTTACATCTGTAATGCTTGATGCATCTACTTGCCCTTTTGATGAAAATGTGGAAAAAGTAAAAGAGGTTATAGGGTTAGCAAAGAAATATGGTGCAACGGTAGAAGCGGAATTAGGTCTCGTTGGGGGAAGTGAAGATGGTAGAGAAGATCATGGAATTCGTTGTACCGATCCAGAAGAAGCAGCCATTTATGTAGAAAAAACAGGGATTGATGCATTGGCAGTTGCCATTGGAAATGCCCATGGAAACTATCCAGTTATGCCACAGTTAGCATTTGATGTATTAGAGGAGATTCATAAAAAAGTGAAAGTTCCTCTCGTTTTACATGGAGGAAGTGGAATTTCTGATGAAGATTTCCAAAAGGCGATTTCTCTTGGAATTCGAAAAGTCAATATTGCTACATCCAGTTTCCAGAGCCTTGTAAAATATGTGGAACAGTATATGAACGAAGAGAATAATCATAATTACTTTGATTTAAGTGAGACAATGGTGCAAGGAACATATGAAAATGTAAAGCATCATATTAAAGTCTTTAATATGGAATAAAGATAAAAGGGGAAAATCCATTGGATAGGTGGCCGTAAGAAAAAGGGCAGTATGAAAAAAAGTATTGATATTAGAAAAAAAGACTTGCAATCTTATAAGACTTCTAGTATAATAAAAAACTGTCAGATATGAAATGGATGGATTCCCGAGCGGCCAAAGGGGGCAGACTGTAAATCTGTTGTCGACGACTTCGAAGGTTCGAATCCTTCTCCATCCATTATGCCGGCGTGGCGGAACTGGCAGACGCACAGGACTTAAAATCCTGCGGGACTAATCTCCCGTACCGGTTCGATTCCGGTCGCCGGCATTGATAAATGAGACAAAATAAAATGGAGTGAAAAATAAGAAATTATTTTTCACTCCATTTTTGTATACTAGGAAATTGCATTTTCGAATATCTTTTCAACAACCGTATCTTATTAGGAGGGATCATGCTATCTGATACCTCCTTTATTCTTAGAGTAAACATATCCCATTTAATTATCATCTAAAATAATAGAGGAATCTGGTTTAATTGAATTGGTGAGTTCTTTTGGGAGTTTCTTATTGCTTAGTATTCCGGTAAATTGATTTAAGTTTCCAATAACATAAGTAGAAGAACGATAGAATTTTGTGTCATCTAATACATAATATTTATTCTCACTGTGTTCAATCATAAGTCTTCGAATAATAGCTTCATCTTCACTAGAATCCACTAGTAATCCCATTTCATTGACACCAGTAGAGGAAATAAAACAAATATCAGCTAAATAGCGATTTAAGTGTTCTTGAGCAGCATATCCAATAAATGAGAAATTTTTGGCATTAAAGTTACCGCCTATTAATATAAGGTGAATATTTATATTTTTAGATAAAATTTCTGCGATGAGAAGAGAGTTTGTAATTACTTTTAGGTGATTATATCGAAATAGTTCTTCTGCAATTTCAATGGAAGTCGTACTACTATCTAAAAAAATAGTAGAACCATCTACGATATATTTTATTGCCTTAGAAGCAATTATTTTTTTTGAGTCAAGAAAGATATTTTTTCTAATATTAACCGATAATTCACCATTAATTTTTTTCGTTAAAACAGCTCCGCCATGTACCCTTTTTAAAAGACTTTCATTTTCCAGTTCTTTTAGATCTCTTCGAATCGTTTCCGTAGAAACGTTAATTGAGGCACTTAAGTCTTGGACTAAAACTTTACCTTCTTCATAAAGTTGCTTTAATATTATTTCTTTTCTTTCTTCTGCAAGCATAGAGTTTTTCTCCTTATATAATTCAACATAAAGTTTATAAAAAATTATATCATATGGGAAAAAAATGTAAAGATATTTATAGAATAGAAACCCACATAAATCCAACATAAATACAATAAAAATCATCAAAAATCCAACATATCAAAACTAAAATTCACATAAAACAACAAAAAACAATAAATTATTGTTGATTTTTATGGAAAAATGTTGTACAATGTGGATCGTAGACGTTTACAATATAGGAATTATGCTGATTAGAAAGGTAATTTCATCAATAAAATAATTGTTAATTTGTCTAAACACAATTATTTTAACAGAACATTAGAAAGGAAAATATGAAAACAAACTTTTTTAGGAAAGATTGTTTCTCATATAAGGAGGAAAAATGGATGTTATTTGTAGCGTAGAATTTCTGAAAGAAAAAGTATTACCAGAAACTAAGATTGCACTTGTTGTTGGTAGCGGACTTTCTGGTATCGTAAAAAAAATGGAAGAAACGAAAACCATATCTTATTCAGAAATTCCAGGTTTTTTACAGTCAACCGCACCGACTCATAAGGGGGAAATGGTAATCGGAAAACTCTTTGGAAAACCGATTATTTGTATGAATGGAAGATTTCACTATTATGAAGGATATGAAATTCAAGAAATCACAGAGTATATAAAAGTTTTAAAATTGTTGGGGATTGAAACAATTATCTTAACAAATGCTTCAGGTTCTATGAAAGAGGAGATCAAACCAGGGGATTTAGTTGTGATTGAAGATCATATTAATTTATCAGGATTAAATCCTTTACGAGGAAAGAATGATGAATCCTTTGGACCAAGATTTGTGGATATGTCAAATGCATATTCAAAAGATCTGATTCAAAAAGTCTTAGGACAAAATGGAGATTTCTTACATAAAGGAAACTATGTGTTTACAACAGGACCAAGTTTTGAAACGGCTGCTGAAATTAAAGCGTTTCGTATGCTAGGTGGTGACATTGTTGGAATGTCTACCGTTCCAGAAGTTATTATGAGCGCTTATTGTGGGTTACAAACATTAGCTATTTCTTGTGTTTCTAATTATGCTACAGGAATTTTAGGGTCTAATGTGAGTGATGAAGAACTAGAAAGAGTCACTGGTTTAGCACAGGATAAGTTTTCAAAAGTTATAGAAGGATTATTTATGCAGTTGTAGGAGAGACGGGAAAATGGAAGCAGTTTTACAAGGCAAAGAATTAAAGAGAGTTAGAATAGCTATTTTAGTTGTTCTGTTATTAACAATTTTAACGCAATTAATCGATAACGCATTTACATTAATCACGCCAATTTTAGTTGAAAAATTCAGCATTTCCACAGATGTAGCAAGTTGGGTTGCATCCTTAGGCGGAATTGGTATTGCCATTGGATTTTTCGCATTTTCAAGTTTTACTGATTTCTTTAGTGAAAAGAGATTATTGATATTAGGACTTATATTATTTTGCGTACCATCTGTAATTGGATTATTATTCCAAAGTTCTTATTACGTGGTGGTAATCGCACGTTTTATTCAAGCAGTTGGTGGTATTTCTACATCCGCTTTATACTTAGTGTTAATTGCTAGATACTTACCAGCAAGTGAACAAGTAATATGGATGGGGCTTTCCACAGCCAGCTTTACACTTTCAACAGTAATTGGAACATTAACAGGTGGTTTCATGTCCACTTTCTTAGGATGGCAATGTATTTTTTATATTCCATTTATTGCGTTATTAGCATTTCCAGTTATTTTGAAATGTTTACCGGATAATCCAAAACAAAAAAGCAATGTGGATTATATTGGATTTTTGATATTAGCGATCTTTTCTATCAATGTAAACTTTTTAATATCAAATCCAAGTATTATATTATTGGTTACAACAATTGTTCTTATCGTTATTTTTAGCCTTTATATAAAGAAAGCAAAACATCCAATTGTATCAAGTACATTTTTTGGCAATAAAGATTATGTAATTACACTATGTGCAACATTTTTCTATTATTTATCTCAAGTAGCATTGGTATTTATTACACCATTTTTATTACAAGCACTATTTAATTATTCATTAGAAAAAGTATCTCTTATTTATATTGTGCCATATACAGTATCTGGTATTATTGCGATATTCTCAGGTTCTGTTATTAATAAAATTGGAATGAAACCAACATTGACATTAGGGGCAATTCTTATTATTGTAGGATTTGTATTAGGAGGTTGTCTATCCTATATTGGAGTTAATTATGTTATTATTGTATTGACAATTATTACAGGTGGATATGCTTTATCATTTGCACCATTATTGACAAGAGCGATTACCACTTTACATGAAGAAGAAGTGGGAACAGGAATTGGAATTTTTAACTTTATCGTTCGAGTTGCAAATGCATTAGGAATTTCAATAACAGCATTTTTATTGAATTCAAAATTTATACAAACAACGATTATTTCATTAGATAAAAAAGAAATGACACCATATACAAATATTTTCTTATTTTTAGCGTTGATGACATTAATTGGTATTGTAATTTATTTAGTTTCATATAAAAAGGAGGAAAAGTAAATGACACAGTTAACAATGGAAGATATTATTAAAACATTAAACTTAGTTCCACTTAGCGAAGAAGGGGGATTAGTTGCTGAAACTTATCAGAGCGAAGAAACTTATGAAAATCGTAAAGTTGGATCCGCAATTTATTATTTCTTAACAGAAAACTCTTTTTCACATTTACATAAATTATCCGCAGATGAAATGTGGCATTTTTATTATGGAGATCCAGTAGAAATTATTCAGATCGATGATGCAACAGGAGAAAAATCAATTCATAAATTAGGTATGGATTTATTAAACGGAGAAACTCCACAAGTTTTAGTAAAGAAAAATGTTTGGCAAGGTGCTAGAATCATTCCTGGTGGGAAAATGGGATTTACTTTAATGGGAACAACTATGTCACCTTCTTATATGGATAATGATTTTATTTTCGGTTCAAGAGAAGAGATGATCAAGAAGTTCCCTGAGCACGCAAAAGATATTGAAAAAGTAACAGGTGAATTAGTTTATAAGTAAGAAGGAGTTATACAATGAATTGCAAAACATTAGAATGGAAAAATAAAGAATTAATTTTGATTGATCAGACAAAACTTCCTACTGAAGTGGAATTTGTAACTTTAAACACATTACAAGGTGTTTTTGACAGCATCAAAGATATGATCGTAAGAGGAGCACCAGCGATTGGAGTAACAGCTGCCTATGGAGTTGCCATTGCTGCTAATAATATTGCAATTGATACAGTAGAAGAATTTAAAACAGAGTTATTAAAACAATGTGAGTATTTAGAAACTGCTCGTCCTACTGCTGTAAACTTAAGCTGGGCAATTCATGAAATGGAAAAGGTTGTGGCAAATTATACTGGCGATTCTGTAGAAGAATTGAAAAAACAATTAGAAGAAGCAGCCATTGACATCCATAATTCTGATATTGCCATTAATAAAGCAATCGGAGAAAATTTATTATCTTTATTAAAAGATAACGATACCGTTCTTACTCATTGTAATGCAGGAGCATTAGCTACATCAGAATATGGAACAGCATTATCCCCATTTTATCTTGCAAAAGAAAAAGGAATGACATTAAAAGTCTATGCCGATGAGACAAGACCTAGACAGCAAGGTGCAAGATTAACTGCATTTGAATTATTTAATGCAGGTGTTGATGTTACTTTAATTACGGATAATATGGCAGCAGAAGTCATGAAAGAAGGAAAAATTAATGCTGTTATTGTAGGATGCGATCGCATTGCTAGCAATGGAGATACTGCAAATAAGATTGGAACATTAGGCGTTGCAATTTTAGCAAACTATTTTAATATTCCTGTTTATATTGCAGCTCCAACACCAACAATTGATATGGCAATTGCAACTGGAGCGGATATTCCAATTGAAGAAAGAAATGGTGAAGAAATTACCATTATCAATGGTGATTATGTAGCTCCAAAGGGAGTGAAAACATACAATCCTGCTTTTGATGTTACACCATCTGAACTGATTACAGCCATTGTAACAGAAAAAGGTATTGTAAGAGCTCCATTTAAAGATGGATTAAAACAATTATTTGAAAACAAATAAAATATTATAATATGGTATAAAATACAATTCCTATTTATTCTAGGGGATTGGATATGTTATAATGATAAAGATTGGTGCTAGGATTTTTGTTTTTTAAAATCCTAGCATTTGCTCTCGTTTACGAAAAGACAACGAGCCATATGGGAGGATTTATGCTCCCATATGGCGACTGTCACCAACGTGAGAGGCTTGCAAAGCCAACTTCTCATCGTATACAATAAAAAATAATATCGGATAGATTGGAGGCGCTTTATGGAAATAGTAGGAATCTTGGGTGCAGGATTTATCTCTCATTCTCATGCAGAGGCATTGAGAAATTGTGGAATCAAAGTTTATGCGATCGTGGATCGCTCAGAAAAAGCGGCAAAGGAATTTGCCAAAAAGTGGGGAGTAGAACATTATGGAACAACAGAGGACATTTTGTTTGAAGAAGCTGTTACAAGCGTCCATATATGTACACCACCGGATACCCATTATGAAATAGTAAAAAGATTATTAGAAGCAGGTAAAAATGTAATCTGTGAAAAGCCATTATGCTTTTCTGACGAAGAAGCAAGTGAGCTAGAGCATTTGGCAAAATCAAAAAATTTAAAATGTGCCATTAATTTAAATGTCAGATATCATAATATGTCATCCAAAGTAAAAGAACTTGTACAAAGCGAATCCTTTGGCCCTGTGCATTTAGTTCATGGTAGATATCTTCAGCAATTTCATTTATTACCTAGCCCATATAATTGGAGATACATACCAGAACTTTCAGGAAAAATGCGTGCGGTAACAGAGATTGGAACCCATTGGTTTGATATTATTCAATATGTAACAGGGTTAAAAATTGTTCAAGTATCTGCGTTATTTGGAAACTTTAATCCAACTAGAGTTTTAAAGGATGGAATGATGCATGCAACAGAGGAGTTCCCAGAGGAAAAAGAATCCGTTGTACATGTGGATTCAGAAGATGTGGCATTGATACATGTGAAATTGAGCAATGGAGCAATTGGTTCTGTCGTATTATCAGAAATATCCCAAGGATATTCCAATTACCTTGCATACGAAATTACTGGAACAAGAATGACAGCTGGATGGAATTCACAAAATAATAATGAAGTATATTATAACGAAGTTTCTTCACAAACCAATGTGATAAAAGATGGTTTTGGCAATGGATTTAATGATTCCCTTCAAAGATTAATTGCTGATTTTTATAGTGAAGATGTATCAAATAACAAGTATCCAACATTTGAGGAAGGTGCTAATATTGTACGCATTTGCAATGCTGTTTATAAAAGCGCAATCAATGACTCAAAATGGATCGATGTAGAATAGAGGTGTAAAATGTTTACAGAAGCCCAAAAGAAAGAAATAATAAAATATGGAAGAAAACTTGTAGACTATAATTTAACAAGTGGTACAGGTGGAAATATTAGTATCTATGATTCTGAGGAGAAAAAAATCCTTATTACGCCATCAGGATATGATTTTTATGAAATGACAGAAGATGACTTAGTTGTGATCGATTTAGAAGGCAATGTCATCGAGGCAAAATCTGGACAAAAACCATCTAGTGAATGGATCATGCATAGTATCTTTTATAAAGAAAGAGATGATATGCAAGCCATTATTCATGCACATACCGTTTATGGAACCGTTTTAAGTTGCTTACATGAGACATTAAAACCAACTCATTATATGGTTGCTGTTGCTGGCGAGGATGTAAGAGTTGCAGAGTATGCTACCTTTGGAACAGAACAATTAGCAAAAAATGCGTATGAGGCAATGCGTGATAGAAAGGCAGTTATTCTAGCAAACCACGGAATATTAGGTGGAGATAGCAATTTAGATAAGGCATTTAACATCATTGAGGAAGTAGAGTATTGTTCTAAAATATACTGTATTGCAAAAAGTATAGGAAATCCAGTTATTTTAGATCACGATGAAATGCAAGTAATGAAACATAAGTTCCAAAACTATGGAAAAAATGTAAACAAGCACACAAGTGAAGAAAAGTAAATTTTCATGGATAACCGTATTCCATACAAGGGAATCTATTGACAAAGTAATAAAAATTGTTATAATTTGATTTATAAACATCAATAATAGATTTAAAGGAGTACAAAATAATGGAAGATTCTGACAGTGAAACTGCCGGGAACAATTTCATAATTACGATAAAAAAGAATTGGCATGGTTTACCCTTTGCATTTACATGGGCAAGGGTGAATTATGCCTTTTTGTGTTTCTATCAAAGAAAACGATGGTGATGAAAGTAAGAAGAAATTGGTTATAATGATTAGAAAAGAAAAAAGAAATTAGGAACAAAAAACACTTAACATAATTTGAATAAAATAACAAAAAGGAGAAAACAAAATATGGACTCGATTCCGCAACAAATATTGATACAGATTATATTGATTTTATTAAATGCGTTCTTTGCAGGGACAGAGATTGCGCTTTTATCATTAAATTCAGGGAAACTGCGAAAAATGCAAGAAGAGGGAGATAAAAAGGCAGGAAAGCTTCTAAAATTAGTGGAACAACCAGCCGCTTTCCTATCAACCATTCAGATCGGTATTACATTAGCAGGATTTTTAGGTAGTGCTTTTGCTGCTGAGAACTTCTCAGGTTATATTGTTGACTGGGTTATCAATGATCTTGGCTTTGATGCGATTCCGCTAAAATTATTATCCACACTTTCCATGGTATTGGTAACAATTATTTTAGCATACTTTACACTGATTTTAGGTGAGTTAGTGCCTAAAAGAATTGCCATGCAAAAGCCATATCTCTTTGCAAAAATAGCTTGTACCCCTGTTTCTGTTATTGCTACTGTTATGAGACCGGTCGTATGGTTTTTATCTTTATCAACAAACACAGTTCTTCGTATTTTACGCCTTCATACAGAAGCAGAAGAAGAAAATGTAACAGAAGAAGAAATTCGTATGATGGTAGAGTTAGGCGGTCAAAAAGGAACGATTGATGAAACAGAAGAAGAGTGGATTCAAAATGTATTCCGCTTTGATGATATTAATATCGATACGATTATGACAAGAAGAGCGGATATCACTATGATTTCTGATGAAGAAGATGCTGATACGATTTGGGATGTATTTGCAGAGACAGGATATTCAAGACTTCCTGTTTATGGAGAAGATGAAGATGATATTGTTGGTATTTTAAATGCTAAGGCGTTCTTATTAAATGAAAGTGAAGATGAGGATAAGAAGAAGCCATGGCAGAAATTATTGAAAACTCCATATTTTGTGCCAGATTCTCTAAAGGCCGATACTCTTTTCCAAGAAATGCAACATAGAAAAGAGCATATTGCCCTTGTAGTAGATGAATATGGTCAGGTAACAGGGCTTGTCACATTAGAAGACTTGTTAGAAGAGATCGTAGGTAATATTTATGATGAATTTGATAAAGCAGAGCGTCCAGAGCTTGAAAAGGTTTCAGAAAATCATTGGAAAGTGGCAGGAAGTTTATTGCTTAGTAAGTTAGAAGAAGAATTAGATGTGGATATTCCAGAACAGATGGAGTGTGAAACCGTTGCTGGATTAATTTATCATCAGCTTAATATGATTCCGAAAAATGGTACTTGTGCTATTGTTATTGCTTATGGTTTAAAATTCCGCGTAAGCAAAATGAGAGGGCCTAAAATTATGGAAGTTATCATTGAAAAAGTAAAAGAAACGGAAGAAAGCGAAAAGAGAGAGGCAGAAAGAGAATAATAGCTCAAATGATGGTTATCCTGATAAAAAGAAAAAAAGAAGCATAGAATTTAAAAATTATTCAAATAAAGTTATTAAAAACTTGACATTTGTATAAAAATACGATATAATTTATAACTGTCTAGCATAGTTAGACAGTTTGCCCAGATAGCTCAGTCGGTAGAGCAGAGGACTGAAAATCCTCGTGTCGCTGGTTCGATTCCGGCTCTGGGCATTTTTTCTTTTTTATGCGATAGGAAATTTTGCTTCCTAGCCTATAAAAAAGCAGTATAATATAGAAACGAGATAAGTACTGGAAAACTATCCACATTAAGATTAGATTTGGATATATTTTACAAATAAACACAAAAATATATAGAGTTTAATTTTTTTAAAAAAAATAAAAAAAACTCTTGCCAAGTGATCAAAACTGTGTTATACTACAATACGTCAAGAGGAACAGCAAAGAGCTGAGTAAGAAAAATAAAAAAAGTTCTTGACAAATAAAAGACTTTTAAGTATAATAAATGAGTCTGATACGAAAAATTGAATACGCGGGTGTAGTTCAATGGTAGAACACCAGCCTTCCAAGCTGGATACGTG
>CAJMOB010000046.1:0-21058 GCA_905214925.1 uncultured bacterium | reverse complement strand
CCACTCTTTCTCTAATAGTTCAAATTCATCTACTTGCAACGAAGTCATAATCTGGTTCATATTACTTTCCAATCTTGCCATTAGCCTGTCATAAATCTTTTTTTGTGGCACTTGCTTTCCACATTCAATTCTTGATAAATAATTTGGCATACAGATCCCTTCAGCTAATTTCTCTTGGCTCATATTCATTGCCAATCTGGTATTTCTTATTATTTCTCCAATGACATAAACTCCCATAAATTTCCTCCTAACTCTGCTCTCATTTTTTCTTCTAAATCATAAGTATCATTGTAAATGGACTCAATACTACAAGCTTCAAAATAAGCTCTTTTCCATTCTTTCTCACTTCCTATGTTTCCTTTTTTCATAGCATTTGCTTTTATACGAAAGATCTCAGGGCTTCCTATTGCCGATCTTGACTTTTGTAAACAAGCAATCCCTTTTTTACAATAAAACACACATCTTTCATACTCATGAAATTCATATGATGTTCTAGCTAAAAAAAGTATGATAGGCATATAAGCAGATGCTAACAATTCTTCATCTGTAACCCATTTTTCTATATACCGTTCCATTTTCTTTGCCATCTCATAACTTTTATCCATTTCACCTAATTGATGATATACTTCTATTTTTTGTTGCTGTAATCGTATTTCCATCGCTGTCATCGGAAGTTCCCATAGTTCTTCTCCTTCTGTCAGGCTATCTTCATTTCGTTTTGTATAATCTAATGCAATTTTTATTTCCTTTAGAGCCTTTTTGTATTCCCCTTTTTCAAATAATAATTCCACTTTTAATTGGCTAATTATTTGTAACTCTAGAATTTTTCCTCTCTTAATTTCTTTCTCATATTTTTGTAAAATCTTTTCTACAAAACGATATTTCTTTTCTTTTATTGATTTCTTTATCATTTCTTGTAGCTCTATCATTTTATAATCTTCTATTTGCAATATTAATTCAAACTTTTCCGAACTTTTTCCAAGCCTCTCTAGCAAATACTTCATTAATAATCCATCGCTTTTTTTCTTTCCTTCCAAAATATCTTCAAACTTTGATTTACTACAAAGCCCTTCATAAACCTTTTTTTGTTCTTCTATATTTTTTGAACATAACTTTTTTAATATGATTGAATAATCCATATTGCTCCCCTTTTATTATTTATCCCAATCTTTTTAAACACTTTCTTCTTGTGACCCTTCAATGTGAAGAAGTAAGCTTTACAAACTTCTTTCGTTCCCAAACAAAAAAAGACTTTTTAGAGCAATCCATTCCGGCCTAAAAAGTCTTTTTTGTTTTATTATTTCCTATTTATTCTACTGACATTACATAATAATAAATTGGTTGTCCACCATATTGAAGTTCTACATCACACTCTGGATATTTTTCTTGAATACGAGCAGTTAAACGTTCTGCATCTGCTTCCTTTACTTCTTCTCCATAGTATAAACAAATAATTTCTGAATCTTCCTCTACAATAGAATCTAAAAGCTCTAAAGCTGTTTCATCAATCTCTTTGCCAACCGCTTTGATTCCCGTGTCACCAATTCCCATAATATCGCCTACATGGATCTCTTTTCCGTCCACACTTGTATCACGAACGGCATACGTAATCTGTCCTGTTTTTACAGCCTCAATACTTTCCTTCATAGCTTCTGTATTAGACTCTACGGATTCTTCTTCCACATAACTAATAACAGCTGAAATTCCTTGTGGAATTGTCTTTGTAGGAAGAACGATAATCTCTTTATCTTCTACAAGCTCTCTTGCCTGTTCTGCTGCAAGAATAATGTTTTTATTATTTGGAAGAATAAAAATATGTTTCGCATTTACTTGATCAATGGCATTTAACATATCTTCGGTACTAGGATTCATTGTCTGACCACCTTCAATAATATAGTCAACCCCTAGTTCTTTAAAAATATCATTAATTCCATCACCAATAGAAACCGCAATAAATCCCATCTCTTTTTGAGGAGTACTTGCTTTTTTCTTAGCTTCTTCTTCCATTTTTTGCTGTTCTGCAATCTTTTGAGCATCTTTAATAAGTTTTTCCTCATGCTCTTCTCTCATATTATCCACTTTCATTCTTGTCAGTGAACCATAAGTAAGTCCTTTTTCAAAAGCAAGTCCTGGATGATTCGTATGCACATGAACCTTTACGATTTCATCATCCGATACAACAACGATAGAATCTCCAATAGAAGTTAAATATTCTTTAAATTCGCGTTCTGTATCTTCGTTAAACTCTTTTTCAAGCATAACGATAAATTCTGTACAATAACCAAATGTAATATTTGCTGGAATGTCCTTTGTCTGTTCTAACCCAACTGGCTTTATGGCCTTCTCTACTGGTTTAATTTCATAATCTGGCTCTTTTCCAAGCATAGCATCAAAAGCGCCTTTTAATACTTCTAAAAGACCTTGTCCACCAGAATCCACAACACCTGCTTCTTTTAAAACAGGAAGCATCTCTGGTGTCTGACTTAATGTATACTCTGCGTGTTCTAAGACAACCGCACCAAACTCCGCAAAATCTGTAATATGTCTTGCAGCTTCTTGTGCTTTTACAGCTGTTTCCTTTGCAACAGTTAAAATAGTACCTTCCTTTGGTTTCATAACAGCTTTATAAGCTGTTTCTACTGCTCTTTCAAATCCTAAAGCAACTGCTTTTGTGTCAAGAGTTTCATATTTTACAATTTCTTTTGTAAATCCACGGAATAACTGTGAAAGAATAACGCCTGAATTTCCTCTTGCCCCTCTTAAAGAACCACTGGAAATTGCTTTTGAAAGTTCTTTCATTGTAGGATTTTCTAAGGCATTTACTTCTTTTGCAGCTGCCATAATTGTCATAGACATATTTGTACCTGTATCACCATCTGGCACAGGGAATACATTTAATTCATTGATGTATTCCTTTTTTGCCTCAATGCGGTATGCACCGCCTAAAAACATATTTTTTAGCATACCCGCATCTAATGTATTAATTATCACTGTAATTTCCTCCTTGATGTTTCATTAGTCCAAAACGCGGACACCTTCCACAAAAATATTGATCTTATCGACTTCCATGCCTGTGAATTCTTCCACCTTATACTGAACTGTAGACATCAGATTTTCTGTCACAGCTGAAATGCTAACACCATATGCTACAATAATATGAAAATCAATGGTTAAGCGATTTTCTGTCACTACTACATTGACACCTTTTGTAATACTATCACCTTTTAATAACTTTACAAGTCCGTCTTTTACACTAACGGCAGCCATTCCAACGATGCCAAAACATTCTACCGCAGAGAGTCCTGCATACCTAGCGATTACTTCATTTTCTATAATGATGTTACCATTCTTTGTATTCATATGACCTTTCATCGTCTACTTACCTCCATTCTAATATTCTTTGGCTTACATTTTTCGTAGCCGAGGTATCCTAAACGATTCCTCTAACCTCTTGGTTTTCTCTATTCCCTATCCCATTATTTAAACCAATTGGAATCGCTATCACATACATTATACCCTTTTTTCTTATAAATTGAAACAATTTTTTTCCAAATTTAAAACCTTTTGTAAATTTCTTATTTTTTTACTTGCATAATAGTCCAAAATCTGCTAGAATCTTATATGTTGTAAGTCTACGGACTCAGTACAAGTAAGGAGGTGCGGACAAATGGCTAAATGTGAAATTTGTGGAAAAGGCGCTCATTTTGGTAACGCTGTGAGCCACTCTCATAGAAGATCTAACAAAATGTGGAAATCCAACGTTAAATCAGTTAAATGTATCGTTAATGGTACAGCGAAAAAGATGTATGTATGTACTTCTTGCTTAAGATCTAACAAAGTAGAACGTGCTTAATTGATTCGGACGTGTTAAAGCCACCCTTTTGGGGTGGCTTTTTTTAATCACTCTAAAACAATACACAAACCATGCTTCTATTGGATAACGGAACCTAACAGCCCAAAGAATGTACAAAGCACTCTTTGCTTTCTATAATAAAAATGTTAACATCGGAAAAATAACATATAAGATGCGATAAAAAAACAAGTTGTCAACAGAAACTTTGTTAGGCTACTCGTGACGAGACACGCTAAAAGCATACCAAAAGCTATAAAAAATAATGCAAATCCGATCACTCTTTTCATTATGGTCTGCTCTTTCCCTTTCTGCTTACCTTATTATATGCAAAAAAAAGCGAAACCTTTCCTATTTTTTCTGATCTCGCTTTTTTCTATCTTTTCTTTATTCTTCTTTTTTTGTTTCTGTATCGTTAAATAAATCTTCTTCTCTTATTTCATCTTCTTTTTTTCCAGAGAAAAACCCACTTACCTTATCGACTACATCTGGAACCATATCAAGTACTTTTGTAATGGTTTCTTGATTACGGATATTCACTAATTTCGTATGTCCGTCTTGAATCACTAAAACAGCGCTTGGTGTAATTTTACCACCTAAACCACCTCCGCCGTTATTCTTCTTTCCATCTTCATTGGAAAATGCACCAGCACCTACTCCAAAGGATACATCCACAAGCGGAAGAATAATGGTATCTCCAACTTGTTGTGGCTCTCCAACAACTGTTTTTGTTGTAATAAAACTATCCATTCCTTTAAATAAAGCACCTACTGCTGAGCTAAAATCATTATTATTGTTATTCGCCATAAGTGAACTCCTCCTATTTTAATTTTTTCTTTGCGACTTTTATAACATTTCTTATATTTTTATCAAGCGCCGCAACAAGCAGAACATACAAATAATATCCGATTTGTATTCGTCCTTTTCCATGCACTTGAATTTCAAATATCGCTCGATCAAAGGCAGGAACTATTTTTAAATGTTCTTTATAAATTGGCATTCCTATAGATAAAATACCCAAAATCTGTCCTGTTAATGCTGGATCATCTGTTCCAAAATGAACCATTCCTTCAAATTTTCTTGGTAATGTGTGGACACCGCACTTTCGCACTAATTTTTTGACCTTTTTTAATGCCAACTGTGTTTCTTCTTCTAAATAAAATTCTCGATATTGTTTTAACTGTTCTTTTTTTGCATTCCACGTCTTTTTGATTGTCTTTATTTTTTTTGGAATTGCCTTAAAAAACTGTTTTATCTTTTCTATCTTTTGTTTTATTCTCTGAATAAGGCTTGGCTTCTTTATTTTTTGTTTTCTTTTCCTTTTTTGTTTTTCTATTGTTGGCTCTAACTCTTTTTGTTCTATTAATAATGGCGGAAATTTTTCTTCTATGATTTCCTTTTCCGAATTTTTTTCAATTTTATCTTCTTCTTGTAAGTTTTCTTCTTCCCTTATTTCTTGCTTAAATCCCTCTTTTTTATCCGTATTTTTCTTGGTTGGTACTTTTTCGTCACCTTCTTCTGGATTCTCCAAATAACCAATCGTCTCTGGAAGAGGTTTTTGTTTTTTTCTCATTTTTTCTTTTGGATTCTTTTTTGGAAAAACTTGAATTCCAAATATTTTTGCAAAATAAACGAACTCTTTTTCTTTATACTCTACTTGTATCGATAAAATATGCGCAAGCCATGTCACTTTTACAAGTCCTTGCGGCTGCTCATTCTCCAAATACTCTGCATGAAATCGATACCGAATTGGTGATGCTAAAACTATAATCGATACCAAAAGAATGAGACCTATCATACTGAGCAAAAGAATTCCTATGATCTTTAACAACAGTATCACAATATGAATAATCATAATGCCCCCTTCTTTTACTCTAATTTCAAATAACCATCTACATCAAATCCACCTGTTTTTTGATAAACTTCTCCAACAATCTCTTGCACTAATAAAAATGCTTCTTCTCTACTCTTAGCAATCCCCACTATCGTTGGATTTTGCTCTTTTAACCAATTTTGTTGTAACTCATAATAGGGATAAATTTCAAGAAGTCCATGAGAACCTAAAGGCAAGGTCACGCAAAATAAGCGTAATACGACCTTGCCTTTTTTCATCTTACGAATGACTCTATCTTTATTCTTTTGTAAACAATTTCCAACATATAAGTTCTTATATAAAATCATTCCATAACTCCTAGGTTCTACTATAAATAATAATAGCGTCCTATAAGAGCGCCAATGCTCTTATAGGACTCACTACTTTTCTATTAATTATTCAACAACAACAGCTTTCATAATGTTTGTAACACCAGCTTTTCCGCTTGGTACACCAGCTGTTAATACAACAGTATCTCCTTCTTTAACGAATTCTGTTGTTTTTGCTGTTTCTACAGCTGATTCCATCATCTCATCAACAGAGAATGTTTCTTTTTGTTTAATTGGTGTTACACCCCAGTATAATTGCATTTTACGGCAAGTTTGATCTGATGGTGTTAAACCAATGATTCTCGCTTCTGGACGGTTTTTAGATACGATTCTTGCTGAGAAACCAGACATTGTTGGTGCAAGAATTGCAGAAGCATTTAAGTTAGCAGCAGTTGTTACAGCAGCGTAAGCAACCGCACTAGAAATGTTTCTTCTTACGTATCTATGACGGTATTCACCAATTTCATGTTTTACTGTATATTTTTCTGTTTCTTCTGCGATTTCACGCATTGTTCTTACTGCTTCTACTGGATATTTACCCATTGCTGTTTCACCAGATAACATAATAGCATCTGTTCCATCATAGATTGCATTTGCAACGTCAGTTGCTTCTGCTCTTGTTGGACGTGGGTTACGAATCATAGAATCAAGCATCTGAGTTGCAGTAATAACTGGTTTATAAACCTCATTACATCTTCTGATTAAATCTTTCTGGATATGAGGAATTTCACAAGTTTCAACTTCTACACCTAAATCTCCTCTGGCTACCATAATACCATCGGCTTCATCAAGGATTTCATCGAAGTTGTCAATACCTTCGCTATTTTCAATTTTAGCGATGATTGCAACGTGCTCTCCACCATGTTCTTTTAAAATTGCACGGATTTCTCTAATTGCATCTGCATTTCTTACGAAAGAAGCTGCAATGAAGTCGATATCGTTTTGAACACCAAAAATGATATCGCTCTTATCTTTTTCTGTGATAGCAGGAAGCTTAATGCTTACGTTAGGAACATTAACTCCTTTTTTGCTTCCTAAAAGACCACCATTTAATACAGTACAGTTAATTTCTGTATCTGCAATTTCATCTACTCTTAAACCAATTAATCCGTCATCAATTAATACACGATTTCCTACTGTTAAATCGTTTGGAAGTCCTTTATAGCTTACAGATGTGATTGTTTCATCACCTTCAATATCCCTTGTTGTTAATGTGAATTTCTGACCATCTACAAGTGTTACCTTGCCCTCTTTTAATACACCTGTACGAATTTCTGGTCCTTGTGTGTCTAAAAGCATTGCAATTGGAAGTCCTGTCTGCTCACGCACCCAGCGAATATTTTCCATACGGCCTAAATGCTCTTCATGATCACCATGTGAGAAGTTCAATCTCGCAATATCCATACCGTTTTTCGCAAGTTCTAAAAGTAACTCACGGTCATCTGTGTTTGGTCCCATTGTACAAATAATTTTTGTTTTCTTCATCGTCTGAACTCTCCTTAGTTATTTCTTAATGTGTGTATGTGTAAATAAATGATCTTGACAATATTCATAATCGCCATCACATTTAGAACAATACCGAAATTCAAGATTTGGATCGTCGAATTCTGTTCTTCCACAAACTGCACAGCGATGTCTTGGTTGTCCAGCTTTTATAGAAGCATGATCGACTTCCCTTCGATATGTCTGTTTTCTTCTGATTTCTTTTGGAGAAATCTTTTTGTAATTTTTTGTGCCTGCAAAAAATAAAATGAAATTAAGCATTGCAACCACAATTGAAATACGAGTTCCCATATCGCCTTGTATAAAGGCGATTAAAAGGTAAATGGCATCTAAAACACCAAGCCATTTCACTTTAATTGGTAATATCATCATAAAATATACTACCATATCTGGAAAACTTGCAGCAAATGCAAGGAATAATGACATATTTAAATAATAAGTTCCCATAAAAATATAGGGATTTTTTGTAATCGCATAGAGAATAAAACTTCCAAGAATCGTTCCTATTACTCCTGTAAAGAAATATACATTAAAGCGAAACGATCCCCATACTCTTTCTAAGGATTGACAAATACTATAATAAAATAACAATACAAATAATATAAAAATCAAATTATCGGATGGTGGTACAATTAAAAATGTTACCAAACGCCAAACTTGTCCATGCAACACTGCATATGGATTTAAATAACACATAGCCGCCATATTGGGGGATACTAGTTGTAATACAAATCCAATGGCATATAACATGACAATATAAAATGGCAAGTTATGAATCGCATACCGACCAAACTTTCTTTCCATCTTATTTAAAAATTTTTGAATTGGATTCATTTGATACTTATCCTCTCTTCCTTCATCGAAACGATGGGATTATTTAAATAAATTTTTTCTCTGTAACCAAATCGTACCGATAATCGTGATTACCAAACTGAAAATAACTATCTTCCAAAAACCAGTTGGATCATGCGCATATGGAATTCCTCCTACGTTCATTCCCCAAAAACAACCGATTACGTTTGGAATGGACATTACAATTGTTACAAT
The DNA here is from genome assembly GCA_905214925.1 of uncultured bacterium. Taxonomy (GTDB): domain Bacteria; phylum Bacillota; class Clostridia; order Lachnospirales; family Lachnospiraceae; genus Scybalomonas. The sequence goes on along the minus strand of CAJMOB010000046.1, from coordinate 12,456 downwards.
TGCTAAAAACTTCATCACAATATTTAAGTTATTGGATATGATAGATGCATAAGCATCCGTTGTTCCACTTAAAATCCCACTATAAAGTTGCGACATTTCAATGGCCTGCTTATTCTCGATAATAACATCTTCTAGCAGATCTTCGTCTTCTGGATATTGTTTAATTCGTTCAATTTTTAACATTTTCTCCAACACAACTTCATTGGCACGAAGTGATGTGGAAAAATAAAGTAAACTTTTTTGTAATTCCAATAGTTCAATTAATTCACTATTTTTTGTAGCAATATGAAGCTTCTTTTCTACTTCATCGCTCTTTTTATCAATATTTCTCAGATATTGCAAATACATACTCGCATTTTTATACAAAATCTGCAAAATAAATCTCGTTTTCTTAAAAGTCCAAAAATTTCGTACTCGTCCATCCATAAAAACTTCTAACACAGGAGTCTCTATTAAACAGACTGTGAAAATGAGATTTTCCGTTAAAATAATACCACAAGGAATCGTAATAAAATAATCCTTTCCTTTTCGTTCTTCAATCATAGGAATATCCACAATAATTAATGTGTACTCTTCTTCCACTTCGATACGAGAACGTTCCTCTTCGTCAAGAGGAGCTCTTAGATGATCAATATCAATGTGAAATCGATTTGAAATATCTAAAAGTTCTGTCGCCGATGGTGCAGACAACGCCACCCAACAGCCATCATATATTTCATTTACTTGATGAATCGACTCATCAATCGTCCGAAAAACTCTTATCATGAGCGGACTTCCTTTCTGCACTAATTTTTCATTAGCTTGTACTTTTTTTTGATAGTGGGCGAATACCCACTCTATTTCCTATTCTAAATTATAGGCAACTTTATTTTTTTTGTCAATCATCAAAACAGTCCCCGCTGGCAAGGAAAGTTCTTTGACGACTGTATTCCCATTTGCTAAATCTTCAAAACTTATTTGATGTTCTTTTAAAATATCCCATATAGTTTGATGTGATTTTACCACATATGGATACCTATTTTCAATACTAGGAATTTTTTTCAGCGGAAGGCACACTTCATCTCCGATTTTTAAATTAAAAACATTTAAATAAGGATTATTTTGCATAATTGTTTCCAGATTTATTCGAAACTTTTTAGCAATTTTATACATGGTATCACCTTCTTGTACCACATAAATTGTACCATTACACTGAACTACTTTCTCTTCTCTCATATAAAATCCTCGTTTTTTTACTATTCTATTCAAAAACTGGGGATGTGTTCCAATTTTATTTAGTTGTAAATCCAAGTATTTTTTTGTATAATAAAGTCGATTCTATGTGTCTCTATTTTAATAGGTAGAAATAGGTTACTTGAATAGAGAAAATAGAGAAGCCTATAGAAGAAAGGAGCTAATTTGATTTATGGAATCAAACAAACAATATTACTTAGGCGTTGATATCGGTTCTACTACCGTTAAAGTCGCCATTTTAAATGAAACTCAAGATCAAGTTCTTTTTGCTGATTATAGACGTCATTTTGCGAATATTCAGGAAACATTAGCCAATTTGCTCACCGAAGCTCTGAAAAAGCTAGGAGATATTAAAGTCTCACCTGTCATTACAGGTTCTGGTGGTCTTTCTTTGGCGGATTCCTTACAAGTTCCATTTTGCCAAGAAGTTGTTTGTGTTTCTTCAGCTTTGAAAAAAGTTGCTCCACAGACGGATGTAGCAATCGAACTAGGTGGTGAAGATGCCAAAATTATCTACTTTACAAATGGAATTGAACAGCGTATGAATGGTGTATGTGCAGGTGGTACTGGTTCCTTTATTGATCAGATGGCATCTCTTCTTCAAACCGATGCTACAGGACTCAATGAATATGCCAAAAACTACGATACCATTTATCCAATCGCTGCTCGTTGTGGTGTATTTGCAAAAACAGATGTTCAGCCTCTTATCAATGAAGGCGCTTCCAAAGAAAATTTAGCCATTTCTATTTTTCAAGCGGTTGTCAATCAAACGATTAGTGGGCTTGCCTGTGGAAAACCAATTCGCGGACATGTGGCATTTTTAGGAGGTCCTCTTCACTTCCTTCCAGAATTAAAACAGGCATTTGTCCGTACATTAAATTTAACAGAAGAAGAAACAATCGATCCTGAAAATTCTCATTTATTCGCTGCTATGGGTGCGGCTTTAAATGCAGAAGAATCTGTTGTTCTTTCCTTGGATAAATTTTGTCATCAATTTGATAAAACAATTGAAATTGCCCACGAAGTGGATCGATTAGAACCACTATTTCGTGACGAAGAAGACTATCAAAATTTTCTTGATAAACATAATCGCTTCGCCATCGCTCGTGGTGACATTAAAGACTGCCATGGAAACTGCTATCTCGGAATCGATGCTGGTTCTACTACAACAAAAGTTGCTTTAATTGATGAAGAAGGAAAACTTCTTTATAGTTATTATGGCAGTAATAAAGGAAATCCATTACAAACAAGTATTGATGCAATCAAAGAAATTTATGAACAACTGCCAAGCGATGCAAAAATTGCCTCTTCCTGTTCGACAGGTTATGGTGAAGCTTTAATTAAATCTGCCCTTTTATTAGATTTTGGTGAAGTAGAAACCATCGCTCACTATTATGCAGCTTCTTATTTTGAACCAGAGGTCGATTGTATTTTAGACATTGGTGGGCAAGATATGAAATGCATTAAAATCAAAGATGGCGTCGTAGATAATGTTATGCTAAATGAAGCGTGTTCTTCTGGCTGTGGTTCTTTTATTGAAACTTTCGCCAAATCTTTAAATTATGGAATTGAAGATTTTGCAAAACTTGCTTTATTTGCAAAAAATCCAATCGATCTTGGTTCTCGCTGTACTGTATTTATGAACTCTAAAGTAAAACAGGCGCAAAAAGAAGGAGCTTCTGTTGGGGACATTTCCGCAGGTCTTGCTTATTCTGTTATAAAAAATGCATTGCTAAAAGTAATTAAATTAACCGATCCAAAAGATCTTGGTGAAAAAATAGTCGTTCAAGGCGGTACTTTCTATAATGATGCCGTTCTTAGAAGTTTTGAAAGAATTTCTGAATGTAATGCAGTTCGCCCTGATATTGCTGGTATTATGGGTGCCTTTGGTGCTGCTTTAATTGCCAAAGAACGAGTAGAAAAGCCAACTACTATGCTTTCTATTGAAGAAATCAATCAGCTAACCTATGATACAAGTATGACAAGATGCCAAAAATGTACCAACCACTGTTTACTTACAATCAATAAGTTTGGTCAAAATCGTAGATTTATTACTGGTAATCGCTGTGAACGCGGTATTGGAAAAGAAAAAACAAGCGGTCAAATTCCAAACTTATTTGAATATAAGTTAAAACGTGTTTTTGACTATGAACCTCTTTCTGAAGAAAAGGCTAGTCGTGGCACAATCGGAATTCCTCGTGTCCTTAACATGTATGAAAACTATCCATTATGGTTTACTTTCTTTACTCGTTTAGGATTCCGCGTGGTTTTATCTCCAGAATCCAGCCATAAGATTTACGAAATGGGAATTGAATCCATTCCAAGTGAATCGGAATGTTATCCAGCAAAACTGTCTCATGGACACGTTGTATGGCTCATTAAACAAGGCATTAAAGATATTTTTTATCCTTGTATTCCATACGAACAAGAGGAAATTAAAGATGCCAATAACCACTATAACTGCCCAATTGTTACTTCTTATGCAGAAAATATCAAAAACAATATGGAAGAAATTAAAACATACAATGTTAATTTCATGAATCCATTCCTTGCTCTTGATAATAAAAAATCGTTAGGTGACCAGCTTTATGCCTGCCTTTCTAAGCGCTATTCTTTAACAAAGCAGGAAGTAATGAAAGCCCTAAATGCTGCTTATGAAGAAGCAACAACTGTTCGCAATGACATTCGCGTCAAAGGAGAAGAAACACTTCAATGGTTAGAAACTCATAATCGCCATGGAATTGTTTTATGTGGACGTCCTTATCATGTGGATCCAGAAATCAACCACGGTATTCCTGAACTGATTACTTCTTATGGACTTGCGGTTCTAACAGAGGATTCCATTTCTCATTTAGCACCCGTGGAAAGACCATTAATCGTAACCGATCAGTGGATGTACCATTCTCGTCTCTATGCTGCGGCAAACTACGCCAAGACAAACAAACGATTAGAAGTGATTCAGTTAAACTCCTTTGGCTGTGGACTTGATGCTGTTACAACCGATGCAGTTTCTGATATTTTAACCCAGTCAAATCGTATTTATACAGTATTAAAAATTGATGAGGTAAGTAACTTAGGAGCTGCAAAAATTCGTATCCGTTCTTTAATTAGCGCGGTAAAAGTCCGTAAAAGCCATCATGTGGAACCAAAAGTTTCTTCTGCCGCTTTCCAGCGCGTGGAATTTACGAAAGAGATGTCAAAAGACTATACGCTTCTTTGCCCACAGATGTCTCCAATTCACTTTGATTTACTGCTTCCTGCCCTTCGCTCTTGTGGACTTAATTTAGAAATCCTTCCAGATCCAAATAAATCCGCTGTGGATACTGGGTTAAAATTCGTTAATAACGATGCTTGCTATCCATCCCTAATTGTGGTTGGACAGCTGATGGAAGCATTAAAATCTGGAAAATATGACGTAAATAAAGTGGCTTTAGTCATCTCCCAAACTGGTGGTGGTTGTCGTGCGACAAACTACATTGGATTTATTCGCCGTGCCCTTAGAAAAGCGGGTCTTCCACAAATTCCTGTTGTTTCTATTAGTGTACAAGGACTTGAAAAAAATTCAGGCTTCCACTTTACACTACCTATGATCCATAAAGCCGTTCAAGCTCTGATTTATGGTGACTTATTTATGCGTGTCCTCTACCGTACACGTCCATATGAAATGGTAAAAGGCTCTGCAAATGCCCTCCATGAAAAATGGCTTAAAATCTGTCAAAAATCATTGGAAAAAGGCGGATTCAATGAATTCCAAAGAAATATTAAAGGGATTATTCATGATTTTGATAATCTTCCAATCACAGAAGAAAAGAAACCAAGAGTTGGTATTGTTGGAGAAATCCTTGTTAAATTCCTTCCTGCTGCCAATAATCACCTTGTAGATTTATTAGAAGAAGAAGGTGCAGAAGCTGTTGTTCCAGATTTATTGGACTTCTTTATGTATAGCTTCTATAACAGCAATTTCAAACATAAAAACCTTGGAAAACCGTTGACTGGAGCTATTATAAGCAATACTGGTATTTGGGTACTAGAACAATACCGTAAAACCCTTAGAAAATGCTTAGAAAGCAGTCATCGCTTTGATCCACCTGTACATATTAAAACAATTGCTGAGTATGCACAAGGCATCGTTTCCCTTGGTAATCAAACAGGAGAAGGTTGGTTCTTAACTGGCGAAATGCTCGAATTAATTCACAGCGGTACAAAAAATATCGTTTGTACACAGCCATTTGGTTGTCTTCCAAACCATGTAGTTGGAAAAGGTGTTATTAAACAACTTCGTGCAGAGCATCCAGAAGCTAATATTGTTCCTGTGGATTACGATCCAGGAGCTTCTGAAGTAAACCAGTTAAACCGTATTAAATTAATGCTCTCTGCTGCTCGTGATAACATGAAAAAAGAGCAATAAAAAATAAAACAATATTAAAAATGTGGTATCATAGAATATGATTTTTCTATTGATACCACATTTTTTATTACCTCTTTCTTTTTATAATCGAATGGCAATTCCTTTTTCTTTTAGATACTGCTTCAATTGTTTTATTTCTAACTCTTTAAAATGAAATAAGGAAGCTGCCAATGCTGCATCCGCTCCTCCTCTTGTTAAAGCATCGAAAAAGTGTTCTTTCGTTCCTGCCCCTCCTGAGGCAATCACAGGAATTGAAACTTCTTTTGCGATTTGACTTGTTAATTCAATATCATATCCTGTCTTTGTTCCATCACAATCCATACTAGTTAAAAGAATTTCTCCTGCACCTAGTTCACAGGCCTTTATCGCCCATTCTATAGCGTCAAGTCCCGTGTCCACTCGTCCACCATTTTTATAGACGTTCCATCCACTTCCATCTTCTCTTCTTTTAGCATCGATAGCTACAACGACACATTGACTCCCAAACTTATCCGCTGCTCGACTGATAAGAGAAGGTTGTTCAAGAGCCGAAGAATTAATGGAAATTTTGTCTGCGCCTTCTCGCAATATCGCCTTAAAGTCTTCTACTGTTCGGATTCCTCCTCCAACAGTAAACGGAATAAAAATACTTTCTGCTACTCTTCTTACCATGTCCAATTTAATTTCTCTTGCATCTGAAGAAGCGGTAATATCTAAAAATACCAGTTCATCGGCTCCAGCCTTATCATATGCCTTTGCCACTTCCACAGGATCACCTGCATCCACCAAATGAACAAAATTGACCCCTTTTACAACTCGTCCACCATTGACATCGAGACAAGGAATAATTCTTTTTGTGTGCATATCGTTCCTCCTATTGTTCTGTTCTCACAACTCTTATTGCTTGTTTACCAATTGCTTTTCCTCTTTTAACAGACCTCTTCATCCAATCGCTATTTTGAAACCTTTAAAAAATTTCTTAAAATCTTTAAACCTACTTCTCCACTTTTTTCTGGGTGGAATTGGCATCCAAAAAGATTTTCATGTTCCACCGCCACAGAAAGACTTGTTCCATATTCTGTTACCGCTACCACATCTTCTGCCTTACTAGGAACTAAATAATAAGAATGTACAAAATAGACATAAGGTTCTTTTGAAAGCCCTTGAAACAAAGTAGCCTTGCCTTTTAATTCCAAACTATTCCACCCCATATGTGGAATTTTTATTCCTTCTTTTTTTGGGATTTTCACAATCTTTCCTTCCAATAGGGAAAGTCCTTTTACTCCATCCGATTCCTCACTAGATTCAAATAACAATTGCATCCCTAAGCAAATTCCAAGAAGAGGAATTTTTCTTTTTACAACTTCTTTTATCGTATCCACAAGATCATATTGTTCTAACCGCTCCATAGCCTCTTTAAAAGCACCGACTCCTGGCAAAATGACGTGATCGCTATTTAAAATTTCATCTTTTTTTCTTGTAACTACCACATCCGCCCCTAGAAACTCAAATGCTTTCTGAACACTCTTTAAATTTCCTGCATCGTAATCAATAATTGCTACCATATTATTTCCCTTTCTGTAAAAACTCCATGGAATCCATCGGAACTGCTATCGCTCGTTCCTTTAGTTCTTCTCCTACTTGTGACAACTTTTTATGAACACGAATTAGCTTTGCCTTTTGATTAAAATAGACAAGTCGTTCAAAAGGCCAATGAAAAAGCGTCGGCTGTTCGAACCCTTCCCCTATCTCTAGCGCAATGAAATTTTTATTCAATGTTCCTTGTAACCATTTCGTATAAACGCTCCATTGAGATAAGTATCCTTCTTCGATATAGTTTGAAGGATTTTCTTTTGTACGAATATTAAACACTAATGGCTCCTTGCACTTTCCACAGGCAATTTGGCTCGTCTCTTTCGTTTCCTCATATTCCTTTAATTTGGCAAGCATAAGCTCATTGGATGGGTAAAGGGAAGCGCTACAGCGATGAGAACACTGAAAGAGTCCTCTTGTTCCACAAGGAGATACAATTCTAGCCTCATCCAAAGAAGAACAGAAAATAAAATCATCTACATTACTTGTAATAATAAAATAATCTTTTCCTTCTAGCCATTTCGCTAATTCATCATAAACACTTGGAATTTTATGAGTTCTTATGTAATAAAAATAATATAAATCACGAAGATATGCCATTTCTTCTTGTTCTTCGCTTGCTTTTCTCACCGTTTCATACTGTGTCATGCCGATAGAATGATAAAAATCATCAATTTCTTTTGCATCATACGGAAGAAGTCTTTTCGCACTTAACTCTGGGCCAATTCCAACTACAATCTTATCCGCAGCTTCTATCTCTTCTTTTATTGTATTCCATATCATATTACTATTATCCTTTCTACTATTCCTTTCTCTCTTTAATCATATTATCACTAGAATATCTATTTTTGCAATATTTTTTCTGAAAGTTTCATTTTTCTCTTATTCTTTCCGATAGAATCTGTTGATTTTTGCAGAATTTTGGTATATATTTAAAAAGATATATCATTTAAATCAAGGAATGGAGGACTTTATTATGAAATCAAATATTTATGTAGAATATCAAGGAATTCAAAAAGAACAAAAAGACTTCGTGACAACAGCAAAAGAAATTTGGGTAAAACAATTAGGGAATAAAATTAAAGATATCGAAACTCTTGATCTTTATGTAAAGCCAGAAGAACATATGGTATATTATGTATTTAATGATAGTGTAAAAGGAAATTTTTCTTTTTAATTAAAAAGAACCATAGAAGGCCTTCTACGCAAAACGATGAGAAACACGCTATGGGAGTTTCTCATCGTTTTTTATTCATCTTCTATTGTATTTTTTTGAGGCAAAGATTCCGTTTGGGCTTTTTCTGTTAAGTTAATGTCCAAATCAATATAAAATTCTACTCCATCTGGTAAGTTGTGGACGCCATATTTTTTTCCATGAGCATTCATAGTAGCTGCTACAATCGAAAGCCCTACACCGCTTCCACCATATTCTCTTGTCCTAGCCTTATCCACCTTATAAAACTTAATCCAAAGTTTATCCAATTCCTCCTCTGGAATTTGTTTTCCCGTGTTGGCAACAAAGACTCTTACCTCACTTCCTCTTGTTTCAAATCGGACGGTAATTGTTCCTTTTTCGGATAAATGATGAAGCGCATTGCTCAAATAATTTGACATCACTTCTTCAATCATATATTCATCGGCCCAAACATAAATAGGTTCTTTTTGCTCAAAATGGACGGTAGCTCCCACTTTTTTATATAAAATATCAGACGCTTGTATTAAATTTCGAATCAGTGCTACAATATCAAATCGTTCCATATGAACTACATTATTGCCAAACTCAATTTGATTTAATGTCAATAACTTTTTAACCATTACATTCATTTTATGGGCTTCATCCATAATAACATCGCAATAAAACTCTCGACTTTCTGGATCATCATTCACATTATCTTTTAGTCCTTCTGCATAACCTTGGATTAAGGCAATTGGGGTCTTTAGTTCATGAGATACGTGGGAAATAAATTCTTTTCTCATTTCGTCGATTTGTGTTTTCTTATCGATATCTTTTTGTAGCTCATTATTGGCCGTCTTCAGTTCGCTAATCGTCTCTTCGAGCTTAGCGGATAGCTCATTCATACTTCGTCCAAGATTTCCAATTTCATCTTGATTAATTTTTGTCACTCTTGCATCAAAATCTAAATGAACCATTCGATTGGCGATCATAGCCATTTCCTGAATAGGAACCGTGTACTTTTTGCTCGCCCAAAACATCACAATCGCCCCAATAACACTCATAGTAATACCAATATAGGCAAACAGTCGATTGGAAATATCCGCTGCTCCTTGGACTGTTTGAATCGGCGAACGCAAAATCAACAAATGGGATTCATTTTGTCGATCCACAATTCTTCCAAACAAATCTAAATATTCGCCATCCAGATCTTTTACTGTATTTTTTTGAATTAAATATCCTTGTTCGAAAAACTTGTCAATGCTTCCTCCATCTCCAGGTCTTGCTTTTATCAAAGTATTCAAATAAAGAAGCATACTTTTATCCATCTTATTGCTTCGTTCCCCTTTTGGATATTCTCTTTCAAAATTCTCATTTAAAATCAATACATTAAAATGGGTATTGGACATCAATATATCCATTTCTTGTTCTCTTTCATTCTTTAAAGTTCCATTGCTATCAATCGTATAATTCGAAGTATTTAAATACAGCTGCTCCAATTGATGATAAGTTTTTATTAGGCTTTTTTCCTCACTCCTCATGTAATATTCTACTCCGACCGTACGATTTACAATCCAAGAAACTAAAATAATCGAACTTGTGAGGAAGGTTAGCAATAACGTTAATTTAATTCGAATCGAATGTTTCATTCTTTTTATACCTCAAACTTATATCCCATTCCCCAGATGGTTTTGATATATTCTCCCTTTTCTCCTAATTTACTTCTCAACTTTTTCACATGAGTATCGATGGTTCTCGCATCTCCAAAATAATCATAATTCCATACATGGTTTAAAATGTTTTCTCTTGAAAGAGCTACCCCTTGGTTTAATAAAAAGTAATTTAAAAGTTCAAATTCTTTAAAGCTTAACTCAATTGACTCCCCATCAATTCTCACTTGGTGTGCTGCATTATCTAATTCAATTCCACCAGCAGAAATAATATCCGCTTTATTTAATCCGCTTGTCCTTCTTAAAATCGCTTCTACTCTTGCCACAAGAATCTTTGGACTAAATGGTTTTGAAATATACTCATCTACTCCTAAATCAAAGCCTTGAAGTTCATCGCTTTCTTCACTCTTTGCCGTCAACATAATGATAGGAACTTTAGAAAAACGGCGAATTTCTTTACACACTTCCCAACCATTCATTTTTGGCATCATAACATCTAAAATAATTAAGCTGATATCGGAATGTTTCTCATCAAAAAACAAATCGATCGCTTCTTCTCCATCTCCAGCTTCAACTACGACAAATCCACTTCGAACGAGGAAATCTTTTACAAGTTTTCTCATTCTGCTTTCGTCATCTACAACTAAAATCTTAAATTTTTCCATGGTACTCCTCCAGTATTTTTACATATCTCTTTTCTTTATTATAACAAATAGGTATGTAAAAATTGTGAATTTTATATTCTTTTTTCCATCCATTTTTGAATATCTTCATATACTTGTTGCCGATCCAATTCATTTAATATTTCATGGCGATCTTCTTTATATAATGTCAGTCTAACATCTTCCAACCCAAGACTTACATATTGCTGATATAATCTTTTCACGCCCTTTCCATAGTCACCAACGGGATCGGCTTCCCCTGAAATTAATAGAATAGGAAGATCTTTTGGCATTCTTTTTAAATTTCCCCATTTTTCAACCGAACACAATGTGCGAAATAAATCTCCATAGGCGCCCACTGTAAAAATAAAATTACACCAAGGATGAGAAATATAAAGATCTACTTGGTTCGTATCCCTAGATAGCCAATCTTTATCCGTTCTTTTTTCTTTCATTTTGCGATTATAACCACCAAATGCCATATTATTAATAAAAGAACTACGGAACTTATCGCCTTTTCTTTTCTTTATTAGCTCTGTAAGACCGACTCCAAGCAAAGCTACCGGAAACGACTGTTTTCCCGTACCCATAATAATCGCTCCTGTCAGTCCGTCTTTTCCATAAAGTAATAAATACCTTCTTAAAAGAAAAGAACCCATACTATGTCCCAATATAAAATAAGGAATTCCTTTATAATTTCGCTTCATACGATTGTATAACTTTCTTATATCTTTTACCAATAAATTATGTCCATCGTGCTCAGCAAAATATCCGTAAAGTTCTTCTTTCTCTACCGAAGCTCCATGCCCTAAATGGTCATATCCAACAACGGCATATCCTTGCTGAACTAAATAGTTGGCAAACTCATTATATCGATAGATATACTCTACCATACCATGAACTAATTGAACAACCGCTTTTACTTCCCCGTGATCTGGTGTCCATAAATATCCTTTTAAAACAGTATGTCCATCGGAAGATAACATTGAAAGCCTTTCTCTCATAAATATAAACTCCTTTCTCACCTGCTAGCTGTGCATCATTTGTAATAATAATTTTTGTAATAAATAATAGAAAACGTTATTTTTTATAACAGAAAAACCGACTGTCTTCGTAACAGTCGGTTTTTCTGTACTACTTATTTTATTGTACTAAAAAATAAATTACTTTACAAGGGCTACTGTTTCTCTTGCAATTGCAAGCTCTTCATTTGTTGGAACTACTAATACTTTTCTTGCACTATCTGTTGTTGTAATCACTTCTTCTTCTCCAACCGCAGACTCATTTTTTGCTTCATCGATGGTAATTCCAAGATATCCTAAATAACTGCAGATAGCGGCTCTTGCCTTTGCATTATTTTCTCCAAGTCCTGCTGTAAATGCAATGGCATCAACACCATTCATGGCTGCTGTATAAGCTCCAATGTATTTTGCTACGCGGTAGAAGAAAACATCTAATGTATTTTTACATAATTCATCTCCAGCTTCTACGCCAGCGATTAAATCACGGAAATCGCTTGATTTTTTAGATAATCCAAGAACTCCTGATTTCTTATTTAAAACATTCATTACGTCTGATAAACTTAACTGTTCTTTTTCTGCAATGTATTCAATAATAGCTGGATCGATATCACCACTTCTTGTTCCCATAACAAGCCCTTCAAGTGGTGTGAATCCCATACTTGTGGCACTTTCGCGACACCGGAAATCTTACGGAGCGCGGCAATATCGTCATCGG
>CAJMOB010000045.1:0-21775 GCA_905214925.1 uncultured bacterium | reverse complement strand
ACACTAGATGGATGTCCTGTGGCCTCTATGTAAATATCACAACCATATCCATTGGTTAACTCTTTAATCTTCGCCACCACATCTTCTTTTGCAGGATTCATAACAATATCCGCCCCAAATTCTTTTGCCTTTGCTAATCGAGTTTCATTCATATCGAGTACAATAAAGCATTTTGGATTTGCTTGACGAATTGCACCTACCATACCAAGACCAAGTGTTCCTGCTCCAGATAATACGACTACATCCGTTGTCTTTACCTGAGCCCGTTCTACACAGTGGAAAGAACAAGCATATGGCTCAATAAGAGCTGCTTTTTCAATTGGCATATCGGCAGGAACCATGTAAGGAAGGGCTTCTTTTGTCAACTTCACATACTCTGCCATTCCCCCATTCACATTATTTTGGAATCCGAATAAATCATGTTTTTCACACATCCAATGTCTTCCTGTCTTACAGAACATACACTCTCCACATGGAACAATCTGTTCTGGACAAATGCGATCGCCAATCTTCCAATTTCCTTTCACATTTGGTCCCATTTCCACAACCGTACCAACAAATTCATGTCCTGGAATCATCGGTGCTTTAATATATTTTGGCTGACCATCAAATCCCCAGAAACTAGCCGCTCCATCAAATGCCTTTACATCTCCCGCACAGATTCCACAAGCCTCTACTTTCAGAATCATTTCTCCTTCTCCCGCTTTTGGTGTATCCACCATCTCTAATCGATAATCTCCTGGCGCATAGGCTACAACTGCTTTCATTTTTTCTGGTAAATTACTCATTTTTCTCTTCCTCTCTTTCTTTTATAAAAATCATTTACATAAGTTTCTATTTTTTTGACCTCTTACCACTCAATAATCATAAAAGAATGATTTCAATTTCAGTGAAATAAGAAGTCTTTTTTCTATACCTTTCCATCTTATCCAAGCCATTTCTTATTTTTATTCTCAGCAGGAGATAGGATTCTTTTGTAAAACTATTTAACACAAGTATATTCTCATTTCGCCACCTTGTCAATTGTGATACTTTTACAATGTTCACCACCTATTTTTTGTGCAATTTTACTTATCTTCTTATATTTTCTCATTTTCATTGACCTCTTGCACCTATGAGAAAAAATTTTAGATTGCTATATAGCAACAAAATCTTATTGTTGAAAAAAAATTTCTGTTTTATGTGAAAATAAGGAATCTTCTTCTAAATCCGAAAAGGCTATGTTATAATCTCTCAAAAAGGAGGCAATTATTATGCATAATCTGACGACATCAGATGTAAAAAATCAGAACAAATCTAATATATTAAAATTTATATATACAAATCGAACAACAACTCAACAAATGATCTGTGAACAATTAAATTTGAGTCGACCGACTGTCATTCGTATTTTAAAAGAATTACAAGAAGAAGGCTCTATTTTAAAAGATGGTTTTTTTGAATCCACAGGCGGTAGAAAAGCAACTGCTCTCACTTTTTCTTCTTCCTCTCATATCGCAATCGGTGTGGAGATTTTAAAACACTCTTATGAAATTGTAGCCTTAAATCTCTATGGAGAAATATTAAAGTCTGAAACTCATAGCCTTATTTTTAAAAATAAAAAATCCTATTTTCTCTCTGTTTGCAGCTCTATTATAGGTTTTATTGATACTTTGAACCTTCCAAACACGAAAGTTCTTGGAATTGGGATCGCTTTACAGGGGCTGATTTCCTCTGATGGTCATGAAATCGTATACGGAAAAATCTTAGACTGTACTGGACTTACAATTGAACAATTTACAAAGCATCTCCCTTATCCATGTATGTTTGTACATGATGCAGAATCCGCGGCCCTTAGTGAGCTTTGGATTTCTCCTCAACTTCAAAATGCTATCTTCATCAATATTCGCCATGATATTAGCGGTGCTATCATCGTCAATCGGACATTCCTCCCTGGACGGGAACTAAAAAGCGGTGTTTTTGAACATATGCAGATCGTTCCTAATGGCAAACCTTGTTACTGTGGACAACATGGCTGCTTTAACGCCTATTGTTCCACGAATGCTTTATTAGCTTCTGGAGAATCGTTAGAATCTTTTTTCCAAGGTCTTAGAAGAAAAGAATCCGATAAGCAAGAACGTTGGCACTCTTATCTTCACTACCTCTCCCTTGCCATCAATAACTTACATATGTTTACGGACTTCGATATTATTTTAGGTGGCACTCTTGCTCGTTATCTTTCTGAAGAGGACTTAGATTTAATTTCCGATCTCGTTTTTCATATCTCTGCATTCCCAACCAATCGGAGATTTATTAAGTTAAGTCGCAATCCAGATTTCCCAATTAGCAAAGGTGCTGCCCTCCCTTATGTTCAAGACTATCTTCTTTCTATGACAAAATCATAAGAGACCAACTATGAGAAACCCGCTTGCGAGTTTCTCTTTTTCTTCTTACATATGCTGACTTTATTTTCTGTCAATATGTATTTCTTCTAAAACATTTACCTCATTTTTATGTACTTTTTATTAATTGTCTCTTTTTTAACATCTCTTATTTGTCTATTTCTTATATTCTCTTCCGTTTTTTTCTTATAATCGCTCTTTCTTTTTATACAATAGTTCTGAAACGCATTTTTCATTTTCTGTTTGTAAAACAATTCTATCTTTTATGCGTCTAATTTTTAACACTTGCGATTTATTAATTTTGTATATTTTTTAATTGATTGGTCAATCTATTTTTATGTATTTATTCTATTTTCTTCCTTCTTAATATTTTTATTGTGCAATTCTCATAATTTTTACCCCATATTCTATGTAAAACTTGTTCCATTGACTTTATGATGTCAGAACATTATACTTTATTAAAACATATTTACAAAACTTTTTGATATAAAAAAGAAATAGGAGGAACGACACTTTGCAGACGGAAAACATTTTAGAAATGCGGAAAATAGATAAAATATTTCCAGGTGTAAAAGCTCTTGATCAAGTTGATTTTTCAGTAAGAAGAGGAGAAGTCCACTGCCTGATTGGTGCCAATGGTGCTGGAAAATCCACTTTAATGAAGATCTTATCTGGCGCTTATAAGGAAGATGGTGGAGAAATTTTTTTCAATGGCAAAATTCTATCTTCTCATAGTACAGAAGCGCGAAAAAAAGAAGGGATTTCTATTATCTATCAAGAACTCTCTCTCTTTAACGAATTAACAGTAGGCGAAAATGTCTATATGAATAATTACCCAAAAAAAGGTGGAAAAATCGACTGGAAGAAAGTTTACGAAGATACGCAACAACTGGCAAACACTTTAAACATCAAGATTGATGCAAAAGCCAAAGTATCCGATTTAAATATCGGGCAACGACAGCTTACAGAAATTATGAAAGCTCTAGCAAGTGATGCGAAGTTGATCGTTATGGATGAACCATCTTCTACCCTTTCGAAATCGGAATTTCAAATTCTTGTAAAAGTAATCGAAGATTTAAAGAAAAAAGGAATTACGATTATTTACATATCTCACCATTTAGAAGAACTCTTTATTGTGGGAGATCGCATTACCATTTTACGAGATGGAAAATTCATTGCTTGTAAATCTACAGAGGAACTAACGGAAAACTCTCTTGTAGAATATATGACTGGCATCGATATTTCCAAAATTCAGCAAGAAGAACAAGAGGTTCACTCCGTATCCGATCAAGTCGTTCTCGAACTAAAGGAAATGCACAATGCGAAAGTTTCTCATATTAATTTAAAGCTTCATCAAGGCGAAGTATTAGGACTTTATGGACTCGTTGGGGCAGGCCGTACGGAAGTTCTTCAATCCATTTTTGGATTAGCACCAATTACAAAAGGCGAAATGTTCATTCATGGGGAAAAAGTAACCTTTAAAAGTTCTCAAGACGCCATTAAAAAACATATAGGACTAGCTCCTGAGAATCGAAAACAACAAGGTTTAGTCCTTTCTCTCCCTGTATGGGAAAATATGTCCATGGTAGCTCTTTCTACATTCAAAAAAAATGGTGCTCTTGACTACAAACAAATCCGCACGGACTGTACACGGTATAAAGAAAAATTAAAAATTAAAACACCTGATGTGGATACGATCGCAGGCAACTTATCTGGAGGCAATCAGCAAAAAATTATTCTAGCCAAATGGCTCATTGAAGATTGTGAAATTCTTCTTCTCGATGAACCTACTCAAGGAATCGACGTTGTAGCAAAAGAAGAAATTTATAAATTAATCCGAGAAATGACGTTAAATGGTAAGAGTGTGATTGTCGTTTCCTCAGAATTAGAAGAACTGACTCGCTTATGCGATAACATACATGTTTTATATGATGGACAACAGATTCTTCAAATGAATAAATCAGAATTTAATACAGAACGTATTCTTCAAGCATCTGTTGTTGGCAAATAAAAGGAGACAAAATTATGACAAAAAAAATAACGGTAAACGAATTCATAAAAAAATATAACCTTATTCTCTTATTACTTATATTCATTATTATTTCCACAATACTTTCACCTAATTTTTTAACAATCAACAACTTTTTAAACTTACTACAACAATCCTCCATTCCTGGAATTGTAGCTATTGGTATGACTCTTGTTATTTTACTCGGTGGTATTGACTTATCCGTTGGTTCTGTTCTGGCCTTTTCTGGAATGATGACTTCTGTTGTCGTTCAAAAATTTGGCGGCGGAAATAGCATGACCGGAATCCTTCTCGGTATTTTAGCTGGTCTTTTTGTCAGTGCAATTATGGGACTGATTACTGGTATTTTAACTTCTCATTTCCATCTTCCTGACTTTATCGCTTCTCTTGCCATGATGGAAGCGGCAAGAGGTGCTGCCCTTTTAACAACAGGAGGAAATCCTGTCTTCGGACTTGACGGAAAATTTCATGTGCTAGGTGGCGGATTCTTATTTGATTCTGTAGCAATTAGTGGTATTTTTTGGATTTTATTTACCATTATCTTAGCTTTAGTTTTAAAATATACCGTTTTTGGAAGAAGCCTTTTTGCCATCGGTGGTAACAGAGAAGCTGCCATGCTGTCTGGTATTAAAACAAAAAGAAATTATATTATCACTTATGTATTAAGCGCTCTTTTAGCTGGATTTGCTGGAATTTTAACCGCTTCTTGGATGTCTACAGGACAACCAACGGCAGGAAATGGCTATGAACTAGATGCTATCGCTGCTTGTGTCATCGGTGGTGCTAGTTTAAGTGGCGGTGCTGGTTCTATTTTAGGTACGTTTGGTGGAGTCTTCCTCCTTCAAATCTTAACAAATATTTTCAACTTAGTTGGACTTCCTTCTTATTATCAAAGAATCGCAAAGGGAATTATTATTGTCTTAGCCCTTTTATTAAACCACTTTGTATCAAAGAAGAAAGCATCAACAGCAGAATAATAAGAAACGAAACTCTATGTTTACCACTTTAAGAAAGGAATAAAATTATGAAATTAAAAAAAGTAATGGCTCTTATGGTATCTTCCCTTATGACTCTTAGCATTGTTTCTTGTGGCAGTGCAAACGGCCCTACTACAAAAACTGGTAATAGTGATACCCTCTTTACTATCGGTTTTTCAAACTGCTCCCAAGACACACCATTCTTTGCAAATATGACTCCTATTATTGAGAAATATGCAAAAACAAAAAATATCAAAGTGATTTCCTTAAACGCTGATAACGATGTATCCAAGCAAAACAAGGATATTCAAGATTTGCTCTCTCAAGGAATCGATATTTTAATTACAAATCCTGTTAACGAAGATGGCCCTTCTGCTGGAATCGAAGCCTGTGAAAGAGCAAAGGTTCCTGTTATTACCGTTGATAAAAATGTAAAATCTGGAAATGTTTCTTGGGTTGGTCGTGACAATAAAGAAATGGGACGTCTTGTAGGCGAACGACTCATTGAATTACTTGGTGGCGCTGAAAATGCCAAAGGAACGGTATTAGAAATTCAAGGAACGGCTGGTTCTACCACAATGATGAACCGTCGTGACGGATTCCATGAAGCATTAGAAAAAGCGCCAAACTTAAAGATTGTACAGTCTTCTTACTGCGATTACGATCGTTCTAAGGCAATCCCTGCTACGCAAGATCTCCTTCAAGCTAATAAAGATGTGGTAGCAATCTTTGGACATAATGATGATATGGCAATCGGTGCTGCTCAAGTCTGTCGAGAACAAGGACAAAAAGATATTCTTGTATGTGGTGTAGATGGATTAATGGAAGCTGTCTTAAAAGCAGAAGCCAATGAATATGCTTGTACTGCCTCTAACGATCCTGTTTTAATGGGAGAAACAGCTGTGGATACCGCTATTAAAGTTATGAATGGGGAAACGGTAGATTCTTTTGTCGATGCTGGAACCGTTGTCATTGACTCTTCTAATGCGAAAGAATATGCAAATAAAGACCTTGACTTTGCAGAAATGAAACGCTAAAGAATACAAACGCATAACCTTTTTCTTTTCCTTGCATACAATGAAAAAAAAGGAATTTTTTCTATGAAGTTATCTCCATTAACCTCCGTTTTCGGATTAATTTTAAATATTTCACCTTTGTCCAATGACTGTTGTTCTCAAATGGTTTCTTTACAGACGGGAAACGGCATTGTTAACATTGTCATTTCAAAAGATACTTATGTAGTGGATTGTACAAGATTAAGAGCTGGTATGAGAATCCATGCCTTTTATGACGCTAATGCTCCAGTTCCTCTTATCTTCCCACCTCAATATCGTGCAGAAGTCGTGGCTGTAGCCACTTCTGGAGAACAAGTTACAATTACACATTTTGGAAGAGATTTAGTGGCTTCCAATGGATCCTTAAAACTGAATATTGATAACCGAACAGTTATTGTAACCCAAAATGGACAACGTTATGACTGTAACCCTGGGGGCAATACATTAATGGTATTTTATCGTACTACAACAAGGAGTATCCCTCCTCAGACGACACCAAGAAAAATTATTGTCTTTTGTTAATTGATTAAAATATTGTAATTAGATAAAAACTGGAAAAGGCACAATATTCTACTTTTAAAATAGAATATTGTGCCTTTTCCTATCCGTTAACGCCCATCATTTTATAATCGGTGCTGGTCGAAACCGCAAATAATCCGAAGAAACTAACTGATATTCCACCCCATTGACTTCTCCCAAAAAACTATCTTGAAATCTCTCTTCCCCATGACAATGGGAATAGATTACTTTTTCCACGCCATATTGTTCTGCTATGTTTGTAAATGGGCTTTCGTTCTCTCCAATGCTTGTTGGAGGATAGTGAAGAAACATAAGAAACTTCTCATATCCATCTTTTTTTGCCAGTTCAAACGAAATCTTTAATCGTGTCATTTCTCTTTCTACTAACATTTCAAAATGTTCCATGGAGTCCTTTCCTTCATAGCAATAACCTTTTGTACCAACTAGCGCATAATCTTCATAGGTAAAGTAATTATTTTGCAAAAAAGAAAGTTTTCCTTCATATTGTTTATTTAATTTCTCTGTTTTCTTAGCATCCCAAAACATATCATGATTTCCTCGAAGCAATATTTTTCTTCCTGGAAGTCCACTAATAAAATCTAAATCTTTTTCACATTCCTTCAAATTTCTTCCCCAAGAATGATCTCCAGTAAGAACAACGGTATCTTCTGGTTTTATCTTCTTTTTCCATCTTTTCTCAATTTTCACCACATGATTTTTCCACTCTCTTCCAAACACATCCATTGGTTTATCCACAGAAAACGATAAGTGTAAATCTCCAATTGCATAAAGTGACATCATTTTCCCTCCTTCTCCTATCCATTCCATCTTTATTAATTCGTAATATAAATCTTTCAACAATAGCTATTATAATTATAATGACAAATCTTTCTTATTAAAAATAGCAACACCCATGCTATAGAGTAGGCCTCCACCAAGATACAAAATAACAAATAGGTAAATTCCTTCACTTTTTCCTTCTGCTATCTTCTCAGGCATAAATAATGTAAGAGGAGTAAAATATTTTAAAAATTCAAATTTTTCACCAACCTGAGAAATCATTTGAATTAAAATAAATAAAATATTAAGTCCCGTTCCTACACCGATAGCTTTCCCACTATCTTGGAACATACAACCACTAAAATAAGAAATTCCAGATAAGAAAAATAACAAACCAAAAAGTCCTATTATAACAAGAAGAATTTTTACAATATCCAATTCTCCTGAGAATAAGCTTTCACTCACTCCAATTGCTAATATTGCAACATAGACAAGCAATGCCCCTAATAAAATTAAAATGGTTGCTATCTGTGTGATGGCGATTTTCTTTCGGCTATTGGATGTGGATAACAAATATGCCATCGTTCCACGATCCAGATAGCGAATAAAAACACGATTGATCATGAAAATAAAAAATACCATTGGAAATACTTTATATAAGAATCCAAATAAGTAGTTTATCATAAAGTCAAGTAGCGTCTCTCCTGGAGCGGACATTCCAACTGCTGCAAAAATCTCAGGCATACTCTCTCTCATCATTTCCAAACTCTTTCCTAGTTTTGGATCAAACATACTAATAATCATCCCCGTATAAAGAGTTAATACAGCACAAAATAACAGCCAGATTTTAAAATTATGTTTGATTTCTTTTTTGAATAGCGTCTGATTCATCCAATCCCCTCCTTACCTTTTTTCATAATATTCAAGAAAAATTTCTTCTAATGATAACGTTTTTATTTTCAAATCAGAAATTTGATACTGACTTAGCTCTTTAATAAAAGAATCCACTTCCCCCGAAACAAAAACACTCACTCCATCCTGTTCGAATCGAGCTTCTTTATGAGTTTCTAAATAACGGTTTCTTTCCTCAATTGATGAGAAATAAATTTCAAATATTCGCTTTTGAGATTTTTTTAACTGGTCCATCTCTTTTATCGTCACTAATTCGCCTTCTCGAATAAATCCTACCCGATCACACGTCCTCTCAATTTCTTCAAAAATATGAGAAGAGAGAAAAATCGTTGCTCCTCTTTTCTTCTCCTTTACAATTAAATCAATAAATTTATTTTGCATTAATGGATCGAGTCCACTTGTTGGCTCGTCCAAAATTAAAATATTTGGTTCTCCCATAAAAGCACAAATAATTGCCAACTTTTGCTTCATACCTTTTGACATTTTACGGATTTTTCCTTTTGGATCTAATTCAAAATAAGTGATCAATTGTTCCATTTTCTTTTTACTTTTCAAACGCTTCATATGAAACATAAAATCTAAAAATTCATTTCCCGTCATCTCTTCCATTAAAGCAACCTCCCCTGGAAGATATCCAACATTTTCTTGAATCTGTTCTCGCTCTTTAAAACAATCCTTTCCTTCTATTTGAACAAGTCCGCTATCTGGTTTTATAAATCCCATAAGGTGGCGGATCGTGGTCGTCTTCCCTGCCCCATTCGGGCCTAAAAACCCAAATACTTCTCCTTTCTCTATGGAAAAATTGATATCAAAAACCCCTTTTTTATTTCCATAGCTTTTTACTAAATTCTCTACTTTTATCTGCTCCATCTCCACGCCTCTTTTCTCAAATAAATATCAGAACTTCTTTTGTTCTTTCCGCTCAATTTTTCTAATACTTCTTATTTCCTGCTCTTTTTACGCCTTACAGCAACCATCTTCTTTTGCTTAGTTTTACTATATTCTTATGAAGAATACTTGTCAACCTAATCCTCTCATAATATAAAATACAATAAAATTTTTCTTATCCCTTGACATTGTCACTAATTAGTGATATTCTATTTGCATGAATAAAAAACAGATGAATCAAATGATTGAAGAATATTATTTAGAGTTATCAACACTGACAGTCTTTACAAAAGCAGAGCATCAAATTCACCGAAAGGAGTATCAAACGATTAAAAAATTTAATTTAACCCCTGCTCAGTTCGGTGTTTTAGAAACGCTCTACAATAAAGGAGATTTGCCAATCGGACAGTTGATTGAAAAAAATTTATCTACGTCTGGTAATATGACTGTTGTCATCCGAAACCTTGAACGGGATGGCCTCATAAAAAAAATATCCAATCCAGAGGATAAACGCAGTTCTTTAATTTCTCTCACTTCTGATGGACAAAAATGGATTGAAACAATCCTCCCTGAACACTATGAAAACGTACATTCTATTTTTTCCGTTTTAGAAAAAGAAGAAAAAGAGGAATTGAAACGGATTTTAAAGAAATTATCATTTTCTCAAATGAATTAAAAGATAAAACCATATCAATTTTTTAGAAACACAATAATTTTAATAGGAAAATTTAGATAGAAAATCCTATCATTTTTTCAAACATCAAATATAGTAAAAATATTAGAATAAGAGGAATTATTTATGAGTAAAGTATTATATATTAAAGCAAACATCAAACCAGAAGGACAGTCTCGCACTTTCCAAGTTTCTGACACTTTTATTGAAGAATATAAAAAACAGCATCCAGAAGATGAAATTATCACTCTTGATCTTTATAAAGAAGACATTGACTTTTTAAGACCAGAAGATTTAGGTGTATTATTTGGACCAAAAACAGAAGAAAGCAAACAGCACCCACACTTAAAATATGCTTATCAATTTGCTGAAGCTGATAAATATATCGTAGCAGCTCCTATGTGGAATCTAAGCTTCCCTGCTATCTTAAAAGCATATCTTGACTATGTTAGCGTAAGTGGAATCACATTCCAATACACAGCAAATGGCCCTGTTGGACTTTGTAAAGATAAAAAGGCACTTTATATTGTAGCCCGTGGTGGTGCTTATGAAAATACTCCTGTAGAAATGGGAGAACGCTATTTAAGAACGATCTTTGGATTCTTCGGAATTACAGATATGGAAACAATCGCTCTTGAAAATCTTGACGGAATGCCTGAAAAAGCTGGCGAAGTCGTAGAAGAAGGTAAAAAACAAGCGAAAGCATTAGCAAGCACATTCTAAAAAAAATTTTCTTTTCCTATAAAAAAACTCCCGTTGAAAGAAATCTTTCTTTCAACGAGAGTTTTTTATATTTCCAATATTTACACCTTCTATTGCTAACACTTATGTACAAACACTTATATCTTAATTCTCAAGATATTTCTCATTATTTTCCCATATTCTTTTTTATTTCTTCCAAGTAGACGGTACAAAGAGCAACAACATTGGGAACAATTCCAATCTGCCTGCTAGCATATCAAACGATAACACTAATTTCGATAAAACACTAAAATCTCCAAAATTCCCTTTTGGACCAACAAGTTCTAACCCTGCTCCTATATTATTGAGAGCGGCTACAACCGATGTAAAATTCGTTATTAAATCAAAATCATTGAGTCCAATAAGAATAATCGATATTACAAACACTAAAATATACCCTGCAAAAAAAGTATTAATCGAACGTAAAACATTATGTTCCACCTTTTTTCCTTCGAATCGAATGACTCGAACCCCTTTTGGATGAATCATTTGATACATTTCTTTCAAAAATGTTTTCATAATAATTGCAAATCGAGAAACTTTAATTCCTCCTCCAGTACTTCCCGCACAAGATCCAATAAACATAAGTACAATTAATAATTCCTTTGAAAAAGATGGCCATCGATCAAAATCCACGGTAGAATAAGCGGTAGTCGTAATAATCGACGACACTTGAAAGGCAGAATGATGAAACGCACTCATCCAGCTGGAAAACATAGAACGAATGTCAACGGTAATAACAAGAATCGCAAATGCGATAATAGCAAGATAATACCACATTTCTTCACAACGAAGCGCCTGTTTCCATTGCTTCACTAAAATCAAGTAATAAACCCGAAAATTGATTCCAAATAGAATCATAAATACAATTGTCACCCCTTGCACATAACTAGAATATTCTTCTAGGCTACCTGTTTTTGAACCAAATCCTCCTGTTCCTGCCGTTCCAAAGCTAATAATGAGCGCATCAAATAATGGTACTCCCCCTAACAGCAATAATATAATCTGTATTACCGTTAAACAAAAATAAATTTCATATAATAATTTTGCCGTCGTTCGAATTCTTGGTACAAGCTTTCCAACAGAAGGCCCAGGGCTTTCTGCTTTCATCAATAATACATTATAACTTCCTGATAACGGTAAAATAGCTACCATGAACACAAGAACTCCCATTCCGCCGATCCATAAAGTAAAACTTCTCCAAAAGATCGTTGTATAGGATAGGGCACTCACATCATCTAATACACTAGCACCTGTTGTAGAAAATCCGGATACTGCCTCAAAAAAAGCATCAATAAAACTTGGAATTTCTCTTGATAAAAAAAATGGAATGGCACCCATCACACTCAGTGCAATCCAACTAAGTGCTACTGCTACAAAACCTTCTTTTGCAAAAAACACTTTACTTTTTGGCTTTTTTCTTGTTCCAATAAACCAAAGCATCGAACACAATACCAATGTTACAAAAAATGCCCATCCAGTTTCTTCTTGATAAATAATAGAAACAAGACATGGCAAAGAAAGAAAAAGCGCTTCAAATCCCATCACACACGCTAAAAGATAGCGAATCATAGCATAATTCACGATTTTCTCCTACCTTTCCTTTAAAATATCTTCGATATCATGCAATCTTGTATGAGTTGTTACAACAATCACAACATCTCCCACTTTCATCACATCTTGTCCCCTTGGCATAAGCACTTTCCCTTCCCTTATAATACAGCAAACTAACACATTCTCCTTTAACTGTAATTCCTCAAATGTTCGTTCTACAATCGAACAAGTAGGCCGAATTCGAAACGCCAATGCTTCTGCCCGATTATTAATAATTTTATATAACGTCTCTACATTACTTCCATAGGAATTTTGTCTTGCACGTACATACTGCAAAATACTATTTGCTGTAATATATTTTGGATACACTACACTTCCTAAATTTAAATCCTCAATGACATCTTCAAACCGCAAATGATTTACTTTTGTAACAACCTTAGCCTCTGAATATCTTTTCGCATACAGTGCTAACATAATATTTTCTTCATCCAGATTGGTAAGAGCAGCAAAAAAGTCCATCCGCTTTAACCCTTCTTCTTCTAAAACATCTTTATCCGTACCATCTGCTTCAATAATAATTGCCTTTGGAAACAATTCACTCAGCTCTTCACACCGTTGTTTCTCCTTTTCTATAATCCGAACTTGGATTCCAGATTCTAATAACATTTCCGTTAAATAATAAGCTAACCTACTTCCTCCAATCAGCATAGCATTTTTTACTTTTGGTATTTTGACCCCGATTTTTCGAAGAAAATGATATACTTGCTGATACGAACCCATGACAGAAATTCTGTCCTCTTCTCGTAATAGGAAATTTCCCGTTGGAATAATAATTTCTTCTTTTCGTTCCACCGCACAAATTAAAATATCAACTCCAATTCGCTTTCCGATATCCATAATGGCACATTGATGCAACTTACTTCCTATAGGAATATTCACTTGTAGCAGTTCCACCCGCTCTTTTGCAAACGTATCCACTTTAATAGCCGAAGGAAATCGAATTAACTTTGCCATTTCTTGCGCTGCTGCCTTCTCTGGATTAATGATCATAGAAAGCCCTAATTCTTCCCTTAAATACCTCATTTCTTTATAATAAACAGGATTCCGAACACGTGCAATTGTTTTACATCCACCTGCTTTTTTGGCCATAAGACAACATAATAAATTTTTCTCATCCGAATCTGTAACAGCAATTAATAAATCGGCTTCCTTCACCCCTGCCTCTATTTGAATCGAATAACTGACACCATCACCAACAAAACCGATAATATCGCAACTAATGGAAACTTGCTCTACTACTCTTTGTACTCTATCAATAACTGTGATTTCATGTCCTTCTTGATTTAATTGTTCTGCAAGACTGCTCCCTACTTTTCCACAGCCCACAATAATAATTTTCATCTGTATTTTTGTTGCTAAAGAGATGAAAGTTTCTTAATTGAAAGTTTTTTATTTTTCTTTAGCAACGCTCTCCTTTCTCTCACTCTCGTTTTATGAAATGATGAGAAGCAGGCTTTGGTAACTTCTCATGTGCGTGGACGCATCAAATAGAAATGCAAGCATTTCTGCTTGACCTATGCCTTTTATGCAAATTATATCATAAATGTTTTGGCTGTTTAAGTTCTATTTCTTTGTCTTACAATAAGAGGATATTGCACACATTTATAACTTTAGATTGCTTCTCGTAAATAAAAAGACACCTAAAATATTAGAAAAGGAAATCTAATATTTTAAATGTCCTTTATATTGTATTCTTTTTTATTAACATTGACTATCTGTCCACTCTGTAAACCATACTAACGCTTTATAAAATCGTTCCTTCATAAAATCATGATGTCCTCCTTCATCATATGTAACAACTACTTCGTTTCCTTTCCAAGATCTAACTATTTGAATCGTTTCTCTTGCATAATCAGGAGCCTTTGACAGTCTTTCTTGTTTTCCCTTTCCCTCATTATTGCCATAGCAAAAATAAAATTTTGCATTGTTTGGAATATTGCATTTTAAGTATTCAATCCAGTTTGGATACCAAAAAGAACCACAAAGACTTCCAATCTTAGAAAATGGTTGTTTTTCTCGCTTTCTCGTTGTAGCATATACCGCTATTAACCCACTTAAAGAATATCCCAATATGCCTTGTTTTTCTGTTTTTATATTATATAAACTTTGTATCCATGGTAAAATTTCATCTGTTAAAAATTTTAGATAAAGATTTCCTCCTCCTCCAAAATCGTGAAATTTAGGATTGATTGCTTTTTCTTCCCATGGAGTATACTCTAAAAGCCGATCTTTTGAAGAAAGAAAAATGAATATCGCTTCTTCTCCCTCTCCTATTTGCCATCTTTTTTCTACTTGTGCCATAATCTCATTTACCATTTTTATAAACACATTACCATCTTGGATAATAACACAAGGATACTTTTCTTCTTCTCCATAAGATGGAGGTAGATAAACACTTATGCTATGACCTTTATAATTATTTTCTAATAGTTTTCCTCTCATTCTAGTTCCTTTCTTTTTATAATCTCTTTCATTGTTCTATCTTCTATTGGAAACCTATCCCTCTTTTTCCATTTCCTACTTTACTACCATTAAAACTTTCCTTTTAAATGACTAGGTGGTATTCCTGTATGCTTTTTAAAAAGTCTGCTAAAATAAAATTCATCTTGATATCCCACTTCCATAGCTGTTTGTTTTACAGAATACTCTTTTTCTCTCAACAAATATGCAGCCTGCTCAATGCGATATTGAATTAAGTAATCGATAGGACGAATATTCGTATGTTTATAAAATAAATAGGAAAGCTGGGCTGGTGTTTTCTCAAATTGCTCTGCTAATCCTTTTAATGTAATATTTTCTTTATAGTGTTCTCCAATATATTCTGTAATTTTACGTACAAGCTCTTCTTCCTTTGTCTCCATCTCATTTGTATGCTTAAAAAATAATTCGTTCAACAAATGTTGTAATATAAAGTTAAGTTGAAAACGAGACCGAAAATCTGGTTTTTTTGCTAACTCTATCATTTGTTGCAAATACTTCATAACCTGTTCTAAATAGATCACTGGCATTTCATATGTTCGCTTCATATAGTTTACAGAATAGTTACCAGCTTGAGGATCATAATATAAATTAATATGACAAAATGGTTCGTCCCCCATAATTTGAAAAGTAAGTTGTTTGCCTGCACAACCATGAATCACCTTTCCTGGAACAGCATCAAATACTTCTTCATCAAAAGATATCTTAGCTTGTCCTGATACAGGAAATATGAATGCAGAATGGGTTGTTTGGTATGTGATCTTTTGATTTGTTGGCTTTTTTTCAAAAAATACTGTGTTCAATAAAATAAATGGTATATTTGCATATTCTTTTGCTAAAAGTATCTTATCAATGTCCATATTTCTACCTCCATTTTCATCCTCTTTATTTGAAAGGTATTATATTATGCTAAATTTAAGCTTGTCAAATTATTTTTTTCTATTTTTGTAATTTAATAATTGTCCATGCCTTTCTATAATTGTGTATTTTAAAATTTAGAAACTACTGCTATAATAGCGAATACCTAGTTGATTAGTCACGACTAACTTTCATCTATTATATAAAAAAGAAAGGATTTCATTATGATACAAAGTATATATGATACACAAAGAAAAAAGAAAAAACAGTTTTCATTCCTGATTGTTTTTCTTCTCTTTCTTCTTTTTCTTTCTTGTATCCTGTCCATGTCGCTTGGCTCTATGAATATTGCACCTTCCCATACTTATTGGATTCTCATAGATAAGCTATTGGGACTGGATTTTATGCCTGCTAGCCTCGATATTTCCCTAGCAGAAATTAACATTGTATGGCAAATTCGTATGCCTCGAATTATATTAGGACTATTTTGTGGAGCTGGTCTTGCTCTATGTGGAGCAGTTATGCAAGCAAGTGTCGACAATCCTTTAGCAGAACCTTATATTTTAGGGATTTCCTCTGGAGCTTCTCTTGGTGCTACTTTTTCTATTATGCTAGGGATTGGAGGATTTCATTTTCTCTCTATAACGGGAACGGCTTTTTGGGCATTTATTGGGGCTGTATTCTCCTCTTTTGCTGTACTACTTTTATCTTCTGCTGGTTCAAAAATGACAAGTGCGAAACTAGTTCTATCAGGAACAGTTATCAATGCACTTTGTAACGCCCTTAGCAATTTTATTATTACGATGAATAGCAATGCAGAAGGCATGCAAAGCATTAAGTTTTGGACAATGGGTTCTCTTGCTGGTGCTAAGTGGAATACGATCTTTTTCCCTTGTTTTCTCGTTTTTTGTTGTTGTATCTTTTTTTTATTTCAACATCGAATTTTGAATACTTTACTTTTAGGAGATGAATCGGCAATCACTCTTGGTATTTCTCTTGGAACCTATCGACGCCTTTATATGATTTTGACTTCTTTATTAACAGGTGTCCTTGTTTCTGCTTGTGGAATCATTGGATTCGTTGGCCTAATTATCCCACATATTGTGCGGGCAATTATTGGTTCGGATCATAAAAAACTGATTCCTGTTTCTATTTTATGCGGAGCTATCTTCCTTTTATGGGCAGATGCATTTGCTCGTATTGCAATCCCAAACGCAGAGCTCCCAATCGGAATTGTAACCGCTCTTATTGGTGCTCCATTTTTTGCTTATATACTTATCAAAAAGAGCTATCGTTTCCATGAATAAAAGGAGGATTTTATGGATTTAAAAGTAGAAAATCTAGAGGTAAACATTGCTACCTCAAACATTGTAAAAGGAGTTAATCTGCATGCAAAGGATCATCATTTTATCGGCTTATTAGGTCCAAATGGAAGTGGAAAATCAACCCTTTTAAAATCGATCTATCAAGTTTTAAAGCCACATTCTGGAGTGATCTATCTTGGTGGAAAAAATATAGAACGCTATAGTAAAAAAGAAATTGCCCAAAATATGGCAGTGGTTTCTCAATTTCATGCCATGCATTTTGAATTTAAAGTATTCGAAATCGTTTTAATGGGGCGTTCTCCTCATAAGGGAATGTTAGAACGAGATCAGAAAAAAGATTATGAAATCGCAATGGAAGCTCTAGAACAAGTTGGAATGCTTGATTATGCAGAACGTAACTTCTCTACATTGTCTGGAGGAGAAAAACAAAGAATTTTTCTTGCTAGAGCTCTCACCCAACAACCAAAGATATTAATACTAGATGAGCCAACAAATCATCTGGATATTAAATATCAAATTCAAATTTTATCAATCGTAAAAAAATTAAATATTTGTGTGATAGCAGCTCTCCATGATCTTTCCCTTGCATCGGCTTATTGCGATGAAATTTATCTACTAAAACAAGGAAAAGTGATTGCCTCTGGCTTGCCACAGGAAGTAATCACATCAGAAATGATCAAACAAATTTACGATGTGGATGCAGAAATATCCATTCATCCAAAAACAGGACAATTGTCCATTCAATATTTATATCTGTGATAAACAAACTTAGTATTTTAGGAGGACTTTTAACATGAAAAAGAAAATATTTCGTCTTTGTACCCTAACATTATTTACAAGTAGCCTTATTTTAAGCGGATGTGGTTCAGCTAGCTCCAACTCATCTTCTAAAGCTACAACTGCTTCTGTCGAAAGTACAGAAACATCTTTAGAAACAACATATCCTTACACATATAAAGCGACTGATGACACTGGAACTTCCTATGAACAAACACTTTCTACAATACCTGAAAAGGTAATTACAAACAATCAATCCAGTACGGAACTTTTAATTGAATTAGGACTTGGCTCTAAAATTATAGGAACTGTTGCAAAAGATAATGAAACTCTTGATCGCTTAAAAGAAGAATACGATAAAATTCCCGTTCTTTCTGATAAAAGAGAAGTTTCCAAAGAAAAAATCGTTGGAATGGAACCAGATATCATCATCGGACGTGCAAAATCCTTTACCGATGATTCCTTTGGAACAATACAAGACTTAAATTCCATGGGAATTTCTGTTTATACCCAAGAAGCGGCTCGTATGGATCAACCACAAACTTTAGAAAGTATTATTACAGACATTAAAAATATCGGAACCATTTTTAACATTCAAGAAAAAGCAAATGCATATGCTGATACTTTACAGCAAAGACTTGAGACTATGGAAGAAAAAGCAAGTACTATTTCTTCTGATGATAAAAAAGTGCTTGTTATGGTGAATTACCAAGATGGTACTTTCGGAGCTTATGGTAAAAATGCTACTCTTCAAAACAATATGCTTGAAACACTTCACACACAAAACGTTATGGATACAGGAGCAAATGGTCTTTCTTCAGAAAACCTAATTTCTTTAAATCCAGATGTTATTATTTATGTAAATGGTTCTAACAATTCCAAAACGGATCAAACAGCTGTTGATTCTTTATTAAATGATGATGTTTTAGCAAGCGTTCCTGCTATTCAAAATAAACAGATCATTACCGTTGACTATAACGAATTTATGGGATATGGATTCCAAACTTTTGACTGTATGGAAACATTAGCAGAGTTTTTATACCCTGATGTTTTTTAGTGCTTGTACTTTATATGTGCAGAAAAAGAGGAGCTATTGCTCCTCTTTTTCTTTCTCACTACTATTATAAATATTCTTTTAACTTTTCGATTAATCCTTGATCCGCTGGTAACCATTCCACGCTATCTAGTGTTTCCTTTGTTAACCATCTCGCTTCCTGATGTTCTTTCAACACAAAGTTTCCTTCCTTTATGAAGCAAATGAAACAATTCATAGAAAGATGAAAATTTGGATAATCATATTCCACGGTATCAAACAATTCTTCTACAACAATCTCAGTATCCAATTCCTCTCTTATCTCACGAATTAGCGCTTCCTCTTTCGTTTCTCCTAGTTCTATTTTTCCTCCTGGAAATTCCCAACCTCCTTGGAACTCTCCATATCCACGTTGGGTTGCTAATATTTTATTACCTTCTTTTATAATTGCTGCTACTACTTTTATTGTCTTCATTTTACCTCCATTAATGATTCACCATATATTCATAGAGATCTTCTCGAACTGGGGTATCGAGAATCCACTCTATTTCTACTGCTGTTTTATCTGTATTTGCTATAGTAAATTCTTTTGCTTGTCCAGTTGCTTTCATGCGCCCTGAATAATAAAATTCTTTGGATATTTTATCATCTTTATTTTTTCTTACAAACAACTCAACTTTTATTCCTCTTTCTTGTGCATGAAGAAAATTTTGAACATCTTGGGATTCTAACGTTCTACTTTGTTTTGATATGGCGATCAGACAACTGGAACTTACAAAATGATCTTCGTATTAGAACTTCCTACAATAATCTTATAAATTTGTTCCTTTTTAAAAATATACCCTTTTGTATGACAATGCAACTAATCTATGATAATGTATATAAAATAGTGTAGTAATTTTTTTTCGTATTTATAATTTTAATATCTCTCTATCATTTCACTTTTTTATTCCATTATACCATGAACCAGATCATAATCCTATAAATTTTCGATACTTTGATTTCCTGTTCCCTATACAACAATCATAATTTTATCCCTTCAGAACTTCCATTTTATGAAAAACTGATTTTTATTAATAGATACCCATAAAATTAGATAAGTCTAAAAATATCAATAAAATTACTTTTTTGTATTATCATTTTGTTCGCTTTTGATTGATTAGTTGATATAATTATGTTAAGAAAAATATATATCATACAGGAGGTGTTGCAAAGAGAGCATGACAGACTGAAAGTCTCTACACAATAGGATGGGGAAAACCAAAAACTATGCTATATTCTAGGCTTATATTGAAACATTATGTATTGAGATTCATTGGGAGGTAAAAATGAAAATAAAAGCAGCAGTTGTTAGAGAAAAAGGAAAACCATTTCAGTTTGAAGAAATCGATTTACAGTCTCCAAAAAAAGGAGAAGTTCTTGTAAAAATTCGTGCTAGTGGTGTTTGTCATACAGATGAGGTGGCACAAAACCAAATGATTCCTGTTCCTCTTCCAGCCGTATTAGGTCATGAGGGATGCGGTATTGTAGAAGAATTAGGAGAAGGAGTAACTGAGTTTAAAAAAGGAGATCATGTTGTCTTTTCTTTTGGATATTGCGGGCATTGTAAAAGCTGTCTAGCTGGAAAACCTTATGCCTGTGAAAGTTTTAATCAAATCAATTTTGGCGGTGTTATGAGTGATGGAACTCGGCGCTTATCAAAAGATGGAGAAAAGATTTCTTCTTTCTTTGGGCAATCTTCTTTTGCTACTCACTCTGTCGTCCATCAAAATAGCATTATAAAAGTAGATAAGGACATTGATTTAGATATTTTAGGTCCTTTAGGCTGTGGAATCCAAACGGGTGCCGGTGCTGTACTTAACCGATTAAAACCCGCCGTTGGTTCCAGCTTAGTAGTCTTTGGTTGTGGTACAGTAGGTATGAGTGCCATTATGGCAGCCAATCTATGCCCATGTAGCAATATTATCGCAGTCGGTGGTAATGAAGAAAGTCTCACATTAGCAAAGGAATTAGGAGCAACTCACACCATCAACCGAAAGAAATGCAAGGATATTGTCGGTGAAATAAGGAAAATCACAGGAGAAGGAGCTGATTATGCAATTGATACAAGTGGTGTAGAAGATTTTGTAAAAAAAGCCTTAGCTTGTTTAAAATTTTCAGGAACGGCTGTGGTACTAGGTGTTACAGGTAATTTAACTATCAATGTACAAGAGGAACTCATGGGCGAAGCAAAATCTTTAATAGGAGTTGTAGAAGGTGACTCTAATCCAAAAATCTTTATTCCTCAACTTATATCCTATTATAAACAAGGACGTTTTCCATTCGATAAGCTCATTAAAGTGTTTGAGTTTGAACAAATTAATGAAGCATTCGAAGTATCACATAGTGGAAAAGCAATCAAAGCATTGCTAAAAATGGAATAGGGGGGATATGAAATGGAATATCAATTGTACATAGATGGTCAATGGAAAAATACAGTATCTGGCAGAATAGTCGAAGACAAGAACCCAGGCGATGGCTCTGTTTTTGCTAAGGTTCATTTCGCAGGTGAACAAGAGGTAGAAGAAGCCATCACGGCAGCGGAACGCTCCAAAGAATTTTGGGCAAATACACCAACTTCCGAACGAGAAGCTATTCTATGGCGCGCTGCTGATTGGATGCAAAATCATATAGATGAAGTAGCAGAAGTTTTAATGTGTGAAAGCGGTTCTGCTTTTGGAAAGGCATATTTTGAA
>CAJMOB010000044.1:0-21882 GCA_905214925.1 uncultured bacterium | reverse complement strand
GCGTTGAGGCCCATGCCGGCGGCCTGAGCATACGGAACGTTGGCGAACAAGCCCTTTTACTACTATATTTGTCAATAAAATCAAAAGGGATAATACAAAGATTTCATTGAATTTATTGAAATATTGCAGTTCTTTGATTTTTGTTGTAATCACCATAGTTCTTGCTCCTGCAATAAAAATCAAGGCACTAATGGTTACCATAGCATTGACAAAATAATATTCAAACACTTCTAATAAGGTCTGTAGAGCATTCGGGGTTACCACTCGTATAATCGTCTTTAACCAACTGTCTCCCATAAGCATAGCAGTGGTTTCCCAAGAACGATTCATCTTTGATAACGAATTTTTCATCATCAAATATGGTGTTGAGAAAAAATGAACAATATTACAAATAATCATTAGTAAAAATGTATTTTGCAATGAGGTTCCAGAAAAACTAAATAAGTATGCAATACCGATTACCATTCCTGGAATTGTATTTGTCACAAGTGCTACGCTTTCAATTACCGATTTACACTTTGGTGAAATATCACTTCTTGCCGTTACAAGTGCGGCACTATAAGCAACTATTGTTCCAAAAAAAGCTGTCATAATAGCAACCATAAGTGAATTGAGATAGACACTAGATAAGCTACTATCTGCAAATACTTCCGTCATATGTTCCAATGTGAAATTTGGTCGATACGGCCACTCTTCTATAAATGGTACGAGAAAAATAACGAGGAAAATAGCTAATACACTGACTAAAATAACACCGCTTATTACAGCACAGACTCCATCTCTAAAACGATTATTTCTCAACTCAATATCAGATATCTTATTATAACGCACATTATACTTTTCCAAAATATGTAAAACTGTTATACTAATAACGGATGGAATCAACATACAAAAGGCGATAACCGCACCTTTTCCAAAATCAGGAACACTGCCTAACATCTGTGTGTATAAAACACTTGCTACAACCGAATACTTTCCTCCAACAGAAGCTGGAATACCAAAGTCAGTAAAACACAAGAAAAACGTTTGAATAAAAGATGCTGCTAACGTTCCAAGTAGTGGCCGTAATATTGTAATATTTAACGTCTGAATCGGAGAATCTCCCATAAGGCGAGAAACAATCATAAATTTTTTATCAATATATCCCATGGTATTATTGATGAGCATAAATGACACTGGCAACGTATAGATAATATAGCCAATGAGCAGTCCAGAAAATCCATAAATATCAAAAAGTTGTCTGCCAAATAACTTTGTTAAAAGTCCTTGTTTTCCAAAGGAATAAATAATGGCAAATCCATATGTAATTGTCGGTAACAACATTGGCAACATGGTAGCTTTTTGAATAAAAGATTTATATTTTCTGCCTAGATTCGTATAGTGAACGGTATAAGCAAGGAAAAAGGCAAAGATTGTTGTAATGACTGCACTAACGCAGGATACGGCAAAACTATTTCTAAGAGCTTCTAAAAAACCTTTTCCTGAAATCACGTCTTTATAATTTTGAAATGAAATTCCTGTTTGATTGCTCACAGCAAACGACTTTACTAATAACAAAATGACAGGAATTGCTAAAAATAACAAAAACCCAACTGCTAAAAAAGCAAAAATAAATTTACTTTCTTTTCTTTTATTTTTCTCCATTTTCTAATAACCATCCTATTATGATACTCTTCTATTAAGACACTTTTGTTCTTCTGTTTTTTTGAATTGTTTGTTCTGAAAAGAGAGAATAAATATTGTTCCTCTTAATTTCTAATTGATTTAAAATAAATTTCTTTACAAATTCATCTTTTGAATTCATAATAATTTCTTCTGGCGTATCAAACTGAGTAATCAGCCCTTCATTGACAATCATAACGCGATCGGATAATGTCATAGCCTCTTCTGGATCGTGAGTTACAATAATGGTTGTTAAATGATATTCTTTTGCAATCGCTTTGATCTTATCTTTAATCGACTCTTTAATTACCCCATCTAGAGCACTCAGCGGTTCATCCAATAATAAAATCTTTGGTTTCATTACCATCGTTCTCGCAAGAGCCGTTCTTTGTTTTTGGCCACCAGACAGCTGATCGATTTTCTTTGTTAAATGTTCCCTTAATCCAAGCAAATCAATCAATTCTTCCACTTCTTCCTTAGTTGAAATGTTCGGCTTGTTTTTCAAACCATAAGTAATGTTTTTATATACATTTAAATTTGGAAATAAAGCATAGTCTTGAAATACAATGTTAAACCCTCTTTTTTCCATAGGAACATTTGTGATATCTTCTCCTTGATACGTAATCGTTCCATCACTCACATTGGTAATTCCTAAAATCAAATTAAGCAATGTTGTTTTTCCACATCCAGATGGGCCAAGAATGGAAATAATCTCTCCATCTTCTATTTCTAAATTAATATCTTTTAAAACAGTCACATCATCATATATCTTTTTTACATGTTCTAGTTTTAACATATACTTCTCTCCTTTTTCGTCCATGAATCCTTTTTCACGTCTCTCACGTTCTTTCTCATTCTATCAATTTCTTTTTTTCTGCACTATCTTCTTTTTTTTAAACCTTTGTAAAGTATTTGTTAATGAATTTTCCTCTTTTTAAAGAAATTTTACAAAAAAAAGAACTGCCTTACTAATTTCTTAGTAAGACAGCTCTTCTCATTGTTCTACTTCATCAATGGCTTTTCCAATATCCGTTCTCATATATTTATTTTTAAATGTGATCCATTCTGTTGCTCTATAGGCGTTGGCCCTTGCCTCTTTTAAATCTTTTCCCGTTGCTGTAATGCCAACAACGCGGCCCCCATTTGTTACGATCTGATCCCCTTCTAATTTTGTTCCCGCATGGAAACAATAATAACCTTCTTTTCCATCAAAATTTTCAAATCCGCTCATTGGAATTCCTTTTTCATAAGATTCTGGATACCCATCCGATGCCAATACGACGCATACAGCTGCATTATCTTCAAACTGTAAATCAATCGATTCTAATGTGCCATCGATACACGCTTCAAACACATCGACAATATCATTTTTCATTCTAGGAATGACAACTTGTGCCTCTGGATCTCCGAAACGAGCATTGTACTCTAATACCTTTGGTCCATCTTCTGTCAGCATCAATCCTGTAAATAACACTCCGACAAAAGGGCGTCCCTCTTTTGCCATAGCATCAATGGTTGGCTGATAAACGTATTTTTCACAAAATGCTTTCACTTCTTCTGTGTAGAATGGACTTGGCGAAAATGTGCCCATTCCTCCTGTATTCAATCCTTGATCCCCATCTTTTGCACGTTTATGATCTTGGGCTGATGTCATGCATTGAATGGTTTTTCCATCGGAAAACGCTAAAACAGATACTTCACGGCCTGTCATAAATTCTTCTATTACAATTTTATCTCCAGCAGCTCCAAATTGTCTCTCAAGCATTAACGTGTTAACCCCTTCTCTTGCCTCTTCCTTTGTATTACAAATTAAAACCCCTTTTCCAAGTGCCAATCCATCCGCCTTTAATACGATTGGATACTTTGAAGTCTCAAGATAGGCAATGGCTTTTTCTGGATCGGTAAAAGTTTCATAGGAAGCCGTTGGAATGTTATATTTTTTCATTAACTCTTTTGAAAAAGCTTTAGAACCTTCTAAAATCGCTGCATTTTTTCTCGGTCCAAACACCCGAAGCCCTTCCGTCTCAAACGCATCGACAATCCCAGCAACTAACGGGTCATCCATCCCAATGACCGTTAAATCAATTGCCTTTTCTTTTGCAAAGGCAACTAATCTTTCTATTTCCATAGCACCAATATTCACACATTCTGCCACTTGTCCAATTCCTGCATTCCCAGGGGCACAATAAATTTTATCCACTCTTTCGCTTTTTGAAACCTTCCATGCAATTGCATGTTCTCTACCGCCACTTCCTACAATTAATACTTTCATTTTCCCTTCCTCTTTCTGATTGTTCTAAAGAATTTTTTTCTCATGGTTTTTTCATTCTAAAATAGTCACATGACCTTTCTTTACAATCACTTTTCCATTTGCAATTAAATCGATCGCCTTTGGCAAAAGCACCCACTCTGCCTCTTCCATCACTCGTCGTTGCAATATTTCTTTCGTATCTCCATTCTGTACCATCACAGGTTTTTGTAACAAAATTGGTCCTGTATCCGTTCCACAGTCTACAAAGTGTACGGTAGCTCCTGTCACTTTTACCCCACGTTCTAAAGCACTTTCATGGACTTTTAATCCATAATATCCTGTTCCACAAAAAGATGGAATCAACGATGGATGAATATTAATAATCCGATTTTCATATCGTTTAATAATCTTTTCTGGAACAACAACTAAAAATCCTGCTAGCACAATCAGATCTAATTTCCTTTCTTCTAGTGCCAAAAGAAGAGCTTCATTAAAACCTTCCCTTGTCTCATAATCTTTTGGAGAAATGCAGACAGCTTCAATTCCATGTTTTTTTGCCCTTTCTAGTGCATAAGCGTTTTTATTATTGCTAATGACCGTTACTACTTTTGCATTTGTAATCGTTTTCTTGTCAATGGCATCAATAATGGCTTGTAAATTCGTTCCTCCACCAGATACTAACACTCCAACTCTTAGCATATGGTTACTCCTTTTTCTCCTGCTTCACACGCTCCAACAATAAAAGCCTTTTCCCCTGCTTCTTCTAACGCCATAATCGTCTTTTCCACATCCTTTGGTTCCACTGCCAACATCATACCAATGCCCATGTTATAGGTATTATACATCATTTCTTCTTCTATCTCGCCTTTTTCTTGTAATAACCGAAAAATTGCTGGTACTTCATAGGTTTCCTTCTTTACAACGGCTCGGATTCCATCTGGTAACATTCTTGGAATATTTTCATAAAATCCGCCCCCTGTAATATGGCTACAACCTTTTATCGTAACACCTGCATTTTTTACACTCTTTAATGCCTTTACATAAATTTTCGTTGGTGTTAACAAAGCTTCTCCTAATGTCTTTCCTAACTCTTCATAATAAGTATTTAATTGTTCTTTCTCCATTGGGAATACTTTACGAACTAAAGAATATCCATTGCTGTGAATACCAGAAGAAGCAATTCCAATTAAAACATCCCCTTCTTTTATTTCTTTTCCTGTAATCAAATCTTTTTCATCTACAACTCCAACTGCAAAGCCTGCTAGATCATATTCATCTTCTGGATAAAACCCAGGCATTTCTGCTGTTTCGCCACCAATTAAAGCTGCCTCCGATTGAATACATCCTTCTGCTACTCCACTTACAATTGTAGCAATTTTTTCAGGAAAGTTTTTACCACACGCAATGTAATCTAAGAAAAATAATGGTTCACCGCCAGCACAAGCAATATCATTCACACACATCGCTACACAATCAATTCCGATGGTATTGTGCTTATCCAATAGAAAAGCCAGTTTTAATTTTGTTCCAACTCCATCTGTACCAGATACTAAAGTGGGATTTTCCATATCTTTAAATTTTTTCATGGAAAACGCTCCAGAAAACCCTCCAAGATTCGTTAAAACTTCTTTTCTCATGGTAGCTTGTACATGTTTCTTCATCAATTCTACTGATTTATAACCTGCTTCAATATCTACGCCAGCGTTCTTGTAATCCATCTTTAATCCTCCTGAATGAAATACGTTTTTTATAATTTCTTATCTTTTTTGCTTCCTATTAAAAATTGAAATACACCTTTTTCATTGATTGCTTTCGTTTGGCTTACTCTTTATGCAAATAGCTTTGATAGCCGATGGTTTCTAATTTCTCAGCTTTATCAACTACCATCGTTTCTAATTCTTTTGCATACGCCTCTACTCTAGCACTTAACGCTTCATCACTGATGGCCAAAATTTTTCCCGCCAATAGCCCTGCATTTAACGCTCCATTAATGGCTACTGTTGCAACAGGAATCCCTGGTGGCATCTGCACAATCGAATAAAGAGAATCCACTCCTCCTAATGCCTTCGTCTGCACTGGTACACCAATAACTGGAAGAACTGTCATGGATGCTACCATACCTGGAAGATGGGCAGCTCCTCCTGCTCCTGCAATAATCACTTGAATTCCCCTTTGTTTTGCCGTTTTTGCATACTCATACAGGCGCTCTGGTGTACGATGCGCTGATACAATGGTACACTCATATTCTATATGTAATGTATCAAGCATTTCACACGCCTTAGCCATAACAGGCAGATCTGAATCACTTCCCATAATAATTCCTACTTTGGCACTCATCTTGTCCTCCTAACACTTTCCAGAACATTTTTGTCTTTTCCAGCTTATTGTATCATTTGTGCAACAAGATTACAATTATCCATTGATTATTTACGCAATTTCCATTGATTAATCGACCGATTTTTTAAAGGCTAGGAAATATAAGTTCCTAGCCTTTAAAAAATCACACTTTATTCTTCTTCTGAAAAGTATAGTTTAGAGTGGGCATAGCGAGCTTCGGCTAATGCCATTTCTAGCGTCTGGGCTGTCACAGTAATATGCCCCATCTTTCTTCCAACTTTTACTTGTTCCTTTCCGTAAATATGTACTTGTACATTTGGATAAGTATAAGCTTTTTCTAAACCATGTAAATTGGCTTTCCCATTCTTATCTCCAATAATATTTTTCATAACAGTTGGACGAATTAAATTTGGATTTCCAAGAGGAAGTCCTAAAATGGCACGAATATGATTTTCATATTGCGAAGTATAACAACCTTCAATCGTGTAATGTCCAGAGTTATGTGGGCGTGGAGCTAATTCATTGACAAGCACTTCTCCATCGCTCGTAATAAATAATTCAATACAAAGCATACCAATGGCTTGAAATACATGAGAAGTTTTTTTGGCAATTTCAAATGCCTTTTGTTTCACCTCATCCGTAATATCCGCAGGAACTAACGTTTCATCTAAAATACTATTTTTATGAATATTTTCTGCTACTGGAAATACTTCCACTTGCTTATTTAAACTTTGGCAAACTAAAATGGATACTTCTTTTAAAAACGGAACATATTCTTCTACCATAAGAGGTACCCTTCCTCCTCCTAAC
Source organism: uncultured bacterium (assembly GCA_905214925.1). Taxonomy (GTDB): domain Bacteria; phylum Bacillota; class Clostridia; order Lachnospirales; family Lachnospiraceae; genus Scybalomonas. The sequence goes on along the minus strand of CAJMOB010000044.1, from coordinate 14,822 downwards.
AATTCATATGCTTCTTTTATATCCTCTTTTTTCTTTATAACAGCATTTCCTTTTCCATCATAGCCCCCAGTACAAGCCTTTAAAATCAATGGATATCCAAATCTCTTTTCTGCTGTTTCCATATCTTCAATGGAATGAATAGCAATAAAATCTGGAACTGGAATTCCGTGTTGACGCAACCAACTCTTTTGATGATACTTATTTTGAATATGGCGAAGAGTTTCACTAGATGGATACACAGGCGTTCCTTTTTCTTCCATGGCCTTTAACGCCTCTACACTAATATGCTCAAATTCATAAGTCACTACATCCACTTTATCCGCTAACTGTAACATAGCACCCATATCATCAAATTCTGCAACGATATGTTCATCTGCAATGCTATGTGCAGGACAATTGAGCGTTGGATCGAGAATTACAAAGTAGTAATCCATTCTCTTTGCATCTAAGATCATCATTTTCCCAAGCTGACCGCCACCAACAATTCCTATTTTCTTCATTGTTTTCTCTCCTTATGCTTCTTTTCTATGAATTTCTCTTTTCCAACAATACGCCTTTCCCTTACTCAATTTTTGACATATTGTTCTAACAATCGCATTTGCCCATGTTTTAATTCCAGATACCAATCTATTTTTCTCTCTTCCCTCTGAATTATTTTCTGTTCTTCTTCCCCCTCACCTCCTTGTAATTCGTCTTTTTTGAGCTTTTTTTGGGTCCAAAAACTCTGTTGTTCTTCCTCTATTTTTTCTTGTATCCTTTGTAAAATCACCTCTTTTCCAACAATCCATTTAAGGCTTACCTCTTCCTCTTCATCCCTTTCTAATGATTCCAAAAAGAACACCCCTGTCCATTGTTTTAATGGTTCTTTCCATTCTTCATAGACAGTTTTTGTAACTGATAACACTCTTTCTACAAAGGCCTTATCAAAATAAAGAAACAAATCTTCTCTTACTTCCTCTTCTTTTTCTTCAAAAAGAGAAGCAAGAATCTCTTGTCGATTACAATGTCCTACTGGTTTTTCATAAGGAATCATAAAAATACCTTTTTCTTGTAATTGCATTTTTATTTCTTCTACTAACCGTTCCTGTCCTCTTTCATAGTGAATAAGAAAGATTTCTTCTTTTGTTTCTTTTTTTTCCTCCCAATACTCTTCTACAAACGGCTGTAATTTTTCCTCACAAATCATTGCCACTTCTTCATCTGAAAGAGAAAGAATATTATCCGCTCTTTTTCTTTCTTTTTCCGTAACTTCTTCTCCTATTTCATAGAGATAGGAACAATCCCTCTTCTGATTTTCTTTTAAAATCCATTCTAATCTTTTATTTCCTTCAAAAAAACATTCTTTTATCCTCATCGGTATAAAAACATCCGAATAATCGCTAAAAAACCAGTACAACGCTTCTTTTACTCTTTTATATGGCACACTTTCCTGTTCTTTTGCACTATCTTCAAAGATGGTATAAAGTTCCATATAAAGTTCCATATAAATCATAAAACAGTACAAGTTTTGCTGGATCGCATAAGTATAAAGCTCTTTCCACTCTCTTGTAAGAAAAGAAAAGATGGCACCAAATTCTTCCCCTAATAGCTCTTTTGCCATTTCTTTCTTTTCATATTTTTTTTGCTCTCCTTTGTCACAAAGAAGACTCCACTTTTCTTTTTCCGCTAAAGAACACATATGATATGTGCCATTGGCACAACATTCATAAAGCTGTGCCATCTGATCAATAAAAATGCCCATCGTTTTGAAATAAGTTCCATACGGTTCATCGATTTCCTTTTCGAAAGGAATCAATCGAATCCTTTCACGAACCAATTCAAAACGTTCCATTCGTTCTATACTTTCCATTTTTCACTCCTTATCCACTTTTTCTCTATTCTATTACAAGGAACGAAACACCCTTTTTAGTTTCTTTTCCCCATTATATACAATGCTCAAGCTCTTTTCAAGTTTCCATAATATTTCCTATTTCTCTTTTCTTATTTTCTTCTATTATTCTATTATAAGAAAGAATATACTATCTAAACCTCTTTTTCATCTTTATAAGTGTCCTTTCCATTTTTTATAGAAACTGTTATAATACTCTTTATAAATATAGAAAAATCTTTATTTATATTTATTTATTCTGATTATAATACAAAAACTGTAGAAAAAGGAGCACTTATGGACGAACAAATTATTTTTTATACACAAGCATATAATGCTGAACAGTACTTAGAAAAAGCAATCATTAGTATTTTAAATCAAACATATACTAATTTTCTATATTATGTTGTTGATGATGGTTCTAGCGATAACACAAGAAATATTATCCAAAAATACGCTACAATAGATTCTCGTATTATTCCTATTTATCATAATTCCAACTCTTATTTAAATTGTTATAATGAAACTTTAAAACAAATTTATACTCATAAAGAAGCCAACTATTTTGCCTTCCTCGATGCAGATGATTGGTATGAACCTACCTTTGCCGAAAAAGGAATACAAAGCCTAAAGGACTCCAATTCTGATCTCTACATTTGTGGTTCTATCTTTGAATCTCCTACGGGAGAAATCATTGGTTCTCGTCAATGGACTCTTGATAAACGCGAATTCTCTTCTCGCGAAGTCCCCGACTATTTTACCCATCTCCACAGCTTTTTCCGCACTTGTTGGGCAAAAATTTATCGTCTTCCACATTTAAGAGACCATCAAGTAACGGTACCAACTACATTGCCCGTGGGATTTGACACTGGATTTTTCTTTCAAGTTCTTACGTATACAAAGAATTTTACCATCTCTTCAGAACTATTGCACCATTATTTAGTAGATCTTACTTCTACTTCTTACCGCTATATTCCAAATCGCATTCAATGTGATATAGAATTATCTCATACAACTCTTTCTTATTTAGAAACAATAAATGGTAATACAGCTAAAAATCTATTTTTTTGTGCCTTAGTCAATCTCAATGCATTCAAAGATACTTTTAAAGTGTCCTTACAAGCCTATCACGATAATAAGATTCCATTAGAGGAACTAAAACAACTGTTAGCAAGCGATTTCTTACACGAAATAAAAGAGAGGCTCCATCAACTCTCGCCACTAGTACAAGGAAGTAGACAACAGCTTCAAAACTTTCGCACAGAAATTGTTGCCTACTTATTATCGGAATACAAAGAAAAAGATAATGAAATCTTTTTTGCCATTTTAACCAAGTTTATCCCATCTCTTTCCCTTTTTTATGAACCAAAAGATATGGAAAAATTTTTCTCAAAGAAATTTACGAATCGCGAAAGACTTGATTATCTTCTTCATTCAGAAAAAAGTGCTTTACAAATATTTTTACAATATCCAATCAAAGATTATAGTTCCTTTGATATTACCTTAATTGGACTGTTACAACTTTATTGTAATAATGATTTTTCCACTATTATTAAACGGATTGAAAACTACCAAACCTTCTCTCAAAAACAGATTAGGTATATTATTTCCAAGCAACCAATTCTATCAAAAGTTAATGATTCCGACCGCCTCTTTTACTATCCTTCTCTTCTACTTTCATTGCTAAAAGAGGACTATAAAACAATAACACAAGAACTACCAAATCAAATCCACTCCTTGTCTTCAACGGATCCCAAGACAGCTCTTGTCTTTGCTCAAATCGGCAGTTATACTTCTGCGCTTCTTTCTATGGAAGAATATTATATATTCTTCTTAAAAGCAGAATTAGAATTTCTTTATCAATTACAACGCTTTACAGAAGCAAATGAAAAATTAGAAGAACTTCTTCCTTTTCTCCCTGATGATGAAGAACTCTTGCAATTACAAGAAAAACTAAAGAAATAAATACCAAAAGGGGATTGTCTCAAAATTGAAACAATCCCCTTTCTTCTTTATAGTCCTAATCCAAAGAGAAGAACACAAAACGCTATTAAAAAACCAGAAAGACACATACCGGTAACAGTCCAACCTCTTTTTGTATCTTCCTGTTTTAAGCTATAAAATGCCAATGAAAAACTAATAATTCCAATAACCAATGCGTAAATGCCTATCAGTGCTTCTGAAACGAGCAATGGCTTTGTAGCAGAACGAACCATAAAAAACAGAAGTACAAAAATACAAATTAAGCTCATAATAACGGAAGCAATCCCCTTTTTAGAACTCCCTCCATCGGTAAAATTATAAGAGTCTCTTCCATACATAGTATATTTCCCTCGCTATCTTATAAACTATATAACCAATCACTCCACCAATTGTATTCATTAGTAAATCATCGACATCAAAGACACCTACTCGAAAAATCAACTGCATGGATTCGATTACAAAACTAAAACAAAAAGTTCCAAATAAAACAGAAATAAAACCTGTCTTTTGTTTTCTTACAAATGGCAACAATGCTCCAAAAGGAGAAAATGCAAATACATTTCCAAATAAATTTGTAATGATTTCCTCAAAGGAAAAATAATGTCTGTATATAATAAAACGTTTAATTTCTTTAAATAATTCTAAATTATAACGATAATCTTCGTGTGCAAATCTTCCATATCGTTCACTGAACAATACGAAATAAAATATTATAATCATATATAAATAAAATCCAATCTGCCCAAGCAGACGGAGTCTTTTTCGCTGTTGTTCTGTCAAAATATAACCTCATTTTCTCTATTCAATTTTTTATTTTCGAACTTATTACTATTTGATTTTTGCCTTTTCTTTTTAACTGGCTACTTTTTCTTATCTTCTTAAATAACGAGATAAGACTGTAACAGAATTTCATTTCTGAAACAGCCCCATCCCTTTTTATTTCCATGAAAAGTAAAAACCGTACTTTTCATTGTTTCCTAAAACATAATATTTGACTTATCCTTAATTAATCTGGCACCATTTACAATTATCATTACACCAGAAAGCACTCCAAGTACAATTACAGTAATTCCAATTGCAATATTCCAAGCTCCCACTTGTTTCATGGTTTTATAGATTTTTTCACTCAAGATAATTAGCCTCCTTATTTGGCTCCGTATTGTTCATAATATGCATCAATTGCTGCTTTTAAAGTATCATCAATTACTACTTTTCCTTTATAAGGTCTATTATAAAGGTGTTCTACAACTTCTGCCATTGTTACAATCGCTGTTGTTTCTAATCCGTATTTTTCTTTGATTTCAGCTAAAGCACTCTTTTCGCCCTGTCCACGTTCCATACGGTCTACAGATACAACAAGACCTAATACGTCCACATCTCCTTGTGCTTTTACAATTGGAAGTGTTTCTTGAATAGAAGTTCCTGCTGTTGTTACATCTTCGATAATAATAACGCGATCTCCATCTTCGATTGGACTTCCAAGAAGAATTCCTGTATCTCCATGATCTTTGATTTCTTTTCTATTTGCACAGTAGCGAACATCTTTATCATAGGCTTCAGAAATTGCCATAGAAGTTGCAACACTTAATGGAATTCCTTTATAAGCTGGTCCAAATAAAACATCAAATTCAAGACCGAATTTATCATTAATTGCTTTTGCATAGTATTCTCCTAATTTTTTTAATTGGGAACCTGTGCGGTAAAATCCTGTATTTACAAAGAAAGGTGTCTTTCTTCCACTCTTTGTTACAAAATCTCCAAATTTTAATACATTACAATCAATCATAAACTCAATAAAGTCTCTTTTATACTGTTCCATTTTTTCTTGCTACCTGTGATTTTTCCTTCACATTTCGGTAGCTTCTCCTTTCTTATCATTCTCTTCACTAAATATCTACCTGATAATTCCATATTAAAATAGTTTCCTATAGATTGCAACTATTTTCTCGTAAAAAGATACGTCATAGATAGACTTTTTCTTCTGAAATGTTTTTCTAACGAATACTGATTCCTAACACTTATTCGTGTACGGCTCCAATTAATTCCTTAATATCTTGGATTCCATACTGTTTCATATAAGCCTCAATTCCATTAATAATATCAATCGTAGCCGTTGGATTATGGAAATTAGCGGTTCCAACAGAGACAGCCGTAGCACCTGCTAATAAAAATTCAATGGCATCTTCTGCTGTCATAATTCCGCCCATTCCAATGATTGGAAGTTTTACCGCTTGTGCCACTTGATATACCATACGAACTGCTACTGGTTTAATAGCTGGACCAGAAAGTCCACCTGTTTTATTGGCTAATACAAATTTTCTTTTGTGAACATCAATTTTCATTCCTGTTAATGTATTAATTAAAGAAAGAACATCTGCTCCACCTGCTTCTGCCGCTCTTGCCATTTCTGTAATATCGGTTACATTTGGGCTTAATTTCATAATAATTGGCTGTTTTGCCACTTTTTTAACGGCCTGTGTGATATCATATAACGCCTTTGGATCTTGACCAAAAGCGATTCCGCCTTCCTTTACATTTGGGCAAGAGACATTGATCTCTAACATATCAACTGGCTGTTCCCCTAATTTTTCAACGGCGTCAACATAATCTTCTGTTGTCTTTCCACATACATTGACAATAATTTTACAATCATAGTTTTGTAAAAATGGAATGTCTCTTTTTATAAATACATCAAGCCCTGGATTTTGTAATCCAACGGCGTTAATCATTCCACCATAAGTTTCCGCAACTCTTGGTGTTGGATTTCCTGCCCAAGGAATATTAGCAACTCCTTTTGTTGTAACAGCTCCAATGCGATTTAAATCTACAAAATCGCCATATTCTGCACCAGAGCCAAATGTTCCAGATGCGGTTGTCACAGGATTATTCCATTCCACTCCTGCAAGATTTACTTTCATATTCATTGGAAATCTACCTCCTCTGCAAGAAATACTGGACCATCTTTGCAAATTCTCTTATTTTTTACATAAGTATGATGATCCACTTCGGTAGAATTGCATACACAAGCAAGACAAGCACCGATTCCACAAGCCATTCTCTCTTCTAAAGAAACATAACATTCGATGTTGTTTTCTTTTGCATACTGTTTCAATGCTTTTAACATTGGCATTGGTCCACAAGCATAAATAACTTCTGCATCCAATCCATTGGCACGGATGGCATCAATGACATTTCCTTTTGTTCCATGTTTTCCATCTTCGCTTGCAATGTACACTTTTCCATGTTTTTCTAGGTCTTCTACTAAGAATAATTCGTCACGGTATCCAACGACAATCTGCTTTTCACATTGTAATTCTTTCGCCAATTGAAGCATTGGAGGAATTCCAATACCACCACCGATTAAAAATGCTTTTTTATCAAGAAGTGGGAAGCCATTTCCAAGTGTTCCGATAACATCCACGGTATCTCCTGCTTGTAATTTGGAGAATTCGTCAGTACCTGCACCAACGACACGATATACAAGACGAAGAGTATCCGCCTCTTTATCTACCTCACAAATACTAATTGGTCTTGGAAGAAGACGACTTCCATCATTACTATAAATAGAAACAAACTGACCAGCTTTTGCTTCTTGTGCCATTCCTTGTGATTGAAGGATAAGGCTATATACATCGCTTGCAAGTTGTTCTTGAGAAACAACAACTGCTTTTACTTTTGTTTTTAGCATGAACGAATCCTTTCCAATTTTTTTATCACTACGACTATAAAAGGGAGCGACGAAAAATTACTTTTTATTTTACCCAAGCTTGTTTTAAATCTTCTTTCATATCAAGAACTGCCTGTCTTGATGCTTCTGCGAAGTTTTCTGCACCAAACTGAGCATATTTTTCCTGTTTGTAAGCGGCGATAATTCCTCTAGAAGAGTTTACGATTGCGCCTAATCCATCTGCGTTAAAGAAAGGTGCTAAATCTTTTCCTGCACCACCTTGCGCACCATATCCTGGTACTAAAATATATGCTTTTGGCATAATTTTACGAAGGGCTTCTGCCATAGCTGGATAAGTAGCACCAACAACAGCTCCTACATAGCTATAGTCATCTCCCATAAAATCTAAGCCCCATTCATTTACTTTTTCGCCAACCCATTCATATAAAGGTCTGCCATCAATTAAACGATCTTGGAAGTCTCCGCTGCTAGGGTTTGATGTCTTTGTTAAAATGAACACACCTTTTTTCTCTTCTTTACATACTTTCACAAATGGAAGAACGCTGTCCGCTCCCATATATGGATTTAATGTGATAAAGTCTTCTTCAAAACTTTGGAATTCATGATTTCCAACTTTTGCTTTCCCAACATGTCCAATAGCATAGGCTTCTGATGTAGAACCAATATCTCCACGTTTAATATCACCAATTACAACAAGTCCTTTGCTCTTTGCATAAGCACAAGTTTTTTGGAACGCAATCATTCCTTCGATTCCGAACTGTTCGTACATTGCAATCTGAGGCTTTACTGCTGGAACTAAGTCATGGATCGCATCAATAATTGCAGTATTATAAGCATAAATGGCTTCTCCTGCTCCTTTTAATGTTTCACCAAACTCTTGAAATGCTTTTTCTTTCACCTGTTCTGGCACATAAGAAAGCATTGGATCAAGTCCAACAACAATCGGTGCTTCTAATTTTTTAATTTTGCTCACTAATTCGTTGATCATAGCACAAATCCTCCTATATCTCATCTCTACAACGGAATTTCTCTTATAAAACATTGATATTTTTATAACAAAACACCCTTATAGACTTTTTATTATCGTTGGCAAATGGGCATAAAATCCCCATTCGCTCATAATGTCCGTGTACATTCTATCACAGTTTCTAAAGCTTGTATAGCAAAAAGATAGATAAAAATGTACATAAAATGACTAACGATCTGTGTAAACAACTTTTCCGTTACAAATAGTATATTTTACCTTTCCTGTCAATTCCCAACCGATAAATGGCGTATTGCAAGATTTAGAAGCAAATGTATCACCAACGACATAGGTTTCCTTTTCATCAAATAATACAAAATCCGCTTCTTTTCCTACCGCGATATAACCAGCATCTAAATGATATAGATTTGCTGGGTTAATTGTCATCTTCTCAAGAAGTTTCATCATTGTTAAATGCCCTTCTTTTACAAGACTCGTAATTCCTAAAGAAAGTGCGGTTTCTAATCCAATAATTCCGCTTGGAGATTTTTCAATTCCTGCTTCTTTTTCTTCTGTCGTGTGTGGAGCGTGATCCGTTGCAATAATCTCAATAGTTCCATCCTGTAAACCACGAATAATCGCTTGGCGATCGTCTTCCGTACGAACTGGCGGATTCATCTTACACATAGAGCCATACTTTTTAACTGCATCCTCTGTCAATGTAAAATGATGAGGAGTTGCTTCTGCCACAACATTGGCTCCCATCGCTTTTGCTTGACGAACCATTTCTACTGCATTTTTAGAACTAATATGTTGAATATCAACACTGGCTCCTGTTGCAAGTGCAATCATACAATCTCTTGCTACCATTGTATCTTCTGCTACTGCTGGTGCTCCTCCAAATTGTAACTCTTCGGATACTTTTCCTTTATTGATTCCCGCTTTTATAACTAAACTTGAATCCTCTTCATGAAGACTAATTGGCACATTTAAACGTTTCGCTTCTTCCATCGCTTTTTTTAATACACCAGCATTCATAATTGGAAGTCCATCATCGGTAAAACCAACGGCTCCTGCTTCCTTCATGGCTTCCATATCCACAAGATCTCTTCCATTAAAACTCTTTGTTACTGCACTAGCTTGCAACACATGAATTGGCAATTCTTTTGCACGTTCTAAAATATCAGTTAATGTATCCACATTATCGACTTTTGGAATTGTATTTGCCATACAAATAACCGTTGTAAATCCACCTGCTGCTGCCGCTTTACTTCCTGTCACTAAATCTTCTTTACGAGTCTGTCCTGGATCACGAAAATGGACATGAACATCGATAAATCCTGGTGCTAAAATCAAACCGTTTGCATCGATAATTTCCATTTCATCGGTCACTGGAACAATCCCTATCTCCTTTATTTTTCCATCTTCTACTAAAACATCAGCTATCTTATCTGTGTTTGTCTTTGGATCCATTACTCTTGCATTTTGAATTAATAGCATTGTTATCTCCTTTTCTTCCTTTTTGGCTCTTTTATAATTCCTTTTTTCCTATTTACAAGTATACTAAAGGGTCTCTTCTACGGCAAGAGGATTTTTCTCTCTTGCCGTCTCACTTTATCTATGTTATGATCTAAAATGAAATTTCAAATATAAAATTATTCAAATTTAAATATTTTTCTATTCTTTTGTTGTCTTTTTCTCCGTATATTGACGGATAAAAAATAAAATTTTACAAAGGAGATGTTAAATCTAATGAATCAACCACTGTCCTTTCAAAGCGGAATGAAAGATGGGCTTCCAATCGCCCTTGGATACTTCCCTGTAGCAATGACTTTTGGTATGCTAGGAACAAAATATGGTTTTCCTGCTTGGTGTCCCATTCTAATCTCTATGTCAAGTCTTACTGGTACGGGGCAATTTATGGGGATCGATTTAATCGCACAAGGAGCTAATTTTCTCGAGCTGGCATTCACTATCTTACTCATTAACATTCGCTATTTCTTAATGTCACTTTCCTTACTCCAAAAACTCCCATCGAATTTCTCTATGAAAAAAAAATTACTGATCGCATTTGGAGTAACCGATGAAAATTATGCGGTGGCAATGCAACAACAAAAACCATTGACCTTTCCGTATATCATGGGAATCCTTTTTGTTTCCTACATAGGCTGGAGCTTGGGCACTGCTTTTGGGACAATTGTTACCGACTTTCTTCCAGCTTCTGTTGTCTCTTCTTTTGGTATCGCGATTTATGGAATGTTTTTAGCCATTATTATTCCTGCTGCCATGGAAAAGAAAGCCATTTTGTTGATTGTCCTTTTATCAACGGCTATGAGCTGTCTTGCAAGAGTGCTTCCCGTTATAAAAGATCTTGGAAATGGATGGATTTTAATTATTTGCGGTGTCATAACTTCTGCTATTGGAGCTTATTTTGCTCCTATAAAAGAACCAGAACCTGTAATAGAAGAACAGGAAACGCAACAACAAACGAAGGAGGAACTTTACTTATGAATACAAGCTATATTACTTTTTGTATGATTATTTTGGCGGGAGTTACTTACTTACCACGAGTTCTTCCATTTCTTTTATTTCAAAAAAAGATTAAAAATCCATTTATTAAATCCTTCTTATCTTATATGCCTTATGGAATGTTAGCTGCTATGATTTTTCCAGAAATCTTTACAAGCACTGGCAATCTCTACTCGGCTATTTGCGGACTTATCGTAGCGATCTTTTTCGCTTGCAAAAAACTTGGTCTTCTCCCTGTTGCTTGTGGTGCGGTTCTTGCCGTCTTTCTTGTGGAACAACTTCCACTTTAAAAAAAAGGGGGAAACAACTTTATCACTCTTCTTCTTTTTGATAAACAAGTTCTCCATCTTTATAAGTCGCCATTACTTTCATATCCTTAATACTTTCTTTTTCTATATCGAGCGGATTATCACTTAAAATCACAAAATCCGCTCGTTTTCCAATGGAAATTGTTCCCTTTTCCTCTTCTTCAAAATATTGATACGCCCCATTAATTGTCACAGCTTTTAGTGCATCGTAGACAGACAGGCACTCTTCTTGATCAAGAAGTACCCCATCTCTCGTTTTTCGATTGACAGCACACCAAATCGTTTCCAACATATTTGGTAAAATAACAGGCGTATCTTGGTGAAATGTGAATACAAGATCCATTTTCTTTGTAGAACCAGCAGGACTAATTTTTTTGGCCCGTTCCATTCCTAAATTTTTTATATGAGTATCTCCCCAGTAATACACATGAGCTACAAAATAACTTGGAATCATTTTATAATATTTTACTTTTTCTAATTGATCCAATCGCATTGTCTGGGCATGAATGATGACATTTCGCATTTTCGATGGTTCTTTTTGTGCTTCTAATAACTGATCAATGGCCCCATCTCCATTACAGTGAGTGAGTAATTGCAGCTCTTCCTCTTTTGCTTTACGAACAAATTCCTCTACTTGCTCTGTTGCATAAATTGGATATCCACGATAATCACTGTCTTGTCCCTCTTGCTTTACATAAGGCTTTGAAAGCCATGCAGTCCTTCCTTGTGGACTCCCATCTAAAAATAATTTATAGCCTCCAATTTTTAAATGCTTTTTATATCGTTTCTCATATTCCTTATTCTCTTTTATTAAATGAGAGCTATCTTTTATATCAATATAGGAAACAACATCTATCTTCAAAATATCATTTTCATTTAACTGTTTTAATAATTTAAGCCCTCCCTCCTTTGTCAATCCATCTTGCGCCGTTGTAATGCCATATTGAAAATAAATATTTTGCGCCTTTTGAAAGAAAGAAACAATATCCCCACCTTCTTCCTCCATATGGCTTGCTACTTTCATAAAAGCATTTTCTTCTAAATACCCATTTGGCTCATCTCCGCCAGAAACCCTTCCGATTTTTCCTCCTATCGGATCTTTTGTCTCTTTCGTAATTCCTGCTAATGCAAGACCTTTTGAATTAAGAACTCCCATATGTCCAGAAGCGTGGATAATCATAATCGGAACATCATTTGCTATCTCATCTAATACAAATTTATCTGGATGTCTTCCTTCTTCTAATAAATTATGATCGTATCCAAACCCGATAATCCATGGCACTTTTGCCTGTCCCTCTTCTTTTTTGTCTCTGCCTTCTTTGCTCTTTTGTCCTTGCTCTAATAGAATCTGTTCCTTTTTCTCCTTCATAATCTTCACAATCTCTTGAAAATTCATTGCCATATTCAATTGTCCAAATCTTAAAATTGCTGCAAGCTCAACAATATGACTATGACTATCAATAAAGGCTGGTAACATTGTATATCCATGTAAATCAATCCGCTGAACATCTTTCTCTTTATCAAACTCTTTTAAACTCTCAAGACTTCCAACTCTTTTGATTTTCCCATCTTCTACATAGACAGCTTCTGCTTGACTCCCTTCTTCCTCCATCGTTAAAATCGTTCCATTATAAAATAGTTGTTTTTTCATCACTTTCACACTTTTGGAAATACTGCGCTGTTATTTCCGACTCCTTTCCATGTCTTTTTCCTTTATTATGCCCGTACTCGTTTCGCTAATCCTCTCTATTTTCATTATATCTCTTTTTTCTCTTTTTGTTTCTGTCTTCTTTGATAATTTTCGACAAAAAATATTAAGTTTTTCTCAAGAATATTGTTTTAAATTTTCCAAGACTTTTTATAGAAAAAGTCCTATACTATTATTTATATAACAGAGAGAGTGAACGACTCTTATTCTAGATTTATGAGGTGAAAAACATGACAACAAAACGTAACCGACTAAGACGACGAAGGAGAAAACGTCTATTATGGAGAGCAAGACAATGTATTTTTATATTAGCCTGTCTTATGCTTGTTCTCGCATTAGGAAGTGGAATTATTAATTTCTTTCGATTCCACGGTGCTTCTTCTGCTGAAAAGCAAGTGTTAAAACATACCAATCAATATCCTGATGAGTTAGTAGAATTATTAAAAGAAAATGAAGAAACAGAACAATTTGTAGCAGATTATTCCAAATATGGAGATAAGCATTTTAAAATCAGCCTAAAAAGCGATTATCAAAAAGGAGAAATCCCTTATCTTTGTCAGTGGGATAAACGCTGGGGATATGAAAAATATAACAATAGCTACCTAGCAATTAAAGGCAGTGCTCCAACTTGTCTTTCCATGGTTTCTGTTGGATTAACTGGCGATCTCAATGCAAATCCTCTTGCAATTGCGCAGTATATTGAAGAAAATGGATATTTAACTTCCAAAAAAGAAGAATCATCTTCCTTTATGACAGAAGGTGCAGAATATTTCGATGTACAAGGCACGGAAATTAATGTTACAAAAGAGACAATGACAACTGCTTTAGAAGCAAACCAACCATTGATCGCTCAAGTAAAAAAAGGCGACTTTACAAAAGACAAAGAACACTATATAGTCATCTATGATAAAGATAAAAAAGGAAACTTTAAAGTCCATGATCCAAATAGCTTAAAAAATAGTGAAAAGACATGGGATTTTGACACATTAGAAAAACAGATCACACATCTTTGGGCGTATACGGTACTCTAAAACATTCTAAAAAAGGACTATTGCAAAGCAAACTTTTTAATGAATACGGAAATTATACAATCGGTATTTATTGAAAGGTTACGTTTGGCAATCGTCCTTTTTTTGTGAGAGTATGTGTTGGAAACAACTTCTGTTCTTATTAAACTTATTATTATTTGAAAACCATCAAGTAGAAGTTTTATTTCAATACAACTTCTGTTCTTATTAAACATATATGGCTACAGTCAAAAGTAGTAAAAAGAACGATTTCAATACAACTTCTGTTCTTATTAAACGTTATGTGGACATGGGGAGACAGATATTAAAGATGATTTCAATACAACTTCTGTTCTTATTAAACGGTTTAAGACGAAATTCGATACAGCTTATTCTAATTATTTCAATACAACTTCTGTTCTTATTAAACCTAGTATTTAAGCCATTCTTATTTTTTATTATACTCAATTTTCCCTTTAAATGCAACAAATTTCATTTTTTTACCAAGTGATCTTACTTTTTTCTCATTTTCTTACCAACCTTTTGTTTTAGCCATTTTTTATTATTTTTATTAAAAACGGCTGGTAAATTATCAATCTAACAATTTATTATGATTCTCCAAGAACAATATATTTTTTTTAATTTTCAAATTTTCTCTTGACAAATTCATTTTCAAGTGATAGTATATACAACGTACTTAAAACAACCGAATACGCGGGTGTAGTTCAATGGTAGAACACCAGCCTTCCAAGCTGGATACGTGGGTTC
>CAJMOB010000043.1:0-22107 GCA_905214925.1 uncultured bacterium | reverse complement strand
TTAAAATCCTGCGGGACTAATCTCCCGTACCGGTTCGATTCCGGTCGCCGGCATTTGGTTAATAGCTCTAGATATTGCAAATGTATCTTAGAGTTATAATAATAAAATGCTTAAAAAGTAAAAATTTGCGTAGTATAATTAGTTTTATTAATGGGCTATCGCCAAGCGGTAAGGCACTGGATTCTGACTCCAGCATCCGGAGGTTCGAATCCTCCTAGCCCAGCTAGGAGTAAACCACTACTATTTAGTAGTGGTTTTTTTATGTTATAGGAAATTCCTCATAAAGCGAGCCATTCTATAACATAAAAACGCATTGTGTTTTCGTATATGATAAAATAGATATCAAGATAAGTAGAAGTATAATTAGAAGAATGAAAAGAGGATGAAAGAAGGTTTTATTCTTTCTTTTCAGATATGTGAGAAAGGAGAGATACAATTATGTATCAGATGACAATAAGAGTTCGCTATAGTGAAGTCGATGCAGAAAAAAGAGTGGATATGGCACAGATTGTAAAATATTTTCAAGATTGTAGTACATTTCATTCAGAAGATGTAGGTTGTGGAATTGAAATATTAGAAGAGAAGAAAAAAGTTTGGTTTTTATGTGCATGGCAGATTGAAGTAGAACGTTACCCTGTTTTTGGAGAGGAATTAACAATTACAACATGGCCATATGATATTATGAGCGTTAACGAACTGGGGAAGGAAAAGCAAGTTCATGGTGAGCAATCAGTGGCTAGTATAGGAGAAAGAAATGCAACTGTAAGAAATCGTAATAAAAATGATTTGTATGCTTATCGAAATTTTGCTATGATAGATAAAGATGGGATTACCATTGCAAGAGCCAATTCTATTTGGTTCCTTGTGAATACGGAGACAGAAAAACCAGTAAGAATTACGAATGATGATGTGGAGATGTATGGAATAGGGGAACCACTTCCAATGGAGTACAAAGGAAGAAAAATTAAAATACCAAAAGAAATGAAAGAATACGATACATTTTCTATTTTAAAGGCTCATATTGACACAAATGCCCATGTAAATAACAGTCAGTATATTATTTTTGCTGAGGAGTATTTGCCAAAGGATTTTGCCGTTAAATGCATGCGTGCAGATTATAAAAAAGCGGCCAAGCTTCATGATGAGATTGTTCCAAAAGTTTGGCAAGGAGAAGATACTTGTGTTGTGGAATTTTGTGATACAGCACAAAAACCTTATGTGGTAATTGAATTTGAGCGTTTTAAGTAGAAAGATAGATAAGAAATAGGAGTAGGAAGAAAGGAAGTTTTATGATACGATTAGGAGAAAAGCAAGTTTTATATGTAGTCAAACAGACAGATTTTGGAGTTTATTTAGGAGAAAGTGATTTTGAGACAAAAAATACGATTTTACTTCCTAAAAGACAGGTTCCAGATGGGGTAAAGAAGGGAGATTCCGTAGAAGTCTTTATTTATAAAGATTCTGAGGATCGTATTATTGCTACAACGAAAGAACCAGCGATTATGCTAGGAGAATTAGCGGTATTAAAGGTAAAAGATACTGCTAAAATAGGAGCATTTTTAGATTGGGGTCTTGATAAAGATCTTTTATTGCCTTTTAAAGAGCAAGTTGGAAAGGTAGAAAAGGGCAGAAGCTATCTTGTTACTTTATATATTGATAAGAGTAAGCGTTTATGTGCTTCTATGAAAGTATATGAAAAACTTTCTTCTAATAGTCCTTTCCAAAAAGATGATAAAGTAGCAGGAATTGTTTACGGAAGAAAAGAAGGAATAGGAGCTTTCGTAGCTGTGGAAAACCAATATCATGGTTTGATTCCAGAAAAAGAATTGTTCCGTCCTTTAAGAGTAGGAGATCAAGTAGAAGCAAGAGTTATCCGTGTTAGAGAAGATGGAAAATTAGATTTAAGTATTCGAGAGAAAGCTTATATGCAACTTGAAATTGACAGTGAAATGATAGAAGAGTTATTAAGAGAAGAAGGTGGATTTCTACCATTTCATGATAAAAGTGATCCAGAGGCAATTAAGAGAGAATTTGGAATCAGTAAGGCTTCTTTCAAGAGAGCAGTTGGTCACTTATTAAAGCAAGAAAAAATTGAGATGACAGAAGATGGGATTTCATTAAAATAAAGGAAAGTGTTATTTTAAGAAATTTTCTCAATAAAACAAAGAAAACGAGAATTTGCTAGAGAAAAATAGGGGCATATTTTATATTTTTTGAGGAATTCCTATAAGAAACAAAGATTTTTTTTGTGAAAGGAATTGTAATTTTGTGACAATATGGTAGAATACTTGTGATAACAGATTTTCAAAAACGGAGCCAGATAGAAAAGGGGGCACAAAATAATTGGACTCGATAGATTATTATAATAAGTATGCAAATATGTATTTTGAAACAACAGTAAATTTAAGTATGAAAGAAGCACTTGATCGATTTCTAGAATTGGTACCAGAAGGCGGAGCAGTTTTAGATTTGGGATGTGGCTCAGGAAGAGATAGCCTTGAGATGCTAGAACGTGGATATGATGTGACAGCGCTTGATGGTTCAGAAGAGATGTGTGCCTTAGCGGAAATTCATACAGGGTTAGAAGTTCTAAATATGAAATTTGAAGAACTGGATTTTGACGAGGTATTCGAAGGGATATGGGCGTGTGCGTCTTTAGTACATGTATCGTCTAAGAAAATGCCAGAAATTCTTCGTAAAATACGCAAAGCACTTGAGATGAATGGTATCTTATATTTCTCTGTAAAAAAAGGAGATTTTGAAGGATATCGCAATGAGCGTTATTTTACTGATTATGAGAAAAGTGATATTAAAGAACTCTTTGCGAAAGTAGAAGGATTTGAGATCATCGACATATGGAAGTCAGAAGATGTTCGAAGCGATCGCAATGATAAACTCTGGTTGAATGTATTAGCGAAAAAGGTTGAAATAGAAAATTGATAAAAGAAGAACTGGCTAGAATGAGATAGCCAGTTCTTCTCTTTTACGTAAAGATAAGGAGACATGGAGGCGCATTTATGCTCACATAGGACGACTGTTTGCGAATATGAGAAGTTCTCAAAGCGTGTTCCTTATTTTTACACAGAAGGTATAAAATAAGTATAGATATTTGTAGCTCTAGATAGGATGAAAAAGTAAAAGAGAAAAAATTATAAATTAACAACATAGGAGGAACAGTATGAGAGAAATAAGAAGAGTCAATCGTTTTTTTCTTATATTAATTGTAGCTTATATGGGCATTAGTATGCTATGGGGATTTATTCCGATTGGAAATAGTATTTTGATGAGAAGATTGACTGTTTTATTGCCAGAGCTTATTATGCTAGTGATTGCTCTTATTTATTGGAAAAGAAGTCGTATTTCTTTTGGAGAGCTAATACGATTTCATAGGTTATCTCCAGTCGTGATTGTATTACTCATTGTGTTTTCTATTATAATTTTGCCATTTGTTACATTATTGAATGCAATTAGTATGATGTTTGCAACGAATATTGTTAGTACAGAGCTTTCTGGAATGTTGACAAATAGTTTAGCATTTGGATTATTCTCAATAGGAATTGTTCCAGCTTTTGTAGAGGAGACTGTATATCGAGGAATTCTTTGCCAAACGTATGTAAAGTATCATTGGTTAAAAGCAGTTGTATTAAGTGGATTTTTATTTGGAATTATGCATGGGAATTTTAATCAATTTTTTTATGCATGGATTCTTGGAATGTTATTTGCCGTTGTTGTGGAAGTGACAGATTCTATTTTATCCAGTATGATCGTTCACTTTATGATTAATGGAGTTAATGTAGTAGGAGTTTTTATGATGGAAAAATATCAAGCTCTTGTTGGAACAAATTTAGACTCTGCCATTCAAGAAAGTAATACGACGTATCTGAATATAAAAGATATTATTGGATTACTTCCAAGCGGTTTCGTCTGTTTCCTAATTGCAATGGGAATTTTATTTTTAATTGGGAAACTTAGTAAGAGAAGTGGAGTTTTACGGCAGAAAATAGAAGAAGGAAATACGATAAACAGAGAGGCAGAAGTGATAGAAGATAATTTCGGTAAAAAAAGGATTAAACTTTGGACATGGCATCTTACGGTTGCATTTGTATTATGTTTTATGTTAGCCATTACCGTAGAAATGGCAGCTAGGATTTAAAGGAGGTATTTTTCGTGGTAAATAATGAAGAGAGAAAAATAAAGGCTGTACTCTTTGATATGGACGGCTTGATGTTCGATACCGAACGCCTTTATATGGATGCATGGAAAAAAACAGGTGAGAAGCTAGGAATTCCAATCGGAGATGAATTTTTATTACAGAGTCGAGGAATGGTGAGAGCCGATAGCAGTAAGTTGTTTACAAAGTTATATGATCCTAGTATGGATTATGAAGAAATTATCGCTGTTCGGCAAGAATTTTTTAATAAAGAGTTGGAAAAAGGGATTGTATGTAAAAAGGGATTAAAAGAACTGCTAGTCTATTTAAAGAGACATGGTTATAAGACAGCACTTGCTACATCAACGCCAAAAGAACGTGCGTTGAAATTAGTGAGGGAAACTGGCACAGAATCTTTTTTAGATGAATTTGTGTTTGGAGATTCTGTGGAAAAGGGAAAGCCAGAGCCCGATATTTTTCTAGCGGCAGCAGAATTCGTTCATGTGAGTCCAGAGTTTTGCCTTGTGCTAGAAGACTCGAAAAATGGTTTAATTGCAGGAAAAAGAGCAGGATGTAAAGTGATTATGATTCCCGATCTTGTTCCAGAAACCGAAGAGTTAAAGACGGTTATAGATGCAAAATTAGATGATTTAGAGCAAGTGATTGGTTGGTTACAAAAAGTAAATGGAGAAATAGAATAGAAAATTTTTGTAAAAATAAAAGAAAAGTTCAAGAATCTATAACACAATATATAGAATGAAAAAAAATTTTGGATCTAGGACTAGTCATAGAAAAAGGTTTATGCTATACTATTGTTTTTGATGAAACGAGAAAGCAAAGTGAAAAGATGGGAAGTTCTCGCATTTCAGCAGAAGATAGTAATAGAAAATAGAATTCTTTTCGGATATAGAAAAGAAAAAAGGTTACCATAACAAAAAGGCATTATGAGAGAAAAGAGGTACTATTGTGAAAAAAGGTTTTGATCCAAAAAAGTATATTGAAGAGCAGTCAAAGTATATTTTAGAGCGTGTAAATGATTATGATAAACTTTATTTAGAGTTTGGTGGAAAATTAATTGGTGATAAACATGCAAAGCGAGTTCTTCCAGGATTTGATGAAGATGCAAAAATCAAGCTTCTTCAAAAGTTAAAAGATCAGGCAGAAATTATTATCTGTGTTTATGCAGGGGATATTGAAAGAAATAAAATTAGAGGTGATTTTGGAATCACTTATGATATGGATGTTCTTCGTCTGATCGATGATTTAAGAAGATATGGATTATCTGTCAATAGTGTCGTTATTACAAGATATAATGGACAGCCAGCTGCAGAAGTGTTCCGTCAGAAATTAGAGCGTCGTGATATTAAAGTCTATACTCATGAAGCAATTCCTGGATATCCAGCGGATGTTGATATGATTGTAAGTGATGAAGGATATGGAAGAAATAGTTATATTGAAACAACAAAACCAATCGTTGTTGTAACAGCTCCAGGTCCAGGAAGTGGAAAATTAGCTACTTGTTTAAATCAGCTTTACCATGAATTCCAACAGGGAAAACAGGCTGGATATTCAAAGTTTGAAACATTCCCAGTATGGAATGTGCCTTTAAAACATCCATTAAACGTAGCATATGAAGCAGCAACTGTTGATTTAAAAGACGTTAACATGATGGATTATTTCCATTTTGATAAATATGGTCAAGTGGCAGTGAACTATAACCGTGATTTAGAAATGTTCCCAGTTGTGAAAAGAATTATTGAAAAAATCACAGGAAAAGAATCAGTATACCAATCACCAACAGATATGGGTGTAAACCGTGTCGGATTTGGAATTATTGATGATGATGCGGTAAAAGAGGCGTCAAAAGCGGAAATTATCCGTCGTTATTTTTCTACATTATGTGACTTCAAAAAAGGTCAATGTGATGAAGAAGTTGTAAATCGCATGAAAGTAATTATGGAAGAAGTTGGATTAAAACCAGAAGATCGCGTTGTAGTTCCAGCAGCTAGAAAATGTGCAGAAGAAAAAGATACGACTGCAGTTGTAGCATTACAATTAGAGGATGGTAAGATTGTAACAGGAAAACGTACGGACTTAATGGATGCCTGTGCAGCAATGCTTTTAAATGCAGTGAAATATCTTGCAAATATTTCTGAGAGCCAGCTGTTATTAGCACCTTCTATTTTAAATACTATTTGTAATTTAAAAGAAAATCATTTAGATAGTAAAATGATTCCATTAACAGCCAATGAAGTATTAATTGCACTTAGCATTTGTGCGGTAACAAATCCAATGGCACAAACAGCAGTAGAGGGATTAGCGAAGTTAAAAGATGCACAAGCCCACTCTACCGTTATGTTAAATAGAAATGATGAACAGACATTGAAAAAGTTAGGAATTGATGTAACTTGTGATCCAGAATATGCATCAGAAAACTTATTCTATAACTAAGAATAAATAGGAACCCAAAATTTGTTTTTCAAGCAATGTACATTCCTGTATGTGTTTTGATAAAAATAAAAGAGTTGACAAGTATAAGGAAATAGCAGTAGAATAAAGACAAGCATGTCAATAAACTTTATTTATGACAAATCAAACGTTTGTAAACAAAAAGTGAGCAATTAGGGGCAAAAAAATTGACTCACGATAAACAAGCATAAAAAGATGTATGAAAAGATAGGAGACTAGATTTTCATACATCTTTTTTTATAGTATAGGAAACGGTATTTCTTATAGTATAAAAAGCGCTATGCGTGAATGGTGGACAAAGCATACTTTATTCTATAAAATAAAAAATTTTATAATTAATTTATGATGAGGACACAATTTGTACATAATTTCCTATTATACTGGAACTAGAAATTAGCACTCAGAAAAAGAGAGTGCTAATTTGCAAAAATAATTTTTTTATTATATGATAAAAACGATGAGAAAAAGTGGAAATTTTTAATAATAAATGAAAATTCTCGCTTAATAGGAAGGAATCTTAACGATAAGGATATTATCGTAGAAAGAGAGGGAGGAATTATGTTTAACGATGAAAAACGACCTGAAAAACCAAAGAAGCCGTTGATGTTTTACTATGCAATCGTGTTGATTGTTTTAGTTTTATTGAATTCTTTTGTTTTTCCAGCAATGCTTGGAAAAAGTGTAAAAGATGCAACTTATAGTCAATTCGTTACGGCTTTGAACAAAGGACAAGTATCAGAAGCCTCTTTAGATGGCGATACGCTTTACTTTGTAGTTGGAGATGGTGAAAATAAGACAGTTTGTAAGACGGTGGCAATGGAAGATGGTACAGCCCTTGTAGAGCGATTAGAAAATGCTCATGTGGAAAAGTTTGATAAAGCAGAAATTAAACAGATGTCACCAATTGTTTCGTTTTTACTCACATGGATTTTACCGATTGTCATCTTCTTTGCACTTGGACAATTGCTTACAAGAAGTCTTCAAAAAAAGATGGGTGGCATGGGTCCTGGACCGATGACTTTTGGAAAAAGCAATGCAAAAGTGTATGTAGAAGCACAAACTGGCAAGACATTTGCCGATGTAGCAGGGGAAGAAGAAGCGAAAGAAGCATTGGCAGAAATCGTAGACTTCCTTCACAATCCAAAAAAATATGCGGAAATCGGCGCAAAATTGCCAAAAGGAGCGTTATTAGTGGGCCCTCCTGGAACAGGTAAAACTCTTCTTGCAAAAGCAGTAGCAGGGGAAGCGAAAGTACCATTTTTCTCTATCTCAGGATCTGAGTTCGTAGAGATGTTTGTTGGTATGGGTGCGGCAAGAGTTCGTGATTTATTTAAACAGGCACAAGAAAAAGCGCCATGTATTGTCTTTATTGATGAAATTGATGCCATTGGTAAGAAAAGAGATAGTGGTGGAATCGGAGGCAATGATGAACGCGAACAGACACTGAATCAGCTCTTAACAGAGATGGATGGATTTGATGGCAGCAGTGGAGTTGTTATTTTAGCCGCTACCAACCGCCCAGAAACATTGGATAAAGCGCTACTTCGTCCAGGCCGTTTTGATAGAAGAATTCCAGTAGAGCTTCCGGATCTAAAAGGAAGGGAACAGATTTTAAGAGTGCATTTAAAAGCGGTAAGAGCAAGCGATAACATTAATATCAATACGATCGCACGAGCGACTTCTGGTGCATCAGGTGCTGAAATTGCCAATATTGTCAATGAGGCGGCACTTCGTGCAGTAAGACAAGGAAGACGTGTTGTACAACAAGACGACTTAGAGGAATCTGTAGAAACAGTAATCGCAGGATATCAAAGAAAAGATTCTTCCATTTCTACAAAAGAAAAATTAATTGTATCTTATCATGAAATCGGACATGCTCTAGTGGCAGCGATGCAGAAAAACTCAGCGCCTGTTCATAAGATCACAATTATTCCAAGAACTTCTGGAGCTCTTGGTTATACCATGCAGGTGGAAGAAGATGAGCGATTATTAATGACAAAGCAAGAAGCTTTTGAGAAAATCGTAACTTTTACAGGTGGACGTGCTGCAGAGGAAATGATCTTTGGCTCTTTTACAACTGGGGCATCTAACGATATTGAGCAGGCGACAAAGATCGCACGTGCTATGGTTACTCGATTTGGTATGAGTGATGAGTTTGACATGATGGCCTTAGAGACGGTAAATAATCCATATCTTGGAGGAGATACTTCACTGGCTTGTTCCCCAGAAACAGCTGCAAAAGTAGATGCAGAAGTTCTTAAAATTATTCGTGAAGCTCATGCTTTAGCAAGAAAGATTTTAGAGGAAAATAAAGATAAGTTGCATGAATTAGCAAAACACCTCTATGAGCGTGAAACGATTACAGGGGAAGAATTTATGTACATTCTTTTAAAGAAAAAAGAACTTCCTGCTTATACAGAGGATTCTGCTAAGGAAGATCAAAGTGTAAATCTTGAAAAATAAATTATAAATTTTAAATGGGAATATCCCAGTAGCTATTCGTATTGTGAGTTACTGGGATATTTTTTTATGTTATAGGAAGTTCCTCGCAAAGCGAGTCATCCGAGCCATCCTATAACATAACATTCTAATAGGGATTTTTCCTAGATTTTTTGGGAAAACATAAGAAAAGAGATAAAAATAGAAAATATGATTTGCTATCTCTTTGGATATGTAATATAATTAGATTCATAACGAATTGTCTGTATACAATATATTTATACGATGGAGAAGGCATTGCATACTGTTGTATAAAAAGCATTTCATACGACAAGGGAAATCATTAAGGAGGAAATAGCATGTTAGATTTAAGATTTGTTCGAGAAAATCCAGAACTTGTAAAACAGAATATTAAAAATAAGTTCCAGGAGCATAAATTATCGCTCGTGGACGAAGTGATTGAATTGGATGCAAAGAACAGATCCATCAAACAGGAAGCAGATACGTTAAGAGCGGATAGAAATAAAATTTCAAAGCAGATCGGTGCATTAATGGCACAAGGAAAAAAAGAAGAAGCGGAAGAAACAAAGAAAAAAGTAACTGCTTTCTCTGAACATTTAGCACAGTTAGAGGCACAGGAAACAGAATTAGAAGAAAAAATTAGAGATATTATGATGAAAATTCCTAATATCATCGATCCAAGTGTTCCAATTGGAAAAGACGATAGTGAAAATGTAGAAGTAGAACGTTTTGGTGAACCAATTGTGCCAGATTTTGAAATTCCATATCATGTTGATATTATGGAAAGCCTTGCTGGACTCGATCTTGATAGTGCAAGAAGAGTTGCTGGAAACGGTTTCTATTATTTAATGGGAGATTTAGCTCGTCTTCACTCTTCTGTTTTAGCTTATGCGAGAGATTTTATGATCGGTCGTGGTTTCACATACTGTGTTCCACCTTTCATGATTCGCAGCAGTGTTGTAACAGGCGTTATGAGCTTTGAAGAGATGGATGCTATGATGTATAAAATCGAAGGAGAAGACTTATACTTAATCGGTACAAGTGAACACTCCATGATCGGTAAATTCATTGATCAAATCGTTCCAGAAGCAGAACTTCCATATACATTGACAAGTTATTCTCCATGTTTCCGTAAAGAAAAAGGAGCACATGGTCTTGAAGAACGCGGTGTATATCGTATTCATCAGTTCGAAAAACAAGAAATGATCGTTGTATGTAAACCAGAAGAAAGTAAAGACTGGTACGAAAAATTATGGAAAAATACTGTGGATTTATTCCGCTCTATGGATATTCCAGTTCGTACACTTGAATGTTGTTCTGGAGACTTAGCAGATTTAAAAGTAAAATCTGTTGATGTAGAAGCATGGTCACCAAGACAGAAAAAATATTTTGAAGTTGGTAGCTGTTCAAACTTAGGAGATGCACAGGCTCGCCGTTTAAAAATCCGTGTAAATGGAGAAGATGGCAAGAAATACTTTGCACATACTTTAAACAATACAGTAGCAGCGCCACCTAGAATGTTAATTGCTCTTTTAGAGAACAATTTACAAGCAGATGGTTCTGTAAGAATTCCAGAAGTTCTTCGCCCATATATGGGTGGACTTGATTATATGCGTCCAAAGAAGAAATAATAAGATAATTTCATTAAAATGGCACATGGAAAAGGATGAGAAAAACTTTTCCATGTGCCATTTTGTTGCTTTATTTTATTTTTGAGGAGGGGAGATAGTTCTAATGAGTGGGGGGAAGAACTATCTCCAGTAATATGAAAAAAATTTATAGAAAAAGGGAATCAAATGATTCATCCTTCTATCTGTATTTAGTATAGCCATAAAATGTGGCGAAACTTTGATGGTTTTGTGAAAAATGAGTGAACAAAAAAGTAAGTAAAAAAGTGTTGACAAAGATTTCAACTAGTGATATTATAACGATAGTTAGTTAAAGCTAACCAGTCAAAAAAGTAGATAGAATGAGAAAAGGAAATAGGAACTTATACTCTATGTTGATAGACAATTATTCCTCTATTTCAGCCAAAGAAAATAAGAATAAAAATGCGACATATGGGAAAAACTATCTCATAGTACTTATTTTTTAGTTGAAGGGAGTGAGTCAACTGGAGAGACAGAGAGAAAGTTCTTTTCTTTTTAAGAGAGAGTTAGGAATAACTAACTTCAAAGAAAAATGGAAGAGTAAAGAGGTGAAACGAATGAAAGAGCAGCTTTTGATTGAACATTGTTCTCTAACCCTTGCAAATTTAAAAGCAGGTAATTTATTTCGATATTTTCTAGAGAGCCAAGAAGAAATTGATGAGTATTTAAATTATTGGAATGGGCAAATGAATAAAAAAGGCGTGTATTTGACTATTGTGAAGCAGTGTGAAGAAACCGCACTTATTTATGTTTATCGAAAAAGCAGTCTTATGCAAGTACTAGAACGAGAAGAAATTCAAAACTTTTTAAAGAAATATGGGTATGAGGATTTTTCAATTGAAGGTTGTATCGCACATTTAAGAGAGCAGTTTCAAAAAAACTGTACGTTTCCCCATGAAATCGGAGTATTTTTAGAATATCCACTAGAAGATATTGTTGGTTTTATTGAAAATGAAGGAAGAAATTATAAGTGCGTTGGCTGTTGGAAAGTTTATGGAGATGAAAAAAATGCAGAGAAATTATTTACAAAGTTCAAAAAGTGCCAATGCATTTATCGACAACAATATTTAAGCGGTCGAGATATTATGAAACTTACAGTAGCGGCATAAGACAGTCTGTACAGTGTATCTTGCATCATAGAGGGAGAATCTAAAAATAGAAGAGTAAACGCGATTTTATGAGAAAAGATGAAAGAAAGTAAAGTGAAAAAGTGAGATAAAGAATAAAACAATGGTTATAAAGTGATCGAATCGAAAGTAGGAGATCGCTTAACATAAAAAATAGACAAAATGGAAAGGAAAGGGAAAGAAAATGAGTAAAGTTGCAGTTGTGTATTGGAGTGGAACAGGAAACACAGAAGCTATGGCAAATGCCGTAGTAGAAGGAGCAAAAGCAGCAGGAGCAGAGGTAGAACTTTTTACAGCTTCTGAATTTAATTCAAGTAAAATGGATGAATTTGATGCCATTGCTTTTGGTTGCCCATCTATGGGAGCTGAAGAGTTAGAAGAATCCGAATTTGCGCCGATGTTTGAAGATTGTGAAAGTAAGTTAAGTGGAAAGAAAATTGCTTTATTTGGTTCTTACGGATGGGGCGATGGAGAATGGATGAGAACATGGGAAGAAACTTGCAATTCGGATGGGGCAAACTTAGTTTGTGATTATGTCATTTGCAACAATGAGCCAGATGAGGAAGGATTAGAAAGTTGTAAAGAACTTGGAAATAAAGTTGCAACTGCTTAATAAGTTACATAGTAAAAGAAAAAATTACAGCTGATAGAAAAGAAATACATATGCCATAAAAGGGGCTGTCGCCCAGCTAATTATTTTTAGCCAATGCGACAGCCCCTATGTTAAATTTATTATAATTCCACAGCACTTTGGATTCGAAAACTAGCGTAAGTTTTAGAATCAGCAGGTAGATCTTTCTCCTCTAAGAAAAGACTGGTACGGAAAGACATTTTAACGTTATCATTAATCGTGATTTGCGATTGCCCTCCATTAAATATATGGCGTTTTCTTTTGCAGGAGATAACAAAAGAAGGGCAATATTTATAAAATTGATGTTTAGAGTAATATTCTAAAAAAAGAGGTTCTTCACTATCTTCCATAAAAGATAAATCTCCCTTTAATATCTTTTTACACTGTTTTTTACTTAGGATAATGGAAGTCTCTAGAGAGTGATTTTCTCCTTTATACCGTTTATGAAAAAGGTAACGAGATTGGTGTCCTACTTTAATATATTCAATATAAAATAGCTCAGGCATTGTCTGAAGAAGAGGAAGTGTGCCACTGATTTCTAAAGAAGGAAGCAAATAGAGTTCTCTTACCTGGGCGCTAAATGGCATATCTTTGGCATGTTCAGATATCTCATATTTGTCTAATATTTGATATAAAAGAGGAATGGAATCCTGTGGAATACATTTTGCAATTTCATAATGAAAATTGGGATTTGTTTCGATTATGGATAATGAGTTTGTTGTATTTGTTGTCATAGATATCTTCCTTTCCATTGTTACTTAAACAATATTATGTATATATTATATAAAACAACAACAATATATTGTGGTTTATTCGTTTAAAGTCATCATTTTTCTTTTTCTAATCTTATCATACAACATAAATATGACCGTTCTGTGGATAATATCTGAAGAAAATATGAGATATTTATGAAAAATTAATAAGGGATTTATTAAGAAACGTAAGAATTACAAATTTCTATGAGTAAAATCAAGAAATGTTAGACAGAATATTCTTTATAAACACTATATAATGGAGAAAAGAAGAAAGAGAGGTCATTTCCTTATGAATATTCAAAAATGTGCAGTTATCGGTTGTGGAGCTGTCGGTTCAACAATCGCTTTCCAACTTGTAAATGGTGGTCTTTTTAATGAGATCGTTTTATTAGATGTAAATAAGAAAAAAGCAGAAGGAGAGGCAATGGATATCAGTCATGGAATTCCTTTTGTACAGCCAGTTGATATCTATGCAGGAGATTATTCTGATTTAAAAGATGCTTATCTTGTTATTGTAACCGCAGGAGCCAACCAAGCTCCAGGAGAGACAAGAATTGACTTAATCCATAAAAATGCCAGAATTTTTGAAAGCATTATTCCACAAATTACAAAGTACAATAAAGAATGCATTCTTTTAATTGTAGCCAATCCAGTGGATGTTTTAACAAGTCTTGCATTAAAATTAAGTGGATTCCCACCAGAAAGAGTCATTGGAAGTGGTACGGTATTAGATACTGCTCGCCTTAAATATAAATTAGGAGAACAGATGGGAATCGATACAAGAAATGTTCATGCATTTATTATCGGGGAACATGGTGATAGTGAATTAGCTGTTTGGAGTAGTGCAAATGTATCTGGTATTCCACTTGATGAGTATTGTGCAAAAGGTGGAGATTGCAAAGGAATTGAAGATCGGGAAAAGATTTACGAAGAAGTAAAAAATAGTGCTTATGAGATTATTGAAAGAAAAGGGGCTACGTATTACGCCATCGGTGTTGCTGTAGAGAGAATTGCACAAGCACTTGTTCGTGATGAGCATTCGGTATTAACGGTTTCTAGTTTAATGACAGGTCAGTATGGAATCGAAGGTGTTTGTCTTGGTATGCCAGCTGTTATCGGAGAAAATGGTGTAGAAAAAATGATAGAACTTCCATTAAACGAAGAAGAGGAAAGAAAATTAAAGGAATCTGCAGAAACACTTGCACGTGTATTAGAAGATGCATAAAACGAATGAAGTATGCATGACTTATGCATAATGATTTTTTCGGTTATTAGAAATGAATTTTTTGATGAGAAAAAATAGGATTGTGTGAAAGAAGTTATTTGTGTTATAATAGAAAAACATATTTTGTATACAAAAAACAAAGGGAAGACAATGATCTTCCCTTTCACGCTATCCAAAAAAGAAGTAAAATGGGATGACCTTAATAGGGATAAATAGGAAAGAAGATAGAAAGCTGCAAACTATTTTATAACTTTAAATCGATACATAGTTTAAAGTTTTAACAAAATAAAGTTTTAAAGTATTGAAAAAATAAAAAAAGTAGTATAGAATAGAGATTAATTTGAATTTATTTTAAAATAAAATTTAAATGATGAGGAACAAGAGTTGTAAGTTTCTTATCGTTGATGAAAAAGGAAAGGAGGATAATCATGTTA
Source organism: uncultured bacterium (assembly GCA_905214925.1). GTDB lineage: Bacteria > Bacillota > Clostridia > Lachnospirales > Lachnospiraceae > Scybalomonas. The sequence continues at coordinate 7,207 of CAJMOB010000043.1, read as the reverse complement.
GCAGTAGGGACAAAAGCCCCAGATTTCACTTTATATGATAAGGATGGGAATGAAGTAACTTTAAGCAGTTATTATGGGAAAGGAAATCCAATCGTAGTCTATTTTTATCCAAGAGATAATACACCAGGGTGCACAAAACAGGCTTGTGGATTCCGCGATGTCTATGAGGAATATGAAAAACTCTCTGTTCCTGTAATTGGGATCAGTAAAGACAGCGTAAAATCTCATTTGAACTTTGCCACCAAACATGAATTGCCATTTATCCTTTTAGCAGATAAAGAGTTACAAGCGATACAGGCATTTGATGTATGGCAGGAAAAGAAACTCTATGGAAAAGTCAGTATGGGAGTTGTTCGAACAACTTATATTATTGATGAAAATGGAGTGATTGAAAAGGTATATGAGAAAGTAAAACCTGACAAAAATGCGCAGGAAATTCTTGAATATCTAAAAGAGAGGTAGGAATAGGGATAGCATGGCATCTTGAACAACAAGCAATGTCATGCTTTTGTCATCTAATGTGATTCAGGTGGCAAACGGTTATTTTAGAAATATACAGAAGAGAAAAAAGGAGAAAAGAAAAAGAGTATCGTATGGAAAAGGAGAAAAGAGAAATGATTATTATATTAAAAGAAAATGCAGAACAAAAAGAAGTGTTTCAGTTAAAGGAAGAGTTAAAAAGTCAAGGATTTCAATTACATGAATCAACAGGTACTTCTAAAAGTTTAATCGGTTTAATAGGAGATACTGCTAAATTAGACGTGGATCAAATACAGGCATATCAGTTTGTAGAACGTGTACAAAGAATTCAGGAACCATACAAAAAAGCAAATAAAAAAATGCATCCACTTCCAACGATCGTAGATGTGAATGGAGTTCCCTTAGGTGGAGGTAATTTTCAAGTGATTGCAGGACCTTGTTCTATCGAGTCAAAAGAACAAATGACTAGCGTAGCAAAAGCGGTGAAACAATCAGGAGCAGGGCTTTTAAGAGGAGGTGCTTTTAAGCCAAGAACTTCCCCTTACTCTTTCCAAGGACTTCATGATGATGGAATTCAACTGTTATTAGAGGCAAAAAAAGAAACGGGGCTTCCAATTGTAACGGAAATTATGAGTATGGATCATATCGATTTATTTGAAGAAGTAGACGTAATCCAAGTAGGCGCTAGAAATATGCAAAACTTTGAACTATTAAAAGAACTTGGAAAATTGGATAAGCCGATTTTATTAAAGAGAGGTCTTTGCAATACATTAGAAGAACTTTTAATGAGTGCAGAATATATTATGGCTGGTGGAAATGAAAATGTTATTTTATGCGAGAGAGGAATTCGAACTTTTGAAAACGCATATAGAAATACACTGGATATTTCAGCAGTACCAATGTTAAAAACAATGACTCATTTACCAGTAGTTATTGATCCAAGCCATGCAGCAGGACTTCGATTTATGGTAGAACCATTAGCTATGTCTGCTATTGCAGCAGGTGCGGATGGTCTTATGATTGAAGTGCATAATAATCCAGAAAAAGCACTTTGTGATGGCCCTCAGTCCTTGACACCAGCTCAATTTGATGATTTAATGGGCAAGGTGAGAATGTTACAACCAGTTTGTGCAAAATTTTATCAACAATAATACAAGAAAATTGTTATAATAATTTGATCAATGGAGTAGGGGTTTGTTATAATTGATAGGAAAACCAGATATCGGTGATGAGAAACAATAGAAAAGGAAAGATAAATGAAACAGATTGAAAAATTAACAAAGGGACAGAGTGTGATTTTAGCCTCTGGTTCTCCAAGAAGAAAAGAGTTGTTATCACAGGCAGGATTTTCCTATCATGTTATGGTAAGTGATATAGAAGAAGTGATAACAGAGACGAATCCAGCGAAAGTAGTCATGTCACTTTCCTCGCAAAAGGCAAGTGATGTAGCGGAGAAATGTTTGGATGGTATTATTATTGGGGCGGATACCGTAGTAGCTATGGAAGGTGTTATTTTAGGAAAGCCAAAAGATGAAAAGGATGCCTTTTTGATGTTAAAACGTTTGAGTGGAACAATCCACTCTGTGTTTACAGGAGTGTGCATAATTTGTAAAAAAGAAGGACAAATTGTGGACAAAAAAGTTTTCTATGAAGAAACGAAAGTGACCATGTATCCGCTAGAAGAAGAAGAGATTTTAGATTATATTGCTAGTAAAGAGCCAATGGATAAAGCAGGAGCGTATGCAATACAAGGGAAAGCAGGAATCTTTATTAAAGAAATCAAAGGGGATTATTACAATGTTGTTGGACTACCAATTGGAAGGTTAGTGCAAGAACTAAAAGATTTTGGGTGAGGGAGAGAAACAAAAGAAAGGAGATGAACTGGTGAGAAAAAAAATTCTAGCTGTCGCACTTAGCGCAATTTTAGCCATTGGTACGTTATCTGGGTGTCAAAGTGCGGTACAGGAGAAAAAAGAAGGTACTTTTACAATTTTAACTTCTTTTTATCCCATGTACATTCTTGCATTGAATTTAGTGGATGGAGCAAAAAATGTGGAACTTCGTAATTTGGCGAGTCCATCTACAGGCTGTCTCCATGATTATCAAATGCGACCAATGGATATGGTAAATATGGAACAAAATGACGTTATGATTATTAATGGAGCGGGCATGGAGGAGTTTTTAGAAGATGCTATAAAAGGTCTTAATTCTTTGACATTAATCGATGCCACAGAAGGACTCAGTTTACTTCCTTCCGCAGAGCATAGCCATGATCATGAAGATCATGATCACGATCATGAGGATCATGATCATGGGGAATGGAATGCCCATGCATGGTTAAGTCTTGAGCTTTATGAGCAACAAATCGAAGCCGTTGCAAATCAGCTCAGTCAATACGATCCAGAAAATAAAGAGATCTATGCAAAAAATGCAAAAGAGTATAAAAATAAAATTGAGCATTTAAAAGAGTTAGAGGAAGACGTAAAAGAAGAGACCAAAGGAAAGAAAATTGTTATTTTCCATGAGGCATTTGCTTATATGGCACAAGATCTCGGTATGGAAGTGGTAGAATCATTAGAGGTAGAAACCGATGCGGGGCTTAGTGCGGGGCAGATAAAAGAGCTGATTGATGAAGTGGATCACGCAGGAGCGGATCTATTAATTTCAGAAAAACAGTATTCTGGAAAAATTGGACAGACATTAGAAAAAGAAATAGGGATTCATGATATTACATTGGATTCTTGTGTTACAGGAAAGATGGAGAAAAATAGTTATTTAGATTCCATGGAGGAGAATTTAAGAGTGTTAAAGGAGGCGTTGTCAAATGGGGCATAGTTGTGGATATCATTGCATAAAAGTTGAAAAATTAGGAGTGACTCTCGATCGGGAGCAGATTCTTCGAAATATTAATATTCATATTCACTGCGGGCAATTGACAACGATTATTGGGCCAAATGGAGCAGGAAAATCCACTTTAGTAAAGGCTTTAATTGGAGAAATTCCCCATGAAGGAGAAATAAAATTCCGTGATATTCGCGATGACAAACCAATTAAGTTAAAAATTGGATATGTGCCACAGCACCTTTTGTTTGATAAAAATACTCCATCTACAGTGTATGATTTATTTGCTTCTTATATGAGCAAAAATCCTGTTTGCTTTTTTAGAGAGAAAACGATCTATGAAAAGGTGAAAAAACAGTTAGCTGTTTTTGAAGCAGATAATTTAATTGATAAAACGTTAGGTGATTTATCAGGTGGAGAGCTTCAAAGAGTCATGCTATCCATTGCCACATATCCAATGCCAAATTTATTGATTTTAGATGAGCCCATTTCTGGAATGGATCGAAATGGAATGATGCTTTTTTATAAACAGATCGATCGCTTGAAAAAAGAATACGATATTTCGATTATTCTCGTCTCTCATGATTTAGAGTTTGCTTATGAGTATTCTGATAAAATTATTTTATTAGATGAGACGATTGTAGGGGAGGGAACTCCAGAAGAAGTGTTTAATAGTCGCAGATTTAAAGCGATGTTTGGAAATATTCGTTATGAAAGGGGTGAAAATTAATGTTTCAATATCATTTTATGCAAAATGCATTAATTGCAATTTTATTAATTACCCCTATCTTTGGAATCTTAGGAACTATGATCGTTAATAATAAAATGGCATTTTTCTCAGATGCGCTAGGGCATTCTGCTTTTACTGGAATCGCTCTTGGAATGTTATTAGGAATTCAGGATACCTTAGTATCCATGGTGGTATTCGGAGTTATTTTTGCCCTTCTATTAAACTGGATTCGAAAGAAAAGCATTGCATCAACGGATACGGTTATTAGTGTGTTTGCCTCTTGTGGTATGGCCATTGGTCTTGCTATTTTATCCCTTGGAGGAAACTTTGCTAAGTATAATAGCTTATTAATTGGTGATATTTTAAGTATTACAAGCCATGAGATTATTGGTCTTTTAGTGGCATTTGTTGCAGTGCTTTGCTTTTGGTTTTTTTGTTTTAACCATCTTCATGCAATTAGTATTAATCGTTCTTTAGCGAGAACAAAAGGAATTCCTGTGGAATGGATCGATAATTTATTTGTTATTTTAATTGCTATTGTTGTTATGTTATCCATTCAATGGGTTGGGTTATTAATTATTAATGCGCTTTTAATTCTTCCAGCAGCATCTGCACGCAATATTGCATATAATATGAGAGCATATCATTTTTATTCTGTTGTGATTGCAATTGTTTCTGGTGTATTAGGCTTAGTTCTTTCTTATTATTTTGGAATTGCAACAGGACCAATGATTGTGATTGTAGCTTCTTGTATCTTTTTTATGACCTTACTATTAGGTAAAAAAAATAGACGATAAGCAAGAGCGGTTAGTAAAAATATCATAGGTAAAAATAGAGAGGAACTACGATGAAGAAAAAAGATCTAGTTTTGATTATTGGAATTGTTATTATTGCAGTTATCGGTCTCTTTTTCGTAATGATGATGAGAAAAGATGGAAAGCAAGTAGTAATTACTGTAGATGGAGCTGTATATCAACAAGTGAGTTTAGAGAAAAACGAAATAATAGAAGTGAAAACAGAACATGGAATCAATGTTGTGAAAATAGAAAATGGGGCTGTGTCAATGGAAAGTGCGGATTGTCCAGATAAAGTTTGTGTGAAACATGCAAGTATAAAAAAATCTGGAGAAACGATCGTATGCTTGCCGCATAAAGTCGTTGTGGAAGTAACAGCCAATACTACACAAAAGGAGATCGATAGTGTTGCCCAATAAAAGAGAGCAAAGAGTGAAGAAAGTTGCAAATTATGGTGTTCTTGTAACACTAGCTCTTGTTGCTTCTTATGTAGAGACGTTGATTCCTATTTCACTAGGAGTGCCAGGAGCCAAAATTGGGCTTGCAAACCTCATTACCATTGTGGCGTTATTTTTAATGGGATGGAAAGATGCGTTTGCCATTTCCATTATTCGTATTGTATTAGCTGGATTTTTATTTGGAAATTTATTTGCCATATTTTATAGTTTAGCTGGTGCGATACTCAGTTTACTGATTATGATGCTCTTAAAGAAATTAGAGTTTGGAACAGTAGCAGTTAGCTGTGCAGGTGGTGTTGCTCATAATATTGGACAGATTAGCTTTGCAGCCTTTTTAGTGGAGAATAGCCGTTTATTCTATTATTTACCGATTCTATTGATTGCTGGAGTATTAGCAGGAATCGTCATTGGAATCATTGGTGGAGAATTGATAAAAAGGCTAAAAGGAGTCTTATAGTTAGGAAAATAGGAAAAAAGACCTTTTTTAAGATAGAAATTACTTCATATCTTAAAAGAGGTCTTTTTCATTGTTTTCTTATTTTTTTTGTGATTTTAATAGTTTTTTAAATTCTAAATAGAATAAAGTGACAGTTGTTAAAACAGCAATCGTATCCGCAATTGGTTCTGCAAGAAAGACAGCATTTACTTGATTGGATAAAAAGTGTGGCAGTATGTAAATTAACGGAATTAATACGATAATCTTTCGAAATACTGCTAAGAAAGAGCTGATCTTTGAATTACCAAAAGCGATAAATGTCTGTTGGCAAGAAATTTGAAGTCCCATTAAGAAAATAGTTGCCATATAAATACGGAGAGAAGGAACCGTTAACTGAGTGAGTTCTTTATCAGAAGTAAAAATACCGATAAAAATCGTTGGGAATAATTGTACCAAAAGCCATAAAATACTGGAATAAAGGAAACAGGAAATCGTCTGTAATTGGAATGCTTTCTTTACACGAGAAAGACTCTTAGCACCATAGTTATAGCTGATAATTGGCTGTCCACCTTGTGTAATACCTTGAAGTGGGAGAAGTGCAAACTGCATAATACTAGAAAGAATTGTCATAGCTCCAACGGCTAAGTCGCCGCCATATTTCAATAAAGAAGAATTGAAGCAGAGAACTAGGACACTTTCTGTTGCTTGCATGGCAAATGGTGCAACTCCTAAAGCGACACATGGGAGAAGAATGGCAGGAGTGATTTTAAAGTTTTCTTTTTTCAAGTGTAAGGTACTTTGTTTGCTAGATAAAAACCAAACTGCCCAAATAGCACTTAATGCTTGGGATAAAACAGTAGCGATGGCAGCCCCTTTCACACCCATATTAAAACCGAAAATAAAAATAGGATCTAAAATAATATTTGTTACTGCTCCGATAATAACCGTTAACATACTAATTTTGGAAAAGCCTTGTGCGGATATAAACGCATTTAATCCTAATGTCAGTTGCACAAAAATCGTACCGACTGCATAGATAGAGATGTATTGTTTGGCATATACGATTGTATTATCGCTTGCACCGAATAAATAAAGGAGTGGTTCTTGAAAAATAAGAACGAGTACGGTTAAAACAATAGAAGTGATAACAAGAGCAGAAAAACAGTTTCCCATAATCTTTTCCGCCATTTGATTATCTTTTTTTCCCATAAAAATACTAGCTCTAGGAGCACCGCCCATTCCTACGAGATAAGCGAATGCAGAAATAATCATAATAATAGGAAAGCAGACGCCGACTCCTGTTAAAGCGGTGGATCCAATCTTTGGAATATGACCGATATACATACGATCGACCATATTATAAAGTGCATTTACTAATTGGGAAGTGATCGCAGGAATTGCAAGAATCCACAGTAGATGTTTAACAGGTTCTTTTCCTAAGTCCACTTCTTTTGACATTGATAGTTTC
>CAJMOB010000042.1:0-22904 GCA_905214925.1 uncultured bacterium | reverse complement strand
ACACAGAAAGAAATGGTATCTACATCATCGACTTACAGAAATCTGTAGGTAAAGTAGACCAAGCTTACAATGCAATCAAAGAATGTGTAGCAAACGGAGGAAAAATCCTTTTCGTTGGTACTAAAAAACAAGCTCAGGATGCAATCAAAGCAGAAGCTGAAAGATGTGGAATGTACTATGTAAACCAGAGATGGTTAGGTGGTATGTTAACAAACTTCAAAACAATCCAGAGCAGAATCGCTCAGTTAAAGAAAATCCAGGAAATGGAAGCAGACGGAACATTTGATGTTCTTCCTAAAAAAGAAGTAATCGAACTTAAAAAAGTTCAGGAAAAATTAGAGAAAAACCTTGGTGGTATTGCAGACATGAAAGAAGTACCTGACATGATCTTCGTAGTAGACCCAAGAAAAGAAAGAATTTGTATTCAGGAAGCTCATACATTAGGAATTCCATTAGTTGGTATCGCTGATACAAACTGTGATCCAGAAGAACTTGACTATGTAATTCCAGGAAACGATGATGCTATCAGAGCGGTAAAATTAATCGTTTCTAAAATGGCAGATGCTGTTATCGAAGCTAACCAAGGTGTAGATGCAGAAGAAGCATCTGAAGAAGCTGACGCTGAATAATTTTTTCACAAAGGCGAAGCCTTGATCACATAGGTGAAAAAAGCTGCCTCAGCCTGTGGCGGCACAGGTTGAGGCTGTTTTAAGTTTTAATGGAGATGAGAAGTTCGCAAAACGGGTTTTTCATGATTTGAGAAGTGTTCTTTATAAATTTTTCGATTTTGTCCATAATAAACGGATATACGTAAATAGTGGATAAGAGCTATAAGTAGGATTATAGACTAAGAAAATTTAGAGAAATCTAGTTCTCATTGTTTTAAAATACTTTAAAAAGATATTAATAATATAAGTTAAAATATACGGAGGTAACGTAAAATGGCTATTACAGCAAGCATGGTAAAAGAATTAAGAGAAATGACAGGCGCAGGTATGATGGACTGTAAAAAAGCTCTTAATGAGACAAATGGTGATATGGACAAAGCAGTTGAATTCTTAAGAGAAAAAGGTCTTGCTACTGCTCAGAAAAAAGCTGGTAGAGTTGCAGCTGAAGGTCTTTGCAAAACTTTAGTATCTGATGATAAGAAAAAAGCTGTTGTTGTTGAAGTTAATGCTGAAACAGACTTCGTTGCTAAAAATGATACATTCCAGACATATGTTGCACAGGTAGCAGAACAAGCTATGGAAACATCTGCAACAGATGTTGAAGGTTTCTTAGCTGAAACATGGAAATTCGATACAACAAAAACTGTTCAAGAAGCATTAGCTGGACAGATCGCTGTTATCGGTGAAAACATGAACATCAGAAGATTTGAACAAGTAAGCCAAGAAAACGGATTCATCGCTTCTTACACACATATGGGTGGAAAAATCGGCGTTTTAGTTGATGTTGAAACAGATGTAGTAAACGAAGCAATCGAAGAAATGGCTAGAAATGTAGCTATGCAAGTTGCTGCTATTAAACCAGTTTACACAAGCAGAGATGAAGTATCTGCAGAATACATTGAACATGAAAAAGAAATTTTAACAGTTCAGGCTAAAAACGAAAAACCAGATGCTAACGACAAAATCATCAGCGGAATGGTTATGGGACGTATCAACAAAGAATTAAAAGAAATCTGCTTATTAGATCAAGTTTATGTAAAAGCAGAAGATGGAAAACAAACAGTTGCTCAGTACGTTGCAGAAGTAGGAAAAGCTAACGGAGCAAACATCACAATCAAAAAATTCGTTCGTTTCGAAACTGGTGAAGGAATCGAAAAGAAAGAAGAAAACTTTGCAGAAGAAGTTGCAAAACAGATGGGAATGTAAGCGTAAGCTACAAACTATGCATAATAAAAATGGAGAAGCCATCGAGAGTTTACTCTCAGATGGTTTCTTCATTTTTTTATTATATAAGGCGACAGCCAGATATCGAGACGAAATGAAATGTAGTCGAGATAGGCATGGATTGGGATAATTAAAAATTATAAAGCCCTTAGAACTCATAAAATACAAGGAAAATTCAATGTTTTATGAAATTCTAGGGGCTTTTTTATATAAAGTTTTAGTTACCAGCTATAAAAAAGATATATAAGTAATCGTACACCTCATTCTTGATAATACGTTAATGCTATGCTAACATGAAGTGAAATGCTTACATAAATATGAAAAAACAACTAAGGAGGTTATTATGGGGAAAAAGTATATTCACGAACATAATGAAACATTGATAGGAGAACATCGTCACAGAGCGATTATTGGATTTGATAAGAATGGAGTGCCTAAAGTTTTGATTCCTGCAGATACGCACACTTACGTAGATGAGAATGGGAATGTAATTGAGCATACCCATGAGTTCGATGTTACGGCTGATTATATGAAAGCAGTTTCAGCATATCGTAAGACATTTCCATCAAAGCAGGATGTAATCGATCAGACACCAGATCCTGCGGTAAAAGAAATGATTCTGCGAGCAGAACAGCTTGGAATTGACACTGCATTTGATCGATTCGATGCACAGAAGCCTCAATGTAGCTTTGGATTAACAGGTACTTGTTGCAAGATTTGTAATATGGGACCTTGTCGTATTACAGAAAAGAGTCCCAAAGGTGTCTGTGGAGCCGATGTAGATTTGATCGTTGCAAGGCAGTTATTACGTGGTGCAGCTGCAGGCGCAGCTCAGCATGGAATGCATGCAAGAGAAGTGATTCTTTCTTTAAAATGGGCGGCACAGGGAAAATTGGATGTACCTATTATTGGGGAATATAAAATTCGTACAATGGCAAAAGCATTTGGAATTCCAACAAAGAATCGTCCGATGAAAGATATTGCTATTGATTTAGCAGATGTTTTATTGGAGGATCTTTCAAGAACAGAGCCTGATGTGTATCGTACAATTGAAGCTTGTGCTCCGCCAGAAAGACAGCAAGTTTGGGAAGAGATGGATATTCTTCCAATCAGCGCTTATCATGAGGTATTTGAAGCTTATCATAAGAGTGGATGTGCAACGGATGGTGATTGGGAAAGTATTATGAAACAATTTTTACGTTGTGGATTGGTATTTACTTTCAGTGGTGTTGTTGGAACATCAATTGCAACGGACTCTCTTCTTGGAGTTGGAGATCGCACCACTGCTAAGACAAATGTTGGAGCATTAAAAGAAGGATATGTCAATATTGCTGTGCATGGACATCTTCCTATATTGGTAAAAGAAATTGTTCAGACTGGATATAGTGAAAAGTTCCAAAAAATGGCAAAAGATGCTGGTGCAAAAGGAATTCAGTTTTATGGAATTTGTTGTTCCGGACTATCTGCTATGTATCGATACGCAGGAGTGATTCCTCTTTCTAACGCAGTTAGTGCAGAAATGGTTCTTGCAACAGGCGCTTTAGATCTTTGGGTAGCAGATGTACAAGAGGTATATCCATCCATTATGGATGTGGCAAACTGTTTTAAGACAGTCGTCGTTACAACTCATGATTCTGGAAGGCTTCCAGGGGCAGAACATATTGGATATGATCACCATCATTCTAATATTGAGCAGACACATGAGATTGCAGAGCGTATTGTGACAAGAGCAATAGAAAGCTTTCAAAATAGAAAAGGAATTCCAGTTTCTATTCCACCATATGAGATTGAGGCGGAAGTTGGTTTCTCTGTTGAATATGTGTGCAAGCATTTTGGTAGTATGAAGCCACTTGCAGATAAATTAAAAAATGGTGAAATTTTAGGAATTGTAAATATGGTTGGATGTAATAATCCAAAAGTTATTTATGAAAAAGCTATTTGCGATGTGGCAGATGTCTTGTTAAAAAATAATATACTAATTCTTACAAATGGTTGTGCCTCATTCCCACTTTTGAAGATGGGATATTGTCAGACGAGCCAACTTGCTTATCAAAGAACAGGAGAGAAGCTACGTAAGTTCTGTGAAGAGGAAAATCTGCCACCAGTATGGCATGTTGGGGAATGCATTGATAATACGAGATCATCTGGGATTTTTGGGGGAATTGCACAAGAATCTGGTAAAAAAATTTGTGAGATGCCATATGCCTTCACTTCACCAGAATGGTCAAATGAGAAGGGAATCGATGCAGCCCTTGGTTTTCGATTGATGGGGGTAAGTTCTTATCACTGTGTAGAAGCTCAGGCGACTGGTTCTCAAAAGGTGATGGAATTTTTAAAATATTCTACAAAAGATACGTTAGGATCTGTTATGTATGTAGATGTGGATCCAATAGCGCTTGGAGAAAAAATAGTGGAAGATATGAAAGCTAAGCGAAAGGTATTAGGCTGGGAGTAATTTAGGATTAAGGAAACCGCATCCTCTTTTAGGGGAGGCGGTTTTTCTTGATTTACGCGAAGACAATGAGTCATGCGGGAGTATTTATGCTCACATAAAAAATTATCCTTTTGTAAAATTTGATTTTTTTAGGATATCTTGTTAAAATATCCATAACCTTATGAAGGAATAGAAAGGTGGTGGATTGCGTATGGTATCAAAACAAACTGTTTTATTAATTCAAAAAGAATATAGAGAATATTTGATGAAAAAGTATCCCGATTGGTCAAAAGAGCGGATACAGGCACATGTGACAGATGCATTTTTTTTATGGAATCACGATATCGTAGATTCTTTTTGGAGTTGTTTTGGCTCTGAGCAAGCGATGGAGAAAGCAAAAGAAGAACTAATTACTTATTTAGAAGAGTATTTTGATAAAGAAAATGCAAGAAAACAAGGAATGTTTTATTATGAAGAATTAAAGAGATTTCAAAATTTTATTCATGACACATATGAAAGCATAGAGAAAAAGGTCGGACAAGAGATCAAAGCGGAAGAAGAGATTTATTCGATTTGCAAAGATGTTTATGAGAAAAAAAGGTCGTTAGAAGAGGGAATCGATTATTTAGTAAAGCATATTGGAATGTTTGGAGAACGGTCACATAAATTTGCCATTCTCCTTTTCAAAAGTTTAGTACAAGGAAAAAAATATAGTTATCAAGTGAGTACAGAGTTGCTCATTTATTTTATAAAAAAGATAAAGAAAGATTATGGAAAACAAGGTTTAAAAAATGCTCTGTGGTCCACGTATGAGAATATTCGGTATTGTTATGAACAGACGGGAAGCAAATCGGAAGGACTACGGAGAAAATGTGCCCAAATTGCTAGAGAAAATGGTGTATTAGAACAACAGTTTGAAGAGAAGATTTTTGACGGGATTGTTCCAAAAGGAGTTTTGGATACAACATTAGCAAACAAAGAGAGAAAACCAAAGTATTGGCTTTATTCTGCAGGGAATCTTTCAAAAAATTGGGAAAAAGATTATCAAGATCAGATTATGGCAATAGGTTGGGATGATATTGGTGATTTATCGTTATATGCTTCAAAAGAAGAGATGAAGCAGAAGATGAAAGCGGTTTATGGAGAACAATATTCTTATAAAAATCAAGCTCATGCCACTTGGCAGTTTGCGCAGGAAATGAAAATTGGAGATATCGTTTTTGTAAAGCGAGGAAGAAAGAAAATTATTGGAAAAGGAATTGTGGAAGGAGAATATCAATATGATACTTCTCGTTCTTTTTTTAAGAATATAAGAAAAGTAAATTGGATCGAAAATAGTGAGCATGAAGCTCCTGTTCCATCTGTTTTAAAGACATTAACAGAGATTACACCATATACCGAATATATAAAAAGTCTAGAATTATTATTTATCGACCAAGAAGATATAGAAGAAAACGAGATTGAACAAGTATTAGAGCCTTATACGGAAAATGATTTTTTATCGGATGTTTATTTAAATGAAAAAAGATATCATGAATTAAAAAATATATTATTGATGAAGAAAAATATTATTCTTCAAGGACCTTCTGGAGTTGGGAAAACTTATACGGCAAAGCGGCTTGCCTATTCCATTATGGGGGAACAAAGAGATGAAAATATTAAAATGATTCAGTTTCATCAAAGTTACTCTTATGAAGATTTTATTATGGGATTTCGACCGACAAAACAAGGATTTGAGTTAAAGAAGGGGCCTTTTTATTCTTTTTGTAAAAAGGCAGAAGTCGATAGTGAGAACCCCTATTTCTTTATTATTGATGAGATTAACCGTGGTAATTTAAGCAAGATTTTTGGGGAGTTATTTATGTTATTGGAAAATGACAAGAGAGGAGTAGAGTTACAACTTCTTTATTCGGATGAGCTTTTTTCTGTGCCACAAAACGTGTATTTAATCGGTATGATGAATACTGCGGATCGGAGTTTAGCTTTGCTTGACTATGCATTACGAAGACGGTTTGCTTTTTTTGAATTTGGTCCAGCTTTTGATTCCGAAGGTTTTTTACTTTATCAAAAAAGGTTACAAAATAAAAAATTTGATCGTCTAGTTTCGGTTGTAAAGAAGTTAAATGAGGCGATTGTAAAAGATGAGATGTTAGGAAAAGGATTCCAAATTGGACATAGTTATTTCTGTGCAAAAACAGCGGTGAATGATGAATGGTTAATGGCTCTTGTGGAATTTGAGCTGATTCCACTGTTAGAAGAGTATTGGTTTGATGAACCGAGAAAAGTAAAAGAATGGAGTCTTTTATTGAAAGAGGCAATTCAATGATAAAAGTTCAAAATATTTATTATATGCTCTCTTATGCATTTCAAGTATTAAGGGAACAAGACTATGGTTTATGTGATGTGGAAGAGTTTGAGCATACAGCGGAGTTATTGGCAGAAATCTTAATAAAAGGATTAACGTTTCAAATAAAACGAGGGCTGAATCGGCAGTATAGAAAAAAAGAAGAAAGAGGAAATACGATCCGTGGAAAAATAAATGTAGGAGAGTCGGTTCGTCCTCAGACCATATTAAGAAGACAAGTTGTTTGTGAGTATGATATATTTTCTTTCAATACTTATGAAAATCAAGTGATAAAAACGACTTGTATTTCATTGTTACAATCAGATTTATCCCAAAATAGAAAAGGCAGACTAAAAAAACTAATGGTCTTTTTAGAGGAAGTGGAAATTCTACAGAGAAAAAAGATAGACTGGAAGTTTCCTCATTCAAAGTATAATCGGAATTATCAAATGTTACTTTCCATTTGCTATTTAATTATGGAAGGTCTGTTGCAAACAGAAGAAGATGGAGGTGTTTATTTAAAGAAGTTTTTAGATGAACAAAGGATGTGTAGACTCTATGAAAAGTTTGTATTAGAATACTATCGAATAGAGATGCCAATGATAACGACGACTTCTTCTCGAATTCAATGGCAATTAGATGATGATTATGATTATTTACTACCTATTATGCAATCCGATATTGTTTTAAATTATAAAAATAAAACATTAATTATAGATGCGAAATATTATGAACAACCATTACAAGTTCAAGAACGTTATCAAAGCTATACCATCCATTCTTCTAATTTATATCAGATTTTTTCTTATGTCAAAAATAAGGATATGGCTCATGATGGAAGTGTTGCAGGAATGCTTCTTTATGCAAAGACACAAGAAGATAGTGTTCCTAATATAGAATATAAAATGAGTGGAAATCGAATATTTGTAAGGAGTTTAGATTTAAACTTGCCATTTGAAAAAATTAAAGAGCAGTTAGAGAAAATAGCAATGGATTATTTTCAAATTCATTAAAAATTAAGAGAACGAGAGGAAAAAATATGAATATACAAATCTTTGGAAAAAGTAAATGTTTCGATACAAAAAAAGCGGAACGTTATTTTAAAGAGAGAAAAATTAAAGTGCAGTCTGTAGATATTTTACAAAAAGGATTGAGTAAAGGTGAGCTTAATAGTGTAAAACAAGCAGTTGGAGGAATTGAAAATTTAGTAGATCCAAATTGCAAAGATAAAGATTTATTAGCTCTTTATCAATACTTAGCCCAAGAAGAGAAAGAAGAAAAATTATTAGAAAACCCTAAGTTATTTAAAACACCAATTGTAAGAAATGGGAAGAAAGCGACGGTTGGTTATCAGCCAGATGTTTGGAAACAATGGGAATAAGAGTTACTTGTATTGGTTTCATGGAATGCTTTTTATATGATAAAAAACGAAATCTTCTGTAGCATAAGCATAAAAAAAGACTGTACAAAGAAAGTACAATCTTTTTATTTACCCAAATACAACGAGCCATGCGAGAACATTTATGTTTGCATATGGCGACTGTCTGCCAACGTGAGAAGTACGCAAAGCGTGCTTCTCATCGTTAGAATTTTGAGTATTAGATGTCTTCATCTAATAAACTATCTTCCGTTTTAGAAAATAAACGTTTTTTGAGGAAGAAAAATGCACAGAGTAAGAATACAATAATCAATACAACTAAGGTAATGGAGGAATAAGTATCAAAATAAGCTAATACTTTTTCCCAAGAAGCTCCAAGGAAGGCTCCTAAGCATACGAGTAAAATATTCCAAAGAGTGCTACCAATTACTGTGTAAAGTAAGAAAAATGAGAAGTTGATTTTTGCCATACCTGCAGGAATCGAAATCAAACTTCGAATAATAGGGATACAACGTCCAAATAAAATGGCGCTTTTTCCATGTTTTTCAAACCAATTGACAGTTTTTGTAATATCACCCGCTTTAAAGCCTAAAAGACGGAATAATTTCATTTGCAATAGTTGTTCTAAACGCTCTGGTGTTAAAAAAAGTCCAATTCCGTATAGGACAATAGCACCAACAACAGCGCCAATGGTGGAGAATAGAATAACAAGAGGGACAGTTAAGCTTGTATAAGTTGTCATAAATCCACCAAAGGATAATACAATTTCTGATGGAATCGGTGGGAAAATATTTTCTAAAGCAATTAAAAAGGAAATTCCTAAATATCCGAACTTGTCCATAATTTCAATAATAAATTGTTGCATATTGCTTTGATCCTTTCTATTTTTTCGTGTTTCGTAATGAAATTAGAATATTCTTTGTAAAGAGCATACCATGAGTTTTTAATAGAGTAAAGGGAAAACAAAACAAAGACAGAAAAAATTTTATTATTTTTTGTAAGAAAAATGTATAGTACAATAGAATAAAATAAAAATTTGCAAAAGGAAAAGGAGGATACATCAAGTGGAAATTTTGCATATCATAGGAGGCCCTCTTGTGGGAGCGGTGATTGGATATTTTACCAATTATATTGCAGTGAAAATGTTATTTCGTCCTTTGAGACCAGTAAAAATTTGGAAATGGACAATGCCATTTACACCAGGAATTATTCCAAAAAGAAAGCCTGCATTAGCGAAGGCACTTGGAAAAGCGGTAGGAACAACATTATTGACAACAGAGGATTTAAAAAATACATTGTTATCTGAAAATGTAAAGAAATCCGTGTCAGAGCTTGTAATAGAACAAATAGAAAAAGTATCAATCAGTGAAATGACAATAAAACAAGTGGCGCTTACCGCTGTAAGTGAAGGAAATTATATTCAAATAAAAGGCGATTTAGCAGAAAAGGCAACTGATAAAGTGATGGAGCATTTAGTCGAGGCTAATGTTGGAACGCTTGTTGTAGAAGAGGCAAAGAAGGCCATTGTAGAAAAATTATCAGGTTCTTTTATGGCCATGTTTTTGAATGATGATCTATTAGAATCTATTTCTGAGCCAATAAAAGAATATATTGATCACTATATTGAAAATGAAGGAAGAAATTATGTAGAACCAGCTGTTGAGAAAGAACTCAATGCCATCGAAGAAGTGACTCTTTCTTCAATTGCCCAAGGGGCGAAATTAAATCCTGAAAAAATGAGAGCGGTAGTAGGACAAGTGTATGATACGTGTATTGAAAAATGTGCAGAAAAGATTTTAGTGCATTTTAAGGTGGATGAAATAGTAGAAGGAAAAATTAATGAAATGAAAGTAGAAGATTTAGAAGAATTAGTGTTATCTGTTATGAAACATGAACTGACGATGATCGTAAATCTTGGAGCGTTAATTGGATTTGTGTTAGGTATTTTTAACTTGTTATTTTACTAACTTGTTGTCTTTGCGAAGAATTTTTTATGTTATAAAAATCATGTATACATCTATTAATGTACCTTTGCGTTAAAATGGACAAAAATGGCTTAAATACAGGGAGTATTCGCTTGTAGTTTTTAAATTTGTGTGCTACAATTAAGTCGCAAAAAAAGAGATGCGTTATAAAAATAACGAAACAATGGCATACAAGGAGAATGAGACATGAAGGCGGAGTTTGAAAAGATTTCAGAAGAGTTGAGAAATCGTTTTCATATTACAGATAAATCAGAATTTGAAGTTGAGACTATTAAAGCGGCTACGTTATTGACAAAAAATCGATTGGATCTTGGGGCAAAGCTTTATTATATCTCTTGTTATATGGAGGGAAAAGGAGTTGCTCTAGCGGAAGAACTTTATCGCAAACACATTAGTGCAATGCAATATGAGGTGCAAGGAGAAGAGCAGTCAGAAGAGTTGTTAAATGAGTCCTTAAAAAATTTTCAAGATATGATTGAAAGTT
Source organism: uncultured bacterium (assembly GCA_905214925.1). Classification (GTDB taxonomy): domain Bacteria; phylum Bacillota; class Clostridia; order Lachnospirales; family Lachnospiraceae; genus Scybalomonas. The sequence continues at coordinate 12,387 of CAJMOB010000042.1, read as the reverse complement.
TTAAAGCGGACGAAGAAGTGGAACAGTTTGTAATTACAGGAAGTCAAAGAGAAATTTTAGATGGTTCTCATTTGACTGCTTGTAGTATTTATTTTGATAAAGAAATCGAAACGATTCACTTTGAAGAGATTGAAGGAGAGACATTCGATTTCGACTTTTTCTTAAAAAATGGATTAGAACAAGGATATCTTGAATTAATTGCAGGTGCGTTTGCTTATTATAGAAAAGATTGTGTGGGAAGATATAGTCTTGGAGAGAGCAATCGATATCGAAGAATGAGCGATCTTCAAAAAGCCATTGAAGAAGCCGGTTGTTATATGGTTTACGGAAAGAAAGTGGAAAGAGATGGAGAAAAAGGGTGGTATTACATCTTTTACTCTGATAGAAGAAAGAAGTTAGAAGAAGAGATTTGTAAGGCTCATTTTGCGGATATTAAAGAGGCACTCCAATTAGAGCAGAAGGAAGAAAAACAAAAAGTAACTGTCACAGAAGAAGAAGAAGTTCAATGTAAAAGGGCGAGAAATAATCGCTGTCGTCAAACAAAATATTGGATGGTTATGCGAGAAATGCTTCATCTGCCTGTGAAGAAAAATAAATCTGGATATGGTTGTGCAAGACCAAGAAATAGACAAAAAGAAAAATAGATAATAAAATTGAATAAAAAATAACAAAATGAAAGCATCTCAGACAGAACTTAGGAATTCAAGTGATTGTTTGAGATGTTTTTAGTGTTTTATTCCATTTTGTTTATAGGAAAGAAGTTTCTTGAAAGAAAAACAAATTTTTGCATAATTGAATAAAATATATTTTCAAAATGAAGGAACATATGCTATACTTATATACGATGGGCAGAACATGCTCAATGAAGAAGAGTAGAGGTGGAAAGACCAGTGAAAGATGTAAAAGATATGAAGAGAGTGTTATTGAAATTAAGCGGTGAAGCTCTCGCAGGAGATAAGAAAACAGGATTTGATGAAGCAACATGTATCGATGTTGCAAAACAAGTCAAACAAGTAGTAGATAGTGGGGTTCAGGTTGCAATTGTTATCGGTGGTGGTAACTTCTGGAGAGGAAGAACAAGTGAAAACATCGATCGTACAAAGGCAGATCAGATCGGAATGTTAGCAACTGTTATGAACTGTATCTATGTATCCGAAATTTTTCGTACAGCAGGTATGAAAACAGAAGTGATGACTCCTTTTGAATGTGGAAGTTTTACAAAGTTATTTTCAAAGGGAAGAGCGGTAAAAGATTTATCTGAAGGAAAAGTTGTTTTCTTTGCAGGTGGTACTGGACATCCATATTTTTCAACAGATACAGCAACTGCACTTCGTGCTATTGAGATTGAAGCAGATGCAATTATTCTTGCAAAGGCGATTGATGGCGTATATGACAGCGATCCAAAGATTAACAAAGATGCGGTAAAATATGATCGCATTACATTAGATGAGGTGCTTGCACAAAAATTAGCAGTCATTGATTTGACAGCAACGATTATGTGTTTAGAAAATAAAATGCCACTTATGGTATTTGGATTAAATGAGCCAAATAGTATTGTGGATACAATGACAGGAAAATTTAACGGAACACTTGTAACCGTTGATTAATGTAAAAATCAGGAGGAAACTTATATGTTAAAAACATTTGAAGAAAAAATGAACAAATCTGTTGATGCATTAGTAAGAGAGTATGCTACTATTCGTGCAGGTAGAGCAAACCCACATATTCTTGATAAATTAACAGTAGAATATTATGGAGTTCCAACACCTTTACAACAAGCAGCTAATATTTCTGTTCCAGAAGCTCGTTGTATTATGATTACACCTTGGGAAACATCTCTTTTAAAAGAAGTAGAAAAAGCGATTTTAACATCTGATATTGGAATCAACCCAACAAATGATGGAAAGAGCATTCGTCTTATTTTCCCAGAATTAACAGAAGAAAGACGTAAAGAATTAGTAAAAGATGTTAAGAAAAAAGGAGAAGCAGCAAAGGTTGCAATTCGTAACATCAGAAGAGATGCAAATGATAGCTTAAAGAAACAAAATAAAGCAAATGAAATTAGCGAAGATGAATTAAAAGATGCAGAAGATAAAGTGCAAAAAATGACAGATAAATATATTGCTGAAATTGACAAAGAAATCGAAGCAAAATCAAAAGAAATTCTTACAGTATAAGAAAAAAGATAAAGAGGACGGATGTTTTGGCGGAAGCGTAAAAGCATCCGTCTTTCAATATCAGATAAAAGATAGAGGTGAAACCTATGGAGAGAGAAATAAATGGAAAAATGTTGACAATTCCACAACATGTAGCCATTATTATGGATGGAAATGGACGATGGGCTAAAAAGAGATTTATGCCAAGAAGTTATGGTCATGTACAGGGAAGTAAAGTAGTGGAAAAAGTCATCCGCGCCGCAGGAGAGATGGGAATTAAATATTTGACTGTATACGCCTTTTCTACAGAAAACTGGAAGCGACCAGAAGAAGAAGTTGGTACATTGATGAAACTTCTTAATAATTACTTGGATGACTGCATAAAAAAATGTAAAAAGAATAACATGAGAGTAAAAGTCATTGGAGAAATTCATCGCTTATCACCAGAATTACAAGAAAAAATTGTTCGCTTAGAAGAAGAGTCAAAAGAGTATGATGGAATTCAATTTACGATGGCATTAAATTATGGAAGCCGTGATGAGATGGTGCGTGCCATGAGAAAAATGACAACAGATATAAAAAAAGGTGTAATAGTAGAAGATGAGATTACGGAAGAGCTTTTTGCTTCTTACTTAGATACTGCTGGAATGCCAGATCCAGACTTGATGATTCGAACAAGTGGGGAAGAACGCTTATCCAATTTTATGATGTGGCAACTTGCTTATACAGAGTTTTACTTTACCGATGTATTATGGCCAGATTTTGGAAAAGAAGAACTAATAAAAGCCATTGAATATTATAACGGAAGGGATCGTCGTTTTGGGGCGGTATAAAGGAGAGACTTATGTTTAAACAACGTTTATTAAGTGGCATTGTATTAGTCATTATCATTGCGGTTACACTTTACTTTGGAGGCGATGTCACCTTATTTGTAATGGGAGCGGTTTCCTTAATTGGAATGTATGAGTTGTATCGCATTTATCAGATTGAAAAATGTGCCTTAAGTTACTTATCTTATTTAGCAGCAGTGCTTTATTATTCTATGATTGCTATTGAAATTCCAAGAGGGTATTTTGTATTATTTGTTGGCTACTTAATGCTTTTGATGATGGTTTATGTATTACGATATCCTAAATATAATGCGGAACAGATTATGGCAGCTTTCTTTGGATTATTTTATGTAGCAATTATGATGTCTTTTGTTTATAAACTTCGTGTATTACCGACAGGTGGATATCTTGTTGTACTTATTTTCTTAAGTTCTTGGGGATGTGATACGCTTGCTTATTGTACAGGGATGCTAGTAGGAAAGCATAAAATGTCACCAGTATTAAGTCCCAAAAAAACAATTGAAGGGGCAATTGGAGGCGTGATTGGAGCTGCCTTATTAGGATTTTTATATGGATTGCTTGTGAAGAATCATATTTATTTTGGATACAATGTACTTATTGTGTACCCAGTCGTATGTGGAGGTGGAGCTATTCTATCTATGGTTGGGGATCTAGCAGCATCTGCGATTAAAAGAAATCATGATATCAAAGATTATGGAAAATTGATTCCAGGACATGGAGGAATTTTAGATCGGTTTGATAGTATGATATTTACAGCTCCAACCATTTATTATTTAATGATAGTATTAACAAAAGGAATTTTAATTCAATAAAAAAGAAGGAAAATTGAAAGAGAAAATTCATGAATTTGTCACAAAATCATGTTATCTTAAAAAGGAATGTGTGAGTGACGTGTTTGTAACTAAAATACAAATAAAATGGAAAAGAGGACGACATGAAAAAAATTGCAATTTTAGGATCAACAGGTTCTATTGGTACACAGACATTAGAAGTTGTGCGAGCAAATGGAGATTTGCAAGTGACAGCGCTTTCAGCTGGTAGCAATATTTCCATGTTAGAGGAACAAATTCGAGAGTTTAAACCAATTTATGCCGTTGTATATGAAGAAGAAAAAGCAAAAGAGTTAAAAATAAAAGTTGCAGATACAGACGTGAAAGTTTTATCAGGAATGGAAGGACTTTTAACAATTGCATCTATGGAAGAGTCTGATATTTTAGTAACAGCGATTGTGGGAATGATTGGTATTCGTCCAACAATTGCTGCAATTAAGGCAAAGAAAGATATTGCCCTTGCCAATAAAGAGACGCTTGTAACGGCTGGACATATTATTATGAAGTTAGCAAAAGAATATGGCGTAAACATTCTTCCTGTTGATAGCGAACATTCTGCCATTTTTCAATGTCTAAATGGAGAACGACATAGAGAAATTGACAAATTGTTAATTACGGCATCCGGTGGACCATTCCGTGGAAAAACAAGAGAACAATTGCAAAATGTAACGGTAGCAGATGCTTTAAAACATCCAAATTGGGCCATGGGAAGAAAGATTACAATCGATTCTTCTACACTTGTGAATAAAGGGTTAGAAGTGATGGAAGCGAAATGGCTTTTTGATGTATCCTTTGATAAGATTGAAGTCGTTGTTCAACCGCAGAGTGTAATCCATTCTATGATTCAATTTGTTGATGGAGGCATTATGGCACAGCTTGGAACACCAGATATGAGACTTCCAATTCAATATGCTTTATATTATCCTGAGAGAAGACCATTGGATGGAGAGCGATTGGATTTTGCAAAGTTAAAAAGTCTTACATTTGAGGCGCCTGATGTGGAAAACTTTCCAGCACTTTCTATGGCTTATGAAGCGGGGAGAGTAGGCGGCAGTATGCCAACCGTATTTAATGCAGCCAATGAACGAGCAGTTGCTAAATTTTTAGATGAAAAGATCGCGTATTTAGAAATTATAGAAATCATAAAAGAGTGTATGGAACAGCATAAAGTAATTGGGGAGCCAACGGTAGAGGAAATTTTAGAGACAGAACGTTGGACCTATGAATTTATTGAAGGCAGGTGGTAAATTGAGTATTATTGTAGCAATTATCATATTTGGATTATTAATTTTATTTCATGAGTTAGGACATTTTCTTGTAGCAAAGAAAAATGGCATTAAGGTAGAAGAATTTTGTATCGGAATGGGTCCAAGACTCGTTCATGTGACAAAAGGAGAGACGGTGTATAGTATTCGTCTCTTTCCGATTGGTGGAGCTTGTATGATGGAAGGAGAAGATGAATCGAGTACTTCTAGTCGAGCTTTTAATAATAAGTCTGTTTGGGCGAGAATTGCAGTTGTTTTTGCAGGGCCAGCCTTTAACTTTATTTTAGCATTTTTTCTAGCTTCTATTATTATAGGAATTAGAGGAGCTCAAATCCCTACGTTATCACAAGTAGAAGAAGGAACAGGAGCACAAGTAGCTGGATTACAAGCAGGAGATACGATTTTAAAATTAGATAATAAAAAAATTACTATTTTTGCAGATATTAATTTATACTTGCAGAAACATCCAAGCGGAGAGTCTGTAACAGTTACTTATGAAAGAGATGGACAGAAAAATGAAGTAGAAGTGACTCCTGTAAAAGATGAAGCGACAGGAATGTATAAATTTGGATTTATTTCAACTCGAACAAAAGTTGGATTTTTCTCAACACTTCGCTATGGATTATCGGAAGTTCGCTATTGGATTGAAGCAGTGATTCAAAGTTTAGGAATGTTAATTAGTGGGCAAGTAGGAGCAAAAGATCTTTCCGGTCCGATTCGAATTGTCAATGAACTTGGTAATGTTTATAAAGAGTCTCAAAAGATCAATGTAATGACAACATTTTTAAGCTTAGCAAATTTCTCTGTTTTGTTAAGTGCCAACTTAGGTGTTATGAATCTTTTACCAATTCCAGCGTTAGATGGTGGACGTCTGTTATTCTTATTGATTGAAGCCATTCGTGGAAAGAAAATGTCTGCCAATAAAGAAGGAATGATTCACTTTGTTGGTTTTTGTGCCTTAATGATTTTAATGGTATTTTTATTTGCAAATGATATTCGCATGCTATGGATTCAATAATAAAAACGATGAAAATAGAAAGAAGGAGGAATTATGTATCGAGATCATACAAAAGAGATTCGAATTGGTAACCGAGTGATCGGTGGTGGAAATCCAATTCTGATTCAGTCAATGACAAATACAAAAACAGAAGATGTAAAAGCTACTGTGGAACAGATTCTGCGTTTAGAAAAGGCAGGCTGTGAAATTGTTCGTTGTACAGTGCCAACAATGGAAGCAGCGTTAGCAATTAAGGAAATAAAAAAACAAATTCATATTCCGTTGGTAGCCGATATTCATTTTGATTATAAAATGGCAATTGCTGCAATTGAAAATGGAGCGGATAAAATTCGTATTAATCCAGGAAACATTGGAAGTCGTGAACGAGTGCAAGCAGTTGTGGATAAAGCAAAAGAGTATGGAATTCCAATTAGAATTGGTGTCAATAGCGGTTCTGTAGAAAAAGATATTTTAGCAAAATACGGAAAAGTAACTGCGGAAGGAATTGTAGAAAGTGCGTTAAATAAAGTACATCTAATAGAAGAGATGGGATATGATAATCTTGTAATTAGTATCAAATCTTCGGATGTTATGATGTGTGTAAAAGCTCACGAACTGATTGCAGGAAAGACTCCATATCCAATTCATGTTGGAATTACAGAAGCGGGAACAGTCTATAGTGGAAACATTAAATCCGCTATTGGGCTTGGAATGATTTTAGGAAGTGTTGGTGTTGGTGATACGATTCGTGTTTCCTTAACAGGAGATCCAGTAAATGAAATCGCTTCTGCAAAATTGATTTTAAGAACATTAGGTCTTAGAAAAGGTGGAGTGGAAGTAGTTTCTTGTCCAACTTGCGGAAGAACGAATATCGATTTAATTAGCCTTGCAAATCAGGTAGAAAATATGGTTGCTGAGTTTGACTATTTGGACTTAAAAGTAGCTGTTATGGGCTGTGTTGTTAATGGTCCAGGAGAAGCAAAGGAAGCGGATATTGGAATTGCAGGTGGAAAAGGAGAGGGACTTTTGATTAAAAAAGGAGAAATTATTCGAAAGGTTCCAGAACAAGAGCTACTTTCTACTTTAAGAGAAGAATTAAGAAATTGGAAAAAGGCATAGAGTGACTGAATAAGAAAAAATATTTTTTAAAAGAAGTGAGAAAATAGACTGTCAAGGAATATGGCAGTCTATTTTTTCGAAAGAGAGAAAAGCCACAATCGTAAAGAGTGCTTTTCCTCCTTATTCACAGAATGGAGTGAAACGATATGGAAAAAACAAGAAGACCATTTTTTGATGTTTTTACAGAATTGGTTGTTCCAACAGAACTTAACAATTTATTTCTGAATGTAGATGTAGAAAAAGTGGTAATGAATAAAAAACAAAATATGCTTTCGTTTCATATTTGTGCAAGAAGATTAATTCATCAAAAACAAATTCATGAAATGGAGCGAGCTATTAAAGAAAATTTATTTTATCAGTCAAAAGCAAAAGTGCGTCTTATTGAGCAATATGAATTATCCGATCAGTATGACATAGAGCGGCTAACCGTAGCTTATAAAGATAGTCTTCTTTATGAAATAAGGGAAAAAAGTCTTGTGCTTTATAACTTACTTTCTAAGGCGGAGTGGAACGTCAATGAAGAGATTTTAACATTATTTCTTGAAGATTCTTTTTTAGCTCGAAATAAATCAGGTGAAATCAAACAATTTTTAGAAGAAATTTACCACGATCGGTTTCATATGTCGTTAAAAGTGGGATTTGATTATACAGAAGCACAAAAACAGGCTTTCTATGAGGCAAATCGTCATAAACTGGATTTAGAAATACATCAGATTATCGATCATTTATCCGAAGAAAAAGAGGAACAAAAAGAAGAAAAAGAGCAAGAGCAAGAGAAGAAAGAAAAGAAACAAAGAGAGAAAAAATCTTTTGATAAACAAAAAAGTTCTCATTTTACAAAGACATTTGAGAAGAAATCTTATGGAGCAAAGAGAAGTGATGATCCAGATGTGTTCTATGGACGAAACTGCGAAGGAGAATTAATTCCAATTGAAGAAATTACAGAAGAAATTGGAGAAGTTGTGATCCATGGAAAACTTTTAAAACTGGATACAAGAGAAATTCGTTCTGAAAAGACAATTATTATGTTTAGTATCACAGACTTTACGGATACGATTATGGTTAAAATCTTTGTTCGAAATGACCAGTTACCAGAAGTACTTGGAGAGTTAAAGCCTGGTAATTTCTATCGAATTAAGGGGATGGCGGTATTTGATAAATTTGATAAGGATGTGGGAATTGCTTCTGTTATGGGTATGAAGACGATCCCTGATTTTACAAAAAAACGTATGGATACTTCTCTAGAAAAGAGAGTAGAGCTCCATCTCCATACCGTTATGAGTGATATGGATAGTGTGGTGGACATTAAAAAGGTTATTAATCGTGCAAAAGAATGGGGAATGCCAGCGATTGCAATTACTGATCATGGTTGTTTACAAGCCTTTCCAATTGCCAATCACTGTATTTCAAAAGACGAACCATTTAAAGTCATTTATGGAGTAGAAGGATATTTTGTAGATGACTTAAAAGAAGTTGTTACGGATTCCAAAAATCAGAATATTTTAGATTCCTATGTTGTATTTGATTTAGAGACAACGGGATTTAGTCCAACACAAAATAAAATTATTGAAATCGGTGCGGTAAAAGTTTGTGGCGGTCGGATTGTTGATAAGTTTAGTGAGTTTGTAAATCCAGAAGTTCCAATTCCGTTTCATATTGAAAATTTAACTGGAATTAGTGATAATATGGTGCTTGGTGCAGAAACCGTTGAAACATTACTACCAAAATTTATGGAATTTTGCGAGGGTTCTGTTTTAGTTGCTCATAATGCCGATTTTGATACCGGGTTTATTCGCGTCAATTGTGAGCGACTTTCGATTCCATACGATTATACGGTGCTTGATACGGTATCATTAGCAAGACTCTTGTTACCAGAACTTAGTAAATATAAATTGAATATTGTGGCAAAAGCCCTTGGTATTAGTCTTGAAAATCATCACCGTGCGGTGGATGATGCAGGAGCCACCGCTGAGATTTTTATTAAGTTCTTAGGAATGTTGCAAGAAAAAAATGTTAATACATTGGATGAGTTAAATAAGATGGCAGTTATGTCACCAGAAGCGATAAAAAAGGCACCAACATATCATGGGATTATTTTAGTGAAAAATGAAACTGGTCGTGTGAACCTAAATCGATTAGTTTCTGAATCAAACTTAAGTTATTTTAATCGTAGACCAAGGATGCCAAAGAGTTTAATTCAAAAATATCGAGAAGGATTAATTATTGGTTCTGCTTGTGAGGCAGGGGAGTTATTTCAAGCGATTTTAATGGAGCGTTCCAATGCAGAAATTGCTCGTATTGTGAATTTTTATGATTATTTAGAAATTCAGCCTGTTGGAAACAATGAGTTTATGATTCGAAGCGATCGTTATTCTGCAGAGAGCATAGAAGATTTACAAAACTATAATCGAAGAATCGTAGAGCTTGGAGAACTCTATCAAAAACCTGTCGTCGCTACTTGTGATGTGCATTTTCTTGATCCAGAAGATGAACTATATCGAAGAATTTTAATGGCAGGGAAAGGATTTAAAGATGCCGATGATCAAGCTCCTCTGTATCTTCGAACAACGGAAGAAATGTTAAAAGAGTTTGATTATCTTGGCAGTAAAAAAGCCCATGAAGTGGTAATTGAAAATACGAATAAAATTGCGGAGCAAATTGAAAAAATATCACCAGTTCATCCAGATAAATGCCCGCCAGTTATCGAGAAATCCGATGAAACATTGACAAAGATTTGTTATGATAAAGCCCATGAAATTTACGGGCCAGATCTTCCGCCAATTGTAGTGGAACGACTAGAAAGGGAATTAAATTCCATTATTTCCAATGGATTTGCCGTTATGTACATTATTGCGCAGAAGTTAGTGTGGGATTCGAATGATCATGGATATTTAGTAGGGTCTCGTGGATCGGTAGGTTCTTCTTTTGTCGCTACTATGGCAGGGATAACCGAAGTAAATCCACTTTCCGCCCATTATATTTGTCCAAGTTGTTATTATGTGGATTTTGATTCCGAAGAAGTTCGTTCTTATTCAGGAAGTTCTGGTTGTGATATGCCAGATAAACTTTGTCCAAAATGCGGACATCCTTTAAATAAAGAAGGACATGATATCCCATTCGAAACATTCTTAGGATTTAAAGGAAATAAAGAGCCTGATATTGACTTAAACTTCTCAGGAGATTATCAAGCAAAAGCCCATGCTTATGTAGAAGTTATTTTCGGAAAGGGAAAAGCCTATCGGGCTGGAACCATTGGTACTTTAGCGGAGAAAACAGCCTATGGTTATGTATATAAATACTATGAAGAGCGTGGAATCCATAAGCGGCGTTGTGAAATGGAAAGGATTGCGGAAGGGTGTACTGGTGTAAAACGTACAACGGGACAGCATCCGGGAGGAATTATTGTTGTTCCTCATGAACACGAAATTTATGAATTTACAGCGATTCAACATCCTGCAAATGATATGAATACACCGATTGTTACAACCCATTTTGAATACCATTCCATTGACCACAACTTATTAAAATTAGATATTCTTGGACACGACGATCCGACGATGATTCGTCGATTAGAGGATTTAACGGGCGTTGATGCAAAGACAATTAAGTTAGATGATCCAAATGTTATGGCGCTATTTCATGGAACAGAAGTTCTGGGGATTAAGCCAGAAGATATTGGCGGTATTCCATTAGGTTCTCTTGGGATTCCTGAATTTGGAACGGACTTCGTTATTCAAATGCTTGTGGATACCGATCCGCAAAGTTTTTCGGATCTCGTTCGTATTTCAGGACTATCTCATGGAACGGATGTATGGCTTGGAAATGCTCAGACATTGATTGAAGAAGGAAAAACAAAACTTTCTACCGCCATTTGCTGTCGTGATGATATTATGGTTTATTTAATTCATATGGGGCTTGATAAAGAACAGTCTTTCACCATTATGGAAAGCGTTCGTAAAGGAAAGGGACTAAAACCAGAATGGGAAGAGGAAATGCTTGCTCATGGAGTTCCAGACTGGTATATTTGGTCATGCAAAAAGATTAAATATATGTTCCCAAAAGCCCATGCAGCAGCTTACGTTATGATGGCATGGCGTATTGCTTGGTTTAAAGTTTTTAAACCAGAGGCTTATTATACAGCATATTTTAGTATTCGTGCTTCTGCCTTTTCTTATGAACTGATGTGTCTTGGAAAAGAGCGATTAGAATTTAATTTAAAAGAATTACAAAGTCGTGGAAAAGAAAATCTAACAGCAAAAGATCAGGATTCGATTAAAGATATGAGAATTGTACAGGAAATGTATGCAAGAGGAATTGAGTTTATCCCAATTCAACTTGATAAAGTAGATGATAAACAGTTCCAAATTTTTGATGGAAAAATTATGCCTGCTTTAAGTGCCATTGATGGTCTTGGAGAAAAAGCGGCGGAAGCGGTTGTGGAAGCCATAAAAGATGGACCATTCTTATCAAAAGAGGATTTTAGAAACCGCACAAAGGTTAGTAAGACCGTCGTAGATAAGATGGCAGAGCTTGGAATTTTAGGAGATCTTCCGGAAACAAATCAATTGAGTTTTGACTTTTTAGTTGGTTAGCGATAATATACTATCAAAATACACTATATGAAAAAGTAATTTTCATATAGTGTATTTTTTATTGTTTTGTTTATTAGGAAAAATATTTACTTTTATAAAAATTTTTGATATAATTTATATAAAATTAATAAATATAACTATATAAAGAATAAAAATTTATATAAAATTTATATTTTGGGAGGTGAGATAAAAAATTGTGATGGCATTTTATTGAAAATGGAAAATTTGATATGGATGGAGGTATATGTGTATGATGAAGTATTTTCAACGATTAGGTAAATCCTTAATGCTACCAGTTGCCTGTTTACCTGTATGTGGTATTTTAATGGGAATTGGTTATTTATTGGCTCCAGCTGCTATGGCAGGAGAAGTTGCAGGCTTTACAACTGGTGGTGCTAAATATGTCATTGGACTTTTCTTAATCAAAGCAGGTGGGGCGTTAATCGATAATATGTCATGGCTATTTGCTATTGGGGTAGCAGTTGGTATGTCAGATGATGGAGATGGTTCTTCTGGTCTTGCATCTTCAATCAAAAACAGTATGCGCAAGGAACGAAATTTGCAGAAAGTCGGCTTT
>CAJMOB010000041.1:0-25883 GCA_905214925.1 uncultured bacterium | reverse complement strand
TCGAAACAGCTTATTTATTATATCTCATTTCGTTTTGTTTGTCAAGAACTTTTTTATTTTTTTCTTTTTAACTTTAAACCAATGAGTTAGTTGCTGTTTTCGCAACGTGTTATATATTAACACATTTCATTTTTCATGTCAACAACTTTTTTTATCTTTTTTATTGTCCTCTATCTGTTTTTTAGCGACAACGTCATTTATCTTATCATCGATTGAAATGAAAGTCAAGAACTTTTTTAACAAATAATAAAAGAAAAAAAATCTAACAAAAAGAGATATCCATTTTACCTCTTATCGCTAGACTTTTCTTTTTCTCTATCGATTACTATAACTTTTATTTCTATTAATAAAGTGAACTACTATCGCTTAACGATGAGAAGCACGCTTTGCAAACTTCTAATATAAAATATTCTCTTACAAATTCGCTTTTCTCTTCTGTGATAATTCCGCTACTGCTGTATAAAGCACATCTGTGGAAGAGTTAATTGCTGTTTCACAAGAGTCTTGAATAACTCCAACAATAAATCCAACACCTACTACTTGCATTGCAATATCATTTGGAATTCCAAATAAACTACAAGCTAATGGAACTAAGAGTAAAGATCCACCCGCTACTCCTGAAGCACCACAAGCACTCACCGCAGATAAGACATTTAATATAATGGCAGTTCCTAAATCAACTTGAATATTTAATGTATGTGCGGCAGCTAATGATAAAATTGAAATTGTAATAGCCGCTCCTCCCATATTAATGGTTGCTCCTAATGGAATGGATACAGAATAAGTATCTTCATCAAGACCAAGCTCTTCACATAGTTTCATATTAACAGGAATATTTGCTGCAGAACTTCTTGTAAAAAATGCTGTGATTCCGCTATCCTTTAAACATTTTAACACTAAAGGATATGGATTTTTTCGAATCCCTATAAATACAATAATAGGATTAATGATTAATGCATCAACAAGCATCGTTCCTACTAATAAAAGAATTAAACTTCCATAGTCCAACAGTGTCTTTATTCCTTGCTGTGAAATCGTTTTATATACTAATCCAAGCACTCCAAATGGTGCAAAACTGATAATCCATCTTACAATCTGAGAAACTGCTTCTGAAAAATTAGAAATCATTTCTTTTGTAGTTTCAGATGCTTTTCTCAATGCAATCCCCAATAAAACTGCCCATGCTAATATCCCGATATAATTTGCATTTAAAAGAGCATCTACAGGGTTTGATACTAAATTCATTAACAGGGATTGTAATACTTCGCCTACCCCTCCTGGTGGAGATACACTGCTTGTATTATCTGCTAGCGTTAAAGTAAGTGGAAAAATAAAACTTGCTATTACGGCCACACATCCCGCTAAGAAAGTACCTAAAAGATAGAGAATGATTACTTGCTTCATATTTGTCTTTTTTCCTTGCTGATGTTTTGACAATGCCTCCATGACAAGAAATAAAACTAAAATTGGTGCAGCTGCTTTTAACGCACCAACAAACAAGTCCCCAAAGATTGTTAAAACTTGGGCTTGTGGAAGGAAAACGCCTAAAAGAATTCCTATCAGTAACCCGATAATAATTCTTTTTACAAGGCTAAGCTGACTCCACTTTTGAAACACACTTTTCATATTACCTCTCCTTTTTTCTTCTTAATATTACTCTTTTTTTAGTATACCATATCACATTGGCATTTCAATAATTTATCATATCACATTATTATTTTTGTAAAGTCTTACAAATTTCGTCCTACTCTGTCCACCTTTTTTGTGCGTTTATAAAAGACATTTGTATTCTCAAAGAAGACTTGTTGTCTTAGCATAAAATACAAATATAAGCATTCCTGTTTGACTTATACCTTTCATATAAAAAAAGAAGTGATTGTACGGGAACCTGAGAAGTTCGCAAAGCGTGCTTCTCATCGTTGACCCATTCCATCACTTCTACCATTTCTTTATTAAATTAAAATAAAAGTTTTGACATATTTGTAAGGAATAGCAATAATATATTGTTATTATATAAATAGGATAACAATACACTATCATTAATATAAGAATACATTGTCTCTCCAAAAGGTGTACTTCCAAAGATAGTAACAATAAGAAAGAAAATCCAAATTCCAATCAATCCCTCAACAGCACCTAAGAGAATCCCTCCTATTGTATTCAACTCTTTTAAAATCGGAATTTCCGTTATAAAATCTAGCACTTTTAATAAAAGTCGTATTAAGATACCAGAAATAATAAATGTTAAAAGAAATGAAATTCCATTGATCGCCATCTTTGCTAAGTAAGAGGCAATATAATCATAAAATCCTGTTGCCTTTAACGCCTGATAGATGTCCTTATTGTTGTTTTCTAGCAAGCCTTTTTTTATCCCTTCTGGAAGATTTAATTGTTCAATCTTTTTCGTTTGTTCTCCACGTTTTAATTTTTGATTTTCCTTTCCTCCCAACTCCAAATTTTTCTCAATTACTGTTTTAATGTCATTTCCCCATGTGGTATATTCATTGATTCCTTTTCCAATGACTTGGTAACATTGAGAAGAAATAAATAATGCTAAAATAGTAGAACTACAGAGAAAAACCCCTCGTACAAGTCCCTTTCTCCATCCATTTAATGTTACAATAACAAAAAAGGCAATAACTCCAATTAACAAATAATTCATTTTATTATTTCCTCTTTCCTATTTCAATTTTATCCTTTGTAGGCTCTTATTTCCTACGACTAAGTATTGATTCCTCTTTCCAATGAAGATGACGTCTGTAATACCTGTATCAAAACGAGAATAAAATTTTTCCTTTCCTTGTAAACGAAGAATCGTACATTCATATTCGCCAACTAAAATAATTTCATCTCCATTAAATTTTACTTTTTGATAATCTTGATCGATAATTTTATGGAAAACAGAATTTCCCTTTGTATTATAGACATTCACAATATACTTACCTTTTTCTGGTTGCTCCTCATTTTTCGTTATAACCCCTATGTACTGATTATTTGAAAAAACACTTCGAATCTGGGTATCAAATGGAATCTTTGTCTCAGTCTTACTTGGCTTATTTTTTACTTGATATAAAATAGCCTGATTATCTCCATAAGCACATACCGTTGTATTGTCGATAAATTCTACCTTTGGAAAAACCGTATCCGTATAATAAAATCCACCTACATATTTGTTACTGTTGGCATTTTGTCCAACCGAACCAAAGTTATAAAATGCAATCGTATTTTTTGCTTCTACTCCATCGATTGTAATATAACTGACAACTAAGTTCATAGCATCTTGTGATAATGCAATATCTAATGGATATCCACTTTGATCAATACTCACATTGGAATCTACAATCTTTGTACCTTCCTTATCATAAAGTTGAATATAATTTTTCTTCTCATCTTCTAAAACAACCGCAATTACACCCTGATCAGATACTTCAACGTCACTGATTGGATATGGCATTGTATAAGTTTGAGATTTTCCCTCACGATCAAAAGAATAAATACTATTCCCCTTTAAATCTGCACATACGAGATAATTTTCATTGGATACTACGCTTGGAGATTGCATCGAATAAGTCTTTGTCCAAATACTCTTCCCTTCTGAATCAAGAAGAGAAATACCATCTTTACTATACTGTACGGTTTTTCCATTGAACATATCATAACTAGCTTCTACTTTTTCTTCCTTTTGTATTTCTTCTACTACTTTATAAGAAGTATACGTTCTATAATGACTATAAATATAATAGCCTATGGCTATGATCGCCACTGCAAGCAAACCAATGAGCAACCATTTTTTCTTCTTGTCTTTAAAAAAAATACTTTTTCTTCCCTTTTGCCTCTGCTCCTCATTTTTATCCAGCGTATTTTCTGCCATTTTCCTTTTTCACTTCCTTTAAAGTTCTTTTGCGTATCTTAGGCCAAATACTTTCTTTTCGGCTCATTCTTTTCATTATAGCATACATCATCTCTATTCGATAGTTGGAATTATGATTTTCTGTCCAGGGAAAATGGTGTCCTCCTCGCCCATTCCATTTGCCTCTAAAATAGCTTTTGCATACTTACCCGTCTGAAACATTTTTTTACTAATACTAATCATCGTATCCCCTTCTTTTACTATGTAATAGGTTGCGATTGTAGTATTTCCTGTTTTAATCGCTTGTCCTGCATTTTTCCCATCAGAATTGGAAGGATTCTTTTCCGCTGTTTCTTGTTGCTTCTCTTCTTTTTCTTCCTTTTGTTCTTTTTGTTCTGTAGTTGTCGTTACCTTCTCTGTTGTTTGTTCCGTTGCTTGCTCTGTTACTTCTTCCGTTACTTGCCCTGCGACCTGTTCCGTCGTACTTTTAGGACTACTTGCAATTACTTCCTGTCCATCTTCTCCCCCTTTTATTTGGGCAATGGTGGATTGTAATAAAACCATTTTATCATAATTATTGATTACAGTAATTCCTACTGCTAATATCGCGATCGTTAAAAATGTGCTAGCCACATAATAAAATCCACTTTCTTTTTTCGGTATCTTATCCTCCACTTTTGGAAATAACTTTGTCTTTTTCTCCAATGTTCTCCGATAAGACGCCAAAACTGCCTGATCCCTTTTAGAGATTGTCTGTTTTTCCTGAATAGTTTTATTTTTTCCCTCATTTTGTGCAATCATATACGACTGCATTTCTTCATTTTTTTCATAATAAAGATAATACCCTTTTTGTTTCTTTAATCCATCATTTTCATATAAATAAAAGGTATCTTCATTTTCTAATGAGTCAATCATATAAAGCACTTTATTTTCTCCAGCGAAATAATTATTATGAATCTTCATAATTTTACTATTTAAATCAGTAGAAAATCCAAGCCTTGATAAAAACCATCCAACAATGGATAAATGAGGGAAAAACTCCCTGATTTGCGTATAAATGGTTGCCCAGTTCTCATTGGTGAACACAGTTTCATCCAGATCTAATTCAAAGTTTTGCGCCTCTAAAGCTCCACTAATATAAATAAAAGTTCCTTCTTTTGTTTTCTTTAAAGTTCCAAGTAAAATAGCCCCTCTTGCATAGGTATTGGATGGCATGGCCAATTTTGACAAATACGTCATCACATAATCTTCCACATATATTTTTCTTTTTGCCGATGGACTTCCAACTTGTCTTATATTTTTCGGTGGTTGGTATTCCTGATTCTTTTCACTTTCCTCTGTCGCTACTGTATGATAGATTACCTCCATCGCTCCTCACGCACCTTTCTTTTCTTCATCAATAGCAACAGCATATCATATTTGTTTGCTCAACAAGGGAGAATCCTGTCGTCCAAATACAACTATCGTCCTCTTTTTTCTTA
This sequence comes from uncultured bacterium, assembly GCA_905214925.1. GTDB lineage: Bacteria > Bacillota > Clostridia > Lachnospirales > Lachnospiraceae > Scybalomonas. The sequence goes on along the minus strand of CAJMOB010000041.1, from coordinate 20,552 downwards.
CATAATAAATGTGTTTTTTGTTGTTTCATTCTTTTTTTTACATCATATGGAAATTTTTGTCATACTTTCTCCTTCGATTTATGACTAATATTTCCAAAGTTACTGCATACTCTATAATACGCAACAAAGACGGAGGTAAACAAATTATGAAATACTACGATTCAAACGATATCCAAACACCACTATTATTTGGACAAGATCTTTTATCGTTAATTAATACTCATAGAAAACTTTCACAACCAATTGTCATTTTATGCATTGGAACAGACCGTGCTACTGGTGATTGTCTCGGACCTTTATTGGGAAGTTATCTCGTTTCCCAAAGAACAAATGCCCTTATTTTAGGTTCTTTAGTAGAACCAGTTCATGCCGTTAATTTAGATTCTATTTTAGAATATATTTATAATACTTATGAAGATCCCTTTATTATTGCGATCGATGCCTGTCTTGGTACAAAAGAACATATCGGCTATATTACCTTAGAAACAGGCGGTCTCTATCCAGGAGAAAGCACAAATAAATCCCTCCCTTGTGTTGGAAATATTGCTATTACTGGTATTGTAAACCGAGCAGTTTCCTCTAATTTCTTTGTTCTACAAAGCACAAGGCTTCATACGGTTATTACTCTTTCCAATGTCATATCAAAAGGAATTTGTTTCGCACTAGAAAAGATGTCTACGCTTCCTAAAGTATTATAATAGTGTAACGCGAAAAAAGGATTCTCTCTCCCCATGTCTTATGGGAAAAGGAACCCTTTTTTCTCATTCATTTATTCTAATTCTCCGTCATAATAAGCGATCGCTTCTGATACGGTATCCGCATCTCCTGCTTCCATAATCTGAATCAAATCATCCAAAATAGGAATTGACATATAATCCTTTCCAAGATATACTTCATATTTTTTATTGATAATCAGATTTTGTTCTTTGATCGCTTGTTCTCCTAAACTTCTCTGCTCTTCGATCTCTTTTTGCTTATTTTTCAAAATCATAAGAGCATCATTTCTTCTTTTTTTAATTTCTTCAATAACAATCTTTTTCTTACTATTTTCAAAATCGGTTAATGCCTCTTGTTTTTGTTTTGCAATATCATCTAATAGCTTGTTTAACTCTGCTATCTGCTCATCATATTCATGAAGACCATATTGGCTCTCATCTTTATCTTTTGTCACTGCATTTGTAATCGCTTTTATCTTTTTATGATTGGCTTTTATTTTATCCTTTACTTTTCGTCCTTCTTGTAATGTGTCCCGATGTTTTACTTTTGTCGTATTTAAAATAACAACATAGATAACAAAAAATAAAAACATACAAATCGTAAAAATTAAAAGATAGAAGAAATATGGCATTTTACTGTTTGCTAAAAAAGTTTCCTTTCCAATGAAACAGATGACTGCTGGAACACCAAAAAAACAAACAACAAACGTTAAAAATAATTCCAGTATTTCGATAATTCCTCTTGTCATAAAAAGAGAATAATAAATTTTAGAATTACAAAAACTCGGAACATGATTTTTTCGGAAAACCGTTTGAATTTCTGTAACCAATCTTCGATTTTCCTCACGAATATCCGCTGTCTCTTCTGCCACTCTTTCGTTCATCTTTTTATTTTTCTTTTTCTCTCGCTGTTGCTGGATTTTTTTTATTTTTTCTTTGTGAACTTCTATTTCTTTATTATAGATTCGATGAATTTCTTCCACTCTCTCTTTGATTGTCTTATCAATTTCATCATGAATGGATTTTTCCATAGCGGCAATGGAACGTTTATTGACTCTCTCTTCCTCTTGTAACTTCTCCACTGATTTTTTCATTCTATCTAACGTCAATAGATCTTCATACGCAGCTTTTAAATAACCTACATCTTCGTTAAATACATTTTCTTCACCCATCTTATATCCTCCTCGTATTGTCCCAGTTATATCATGCATTCACTCAGTCTAAAAACTAAAGCACATCAAATATTTTTTATCACACGACACAAGCACAAAATTTTCCAAAAACTGACGTTTTTCTCTTTCATTGTAGCAAAGAAATTTTATTTGTACAATATACAAAGACTTTGTAAAAAAACGAAAACTATTGAAATACAATCCTGCTCTTATTATAATAAAAGGACTTAATAAGCCGAACACAAAACCATGGAAGATAAAGGAGATTTTTATGAGAATTTGGGGTAAGCTTTGGAAAAATACAAAAATGATACAAGATACGGTAATTGAATGTTACGATCCTTCTATGAGTCGTACTGCAAAAGTATACGATTCTTTGGATCAAATCTGTGAGCAATTCGATCTATCAAAACCGATCTGGCTGGATATTAATAAACAGGACTTTATTCGCAGTGCGAAATGCCGTTTTACATCGGATAGTTTTATTGAATCCATCGACTTTGACTATTTAGAATTACAAGTGATTGAAGAAGACTGGTTTTAAAAAGAAGAGATAATCACTCAATTTATGTTTTATAAAAATGACGTAAAAAAAGAGAGAGTTAATAACATACTCTCTCTTTTTTTATTATATATGTAATACCTTGATACCTAATATCTTAACCTATCTTATCCGTTAGGAAAGAGCCGTTTAAACTCCGAATCTGCAAATTGTTTTAAGCGTTCTTCAAATTGTATATATTGGCTAAGAAACTTTTTTCCGTCTTCACTTAGTTCCGTTTTTCCACCATCTCTTCCACCATGCCTTCTTTTTACAACCGCAAATCCCAGTTGTTCTTCCATCTCATTTAATAAATTCCATGCTTTACTATAGGACATAGCCATTTGGCTACACGCCTTTCTCACAGAATTTGTTTCTGCGATCAGCTGTAACAAAAGTCTTGCTCTTTCATTAAAAAACATCGTTTCTTTTTCAATACTAATTCGTATATAAGGGTGTAACATCTGTCGACTATGCTGTTCAATGGATTCGTCATCTTCCTCCAATTCTTCTGTACTTTTAATAATACCGCTATCCTTTACTTCTACCCAAACTCTTCCTTGTTCTAAAGAATGTAAGAATCCTCTCATTCCTTCTTCACCATGATAATTGAGCAATTGAGGAATGAGGCTTTTATGTAAATTCAATGGATGTCCCGTTTTCCCTTCATATACAGGACTAATTGCAATCCCTTTTTGGCTTAAAATTTTATAAATCGTATCTGTCTTTAGCAAAGGAACGTCTAATTTGGTAAATAATACTCGATCACATTTTCCATCTAAATATTCAAATCCTATTTTGGCAGAATCGAACATGGTGCTTGTCGCATACTGCTCGTTTCTTAAAAACACGACGCCATACCCAGATAAATCTCGTTCTACCTCTTCTGCTTGTTCTCCTGTTACAACAACAATTGGTGAAATATTTGCCCTTTGATACGTCAATACGATTCGCTTTAAGACGGTAATTTTTCCTAATTTTTTTAACGGATCAAAAGCCTTCGCTTCCCTTCCTCTTCCAGTCGTTATAATTAATCCTGCAACTTTCTCTTTCATCTTTCTTTCCTTATTTCCAACGATCAAAAGCACACTTGACGAGTTTTTCACATTCATGAACAGAAAAACAGAGCACCGATGATCAGTACCCTGTTTTTCCCTATCTAAATATGGTGACAAGTGATTGTCCACCTTTTTCTCTTTCTGATTTCACTTTTCTTTCATTTCATGGATTAAGAAAGACGAGCAAGTAATTTTTCTCTTTCTTCTTCAAATCCTGGTTTTCCAAGAAGTGCAAACATATTTTTCTTATAGCTTTCTACTCCTGGTTGGTTAAATGGATTTACTCCTAATGTATATCCACTAACACCACATGCAAATTCAAACATATAGAATAACTGTCCTAAAGAATATTCGTCAATCTGTGGCATTGTTACTTTTAAGTTCGGAACTCCACCATCTACATGAGCTAATACGGTTCCATTCATAGCGCTTTGATTTACAAAGTCTACTGTTTTCCCTGCTAAGTAATTCATTCCATCAAGATCCACTGGTTCTTCTTCAAGAATAATTTCACACTTAGATTTTTCCACTGCAATCACTGTTTCAAAATGATTTTGAGAACCATCTTGGATAAACTGTCCCATAGAGTGTAAGTCTGTTGTTAAATCAACAGATGCTGGGAACAATCCTTTTCCATCTTTTCCTTCAGATTCTCCATATAACTGTTTCCACCATTCGGATACATAGTGAAGGGCTGGTTCATAGTTACAAAGAATTTCAATCGATTTTCCTCTGCGATTTAAAATGTTACGAACCGCTGCATAAAGTAAAGAATCATTTTCTTCAAATGGAGCATTTAAGCAATGTTCTCTCATAGAAGCAGCACCTTCCATTAACTTTGTAATGTCCGCACCACTTACTGCAATTGGAAGTAAACCAACCGCTGTTAATACAGAGAAACGTCCTCCTACATCATCAGGTACAACGAATGTTTCATATCCTTCTTCTGTCGCTAAGTTCTTTAATGCTCCCTTAGCTTTATCTGTTGTTGCATAAATTCTCTTAGCAGCTTCTTCTTTTCCGTATTTTTCTACAAGTAATTTCTTAAATACACGGAAAGCAATGGCTGGTTCTGTTGTTGTTCCAGACTTAGAAATAACATTTACTGAGAAATCACGATCACCGATAACATCAATTAAATGTTGAATGTATGTGGAACTAATGTTGTTTCCTGCAAAATAAATTTCTGGAGCTTTGCGGATACTTTTATCCACTACATTAAAGAAACTATGTCCTAATGCTTCGATTGCTGCTCTTGCTCCTAAATAAGAACCTCCAATTCCAATTACAACTAATACTTCGGAATCAGACTGAATTTTTTCTGCTGCTTTTTGAATTCTTGCAAACTCTTCTTTATCATAATCAACAGGAAGATTCACCCATCCAAGAAAATCATTTCCTGCACCATTTCCTTCTAATACAACTTTTTTTGCATCTTCGATTGTACGTTTCATCATTACAATTTCTTCTTCAGAAACAAATTGTTTTGCATTTGTATAATCAAATTTTACTCCATTTAACATAATAAACACACTCCTTTGTTTTATTAAAAACCCTTTTCCTCGTTATTTTATCAAAATATACACATTTGATCAATGTTTCGGATAAAAAGCATAGGATACTAATTTTCTATCATTTATTATTATAGATGATTTTTCCTTAGGAACATATCACATTCCTGTCCAAATTTATTCCCATATTGCACTTTTTTATTTTCATTTCCAATAATAGCTTTCCTATTATTTCATATTTTAAAATAGCTATCATTAAATTGAACATTTTACTCATCGCTTTATTATGAGAATTCTTTTAAAAAAATATTCTTATAAAAATTTTATCTTATAATCTTATCCTAAATATGCTTTTAATAGTCCAAATGTATTTTCAACACCTTTTTTATGACTTCTTTCATATCCATGAGAAGCATAGACACCAGAACCGATCAAACCATGTTTCACATCATATCCTGCACGAAGGCCTGCTTCCGCATCAGAACCATAAAAAGGATATACATCGACTGCAAAATCCAATTTTGCCTCTTTTGCACAACGAATTAAATCGCTAACAACATCATAGTGATATGGTCCACCGCTATCTTTTGCACAGATGGATACTTGATGCTCTTTACAAGTAAGCCCATCACCAACACAGCCCATGTCAACGGATAAAATCTCTTCTACATCGGATGGCACAGAGGCAGAACCACCGTGACCAACTTCTTCAAACACGGTGATATGATGATATATTTTTCTATCCGCCTCTACATTATTTTCTTTAAAATATTTGGCATATCCAAGTAAAATTCCAACACTTAATTTATCATCTAAGAAACGGCTTTTTATGTACCCAGACTCTGTAATCACCGTTCTAGGATCAAAGCACACGATATCGCCTGTCATAATACCAAGATTTTCTGTCTCTTCTTTTGAGAATACCATCTCATCAAGAAGCACTTCCATCCCATCATAAGAACGTGTCGTTGTGCTATAATCTTTATTCACATGAACGGAAGCATTTTTCATCTGGAATGTTCCTTCATATATTTTTCCTTCTCTTGTAATAACACGACAATTTTCTGCCTCTGCATTGTTTGGATTCAATCCACCAAGAGGGGTAACACGAAGAGTCCCTGTTCCGTTAATTTCTGCTACCATAGCACCTAATGTATCTAAATGGGCTTCTACTAAAATTCCATTTCTATTAGGTTCTTCTTCCTCTAAACTTCCGTTTAAACAAACAAGAACGCCACCTTTTTTTGTTAACTTTGGCTCATATCCAAAACTTTTATAAAGATTATACACATATTGTGCCGCATTTTTTGTATAACCAGTTGGACTATCAATATCCAAAATATTTTTTGTTTCTTCCATAATATAAGAACTATAATCTATCATCCAGTACTTTCTCCTTTTCCTGTCAAATTTACTGCTGTCAAAATTTTTTTAGCATATCTTTTCTTATTATAGTCTTTTTCTACTGTTGTATCTAGTAGTTTCTTTCTCTTTTATCAAAAAGTTTTTTAAACTTTCTATTTCCAATCATTTCATTTCAACGTATACTTATTTTAATACTTATTTTTAGATTCATTTTCTATTATCAGGAACAATTATGGAGGAGGATTGAAATGAACGAGCAAAAAAATAACTGTATTACTTTAATTAAGAACTTATCCAATGCAAAAGCACCTTCTGGATTTGAAGATGAGGCAATTGCTGTTGCCAGAGAATTTTCCAAAGATTTCGCAACAACAAAAGAAGATAGTCTTAGAAATCTTTATTTGTATCCAAATAACTTTTCAGAAGAAAAACCAGTCTTTTTACTGGATGCCCATGGGGATGAAGTAGGAATGATGGTACACTCTATTAAACCAAATGGCACCATTCGTTTTGTCACATTAGGAGGTTGGAATCCAAATACTCTCCCTTCTTCTAAAGTGCTTATAAGAACACAAAAAGGAAACTATGTTTCTGGAATTATTGCAGCAAAACCTGTCCATTTTATGACAGAATCGGAAAAAGGGAAACCTCTTTCCATTCAAGATCTCGTTATCGATATTGGAGCTTGTAGCAAAGAAGAAGCAGAAAATGTATTTGGAATCGCTATGGGTGAACCGATTGTCCCTGCAGTGGATTTTTCCTACGATGAAGAGCATGATATTATGATAGGAAAAGGTTTTGACTGTAGAATTGGCTGTGCTGCTCTTTTGGAAACAATGCGACAGTTAGAAGGAGAGGACCTTCCATTTTCTATCTGTGGAACGCTCTCTTCTCAAGAAGAAGTGGGTGAACGGGGTGCAACCGTTGCCGTTCAAACGGTGAAACCACAAGTCGCCATCTGTTTTGAAGGTTGCCCTGCTGATGATACCTTCACAGAGCCTTATGCGATTCAGACTGCCCTAAAACAAGGGCCGATGATCCGTTTTATGGACAAGTCTATGATTGCAAATCCTCGTTATATGCGAGATACTATCGCATTAGCCAAACAAGAAGGAATCAAACTTCAAACTTCGGTTCGAGAAGGGGGCGGAAATAATGGAGCGGTTATCAACTTAGCAAACCAAGGAATTCCTGTTATTGTTATTGGAATCCCTGTTCGCTATATTCACTCCCATTATGGAATCGCTTCTTATGAAGACTTCCAAGAATCCGTGAAATTAGCCGTAGCAGTTGTCAAGCATATGACGATAGAAAAATTAGAAAGTTTTTAAACTACTATAAAGTAAAGGCAGAAGGGAAATTTCCCTTCTGCCTTTGTTATCTATGCTACTATTGAACTTTAACAGTAGTCTTTGTTGTATAGGCACTCTTATAAGTTACGCCTTTTACTTTTTTGTAAGAACGAACTCGGATTTTATAAGTTCCTTTTTTAAGACCTTTAATTGTCTTTGTCTTAGCGGATGTTTTTATGGTCTTCCAAGTCTTTCCGTTATCAGAAGAATACTGAATGAGCGTACTCGTTCCTTTTTGTCCTTTTGTTGTAATCTTAATAGAAGAATCTCCTGCCTTTGTTTGAACGGTCGGTGTCTTAGGAAGAATGACAAAAGAATATGTCTCTTTTAGTCCTTTATATTGTCCAATTCCTGTTACAATGGCAGTTGCTTTTCCAATTTTATTATTATTTTTATAAGTAATCTTATAATCTTTTCCTTCTTCTAACTTCTTATCTCCATCTTTTACAACAAATTTTGGAGTCACTTTTTTACCTGTAAATTCTTGTTTTTCTATTTTAGGAACAACAAAATCTTTCTTTGTATCTGTGCTATCAGATGGTTTTTGCTCTTCTTTTGCATCTTCTGTATTTTCTGGTTTTGAATTATCTGGTGTAGTTGGAACTGTTGGCACAGATGGTACACTTGGTACGGATGGGGCAACTGCTCCACCACCGCCACCAGAGGTATTTCCTGAATTATTACCACCACTACCATTATTAGAAGAACTTCCACCATTGTTATTACCATTATTGCTATTGTCTACATTTTGTTTTTCTGTAATTTCAACAGTAGCCTTCCCTGTAAATGTTTTATAGTTTGGATGTGTAATTTCTACTTCTACTGTATTAGTTCCCATCATAAATGCTGGATTTCCATTTGACCATGTGCTGTCTTCTCCAATTACACGGTAACGAAGAGTTGCACCTTTTGGATATCCTGATACGGTAATGCTATGGTTCGCTTCATCAAACTCGCCTTTATATCCTTCTACTTTCACATTTTGCATTTCTGATGGTGTAATCTGGAATGTTGTTTTTACTCCGATATAATTCATGTTTTCTTTTGGAGTAATAATTACAGTTGCAGTTCCAACATTTGTATTATTTTCATAAGTAACGGTATAGTCAACATCTTTTGTTAATGGCGTGCTATTTACTGTGACTACTAAATCGTCTACTGTAATTTCTGAACCTGTATATTCTCTATCAGCAATTTGATCTACAACCATTTGTTTTGATACTGGTTGATAAACAGCTCTTAATTTTACCGTTTCTCCATTGGAAGATGTTAAATTTTTAACTTCTTCACCAGAATAAATCATTTCGTTTGCACCAATAGAAAGTTTTCTAATACTACTGCTATTTGTCTTTTCCCATCCAACGAAGATTTCATCAGCTTTATCTTTTACCTCAGGCACATCAGTATCCGCTTTATCATATTCTAAAAGATTTTCTTTTAAAACAGTTCCATCTTCATCCTGATATTCTACAAAATATTTATTTGGTACCCAGCCTGCTGTAACTTTAATCGTTTCTCCATTGCGATTTACTGTAATTTTATCACCTGAAACTAATTTTTTTCCATTATAAATCCAGCCATTAAATTGATAACCTTCTTTTGGTTGCGGAGCCTTTAGGTCCTCTTCTGTAAAAATATACATGCCATTTTGTGATTTTTTACTATTTTTATCACCAATAAGAACCGTTCCTTCATTTACTTTCCATTGGGCAGTAAAAACTAAATTTCCTATATAATTTTCACTTACGTCATAATAACTATATGGTTGATATAATTTAGTCTCGTCTTCTATTTTCCAACCGATAAAAGTATATCCTTCTCTTTTATAAGAACAAGCTGGGAATCTTAATGTTTGTCCAGCTGTAATCACAGAATCTTCCATAATTCCTTCTACTTCTTGTACAGCCGTATCGGTATCGGCTTTCTCAAAAATAACAGACATAGCTTTTCTTGAAACTTGAGGAGTTACTATAACTGTTGTACCATTTTGTTTTGGTTTAACAACAAGAGTATTCCCTTTTACTGTTCCTGCTGTGGAAGACCATCCTTTCCACTCATAACCTGGCTCCACTATAAAATCACTTTCGGAAGGAAGCGTTACTGTTTCCCCATAGGTTCCTTGAGAAGTAAATCTGCTTTCTTCACTCTTCCATTTAATTCTTTTTTCAGGAAGCTGATATTGAATGGTATAGCTTTTATACTTCCATTCAGCAGTTAATGTACATCCATAAGCTGAAAAAGCTGGATCACTTTCCTTTACTAACACATCTTTTTCAGTATCATTTGACTTTGTCCACTGAATATAAGTTCCCTTTTCCCCACTTGAATTAATCAAAGGCTCTACTTCATTTATTGGCACTCCTTCAAAATCCTGTTGATATAGCTCTTTTGGATTAATTTCTAACTTACCACTTCCTGTCATTGGATACACAACTTCTCGTAATGATGGATTGTGATTGAACCATACAGATTCTAACGCTGAATTTGTTGGAAGAGTTAACTTGCTAATATTAGTATCATTTAATACAAGTGACTTTAAAGCACTGTGAGCGCTCAGATTGATATCTCCTGTTAAAGTATAGTTTCCATAGGCTTCTAATACTTCAAGATTTGTGTTACTGGATACATTTAAAGATGTCAGCTGATTATTATTTAACCAAACAGCTTTTAGATTTGGCCATTTACTTAAATCAATTGTTGTTAAATAATTTTGAGATAAATCAAGCACTTCTACCTTTGTAAATTGATATAACTTATCTAAAATATCATCCTTTAGGGATTGTCCTTGTAACATAATCGCCGTTACTTTATCTTGTTTACCTTCACTAATATAGGTATCAACTTGCCCCACACTATTAATCGTCAGTCTTTCTTCGTTGCTAGAAGCACTCTCCTCTAATAATGAAATTGCGCTATTAGAAACAACATTTGGTTGTACTTCCTTTTGTAGAGTCTCTCCAGTTTCCATCGTTTGTTGGTTTTCTTGCTGTGATAATTCTTCATTGATAGTTTCCGCCAAAACATGTTGTGGCATTGGAACTCCACTCAAAACACAACTTGCCACTAAAACTCCTGCTATGACTTTTTTCATATTTTTCCTCCTTTATTTATTTTATGTCAAATTTTAATCCTCATAGAAAAAATCTGCCAAATGTTTCACTTTTTCAACATATTCTTCCATATAATTCCATTTTTCTTTTGTACTATCAATATATCACAGTCTTTTTTTCTCTTCAATACTATATATTGTTTTTTTAGAACCTGATTATTTTCCATTTCATTTATGGTAAAAATTGTAACTTTTATAATAATCTTTATATAATCTTTATCCTAAGAGAATACTTCTATCTCTCATCCACACAAAATAATCTTATCTTATTATTCTCCAAAAACAGAATCACTTTCTATCGGATTCTAATATCTTATCCTCTAACTCTTCACAGATTTCTAACTTTGTCTTTCCATCAGTATGAATAATAATATCGGCGGCTGCTTCATACTTTTCTCTTCTTTTTTCCATCATCTCTGAAATAAACGCCACATTTTTATTATTTTCAATTAATGGACGATCATGACTATTTTTTACTCTTTCTAATATGCTCTCTGGACTAGCTGTCAATAAAACAACACACCCATTTTTTCTCATTTCTTTTACATTACACTCTCTTAAAGGTGTTCCACCTCCACAAGAAATAACGACATTTTTTCGTTCTTGCATTTCAATTAATAAATTTGTTTCCAGATCGCGGAAATATTCTTCACCATGTACTTCAAAAATTTCAGGAATACTCATTCCTTCTCTTTCTTCGATCAACTGATCCATTTCTACTACGTCCATATCAAATAAAGTATGCAGATAATCAGCAATTGTTGATTTTCCAGTTCCCATAAAGCCAATCAGCACAATATTTTTAGAACATAACTTTCTTTTTTCTCTAAGCTTTTCTAACGGTTCCATATTAAAACTTCCTTTCTTCTATTTTATCGAATTAAAGTATTAAAAAAATTATAGCAAAGCTCCCTTTGTTTTACAACTTTATCTATTATTTTTACTTTTGAACAATCTCTAATAGGAAAAAAGAAGTGTAGCTCTTTTCTCTACACTTCTTTTTCTATTCTTCTTTCTCTATTGTAATGTCTTTAATTCAGAAACCTCATATTCTTCATAAGATAAGATATTTTTTAAATGTAATTCACCTCTTGACCATGAGTCATATTTCTCATATAGAACACCAATATTTCCATTCGGTAATTCTGTCAGGCAAGAGTAGGAATATCCACTTTGGGGAGTATCTACAGAATAGCAATATTTCCAATCAATACTATATTTATCATATCCACTTTGTCCAGTATCTGTAATAAGACCAATTCGATTTTTTCCATCTCGTCTTCCTGATGTGGAGTTTGGTGCAGATAAAATAATTGCTTGTTTCCCATCAATCAGCGAAGAATAATTGATAACAGATACTTGTGTTCCATAAGAAGTAGCTGTCATACCATCTAACATTTCTCTTTCTCCCCAAGTAATACCGCCATCAAGACTCTTACACATCGCAATCTTTCCTACACTTGTTCTCTCAAACATAGCAAGAGTCCCATCTGGAAATTCAATCACTTGTGCCTCAGCAGTTGCTGCAGAACCTTCATTAGGCCCTTTCGAAAGATTCCATGTTATACCATGATCATCGCTATATAACACTCCAAAGCAAGCCGATTTTATCATATACACAGGAACTAAAATCCGTCCTTTATATTGTCCATTTTCAATCTGATGTCCAACTCCTGGGCCAGTAATTAAAAGTTTTTCATTCTCATCCTTTAATTGATTCATCAGTTTCATTTCGGACCAAGTTTTTCCTTCATCATCACTATACTTCATTCCAAGATACGCCGTTGGAAATACCTTAAACATGGAATCCTTATAAAATACATTCATTGCCACATCTTTATTAGATGCCTCTTCTAATAACTTTCCATTAGAAAATCGAACCTGATATTGCTTTACAAAAAGTGGTTCATCATTTTTTAATAATTCAAACTTCTCATTGATAGCATATTCTGTTGGTTCTCCTGTGACATCATTATAAATAACTCCATTTTCTCTTACTGTATAGTTATAAACGGAACTTCCATCTCCTTGCCAATGTAATTTTAAATATTTTTTTCCATTTATTTCTTTATATCCTGAACCAACAGACGCATTGGAAGATCCAATCCCAGCTGGCATCACATCAACAAACAAAAATAATCTTCCTGTTTCTCTATCCTGCACCATCTGAGGATCTATAAACGAAGCGCTTCCTTGTATTTGTAAATCCCTTGCTCCCACTTCTCTTGGCCATTCTATCGCTTGTGGGGCATAATCATCAAAGCAAAATGGGAGTATTGGCTTTGAAAATGTTTTTCCACCATCAGAACTAATGGAAAATGCCGTATCGATATTGCTTTTTGAGTCATGAGTTCCCCCATAACGAGCATCTGCGGAACTTGCAATTGCTCCACTCTTTAATGTGAGCAAGGATGGAATTCTATAATAATTGGATTCTGTTCCATCTCCTGCATAAAATATTTTCGTTCCATATTGCGTTTTTGCTGTCATATCTTTTAATTGCTGTTCTGTCAAAACGTCTCCATATACTTTCACCTCATGAATGACTCCACCAAAAGGATATGCTGTTTTTCCTCCGCGGATTGTTCCTCCTAATGTCACATCTGTTGTTCCTGTAATATCTTGTATAAATTGATATTCCTCTTCATGAAGAGTAGCAACAAGATCCCCATTGGCATAAAGTGTATACGTTTTATTTTCTTCATCCGCAGTAAAAGCAATCGTATTTTGTACAGGTTTCCCTTTATAAGTTCCTCTTACACAGGCCGGACGGTTCATTGTATATTTAAATACTTGATCGGTATTGCGAAGCTCCATACCCAATGCTCCAGAGTTGGTCACATAGAGATGGAAGTGCCGATTTTCATTTCCAACCGTACGATTGGATACACTAAACAATGACTGATATTGTTGTGCACTCGTTGAAGTGTAGTTAATAACAATAGTACCTTTTCTCAGCTGTTTTACTAGATCTGCATTTTCTTCTTGACTTAAATCAAAAGTACTTCCCTCTGAAATAGATATTTCATTCTTTTGTAGTAAAGGAATCTCTTCTTGTATAGAATCTATTGTAAAGTCATCTGTATTTCTACTAGTTGCATTCACAAATGTGATAGCATTTGCACTCATTAATAAAGAAACAACGGTTGCAGTTACAATTACTTTCCTAAATCTTGCCATACGTTTTCCTCCACTTTACTACATATCTTTTCTAGGAATCTCTAATATACTTCCTATATGATTTTTCTCATACACTCTTTTCTACATCACTTCTTTTACATCTACTTTACGGTTTTCTCTTAATGATAATGTTAAAGCATCCGCTGTCCCAATAACAGCTCTTGCTGCCTCTCCAGTTAATAGTGGGCGAAACTCTTCTGTCACAGGTGCACCATGTAATAATTCATTATAATATCTCATTTCATTTTTCATAATACTATGCAACCACATCGGTGGCTTTTTCCCTGGTTTTCCATACATAATGGCTCCATCCATTTCGGTTCCATGATAAATTCTAGTTCTATCATCATCCTCTTCTTGTGATTCATGGACAAGAAAATGTTCTTCTTTTCCTTCTGTTTTCAATGTTCCACCACAGTTACACATATCGATTCGAATGGCACCTTTTGTTCCTTGAATTAACACATAGTGTTCTGGCCAATGGAAGGCAGAACCATACTCTAAAAGAGCAAATCGATTGTTTGGAAATTCTAAGTTGATAAAGAGCATATCATCTTCATCTCCAAAATTCTCCCCTTGATGCGCTACATTTCCCCCAGTCATTGTGACGGTTTTTGGCATTCCCCCCATAATAAATTGAATGCAGTCAAGCTCATGAATATGATGATACAGATGTCCACCTGATTTTTCACGAATCTTTTTCCAAGAAATCGTCGGTTGCTGTTCTTCCCACCCATTTCTTGCAGAGTGACAATAAAGTACATCACCAATGACACCCTCATTAATTAGTTTTTTTGCATGTCGAACTCCATGGAAAAAGTTCATAACATGACCTGCCATAAACGTTACATGATTTTCCTCACAAGCTCTTACCATCTCATCGCAATCTTGATAAGATAATGCAATTGGTTTTTCACAAAAAACATGAACCCCATGCTTAGCAGCCTTAATAACTGGTTCTTTATGTAAATAGTTTGGAGAAGCAACAATTACTGCATTTACATCTTCTCTTGAAAATAAGGTATCCAGATCCGTTTCCACATCACATCCTAATTCTTCTGCTACTGTATGAGCATTTTCTGGGTCATAGACAGCTACAATTTTTGCTCCATCTTGTTCTTTCATAATTCTTGCGAGTTCTGCTCCAAAATAACCAGTTCCCACAACAGCATAACCGATTGTTTCCATAATATAAGTCCTCCTTTAACTGTAATCACAACAATTTTATTTATTAGGATAAAAAACATCCTATTTTTTATATTTTTTGTTTCCTAATCTTCCCACTTGTTCTTATTTTACAGAACCTTCTGATAAACCACCTGCGATTTTATTTTGAATAAAACAAAAGAAAATAATAGATGGGATTACAACGAGAGCTGATGCTGCCATCATATCTCCCCAATCAAGAATTTCCGCTCCTTCTAAAGATTTTAATGCTACAGAAACCGTCATCTTATCCGTTCCATTGATTAAAATTAAAGAATATAAAAATTCATTCCACGCATTAATAAATGTATATATAGCAGTTGCCACAATCCCTGGAGCTACCAATGGCAATACAATTTGAATAAAAATCTGTGCTTTATTAGCACCATCTACTCTTCCAGCCTCCTCGATTTCAAGGGGTACTGTTCGAAAAAATCCAACGAGCAACCAAACTGCATAAGGAACACTAAAAGATAAGTAGACGATAATCAGCCCGATTCTTGTATTGGTAAGCCCTAACTTTGCCATAACAAGAGAATATGGAATCGCCAACAAAATCGGTGGAAACATATAAGTTGTAATTAGAACTTTTGTCATAACATTTCCAAACTTCGGAAAAAAACGAACAACTCCATAGGCTGCCATTGCAGAAATCGTAATGGCAATGGCTGTTGTACAAAGAGAAATCAGGACACT
This sequence comes from uncultured bacterium, assembly GCA_905214925.1. GTDB lineage: Bacteria > Bacillota > Clostridia > Lachnospirales > Lachnospiraceae > Scybalomonas. Next base: position 4,646 of record CAJMOB010000041.1, on the reverse strand, counting down.
ATTTCCAATATTGTGGGCAAAATTTAAATCTTGAATCACATGACGATAATATTCCAATGTGAACGTCTTTGGTAAAAAAGAGGTTGGATTACCTGTTAATTCTCCTTTTCCTTTTACCGAACAGATGAGAATCCAAAGGAGTGGAAACACTGCTATGATAGATAATAAAATTAAATATACATGGCTGACTGCATCTCCAATCGATAACTTCTTCTTGTGCTTCATATTATTTCTCCTCCTTTTCCCACTTGCCTAACACAGCAAAATATGCAATGCAGACAATCATTAAGAATAATAGCAATAGGACAGTAACTGCAGAAGAACGTCCAAGTAGTTTCGTTCCCCATCCCATGTTATACGCATAGATCGGAACTGTTGTTGTGGTATTTGCAGGTCCTCCACCTGTAATAAGATAAATAATATCAAAGTTATTAAATACCCAAATAGTTCTTAATACAACAAGTAGCCCAACAACAACTTTAATATGGGGAATCGTAATATGTAAAAAGGATTGGTAAGCTCTTGCTCCATCAATTTGTGCGGCCTCATATTGATCTTGTGGTATTGTTTGCAAAGCGGATAATACATTAACCATAATCATTGGCGCACCAAACCAAATATTAATCAAAACAAGGGTAATAAAAACCATATGTCCATCACTTAAAAATTGAGGTAGTGTATCCGTAATCCCAATCTGTACTAGTAAGTTCGGTAAAAAACCATATACTCCATTCAAAATCCATTTCCATGAAAGAGCAATAACAATGGACGGAAAAGCCCATGGAATAATTAATAATGTCTTATAAATACCTTTTAAATGTTTTACACGGTTTAGTGCCAATGCCGAACTAAACCCAACAATAATCTGGCCTAATAAAGAAAAGACTGTCCATTTTAAAGAATTAAAAAATGCTGAGAAAAAAGAGTCATCGGATAATACCGCTTTATAATTATCAAATCCACAGAAATGATAGATTGGTTTAATTAAATGTTTTGTTGTAAAACTAAAATATACACTTGAGAAAATTGGATAGAGCAATAAAGCTCCAACAACAATCATAGCTGGCAATACAAAAATCCATCTTGTTACATCATATTGTCCTTGTTTTTTCACCATATATCCCCACCTTTCTGTCATTGTTTCAAACACAAAAAACTTATAAACGATAGAAGAATAGAAAAAACGGAGATGCTATCACATCCCCGTTTTTCTAACGGAAGACACCTTCTTCCTTACACGTTTCTTTATTCTACTGTACTAAATAAGTCATTTAACTGTTTTTCTGCTTTTTGTGCTGCTTCTTTTACATCCGTTCCATTTGTAATAATATCTTGGAACATAGATTCCACAATTCCTTGTGATGTTAAAAGTCCTGCCTGAACACTTGGTCCATGTTCAAATCCAATTGCAGTTCCAATATCCACCGCATGACCGATTACATCAACCGCATTTGAAAATTGTTTTACTGTTTCATTTTCTTGATATTCTGGTGAATCCGCAATTCCTTTAATAGAAGGAAGCATACCAACTGGTGTTGCATCTAAGAAGTCTATGTAACGATCTTTTTCATAGAGATATTGTATAAACGCTTCGCATACTTCTGGATGTTTGGAATTTTTCCAAATAACCATAGGAATGTTAGAAGTTTCAATTCCTGTTTCTTCATCATTTTCATTGATTTTTGGAATCGGTGCACAGTCAATCTGGCTCACTAAATCTGGTGAGTTGGCCTCTACACCACTGATCTGGAATCCACTATTAAAGTCAAAGGCCGTTTTTCCTTGATAGAATAAAGTTGCTTGATCTAATACTGCATAATTCACAGAATCTTTTGGAGAACACTGTTTGTATAAATCTACCCAATAATTAATTCCATCGATTGCTAAATCACTTGTTAAATTGGCAGTAAGATCATCGTTTAATAAACTTCCACCACCACTTCTAACATAGAAATTTAAAAATCTTGTTCCCATTAAATCATTAGAGCCACAAGGGAAAGAGACTCCATATACATCTTTGTTTGTTAAAGCAATTGCAGCTTCTCTAAACTCATCCCAAGTTTTTGGAACTTCTAATCCAGCTTCCTTTAATAAATCTTTTCGATACCACATAACTTGTGCATGAGAATATAATGGAACAGAATAATTATTTCCATCCTTTGTTCCTTCCTCAATGGCTGTTTCTGAGAATTTATCTCTTCCAATTGTATCGATTAATCCATTTAATGGGATAATGGCATCAGAATCGATCATTTCCACTACATGGCCTGGAAGAGCGGTACTCATATCAGGAACATTGCCAGATGCAAGCCCTGTCGTCCACTTCGTGTAAAAATCCCCCCATGAGAAAGTTTCGATGTTGATCTTTACTTTTGGATTTTCCTTCATAAAGGAATCTGCCGCTTCTTGAATCACGTCAAGACGCTGTCCTTGTGTAAAAGAATGCCAAAAAGTAATCTCTCCTTCTAATTCTCCTGTTGTTCCCTCTTGTGCTACTTTATTTGTCGTACCATCCCCTTGTGCTGTATCTTCTTTTCCACTATTGCCCCCACATCCAGCTAATGTTGATACGACCATAATTGCTGATAACAATACACCAAGAAATCTTTTTCTCATTCACAATTCCTCCTCGCTTTGTGTAGTTTGATTAATCTTTCTAAATAATATCATCTTTTTTTATATATTTCTATGGAATAGATTGTTATTTATAGCACATTTCGATATTTATAATAAAAATATACCTATTTTTTGTGAATTATATATTATTTTTTCTATTATTCTATATTTTAACTGCTATTTTCACGAAATACCATTAGAACAAAGTGTGCATTACTCACCCTTGACTACTTTAGGTTACTTCTAACAATACACTCTTTGCGGCCGTAAGGAATTTCCTATAACACAAAAAAAGAGACACGCTTGCGCAATATCTCTTTTTCTCCTATCTTCTAGCCATTGTTCGATATTCATTTGGAGTTACCCCAAATGTTTTCTTAAACATTCTGGAAAAATAATTCGGATCTTCAAAACCGACTTCATACGCGATAGAATTTACAGAATCGCTACTTTTTAACAGTTCTTTTGCTGCTGTTGTCAACTTTAACTCCCTCATAAAAGCGTTTGGTGCTTTTCCCGTTTGCTCTTTAAACAATTTTCGAAAGGTAGTTTCTGCAACTCCTGCCATTTCACTTAGCTGGGAAATCGTGTAAGTCTCTTTTGCATGTAAAACAATATAATCGATTACAAACTGAATCCTTGGATCACTTTTTGTGGTACTTTCATAAATCTTTTGATGCACTTTTTCTAAGTCAGATTCCTTTTTACTAGATAGTTGCTCAGTCTTTTTTGTCTCCTCTCCTCTACTTTCCATAACAATTCCCCCAATGATCAAATCTAAATATCCTCGAATCCAAAACATCTTTGCCTGTTCTTTTCGATGTACCCATTCATAAATATGTTCAAAATTCTCTTTTAACTCTTGAGTTGCACAAATGGTTCTTGCAACGCCAAAATAATCTTCCATAAAATCAGCACCTTCATAAAACACTGAGGTTGTAAACCGAATACTAATAAACGAAATTTTCTTATCGATTGCTCTACATTCAAGAGTACATCCCATGGGAACATACACAATTTCACCTTCTTTTACAACCGACCTTTTTCCATTGATCACAAACTCTGCTTGTCCTGCCACAATATACCGCAACAGATTGTATGGTAAATTTTTCTCAGAATATGCCCATGAAGCTCCAAAAGAATACTTATCCGCATACAAAAAGTGAAATCGAATTGGATTTATAATATCAGACTCAAATCTCATACACTTATACTCCTCCTTATTTTCTTCTTCTCCCCTATCCATTTCTTGTCCAAAAATATTTATTAACGTTCAAACACCTGTAATTTTTATATTAATTATATCATATAAATCATATAAGTTTATTTTTGTATGAGAGATTCAACTGCTTCTCATAGGCAATATTAAACTAAGAAGCCAATAGAAACATGGATCGAAAAACAGGATTGTTTGTATTAAAAACACATGAATTTATTCATACGATAATTCACTATACATTACAACCAGTTTTCACTAAGTATTTTTGCAATAATTGTCAATAGAATAAATTTTCTTTAAATTATATAATAGAACTATTACGTCTAGCTCTAAAAACTCTTCTATCTCTTTTATAGACTTAGAAGCACATCATCATAAAAAAAAGAAAAGAGGTTGGCAATGTATGAAAAATCAGCAAATTGACAAGCAACAACAAGACATCTATGTAGATAATATCTACAAACTAGACGGACGTGTACCACTTTCAAAAGCAATCCCTTTCGGGCTTCAACACGTACTCGCCATGTTCGTAGCAAATCTAGTACCCGTTCTTATTGTAGCTTCTGCCGCATGCGTAAGAGGAGTTGCTCCTGCCGATGGTGGCGGTTTTACATCGACTGAAATTGCGAGTCTTCTTCAATGCGCCATGTTCGCAGCAGGGATTGGAACAGCATTACAATTATATCCCATCTGGAAAATTGGATCAAAGTTACCAATCGTTATGGGAGTAAGTTTTACATTTCTTGGCTCTCTCCTTGCAGTGGCAACAAATCCAGACTATGGATATGAAGCAATGATTGGCGCTATCATC
>CAJMOB010000040.1:0-27863 GCA_905214925.1 uncultured bacterium | reverse complement strand
TGCAGTGGCAACAAATCCAGACTATGGATATGAAGCAATGATTGGCGCTATCATCGTAGGTGGATGTTTTGAAGGATGCCTTGGACTCACTGCAAAGTATTGGAGAAAATACATAGGCTCGATTGTATCGGCTTGTGTCGTTTTGGCTATCGGATTTTCCCTTCTATCAGTCGGTATGAATTCCTTTGGTGGTGGAGATGGAGCAACTGATTTTGGTGCTTGGTACAATCTTTTAGTTGCAACCTTAACACTTTTTTCATGTCTTGCATTTAAATATTTTGCTAAAGGAGTATGGAAAAATCTCGATGTATTGGCTGGATTAGTATTCGGCTATCTTTTATCCCTGATTTTTACCGTAACGGATATCGCACCAATGATTGATTTTAACGCATTTCATACTACGGTAAAAGAAATTGGATTTATTAGTATTCCACTTCCAGTTTTTCTAAAAGGAACCGTTCCAGTATTTCATATTGGACCAATTGTTACCATAGGAATTATCTTTCTTGTATCCGCTGCTGAAACAATTGGGGGAACTTCTGCTGTCTGTATGGATGGTCTTGGAAGACCAGTAACGGAAAAAGAAATTCAAGGTTCTCTTGCAGTTGATGGATTTGGAAGCGCCTTTTCAGGACTTTTTGGTGCATGTCCAATTACCTCATTTAATCAAAATATTGGATTAATTGCTATGACTAAAGTTATCAATCGTTTTACTATCTTTATGGGTGCTTTCATTCTTATTATCGCATCCCTTTTTCCTCCAATCGGTGCTTTCTTTAACTCCATTCCAGATGCGGTGCTCGGTGGATGCACCATTATGATGTATGGCTCCATCGTCTTTACTGGTTTAAAAATGGTTGCTGATTGTGGAGATACGGAAAGAAATATGATGATCGTTGCAATCTCTTTTTGTGTAGGTGTCGGTATTACAGAGATAAATCCATCTTTCTTTAATGCATTACCTGCCATCATAAAAGATGTATTTGCAAGTAACTCTGTAGCTGGTGTCTTTGTCCTTTCTCTACTTCTTGATTTGTTTCTTCCTAAAAAGAAATCGAAAACTATTTCCACTTAAAAAAAAGTGGCAGATGCTTTTTCACATCTGCCACTTTTTTATATAATAGAGGAATTTAGTACCTTTCCTTTAGAAAGCTCATTTATAATAGTTCATCCACATTTGGGAATCGATATCCTTGTTGCTCTAAGAAAGTTAAAACTTCATCCAATGCCTCCGTATTAGACTTTGATACGTTATGGATCAATGGCACCGCTCCATTATGATAATATTTTTTAAAATGTTCCACTACATAATCTTTTCCTGGCTGGTTATTCACATCATAATCTAAATAAGCTATGCTCCAAAAAATGGTCTTATATCCAAGATCTTGACTAATTTTTAGTGTTCGTTCACTATATTCCCCCATAGGTGGACGGATATAAGGATCCATCTCATATCCTGTTTGTTCTTTCATATAAGTAGCACATTCTGTAATCTCTTTGATCAGCTCTTCCGAAGATTTTGTTGGCATACTTGGATGAGAACAGGTATGATTTCCAACAAAATGGCCTTCTTCTTTCATTCGCTTTACAAGGTCAATATTATCTCGAATAAAAGTTTTTGTTACAAAGAAAATGGCCTTTGCATTATGCTTTTTTAATGTATCAAGAATTTGTGGGGTAAATCCATTCTCATATCCACAATCAAACGTTAAATAAATCACTTTCTCATCTTTTCCAAGATAATAAGCATCATACTTCGCAATATCAATTTTGTCTTGTGCACCAGATCGTTGATGTTCTGTATTCCGCTTAAACCACCACGCATTTTTTTCATTAGGCAAGGAATCATAAGAAGCTGTATCCCCGATTTTGACTTCTGTCGTTTCTGTCGTTACATTTGCTGTCGTTTCCTTGATTTGCCTTTGTGTCATGGCGGATAATCCTGTCAGAGCCAAAAGTCCAGTAAGAGCAAAGGCTACTACGGCTTTTTTTCTCATATTTTTTGCTCCTATCGCCAAATCATTTACTACTAATATGTGCAGGAGCTTTTTATTTTAGAACTAATTTTTTAATAAAACTATGAAAAACAATGCTTTTTTAGCATTTCATCTTCACGGTTCTCTCTCCCTATCATAAGAAAAAATCACGCAACACATCTTCTAACATGGCCTCCTCTTTTTTTGTAATCTCTTGCTTTTCAATATTTCTTGCACTGGCAATCTCATTTAAACATTTCTTTAAATATTCCATATCTTCATCCATCGTTCGATTTTTAAGAGAAGATACGTTATTGTTTTCTTCTTTTTCTCTCTCACTTTCTATTTCTTTTATTTCCCCACCATTCATACGATGAATAAAATAATTATCCAAATAGTCTTTCATATTAGCTAACACAAGCTCTCTCTTTTCCTCCATGCCAAAAGAAGTTTCTAATAGCAAAGATACTGCCATTGTAAATCCTGTATATGTAATCGTCATCATAACCTGTTCTATCCCCGCTTGATTTAACAACTCATAGAGAGTTCCTGCCGTTCCTATCACCCCGCATAGCATAAACAACTGCCAATTCATTCGGTTCCACGTCATAAGGGTTAATCCACATAACTTTTGCTTGTCCATATTTTTATCCACAAACGCGTCCACATTTTGGATATTCATGTTGAGCTTAAAACTGTTTTCAAACTTTGTCTTCAGATTCTTTAATCCCTTTTTCGTTGTCATCCCCATGTTCTCAGAGGCAGTTACCATTTTTTTATAATAAGTTCCAAGAATTATTTTTTGTATCACTCCAAGAAGTAAAATCCCTGTCATTGCGTAAATAAAAATATTTTGATGAAATAATTGTGTTATCATTAAAACTTTCTCCCTTCTATACTGTTCTATCTTATTTTTAAAATTTTGATACGATAAGAAACACGCTTTGCCAATTTCTTACGTTGGAATAACGCAATCTGTTTTGCTTAACTGCTTGTACAAATCTTGTTTCCTTTTTCACTATATCCTGTTTTTATCCAAAGGGGAAGTCCAATTCCTTCTCTAATTTCAGTCATTTTATCGGCATTTTTTCAATAAAAAAACAGGAAGATATCTTCCTCGACATCATTCCTGTTCCTTCGTATTTTTTCTTTTACGCTTCCATTTCTTTTACCATCTGGCGAACTAATTTTACCGTATGTTCAATGGCTTTTGCTTCAAATTCATCATAATCCACTTCTGCACTATGATCTGCTTTATCTGAAATTGCACGGATAATCACAAATGGGAGGTGATTGAGCCATGCTACCTGTGCCATAGAAGCGCCTTCCATTTCTGTACAAAGCCCATTAAAGTTTTCTACAATGGCATTTTTTACTTCATCATTGCTAATGAACTGATCGCCACTTACAACTCTTCCTGTAAATACACTAATATCTTTATTTACTTCTTCACATACTTTTTTTGCAAGAGCAACCATCGCTTCATCCGCTACAAAAGTAGAAGTTTCCATTCTTGGGATTTCTCCTTTTTTATAACCAAACACAGTTGCATCAAAATCATGTTGCATAGCATCTGTGGAAATAACGATGTCGCCAATATTAATATCATTACATAAAGAACCTGCAATTCCTGTATTTAATACACAGTCCACTTGAAACTGGGTTGCTAAAATCTGAGCACAAACTGCCATATTCACTTTACCAATTCCACTTCTTACAAGAACAACTTCTTTTCCAGAAAGAATCCCTTCACAAAAAGTCATGCTGGCAACTTCTGTTTCTTTTACTTGTTCCATTTCATTTCTAAGAGCTAAGATCTCTTCATCCATGGCTCCAATAATACCGATTTTCTTCATTGTTTTCTCCTTTATCATAAGAATCTTATGCTTTTATTTGCAAATATAGTAAGGGAAGTGATCGGTGTTATCATAACAAATAATTTTTTATTATTCAAGATTTTCGCTTTTTCCAAAAGATGCAAATGGTTATCTTTCCCATTTCGTGCTATAATTTTCTAAAATGAATACAAAGAAGGGAAAAGAATTATGAAGTCACTTACATTAAAAAATGGGCTCACTGGAAGTACGTTAAAATTAATTGCCATTATCACTATGTTTATTGACCATATTGGTGCTGCATTATTAGAGCCTTATCTTATGGCACATTGGAATGGAACGTCCAGTATTCCCCACTTTGAATTACTCTTTCAAATTGATTGGGTACTTCGCTTAATTGGAAGAGTTGCCTTTCCTATCTTTATTTTCTTACTCCTTGAAGGATTTTCTCATACTCATAATAAGAAAAAGTATGGCTTGAACTTATTTTTATTCGCCTTATTATCAGAAATTCCTTTTGATTTAGCATTTAACGGTGCTTTCTTTGATAGCACTTATCAAAATGTTATGTTTACCTTATTATTAGGATATCTTTGTATCTGGATTTATGAAAGCGATATTAAGTTCTTTTACAACCCTTTTATAAAAATATTAGGTATCGTTTTTTTCATTTGGCTTGCCAACATCATGAAAACAGACTATGGTGCTTTTGGCGTATTCGCTATTATCCTTCTTTATTATATGAAGAAGCATAAAAAGTATTTTTATCCCGTTGGCGTTTTCTTATTCCTTTGGGAAGTGACCGCTCCACTGGCATTTCTTATCATTCATAAGTACAATGGAACGAGAGGTTTAAAGTTAAAATACTTCTTTTATCTCTTTTACCCTGTCCATATTTTACTACTCGGTTGTATCCGCATATTTATTCTGAGATGCTAGCATTGTATGATAAAATGACTCATATATTATGTTATAAAGGTTAAAAATTATTTCATAACCTCTAACTTCTATCTTCTATATCAAAATTCATTATTAGAATATTTGAAAAAAGAAAGGTTATCCAGTATAATTTAAAGTAATGGCTATGGTAATAAACAATCACCCCATCCAGAAACGAAACTTATTTAGGAGGAAATAAAAACATGACACACACATATAAAACAAAAGGAGTATGTTCTCGCGCAATTGAATTTGAAATTACAGAGGATAATAAAGTTCATAACGTACACTTTGAAGGTGGTTGCAGTGGAAACACACAAGGCGTTGCAGCTTTAGTAGAAGGTATGGACGCAAACGAAGCAATCAGACGTATGGAAGGAATCCATTGCGGACCAAGACCTACTTCCTGTCCAGATCAACTTTCTGCTGCTTTAAGAGAAGCCCTTAAAAGTGCACAGTAAACATTTAACTTGTGATTTGGAGGTAACATTTCAATGAAACGAATTGTCTTAACGGGAGGCGGTACTGCTGGCCATGTCACTCCCAATATGGCATTGATTCCGAACTTACAAGAAGCTGGTTATGATATTCAATATATTGGCTCTTATGACGGAATTGAAAAAGACTTGATTACAGGAATTGATATTCCTTATCATAGTATTTCATCTGGTAAATTAAGAAGATATTTTGATGTGAAAAACTTCACCGATCCATTTAAAGTTATGAAGGGATATTTACAAGCATCTAAGTTATTAAAACAATTAAAACCAGATATTGTTTTCTCAAAGGGAGGATTTGTATCCGTTCCTGTTGTATTAGCAGCAAAGCATCGTCATATCCCTTGTATTATTCATGAGTCCGATATGACACCAGGACTTGCAAATAAATTAGCAATCCCAAGCGCTACAAAAGTATGTTGTAATTTTCCAGAAACTTTAAAATATCTTCCAAACGGTAAAGCCGTTCTCACTGGTTCTCCGATTCGCCAAGAACTATTTCAAGGGAATAAAGAACGTGGCCTTTCCTTTTGTGGATTCACCTCTGACAAACCTGTTATTTTAGTAATCGGAGGAAGTTTAGGTGCTGTTGCTGTGAATAATGCAGTGCGTGAAAGTTTAGATGAATTATTAAAACACTTCCAAATCATTCACTTATGCGGAAAAGGAAAAGTAGAACCATCTTTACAAAAAAAACAAGGATATGTTCAATTCGAATATATCAAAAAAGAGTTAAGTGATCTCTTTGCTTGTACCGATTTAATGATTTCAAGAGCGGGGGCAAATGCCATTTGCGAAATCCTGTCTCTTAGAAAACCAAATATTTTAATTCCTCTTTCTGCCGCTGCTAGCCGTGGCGATCAAATATTAAACGCTCGTTCTTTTGAAAAACAAGGCTACAGTTTTGTAATTGAAGAGGAATCTTTAACAAGAGAAGCTTTAGTTCAGGCAGTAGAAACAGTTTATGAAAACCGTAATTCTTATGTTGATGCTATGAATAAAAGTGAGCTTGCGGATCCGATTCAGACCATTATGGGATTGATTGAAGAGAATCGTAAAAAATGATAACTACACAAAAAGTCCTCCAAGGAGTTTTTCTACCCTTTGAAGGACTTTTTTTCTTTCAAAATAATTTATGTTTTATCTTGCATTGATTCTATAACAAGTGTGAAGTTTGTTTTCGTTTTTAGTTTCTCTTACATTTCAGATAATGGTTTTACTCCAAAATGTTCAAATAAGATTTTTTCTGCTTCTGTATTCCATAATCCTTTATGGCGTTTGCAACATTCATCTAATTTTGCAAACAATGGATCTGTTTTCCCTAATTCTTCAAAGTCATCAATGGCTGTTAGTGGCATATTGAACTGGGTATAAGTAAGTTTTTTACCACCTGGAATATTTGGAAGATTTAATGTTGCTTCTGCAATACTATCAATTCCACCTACATGAGTAACCATAACCGCTGGATTGATTCTTCCTTTTGCTGATAAATCAATGGCTTCAATTAAATCGTCCGTATTTCCACCAGTTGTTCCAAGAATATGAGTGCTTGTATAGTGAGTATTATATAAGTTGATTTCTGCACTAAATTGATTATCACCTTTAATAAAAAGGGATTTGTCACTATAGATTAATGGCAAAGATAAATAGTATTGAAAAAAGGAATTCCCTATTTCTCAATATTCTCGTATTTTTATGTCATATTTCTTTATCCAATAGTTGATCTGGAGAAAATAAGCCAGCATCTGTGGCCCTGCCATAAGCTGTCCATACCATGGTTTTCCGTAATCAGATGGACTTTCTATAAACCGTTCTAATTTCTTCGGATCCACAAAAGCTCGAATTGGAGAACTAATATCCTCCACCTCTTTTTTCAGCATCGCTCCTAATCGTTTCTCATACTCTGGGTGATACGTCTTTGGATAAGGACTCTTTTTCCTCCAAAGTACATCGGCTGGAAGATGTTTCTCTCCTGCATGACGGAGGAGACCTTTTACAATACCATCCGTACACTTCATTTCCCAAGGCACATTGAACACATATTCCACGATACGATAGTCAGCAAATGGTACTCTAGCACCGAGTCCTGCATACATACTCGTTCGTTCCATCCGATCTAATAAGGTAACCATAAACCATTTTAAATTCAAATAGGCGATTTCTCTTCTTCTTTTCTCTTCCTTTGATTCCCCAAAAAGTGCTGGTGTCTCATCAATCGTCTTTTGATACGCCTGATCCGCATATTCCTGCATTGGAAGCCCTTTTATGATTTCATCTCTTAGTAAACTTTGTCTTGGCTCCATGCTCATAGACCAAGGAAAATGATTGGATTCTAACATCTCTTTTTTATGAAACCAAGGATACCCTCCAAAAATTTCATCCGCACACTCCCCTGTTAAAGCAATCTTACTAATCGGTGCTACTTTCGAACAAAAATAAAGCATAGAGGACTCAACATCTGCCATACAAGGAAGATCTCTTGCATCAACAGCCTTTGATAAGTATTCGATCAGTTGCATATTATCACATTCTAAATAGTGATGATTGGTATTACTGTACTCTACCATCCGATCCACATAAGGTCGATCTCTGCTTGGCTGGAAATTATTTGCCTTAAAATATTTTTGGTTTCCTTGAAAATCAAAGGAGAAAGTATCCAACTTCTTCCCTTTTTTTTCTAGCTCTTTGGCACAAATAGCCGTAACAAGACTGCTATCGATTCCCCCAGATAAAAAAGTACAGATTGGCACGTCACCTATCATTTGTGACTGGATCGCATCATTCAAAAGCCATTCCGTTTTTTCAATCGTTTCTTCCAAGGAGTCCGTATGTTCCACACTTTTAAGCTCCCAAAAGGGATTTTCTACGATTTCCCCCTTTTTTATCGTTAAAATATGTCCCGACAACACTTCTTTCACCCCATGAAAGACACCTTTTCCATAAGTCTTTGCAGGTCCTAATGCAAAAATTTCACAAAGTCCTTCCTTATCAAGAACTGGTTCTACATTGGGATAAGAAAATAACCCTTTGATCTCAGAAGAGAAAACAAGGACTTCTCCTGCCATCGTATAAAATAATGGTTTTACCCCTAACCGATCTCGAATTAAATGTAATGTCTCTTCTTTCGAATCCCATAAAGCGATAGAAAATACTCCATTTAATCTCTCGATATAGGAAAGCCCTTCTCTCATATAACCTAATAAAATCACTTCCGTATCACTGGTCGTCTCTAAAACTTCCCCTTGTTTTTTTAACTGTTCTCGCAGTAAATTCATATTATAAATTTCACCATCAAAACTAATGGCAAATGTCCGCTCTCCCCGTTTTCTTATCATCGGTTGATGTCCACTTACTAAATCAATAGAGGCAAGACGTACATGGGCAAGCCCACACCCCTTTTCTAAATAGACACCTTCATCATCCATCCCTCTCCTCTTTTGGACTTGATTCATTTTCAATAAAATTTCTTTCCACTTTTCCTCTTTCGTCACATCCAATGATGGGTTAAAAAATCCTGCAATTCCACTCATATAGACTCCTTTTTTATTACTCTTTGTTTATTTTATTCTAGTCCTCACTTCTTTCATTCCTTAAAATATTTAAGAAAATGATTTTATTAACGGCTGATATTGTTTATTTTCCAATGCTTTTTGAATTGTAGGAATCAAAAGTTCTGTATGAGCAATCATAGAATTTGGTTTCTTCACCGGATCGTCTTGCCCAAACGGAAGGAAATAAATATTTTTTGCGTTTAAAAGCAGTCCTATATTTTTCATATTCATCCCTAATGCATCATTTGTGGAAATCGAAATAACTAAAGGCTTTTCATTGCGAAGATGTGCCTTGGCAGCCATTAAAACAGGCGTATCCGTAATTCCATTGGCCAACTTTGCAATGGTGTTTCCTGTACACGGAAAAATCACCAATAGATCCAGTAACCCTTTTGGACCAATTGGTTCTGCTTGTGCAATTGTTTTCATAATAGGATTTCCCGTTAACTCCTTTGCTTGTTCTAAAAACTCTTTTGCCTTTCCAAATCGACTATCAATGGTCTGTGCATTTTCTGAGAAAATACATTGGACATCAGCACCTGTATTTACCAGTTTTTCTAATTCTTCCATTGCATTCTTATAAGTACAAAAAGAACCTGTAAAAGCAATACCAATTTTTTTTCCTTTTAAATCCATCTTATTAACTCCAATATTCTTTATTTATTAATTTTCTATCTCTTTCTTTATTACGTTAGCTAAAATCTCAGCAGAAGACTCTGGAGCATACCTGCCGGGAAGACCTGGGCAAGAGTATGCTTTGATTCCAAGTTCCTTTGCACTCTCAAAATCCACTCCTCCACTACCTGAAGCAATGTCATAAATTTCTGTTTGTCTATCCATTTGTTCTAATATTTCTTTTTTTAATACTTGCTCTGGAATCGTATTAAAAACGAAATCACTGTCCTTTAACACACTTGGCATTTCTTCCATCAAAACAGCTCGTTCTGCTACAATACTGGCTTCTGCCATAACTTCTTCTCTTCGCACACAAACTGTAACCCTTGCGCCCATACTCTTTAGGTACTGCACTAGCGTCTTTCCACAAACTCCATATCCAAGTACCACACTTTTGCTTCCATGAATATTTCTTGGACTTTTTGCAATCGCCTCGGCAAGCACACCTTCTGTTGTGGCAATACTATTATAAATGGCGATTTCTTTTCTCTTCATATAGTCAAAAATAATAACGCCTCGCTCTAATAACTTTTCTTTCATTTCCTCTGAAATACAGCCTGCGAATAACATTTGCCCTTCTTGTATTTCTTGAAGGAATCTGTCAATGAAAATAGGCTCTCCCCCTCGTTGATGAAATTTTACTTCTCCATCTTTTTGTAAGAAAAGGGGAATTGGAGCTAAAATCGCTTTTGAAGATTTCAATGCGTTTTCCATAGAGTCTACCATTTTTATTGTATCCCCTTCTCCTTTTATTTCCTCACAAAGTGCATACGTACAAACACGATATCCCATTTTCTCTAACTTCTTTGCTAGATAGACTTGACGTCTATCCCCTCCAATTACTGCAAAATCATAAGAATAACAACGCAAACGGACACTCCCTTTTTTCCTATTCTTATTATCCTATGCATGCACTATAAAAAGGTTCCTGAAGTAGTGCTTTTTATGTTATAGGATGGCTCCCTTTGCGAGGAATTTCCTATAATATAAAAAATATGCCCCATCTTATAATGGAGGCATTTACTTTCTTCCACTATAAGAGGGACATATTTTTAAATAGATACGAGAAACGTGTTATTACAATACTAGTTTCTATTATTTTTTACTTACTCTTTTGTTTTATATTTTAGATTGTTACCTTCTGCATAGACAGAAAGTGTTTTATCACCTAATACAAAAGCATTTTCTGCAGCTTTTGCATGTTCTTCTGTATCTGCTACTCCAAACGCTGCATTGCCACCAGGACTAGAAATACGGATCTGTGATTGGATATTTGTTAAATCACTTGTTATGTTTAACTGTCTTTGACCTGTGATATAAATATCATTTTCCATGTTTGGAACACCAGTAATCTTGATTGATCCATTTGCATAGTAAATTCCATCTACCATGTTCCATACTTTGTTACCAGTAATTGTAACATCTCCAATTTCAAGAGTTCCGTTTCCTTGCATATAAACAGTACCACCATTTGACGCTTTATTATTGCGAATGATACCACCATTTAATGTTGCTTTACCATTTGATAACCAAATAGCTCCACCATTTCCATTACCTAAGTTGTTTTCAATAATAGTATCTTCTGGATTTTCTGTACTTGTCATAGTGAAAGTTGAACTTTGATCAATACAGAATGTTCCACCTGAGCTTGTTCCATGGTTACCAGATACAAGACCGGATTCAATAATCACAGAGCCACCGACTGCTAAAACTGCACCACCAAATGGAGCAGAGTAGTTATCTCTTATCTCTCCACCTGTCATTCGAAGAGTTCCACCGCTGATGCGAGCAGCACCACCACTTCTTCCATAGTTATTGCTATTATTAGCATTATTTTTAAGAACTGCACCTTTTCCTAAGTTTAATTCTCCACCAGTAATAAGAACTAATGCATTATCTGCAACAACACCTGTATTACTTGTACCACGTTTTAATACAGCATCTTCCGTTCCTGTCCATAACGCTCCACCATCGACTTCTACATTTTCAAGAAGAACTGTTCCTTTGCTCACTTGGAAAAGAATTCCATTAAATGCATTTGCACGTTTGATCGTATGACCACTCATTGTTAAGTTTTTATTGATAACAATTGTTTCTCCTACTGTAATATCTTTTACAAGTCGGATTGTAGCACCATCATTTGCTGCATTTACTGCTTCTTTTAATGTTGCAAAAGATTGGTTTCCAATTCTTGCTTCATAACTTCCCACTTGTACATAAGCAATATCACTTGCTATAGATACTCCAGTTCCTTCTGTATTTGCTGCATCATTATTTGTCACCACAACAAAATAATACTGATCTTTTGATTCTGGTGTATAACTATCAGAAGTTGCTCCTTGAATTAAAGTTGCCCCTTCATAAGAATTTACCGTATTAGAATACCATTGATAGCTTAACTGACCTTCATCTTTTTTATCTACCACAACTTTTAATGGCTGTATTGTTTCTGATGTATCATAAGCCATAGATACTGGTTGTTTTTTGATAGAAGGTGTTGCTGGAATTACATTCATAGTAAAGGATGCTGTAATTGTTCCACCTTTTACACGAACTGTTAATGTCTGTTGTCCTGCTTTATATTTATCAAAAGCATTCATTGCATACATATCGGAATTTAATTCTATTTGACTTCCATTTTCTAATGTTCCAACCACTTTAAATCCTGTAAAATCAACGTCTTCCCCTAACATATAGTCTGTCTTATTTGGAGCAGTAACTTCGATTGATTTTACTTTATCTGTCACTGGACGAATAGAAAATCCTTCTAGTGCTTTTATATTTTTGTTTTTAAGTTCTTGTACCATCTTATCGCTTGATACATAAACAATTGCATCTACTCCGCTAAACGCATCGTCAGCGATTGTTAAATCATCAAAGTTTTTATAATCGGTTAAGTAGATTTCTTTCAAATTACTTGCATTTTTAAATGCTTCTTTTTCAATCTTTTGTACGGTATTTGGAATCACAACCGCTTTCATTGTTAAAGCATCTGCAAAAATACTACGATTGATTGCTGTTACTCTAAAGTCCAAACGATCTTGTGCTTTCACTGTAGCTGGAATCACAATCTTTCCATCTTCTGGGAACAGATCTCTTGCTGCATAGCTTAATGCTAACGTATCATCCCCATTAAATGCCTCAAACACAAACTCTGGTGTTGTTACATATGGATAGATTGTTACAGGAATATTTGTTTTTATTTCTGGTCTTCTAATATAAACAACGTTTACTTTCTTTTCTCCATAGCTATTGCTAAATCCATCTGACTCGATAGAATATTCAGAGCTATCTAACACTTCTTTTGTTCCATCTGTATATACAATTGAAATTTTTACTCCACTTGCATCAAATGTATCTGCAATTTGATAAAGAGTCTTTGTTGGATTCTTTGTTACCTCAATGGATTTTACTTGCTTTGTAACTTCTACAGAAAAACTGTCGGAAGTGACAGAAGCATTATCTTTATAAGAGATTGTTACGTTTTGTGCTTTTCCATCTTGCTCAAATGTCTTTGGTGTCACTGTATAGCGATCAGAGAATACATATCCCTCTGTTCCATCTTCATACTGTGCCTTCACTAACATTCCTTCTGTATCTAAAGAATCTCCTACAAAATAACGTAATTTTGTTGGCATCTTTTCTACTGTAAGGCTCTTAGGAGTCTTGTTGTTTTCATTGACAACCACATCAAATGTAGCAGAGATATTAGAATCTCCTTTATAGCTTACAGTAACTTTTTGTTCCCCTAATTCACTAAAGAATGGTTTATCGAATTCAAGGAATTTATGTCTTACTGTACTTGAAGTTCCATCATCATAGTGAGCAACTACGACTAATCCTTTTTTGTCAAACATATCACCTAATAAATAAGATTTTTTCTTAGGTGCTGTTTTTACTTCAATGCTTGTTACTTGTTTATTTTCTACTGTAGTATCTTCAAAGAATTCTAACATAGCCGCAGAACCAAAATTAGCAACAGTTCTCGTACCAACAACTTTGACGTACTGTGCATAAGCTGGAGCAGATAAGTTCAGTGTTTTTACTTGGGCATTGTCTCCCCAGCCTTTTGCAGTGCCAGCTAGCATCCAATCTTCTCCATCCATACTTACATACACTTCTGCATCTAAAAATCTTCCGTTGTTTCCAGACTGTCTAGGTACATAATTAACAGCAGTTAAGTAGCGTGGCTCATCTAATTTCACTGTAATATAACGCTCATTATCGCCACCTGACCATACAGTATGCCACATTGTATCTGGTCTTCCATCTAGAGCATGAATAGCATTTCCACTTCCATTTTGTTCACTAGATGTTCCTACATAACTAATATGTTTCAATGGAATATACTTTTTATTATCGGCATCTGTATCCGCTGTAAACTTATAAGTTACAATATCACTTGCTAATACCGTTCCATGAGCTTTTCTCTGAATTTGAATTGTTTGGTCTCCTTCAAAAATAGTGTCATTTGTAAGATCTTTCCAAGTACCATCTTTTTCAGAACACCATACTAATCCATTGACATCACCGATCATTCTATTTTCTCTATCGTTATTAAAGAGATCAGATGGAGTAGCTCCTTTTGTAATATCAATTGTATAAAAACTTGTTGTTCCTTGAAGTCTTACTAAAATATCATTTTCAGGTGTAATACTATTGATCTGTTCTTGTGTAAGAGCGATCTCTTTTACAACTCCAGCATTGATCCATTCTTTTCCACCATCTAGACTGTACAGAATCTGGTTTCCACTATTTTCATATTGTTCACTTAATTTAATTTTTCCTGCATTTTCTCCATCAAGTGAGAATGTAGCAACTACCATATTTTCATTTCCAAGAAGGCTATTTGCCATGATTTTACATTCATTTGGTTGTGTTGTATCCTTACGAGTTGCCTGTGTCGCCTTTCTTAAAGCGGCTTGTTCATTCATAGCTAAAACAGCAAGTCCTGTAGCAGATTTAATATTTGGTTTTACACGATCTTCTAATGTTTTCCACATTGGGAAGGAATAATAAGTGAGTGCATCGGCAATTCGTTTTGATAATGTAACGAAATCTGACTCTCCTTTTCCCATAGCCTTATAAGTATTAATAAGACCATACCATGCATCCAAGTTAATACTTTGAACCTTTAATGCTTCTTCATATAAACGGATTTGTTCTTCTGGATTATCTTCATATACTCCAGCCATTTTCACCAATCTTTGGGAATTATAATAATTTTCTTCATCATCTAATGCAGCCTGTGCAAGTAACATATAACTTGTAACACCAAGTTCAGCTCCATATTCATTTCCCCAGCCGTTAAATAAACCACCTCTTTGGGATTTTGTCCATCCAAAAATATCATTTCCAATCTGCCATTTTCCTTTTGAATTCTTTGGATCGTTTGGATTTTCATAAGTAAGCTGAAGATATGCAGCGTGTCCTGGCTGTCCAACAACAGCAGCTGGAAGTCCAAATGCCTGTACGATGTTGGTTCCTGTTTTAGAAATACCACCGCATACAGCACCTTCTTCAAATACCATCCAGATCTTCGGTTTTGTTCCATAGCTTACATTCAGATTAAAGTTCTTTCCTGCTTCACCAGCAGCTTCATTTGTTAATCCATATTTCTTCTGCCATGATTCTCTATTTTCTTCTGTATAATATTTATTATTCCAATAATCATAGCCAAACGTATAGCGAATGAAATAATATGGCCCTGGTGTAAAGTTATTGCTATTGAAATCCTCAGGCTTCATATCCTTTTTGGAACTATGTGTACGCACATAATAATTAAGCCATTCAATTTCTTCATCATCAATCATAGCATTGACAACCCAACGCATTTCTTCTACCGTCAAGTTTTCAAATGCATTATTAATTAATAACCCTTTATCATGTAGCTCTTTATAAACTTCGTATCTTCTGATTGGATCGGATTTTTGTGAGTAATCTTCCCAAAATGGAACATCTGCAGAATGTGTTAAACTAATTGCAATCATCATTCTCTTATAAAGAGAACCAAACTGAGCATCTTCTAAGTCTTTACCATGTGTTGTGTATAATTTTGCAAGAACTTCCATAAATCTTCCATAAGTACCACTTGGTTTTCCACCGACAATATAGTCATCAAGAGCCTCTAAATCATTCATAAACCAATCTAAGGCATCACTATACTTCTCATCAGATGCATATACTTTTACTAAGTTGTAGTCTGCATCTTTCATAAATGTTCTTTGATAAAGAAGTTTTTTATAATTATCCATCTGTAACAATTCTTGTGCAGACTTATCTGAATTTTGTTCTCTCAGTTCTTTTAATTCTTTATCATACTCAGCAATTGTTTTTACCCATGACTGAGTAGACTCTTCTCCTGTATAGCTATCATTTACAAGCAATGGATTTGCAATAACAGAATGGTCGTTGGCATTACCTCCATTATCACTTGCACTAATTTTTAAGTATTTTACTCCTTCAAGAGATATATCTACCTTTTCTGCATTGGTATTTCCTTTTAATACACCTGTCTGAACAACTGTTTTCCATGTCTTATTATCTACTGATGTTTGAACAGTGAATTTTACACCATTTCCTTTATTTCCTTGTCCATTATCAAGACCTAAGTAAGAAATAAATCTATCATATTGATAATACGTTACATAATCAGATACATCAAATACCACATAGGAAGGGGCATGAATTCCGAATCCTTTAAAGAAATAATTTTTCTGTCCATCAACTAATAACGTAATCATATTACCAGTTGTATTTTTGTCATACATTAATTGTCCATATCCAACAGAAGAACTTACTAATTTATCTTTTCTAATATCGGATAAATAAACAGAATCACCTTCTAAAACATCAAAAGTACCTTTTTCTTTGATTTGCCATGCTTGAGAGGATACTGTTTCTCCTGATGCTTCAATTGTTGCTTTCACACGAAGGAATTTATTTAAATCCTTTTCTGTTACTGTATAAGTAGTACCTTTTGCCTCTGCAACAGCTTCGAATGTTCCATCTTCGCTATTACCGATTTCCCATTGGTAAGTAACCTTAGGTGTTTCACCATTTTCATCTTTTTCAAGCCCTTTCACAGAAGCTTTTAATGTACTATCCACTTGTGGAGCCCCTGTCATTAATGCTGTTACATCTACATGAAGTGCATTAGAATAAATTTCTTTTGAATATTTACTTCCATCTACACTCACTTTTACTGCAAGACGAACATATTGACTTGAAACATTATTATTTACAGTATAAGTATCTTTAGTAGCCCCTTCAATATTTGTGAAGTGTTCTCCATCACTACTTCTTTGCCATTGATACTGATATAATGTATCTTCTGTTACATATTCCATTTTTGGTTGTAACTGTTCACCAACTTTTGCTGCTCCATCTAATGTCACTTTAACAGAACCAGCATAAATATCAGAGATGATTTTATCCGTAAATTTGCCAGAAGCATCTGTGATAACAACTCTTAAATATTTATTTTCATCCGTTGCTTTTACTGTATATTCAGCTCCAGTTACTCCTTCCATATCCTTAAACGTAACACCATCCTGACTTTCTTGCCACTGGTAATTTAACTGTTCAAGACTTTCTTGCCCTACCGTAAGTTCTGGAGTTACTGTTAATTTCTCACCTTCCATAGCAGTTCCTGAGATTTTAGCAGTTCCTGTTAATACAGAACTTTCTGATCTTAAAAATACAAGCTCTGCTGCACTTGCCCAATTATTCCATGTTCCTTGTGTAAATGCAAATTTTAATCCTGTTGTTGTAACTGTTTGTGGAAGTGTGAACATACGATATCCACCAGTTTCCGTTGATTCCACAATACCAACTTCTTTATAATTTCCATTTTCATCTTTGCTATAAACAGCTAATTTTGTTGGATAACCTTTTCCTTTTTGGCTATCTTGACGTGTTGCATAAACAATACGGTCTAAACTTACTTCTTTATTAAATGTAATTTCTACAGCATTATTCGTACCAGAACTATTTGTTTCCCAGAATGTATTCCAATTTCCATCAAAGGCTTTATCAAGGGTATTGTTTCCCCAAGAACCTCTTACACTCTTTACATCGGTAATATAACCATCTTTGGATTCTTTTGTGCTAATACGATAGGTATTCCAGTAGTCCTTTTGCATATATTTATTATCTGCCAAAAGATCTGTCACTGTAATCTTACCGTGGCTTGTTAACCGGACAACATTACTTACTGCTGTCGCTGTTGTATCAACATCATTTTGATTTTTAATTGTGTTTGTAGCAACAACAAAGTAATAGTATACACCTGATTCTGTTGGAGTCACTTCATAAGTTGCTTCTGTTGCACCATCAATTTTTTCTGCTTTTTCAATGTCTGCTGTGTTGTCTGCACTGCGATACCATTGATATGTAATCGTTCCTTTATCAACTGTAGTTGCTTTTGATTCAAATACCGCTGTTTCTCCTACATAGTTTTCTACTGATGTTGGCTGTTTTGAAAACTCTGGAGTATAAGCAACATCTTTTGAAATCATCTGGACTTTTACAGTATCTGATACAACATCTACTGCATCTTCTGCTGAAATAACACAGAAATAATAATAAGTTCCAATTTCATTTGGAAGAGTTAATGTAGCACTTGTTTGTTCTTCTAATGCTACTTTATTCGTTCCATTCTCATCATCACAACGATACCACTGATAAGAAACCTTTGCTTTATTCTTTGTTGTTGCAGCAACAGAAAGCGATTGGTTATCTTCGATATAGAAAACTCCACCTTCTAATTGTTTTGTTAATTCAATTTCATCGGTTGCTGTTAACTTCCATTGTGCATGAAGAGTAATATTTTTTGTAGCTTTGATCCAGTCACCAGTTTGCACTTGCTCTCCATCTTCTTTTGCTGTGTACCAACCTAAGAATTTATAACCGTTTCTTTGTAGTACTGGAAGGTTATATTTTTCAAGGAAACGAATGGTTTGGCTCTTTGGATTATCCACTCCATTTCCATCTAATGTCATTGTATAAACACGGGATGTATAAATGTCATCAGAAACTCCATCTAATGCAAGCTCTCCAGCAATTGTTACTGCTGGTTGAATATAAATTCCGCTTCCTAATGTTGCTTTGTTGTTTTGAATGTTACCACCCTGAAGATTCAGAATTCCACCAAGACTTGCAATTCCACCACCATTTTCACCTGCTGAGTTATTTTCAATAATACCACCTCGGATACTCATAGTACCTGCTGTATTCACAATAGCACCACCATTTGCATCGGCACGGTTGTCATGAATATGTGCGTTATCAGAAACAACCAAAGTTCCATTAATATAAATAGCTCCCGCACGTCCACTTGTATAGTTATTAGAAATTTCGCCACCTGAAATAGTTACCTGTGCTCCGTAATCGGCACAAATAGCTCCTGTTGATTGGCGCGCTTGGTTACCACTGATTATTCCAGATGTCATATTGATGATACAGTTAGAAGAATCTGCGTAAATAGCTCCACCATGATTACCACCATAGTTATTTAAAAGGCTACCACCATTGATATTTAAAGTACCTGCGCTCATCTTAATGCATGATACATCCCAAGATACTACATGATTTCTAAGAATAGATCCTTTTTCTAAGTTCACGACACCACCGTTCATTTTGATGGCTGGGGCGTTTACTTGTCTTCCTGTATTTCTCATACCACGTTGTAAATAGCTATTGACATCTCCAGTCCAAACAGCTCCACCATCAAGAACTACATTTTCTAATGTAAGTGTTCCATCATTTACAATAAAGGCTTCTTTTGTAAGGGATTTATCTAATTTTATCACTGGAGCTTTTCCGTCTTCTCCTTTGATTACAAGATCGCCTTTTTCTACAGTAATTGTTTTATTTAATGTAATGTCTTTCCGTACTTCTAATGTTCCTTCCCCTTTTTCAAGATAAGGAAGAGCATCTTCCATTTTAGAGTATGGAATACCATCAAATACGACTGCTGCTGCATTTACAACAATAACCGCTGCATTACTTTGTGCTGTTGCTACTTGATTTTTAATATCTTTTTTCGTATTTGTTACAACACAATAATAATAGAAAGTACCGGATTGTTCCGCTTTCATTGTATAAGTTTTTTCTGTAGCACCCGCAATTAATGTTCCATCCAATAAGTCGGATTGGGTTGCTTGATACCATTGATAAGTAAGCTGTCCTCCATCTTCTACTACAGCATCCACTGTCATTGTCACTTCTTTTTGTAAATCATAAGTTCCACCAATTGGCTGAGCTGTAATTGTCGGAATTTCTGCTGAAGTTTTATCTGTCATTTTTACTGTAACAACATCTGATTTTGTTTCTGTTGCTTTCTCAGCACTTACAACACAGTAGTAATAGTAAACTCCTACTTTCTTTTTCTCTACTTTATAAGTAGAAGCTGTCGCACCATCGATTGCAACTCCATCTTCTCCTGTTGCACTACTACTTTCATACCATTGATAACTTACTGTCTCTTGGCTCTTTGCATGAGCAACGATAGATAATGTTGTACCGTCTTCAATATCCGCTTTTGCATTTTCAGGCTGTTTATCAATAACAACTGCCGCATATACAAGTTTTATTTCTCCTTCTTGTAATGCTGTTTGATAAATTTCATTATTGGATGTGATATTTTGCGCATCACTTTCCTTTAATGTATAACCATTTCCCATAGCAATTGTAGTATTCAGCTCTGGATTTTCATAAGTAACACCAATTTTTCCGCTTACTGGGTTTGTTACTTTTAATGTGTTTCCACTTTTTACAAATACATCATTTAATTGCACATTTCCTCGAAATGCTGCAAACTCTGTTCCTAAATAAACATCTTGACCTTCTGATGCTGTATTATTTGTAAATGCTCCATTATAGAAAGTAACTCTTCTGCTATCATGTTGGCTTGCTACAAAAACAGCTCCACCATTTTTTACGGCTTTATTATTTTTATAAGTCCCACCTTGGATATCTAACTTACCATCTGACCAGATAGCACCACCAATTTCTGCTTGGTTGTCTTTAAATTCTCCGCCTTGGAATGACATAACACCACCGCTATAGTTTTCAATAGCTCCACCATTTTTTGTTGCTTTATTACCTGAAATAATCGCTCCATCATATACGTTTACAAAACCATTATTACAGATCGCTCCACCATTGGCGTTTGTTCCACTAGCACTATTGTTCTGAACGGTACCATATACAAATACAGTTCCATTCCCGCCTGCATTGTTTCGAATGGCTCCACCGCCGTTACTTATATTGGTATTATCATTGTTTTGAACGACTGTATTTTTATATACATATACTTGTCCATTTGTGATTTGAATCATAGAAGCATTGGCTTTTATTCCCGCATTATAAGCCTCTTCTACTGTAGGTGATTCCACATCCACTGCTGCAATTTTCATCCCTGCTTTCAGCGCGAATGTTTTATTTCCCTCTTCGATAACATCAGACTCTTCTTCCCTATTTATCACTTGTTCTGTTGTATCTTCTATTGTATTTTCTGTTTGTTCTGTTGTGGCTTCTTCTGTATCTACAACGTCTGTCACTGTCCCCTCAGCTTCTTCTGTTGCATCTACTGCTTCTGTGGCCTCTTCCTGACTTCCATTTTCTCCATTGCTAACTTCTTCCTTCTGCTCTTCTCCAACAGCTCCATTAGCAGCAAGGGAATCGTCTAATAAACTTCCATCTTCGTCTACAAGAGTATCCACAACCCATTTTGCACCACCGTCTACGATTATCGCATTGGTTCCATCTTCTTTACCAAAACGTAACTTTGCTCCACCTTTTACTTCAAACATAGCATCTGTAAAAGCTTCTGCACGATGGATTGTTTTCACATCTTCTGTTTCAGATATAATTGTTATATTCTTCGATACAACAATCTTTGATGATACTTCTACATCTTTTGTTAATGTAATCGTATCATTGTCATTGGCTGCATTTACTGCTTCCTGCAATGTATCGTATCCTTCTGAACCGATCATAACTGCTTTTGCTTCTTCTTTAACGGTTACATCTTGTTGTGTAGCTTCTTGTTCTTTTCCTTCTGTAGTAACCTCTTCACTGTCCTCATTATTTTCAGTATCGGTTACCGTTGCGTCTTCTACTCCATTTTCAGTCTCATCTTTTACCATGTCTTCTGTTGTAGCAGATGTATCTTCTTCTGAAACAGTATCTTCTGTTTTCTGATCTTCTGATTGTACAGCATCTTCTGTTTGATTCTCTTCATCGACTTGTTCTTCGATTACTTTCTTTTCTTCTGAATCTGGAACCACAGCCGCTGCTACAGCATATGGTTGAAAGGAAGATGCCATTAAATCTGCTACTAATAACATAGTCAAAAATTTATTATGCCATTTTCTCATTCTTACTTCTCCTCTTTTCAATATTTCATATAAACCTTAAATATGATAGGAAGATAAAAGAAATTGTATTTTATTATGCATACAATTTTTCCCTTATCTTCTTCAAAAAAATAACTCTTAGAAAATTTCCACTCTTTTACCCTTATTCTTCACATCTTTTTCTTAAGATACCATTTATCATTTTTTACAAAAATAGAAATGATTCTTAATACTATTTGACGGCTCGAAGTATAACACAGGCATTTTATAGATTCAAGACATATTTTTTTACTTATTTTTGACTGTTCCCATTTTTAACCATTATTTTTTCTTTTTATATTTCTTAACTTTTTCTTAAAAACGCTTTAAATCAAACATTCTTAGAAGGTATAATTTACCACAAAAATTACTTTTTATTCTATATAAAGATTCTGTTAAGGATTTTTTTGCGCACTTTTTTTGTCGAAAAAATCTTTGTTCCTCTTATATATATTTATATATTCTTTATAAATATTATCATTTTTAACCAAAAACAAGGTTTCGTTTTATCACTACATAACATTGTTATACAATTGTATAATATTACGAACAATTTTTATTTTCTATAATATATTAACTAATTATTTATAAAAAGATATTTTTTGTTCAAAAATACATAATTATTTATAATTAACAAAACCTTTTTCCTACTTTTCCGTTTCATATTTTTTATCGTATAAAGAATACAATTCTTAATACCAGAACAAAGTATACTTTACACATTCTTCTCAACTTTAAGTTACTTTTAGCAAATCATACTTTGTCATGTGCCATCAGTTTCCTACAATAAAAAAAGACGGCTTGGTTTTTAACCTACCGTCTTTTTTATTTCTTTTCTATTCAATTACCATACATTCTATAAAGTATTTCTATCACTTTAGAATCTATTTCTATTATCACTATTTTATCTTACGATAAAACGATCTAATTCTTCTAATAATTGATTTGGTTCATCGTCATAAACAACCATTTCCACTGGATTAGAAATATCCAAACTGAAAATTCCCATAATAGATTTTGCATCGATTACATATCTTCCTGAACAAAGATCGATATTATATGGATATTTATTTACGATATTTACAAAATCTTTTGTATCATTAATAGATTGAAGTAAAATATTTACTTTCTTCATTATTGTTTCCTCCTAATTTTTATTATGAAATTCTAACTTACTATGATTCACAACGAACCACTCATTCTCTATGAATGAAATGGCTTTTTTTAGTTACAAATTACTTTTTCTGTATCTTTATCAAAAATATGAAGTTTATTTACATCAATTGCTAATGTAATTTCTGTATCCGCTTTTACATCAGCACGAGCAGATGTACGAGAAATTAACTTCTGTCCTTTTACATCTAAGTATAAGTTAACTTCAGAACCTAACATTTCAACTAATTCTACTTTTGATGTGAAGGTAGAATCTGGTGCTAAAGCGATAAATGCTTCTTCTGCATGAATGTCTTCTGGACGAACACCAACCCATACATTTTTACCAACATAGTTTTTCAAATCACTTGCTGCCTGTGCTGCTGAGATTTTAATTTTAAATCCAGCGAAGTTAGCGAATAAACTTTCCCCTTCTTTTGTTATCTGTGCATCAATAAAGTTCATCTCAGGAGATCCAATGAATCCAGCTACGAACTTGTTACAAGGATAGTTATAAAGATTTTGTGGTGTATCCACTTGCTGAATGATACCATCTTTCATAACAACGATTCTATCACCCATTGTCATAGCTTCTGTCTGGTCATGTGTTACATATACGAATGTAGTTCCTAACTGTTTATGAAGTTTTGTAATCTGACTTCTCATTTCTGTACGAAGCTTTGCATCAAGGTTTGATAAAGGTTCATCAAGTAAGAATACTTCTGGATTACGAACCATAGCACGACCTAAAGCAACACGCTGTCTTTGTCCACCAGAAAGCGCTTTTGGTTTACGATCTAATAAATGATCGATATCAAGAATTTTTGCTGCCCAATGCACTTTTTCATCGATTTCTTCTTTTGGAACTTTTCTTAATGTAAGACCAAATGCCATGTTTTTATAAACTGTCATATGTGGATAAAGAGCGTAGCTCTGGAATACCATCGCAATATCACGATCCTTTGGAGCAACATCATTTACAATACGATCTCCAATCCATAATTCACCGTTTGAAATTTCTTCAAGACCAGCGATCATACGAAGTGTTGTAGATTTACCACAACCAGATGGTCCTACTAAAATTACGAACTCTTTATCTTCAATTTTAAGATTTAAATCAGGTACAACTGTTACATTACCTGGATAAGTTTTCTCTACATGCTTAAATTCAATACTTGCCATTTTAATACCCTCCTAAGTTTAACAACTACCTACGGTTTTCACCGCTTTTCTATGTCCTATCATACCATGTTATTCTTATGGATCTCAAGAGTAATATATTGATATTTATGGTCAAATATTGATATTAACATGTTTTAATTTTCCAATTTATATGTGCATTTTTATATAAATTATAGTATTTTTGGGTGATAATTGTTTCAGTATATACAATAACTCTTTCTTGCGTTTTTTATTATTGTTTCCAATGATTCTTTCTATTTTTACCTCTTTTTTCTTATAGTATAAAACTATCTAACCAATCCAATATCATGTCTAGCACCCTTTGGAATCCATTATACTTCGTCAATATCTTCTTTAATTTCTAGCAATTTGGTGTCCAAATAATAGATCATATCGGCACACTCTCTCAATTCTTTTCTCAAATGGATTGGTGGCTGTCCTTCATATTGATAAAATACTTTATTTTCTAAATTAGCCCATGTATCCATAGCACGAGTACAAACTTGAACTTCTACCTTTACTTTTACTGGCCGTTCTGTCAAATAAATGGGAACTGCAACAATCATATGATAACTCCGATAACCACTGGGCTTTGGATCAAGATAATAATCCTTCACTCGCATAATTTCAATATCTTGTTGTCTTGAGAGCATATCTACAATGCGATAAATATCGGACGTATAAGTACAAATAACACGAACGCCTGCAATATCATCAATTTCTCTCTTAATATGCTCTAAAGTGATAGAAAGACCTTTCATTTGAAGTTTTCTTATAATGCTCTCTTCTGTCTTCACCCTTGTCTTGATAATTTCAACTGGATTATAGTTGTGAATATATTGAAATTCATCATTTAAAATATCAAGTCTTGCTTTTAATGTTTTTAGTGCAGAACGATACATAAATTGCATTTCTTTATATTCTTCCATAACATCTCTAATTTCAGGTAATAGTTCCATAAAGCTCAACTCCTTCACATACACTATCAACGATGAGAAACACGCTTTATGAGTTCCTCACGTTCGCGAGCAGTCGTCATAAACTCATACAAGCATGGTTTCTGACTCGTTGCCTTCGCGTAAATCATTCTATTGTTTGCCTATCCTTATTATATCACAATTGTCAAACTAATGATCAATACTCCTATCATTTTGCTATTAATTTCTAAATTAATATAACAAAAATTTTATTTTATATAGTTAATACGATTTTTATATGTATTCTTATAAAAAATAAATGGTTGCTCACCCATCTCGTCCCAAGCACCATAGATTTTCTTATTTCCTATCTCTGATGTTACTTTTTCTTCTTTCACTTTCTTATTATTCTTATAAATCCTATGAAAAAAAGTTTCCTTTCCTTTTTTATCCGATTTTGAATAATAATAGTGATTCAAAAGCACTCCTTTTTTCATAGAAAGATAACCAGTATAGTGATGACTGCCATAGACAAGTTCACCTTTCTTGTTTAAAAATAGATCATAGGCGCTACTGGTACATTCTGCCTCTCCAACCTTTTTCATTACATATTGGCAACTTCCCTGTTTCTTTTGTTTTGCTTGATATATTTTTACATGATGGGTCGTTTTTGTATCAGACTCTCGATAATCTGCCACAAATAAAATAGGCATCTCTTCTCCCTTTATCGTATCCACCCGAAAATAATTTCCTTCGTGTTTTTTTAAGAAGGTACGATAAGCCGATAAAATAGCCTCTCTTTTTTGACCATCTTTGCTCTGCTCTTCTTTTACTTGTGCAGCTTGTATTGGTATAGAGGTGAAGTTTCCGTTAAAAGAACCTCCCATGACACAACACATAAAAAATATAAATGTTTTCTTTATTCCTCTTCTCATAACAGATTTCTCCTTACTCCTATTGTTTATGAACTGATTTTCCTGTTGATTAAAAAACTACCTTATCTTCTATCTCTTTTACAAACATCTCTAACCCTTCTTGATCCTCTTTCGTAAATCGATTTTTTATCGGACTATCGATATCTAAAACGCCTACAATCGTTCCATTTTTATGAATCGGTACGACAATTTCAGAGTTAGAGGCACTGTCACAAGCGATATGCCCTACAAATTCATGCACATCAGCAACGAGCATTGTCTGATCCTTTTGTACCGCTGTCCCACATACTCCTTTTCCAACCGCAATGTGAATACAAGCAGGTTTTCCTTGAAATGGACCTAACACTAAAGCTCCCTCTCTCATTAAATAAAATCCAGCCCAATTGATATCAGTTAATGTTTCTTTTAATAAAGCAGATGCATTGGAAAGGGCTGGAACAAAAAAAGTTTCCTCTTCTAATAATGCTGCTAACTGTTTTCTAAGTAATTGATAATCCATGGAAAATCCTCCTTACATTCTGTTGTATTTTTTGCTATCTTCTAGCAAAATTCCTATTTTATTTTAACAAAATCATATCATATATTTTTATTTTCTAACAGTTGTTTCTGACTCATTGCTTTCCACGCAAATCAAAATGAGCCAAGCAAAATTTAAAATTTTACTTGGCTCATTTGTATTTATTTCTTAAGATTATTAGTATTTTATTTCAAATCCGTACGGAGGATTTTGAATTTCTCCTCAAAGACGTTACCTTAGCAGTTTGCTCGATTCAGGCACCCTTACGGCACATAGAAGGTTCTACTTAGTGCTGCTCCATTCCTGACCTGACACGGTTCATAGATTCCTATTGCGTAAGACCCAAACGTCAACGCCACTTACTAAGGGCTGCTCCTCAATCGGAAACCCTCGATCGCTCCATCACCCTTGCTGTAGCGGATTGCAAGTACAGGGCACCGCTAGTTCCCCGGCTAGTACGGAAACTTTATGACATAAGTTTGATACTTGGTCTTCTTTTTTAAAAGACTGTGCTCTTTAGTATAACCTTTTTTCTTTTATTTGTCAAACAAAAGTGAGTTCTTTTTTTCTTCTTTTTCCCGCTTTTTCTTCTCTCGAACCATTTGAAAGAAATCTTTCATTAAAACCGAGCATTCCTCTTCTAGTACACCTTTTACAATTTCGGTTTGATGGTTAAAACGCTCCATCTGCAAAAGATTAATAATCGATCCTGCGCATCCCGCTTTCGGATTCATCGTCCCGATTACAACTTTTGGAATCCGAGCTTGTACAATCGCTCCCGCACACATTTGACATGGCTCTAACGTCACATACATCGTACATCCTTCGAGCCTCCAATCGCCGAGCACTTTACTTGCCTTTTTCATAGCAAGTAATTCCGCATGAGCCAGTGTTGTCTTCATCTTATTCCTCTTATTATACCCTCTTGCAATAATTTTGTCCTCATAAACGATAACACATCCAATGGGAACATCTCCTATATCTTTTGCCTTTTTTGCTTGCTTCATTGCCTCTTTCATATAGATCTCATCTTGTGTCATATCAATACTTTCATTCCCTTTCTCTTTCCAATTCTTTACCAGTCATTGCTCATACTATATGTTACAACTTATATTTTCTTCATTATATCGAAAAGAAGTACAAAGAACAATAATTCTATGGTACAAACCATACAAATGAACTATAATGAAACTAAGAAACAAATAAATTTATGATTCGAAAGGAAGGCATTGTCAACTACCCACGACCTAAAGGTCATGGGCTTGTAACTGCCCAGTCGTACTAAC
>CAJMOB010000039.1:0-28166 GCA_905214925.1 uncultured bacterium | reverse complement strand
GATCAGGGCTGCGGTATCCCCGCCGACCACAGTGGTGGTGTTGGCTTTGATGTCTTACTTTAAAAGCATTAAGTCCGAAACGGTAAGATTCGTCTTTCACATAAACTTCATTAAGACCTAAATATTCGGCCATGTTAGAAAGTTTTGCAAGAGGAGTTGGTTTGTAACCAGGAATTGTTTTATGAAATTCTCTTGCTTTTTCCACTTCAGATAACGCCATCACTGGAAGATTTTTGTCATCTGTTTTAGGCATCTTATTTACTGCCCATTGTAATTCACCCATGTGTAATTACCTCCATATTAATTATAATGAAACATTTCAGTGTTAATCATTTATTGACTCCAATATAACTATATAAAGTATATTTGGAAATTCCGAAATAATTGGAAACTTTATCGCCGGACTTTGTAATAAGGAATGCTCCGGCATCATTCAAAAATTGAATCGCCGTGACTTTATCTTCTTTGGTCATTAAGGCTACTGGCTTACCAACCAGTGCAACAGACTGCTCTAATAAGTCATCTAACAAATCGCTGACATTCTGTGTAATCCTTTCAGGTTCTTTAGAGGGGAGACGATCTGCTTCCGATGTAATAATGGATTTGACAGATTTCTCTACCAAAAGAAGTTCTGTAATATCGTAATTAATAGATAAAATGCCATCTATTTTAGAAGGATTTGATTCGTTCCTTATAAATATAGTAGAAGATTTTAAAATTCTTCCATCTGTTGTTTTTGTTAAATAACCAAGATGGTCTTCTAATTTTGTCAGATCTCCTTTTAAGGCATTTAATACTACATGAGAGGGACCGGCACCTAGTTTACGGTTTGTAACGTGTCCGTTCTCAATAAAAACGATGGATTCATCCAGATTTTTTTTCGTAAGGTCGTGAATAACGACTTCACAATTGTCACCGAATTGCTTGGCGATACCTTTTGCAATCTGAGCCAGAAAAGATAAGTTCAAGCCCATGCGTATCACTTCCTTTCGGTAAGCAGTTTTATGATTTGTTTGACTGATTAATCAACTGCTCTGTAACTCAATCATACCATAAATTTTTAGAAATGCAATACCCTTTTTAAAATTTTTTTTTGGGTCGCTAAAAAATTTTTAGTTATGAAAAAGAAACAATAAAAATCTTCTTATTAATAGGGACATTATAAAAAAGTTCTAAAGTATTTAAAATAATGATTGAAGTTTTACGTCAAATATGATATAACATAGATATAGATTGATTAACTAATCAATTCGCAAGAAGATAGTGAAATATATAGTATGGAAAAGGAGTCAGGACTATGATTTTAGTAGGAAATGGAAAACTGATTACAAGAGATAATAGCCATCCTCTTTATGAAGATGGATGCGTAGCAGTCGATGGAAATGTAATTAAAGAAGTTGGGACAACAAAGGAATTAAAGGCAAAATACGCAGATGCGGAGTTTATTGATGCAAAAGGTGGTACGATTATGCCAGGCTTTATCAATGCTCACAACCATATCTATAGTGCTTTTGCAAGAGGTTTATCCATTAAAGGCCATAATCCAAAAAACTTCATGGACATCTTAGAAGGACAGTGGTGGAGAATGGATCGCCTTTTAACAAATGTGGAAAATAAATACAGTGCCTATGCTACCTATATGGAAGGAATTAAATGTGGTGTTACAACAGTATTTGATCACCATGCAAGCTATGGAGAAATTAAAGATAGCTTATTTACAATCGGTGATGTAGCAAGAGATTTAGGTGTTCGTACTTGTTTATGTTATGAAGTCTCTGACCGTGATGGGGAAGAAAAAATGAGAGCGTCTGTTCTTGAAAATGAAGCTTTTATGAAGGCAACATTAAAAGATGACTCCGATATGCAAAAAGGTATGATGGGAATGCATGCACCATTCACATTAAGTAATAAAACTTTAGAGTTCTGTGCAGAACATAAACCAGAAGAATATGGATATCATATTCATGTGGCAGAAGGATTAGCAGATGTTTATGATTCTTTAGAAAAATATAATAAACGTTGTGTAGAAAGACTTTTTGATATGGGAATCCTTGGGGAAAAAACAATCGCAGGACATTGTATCCATATCAATGAAAGAGAAATGGAAATTCTTGCAAAAACAAATACAATGGTTGTACATAATCCAGAATCTAATATGGGAAATGCTGTTGGTTGTGGCCCAGTATTAAAAATGTTAGAAAAAGGTGTTTTAGTAGGACTTGGAACAGATGGTTATACAAATGATATGACAGAATCTTTCAAAGTTGCAAACATCATTCATAAACACAATCTTTGCAATCCAACTGTTGCTTGGGGAGAATCTGCTCAGATGTTATTTGATAACAACCCACAAATTGCTGCACGCTACTTTGAAAAACCATTAGGCGTTATTAAGGAAGGTGCATATGCGGATATTATTGTGACAGACTATGATCCATATACAGAAATGACAGAGTCTAACATTAATTCTCATGTTTTATTTGGTATGCAAGGAAAATCTGTTGTTACAACAATGATCAATGGTAAAGTTGTATATAAAGATCGCGAATTCGTAAATGTAGATGAAAAAGCTATGATGGCAAAAATCCGCGAAGTATCTAAAAACTACTGGAACAAAATTAACGCATAATTTTATTTATATCAATGAAGGAACGTAATTGCTAGTTTGTTTTTATATTTGCAAAAGACGAAGAAAATGAAAAGTATACTATATAAGTATTTTTGTTTGAATTATTCTTTGAATGCAAATAAGAAAGAAAAAATGGGAGCAAGAGTATTTCTCATTACTCCTATTTTTTCCGTGTTTATACGAAATTGACGATTCATATAAGCAAGAATAGTGATGGGTTTCTATGATTCATGATAAACTCGCATCGTGTGTTTGTTATTGTTGATGCTTTTCATGTAAATGAGAGAATGAAGTAAGTTTCAGAGTATATATAATAGTAGAAAATTAAGGAGGTAACGACCATGGGTGACAAAATGAGATTGATCCCTTTTGGCCAGTTAATGAACTGGGTATTAACAGAAAAAGAACAGAAAGGAAGCATTTTTGGAGTAAACCATTTTTATAAAGCAAATCCAGCAAAAGCTCTTCCGATCTTCAAAGAAAAAATAGAAACACCAGTTGGACCAGCTGCTGGACCAGCGACACAGTTAGCACAAAATATTATCGCTTCTTATGTAGCAGGTGCTAGATTTTTTGAAGTAAAAACAGTACAGGTTATGGATGGTGATGAACTTTCTGCTTGTGTTATGAAACCATGTATTGATGCTAGAGATGAATGTTATAATACAGAATGGTCAACAGAATTATTCGTACCAGAGGCGTTTGAAGAATATGTAAAAGGTTGGTTTGCATGTAAGTTATTAGCAAAAGAATTTGGATTTGGTGATCCAAATGGTTTTGTATTCAATATGAGTGTTGGTTATGATTATGCTGGTATTACAACAGAAAAGGTTGATAACTATATTGAAGGAATGAGAGATGCTAGCCGAACAGAAATCTTTAAAGAATGTAAAGCATGGGCATTAGCAAACTTAGATCGTTTTAAAAACGTAGATGCAGAATATGTAGAATCTATCTCTCCAGTTGTTAGTGACTCTATTACACTTTCTACATTACATGGATGTCCTCCAAGCGAAATCGAAAAGATTTCTACATATTTAATTACAGAAAAAGGATTAAATACATTTATTAAATGTAACCCAACTCTTCTTGGATATGAATTTGCAAGAAAAACAATGGATGAAATGGGTTACGATTACATGGATTTTGATGATTTCCATTTCAAAGATGATTTACAATATGAAGATGCAATTCCAATGTTTAAACGTTTAATGGCTCTTTGTGAAGAAAGAGGATTAGAATTTGGTGTTAAAATCACAAATACATTCCCAGTTAACAATCCAAAAGACGTGATGGCAGCAGACGAAATGTATATGTCTGGTAAAGCATTATTCCCATTAAGTATTTCTTTAGCAGATAAATTATCAAAAGAATTTAATGGAAAACTTCGTATTTCTTATTCTGGTGGTGCAGATTACTTCAATATTGATAGAATTTTTGCATCCAATGTATGGCCAATTACAATGGCAACTACTTTATTAAAAACTGGTGGATATAATCGTTTTAAACAAGTTGCAGAGCTTCTTGATAAAATGGAATATAAAAAATTCGAAGCAACTGATGTGCAGAAATTAAGTGAATTAGCAGAGTCTTCTAAAACAGATAAACATCACTTAAAACCAATTAAGCCAATTCCAGAACGTAAAATTGAAGATAAAGTACCTTTAACAGACTGCTTTATCGCTCCATGTACAGAAGGATGTCCAATTCATCAGGATATTCCAAGTTATGTTGCTTACGTTGGAGAAGGAAAATATTTAGAAGCATTAAAAGTGATCACAGATAAGAACCCATTACCATTTGTAACAGGTACAATCTGTAATCATAGATGTATGACAAAATGTACACGTAATTTCTATGAAGAATCTGTTGAAATTCGTGCAGCTAAACTTGTAGCAGCTAAAAATGCTTATGACAAATTAATGGAAGAACTTCCACAAGTTGTATTAGAAGGAAAAGCAAAAGTTGCAATTATTGGTGGTGGTCCTGCTGGTATGGCAGCTGCATACTTCTTAGGAAGATATGGAGTAAAATCAACAATCTTTGAAAAG
This sequence comes from uncultured bacterium, assembly GCA_905214925.1. Taxonomy (GTDB): domain Bacteria; phylum Bacillota; class Clostridia; order Lachnospirales; family Lachnospiraceae; genus Scybalomonas. Next base: position 23,486 of record CAJMOB010000039.1, on the reverse strand, counting down.
AGAGATTCTTTAGGTGGAGTTGTAAAACATGTTATTCCAGAATTCCGTATTTCTTCAGAAGATATCGATAGAGATGTTCAGCTGGTAGAAAGAATGGGTGCAGAAGTTCGATTAAATACAGAAGTTTCTTCTATTGAAGAATTAAAAGCAGAAGGATATGAATACTTCTTATTTGCAACAGGTGCTTGGAAACCAGGTACAGTTGAATTAGAAAAAGGAGAAGCAATTGATGTTCTTGAATTCTTAGAAGCTTGCAAGAAAAACCCAGAAACAGTAAATGTTGGTAAAAATGTAGTTGTAGTTGGTGCTGGTAATACAGCAATGGATACAGCAAGAGTTGCAAAACGTCTTCCAGGTGTTGAAAAAGTAACGATTGTTTATAGAAGAACGAAAAAATATATGCCTGCAGATGAAGAAGAATTAGTATTTGCAATTGAAGATGGCGTTGAATTCTTAGAATTAGCTGCTCCAAAATCATTAGAAGATGGAAAATTAGTTTGTGTTAAAATGGTACTTGGGGAACCAGATGCATCAGGAAGACGTTCTCCAGTTGCGACAGATGAATTAATTACAGTTGACTGTGATACAGTAATTGCAGCTGTTGGTGAAAAAGTTGATACAGAATTATATTCTGAAAACGGAGTAACGGTTACGAAAAAAGTATTTGGAACAAATGTGAAAAATGTTTATGCAGTTGGTGATGCTTTAAGAGGACCAGCAACAGTTGTAGAAGCAATTGCAGATGCACAAAGAGCTGCTCTTACAATTGCAGCAGAAGAAAAAGCAAAAGTTCAGCCAGCGATTGCAGGTTATGATTATAAAGAAGAAGATTGCAGAGCGAAAAAAGGTATTCTTGCAATGCCAGAAGCTCCAGAAAAAGAATCTAATCGTTGCTTAAGCTGTTCTTGTGTTTGTGAAAACTGTGTAGATGTATGTCCAAACCGTGCTAACATCTCTGTTCGTACAGCAGATGGCAAGTTACAGATTGTACATATGGATGGTATGTGTAATGAATGCGGTAACTGTAGAACATTCTGCCCATACAGCAGTGCTCCATACTTAGACAAATTTACATATTTTAATGATGTGGCAGATTTTGAAGATAGCAAAAACCAAGGATTTACAGTTCTTGATAAAGAGAATAAAAAGATCCGTGTTCGTTTAGCTGGCGAAGTATTTGATACAGAGTTAGGAGCTACAGAAACAAAACTTCCAAAAGATTTAGAAAATATTGTATTTGCAATGTTTGATGCTTATAGTTATTTATTAAGATAATTTCATTTATGAAAAAGGACAGTCAAAAGCTATGTTTTAAGGTTTAGGATGACTGCCTGTGAATATGAAAAGTAAGCTTTGTGAGCTTTTCAGAGTTGGAGATGGGAAACACTTTTTATGTGTTTCTCATCTTATTAAAAATAAAAAATAGTTCTATATGGTTTCAAATACAAGGGCTATTTGGAATATTGTTTGTATAATAATTAACAAAGATTTAGAAAGAAGGATGTGTATGAAGTTAATTAAAGGCGGAACAATTGTAACTGGAAAAAGAAAATTTCAAGCTGATATTATGATAGAAGATAATAAAATTACAGCCATTGGAGAAAATTTGTTTGGTGCAGATGAAGTCATTGATGCTTCTGGTTGCTATGTGTTTGCAGGATTTATTGATCCACATACGCATTTTGAATTGGATACAGGTGCAACCGTGTCACCAGATGATTTTTATCATGGTACAAAGGCAGCTATTATTGGCGGAACAACAACAGTAATTGATTTTGCAACAGCGTTCCGTGGAGAAAGTTTAAAAGAGGGGTTGGAAAACTGGCATAGAATGTCTGATGGAAAATCTTCTTGTAATTATGCATATCATATGGCTTTTACAGAATGGAATGATTCATTAAAAAAAGAAATCAAAGATATGGCAGATGCTGGAGTTACCTCTTTTAAAGTTTATATGGCGTATGATGCACTTCGAACAAATAATGAAGAGATCTTAGATATTTTAAAAGAGACAGGAAAAGTAAGAGGTCTCGTTGGATGTCATTGTGAAGATGACAAAATGATCAAAGAAGGTGTTGAAGAGCAGAAGAAGTTAGGACATAATACACCAGCAGCACATCCAATTTCTAAGCCAGCACAAGCAGAAGCGAAAGCGGTAAAAGAATATTTAGAATTAGGGAAAAAAGCAGGAGTTCCAGTATGTGTCGTTCATTTGAGCACAAAATTGGGGTTAGAAGAAATTAGAAAAGCAAGAGCCGAAGGTCAAAAAGTGTTTGTAGAGACTTGCCCACAATATTTGTTATTTACAGATGAAGTGTATTCCTTACCAAATTATGAAGGGGCTAAATATATTATTTCTCCACCTCTTAGAAAGCAAGAGGATATCGATGCACTTTGGGAAGCCATTGAAAATGGGGAAGTTGATACAATCGCAACTGATCAATGTAGCTTTAATTTTGAGGGACAAAAGACACTTGGGAAAGATGATTTTACAAAAATTCCAGGTGGAATGCCAGGGGTAGAAAATAGAGTAGAGCTTCTTTATACTTATGGTGTCGAAGAAGGAAGAATTTCCTTAGAACAATTTAGTGAACTTTGTTCAGAAAATGTAGCAAAACAATATGGAATGTATCCACAAAAGGGGGCAATTATGGTCGGAAGTGATGCAGATATTGTTGTATGGGATCCAAGTGTTTCTCATGTGATTCATCAAGAAAATCAGCATTATAATACAGACTACACTCCATATGAGGGAATTACAGTAAAGGGGCAAGCAAAACATGTCCTATTAAATGGAGAATTAGTTGTAGAAAATGGCGAACTAATTTTAGAAAATAGAGGAAGATATGTAAGTAGAAAAGGCTGTTTTTAGTCTGTGTAAAAGTGATAGAAGATAGCGGTTTCTTTATAAGGATAATTTTGAGCTTTAAATAAATTTTTTATAAAAATTGGCTTTAAAGTATTGGGAACAGCAAAAAACATAATCGAAATAAGGAAAGGTTAATTGGGTGATAGTATGTATCATTTAATTGTAAATGGAATTGAACGGGAAGTGGAAAAGGATCAAAAGTTGATTCAATATTTAAGAGATGAGTTGAAATTAAAATCTGTAAAAGATGGGTGTAGTGAAGGTGCTTGTGGTACTTGTACTATTTTAGTAGATGGAAAAGCAACAAAGTCTTGTGTATTACCAGTATCTAAATTTGAAGGAAAGAATATTGTTACAGTAGAAGGATTGTCTGAACAAGAAAAAGAAGTATATGTATATGCTTTTGGAGAAGCTGGAGCTGTGCAATGTGGTTTTTGTATTCCGGGTATGGTAATGTGCGGAAAAGCATTATTGGATACTAACTTAAACCCAACACGAGAAGAAATTGCATTTGCACTTCGAAACAATATCTGTCGTTGTACAGGATATAAGAAAATTGTAGATGCCATTGAATTAGCTGCTAAAATTTTTAGAGAAGGTGGAAAACTTCCAGAGCAAGAAGAGGATTGGAAAATTGGAAATCGGGTTCATCGTGTCGATGTAAGAGAAAAAGTCTTGGGATATGGTGAATATGTAGATGACGTAGAAATGGAAGGTATGGTTTATGGTAGCTCCATTCGAAGTGCATATCCTAGAGCGATTGTAAAAGCAATCCATACAGAGAAGGCAAAAGCTTTAAAAGGAGTATTAGCTGTTTTAACAGCAGAAGATGTGCCAGGTAATAATAAAGTTGGACATTTAAAACAAGATTGGGATACAATGATTGGTGTTGGAGATACAACAAGATATTTAGGCGATGCCATTTGTATTTTAGCTGCAGAAACTCCGGAAATCCTTGAAGAAGCGAAGAAGTTAATTGAAGTGGAATATGAAGAGTTACCAGCCGTCTTTAATCCATGGGAAGCATTAAAAGAAGATGCACCTCTTGTTCATAAGTCTGGAAATTTATTGGCACACGAACATCTAGTAAGAGGAAATGCAGATGAAGTGTTAAAAGCATCAAAACATGTAGTGACAAAAAAATTCTCTACTCCATTTACAGAACATGCATTTTTAGAGCCTGAATGTGCGATTGCCTTCCCTTATAAAGATGGAATTAAAGTTTATACTACAGATCAAGGAACTTATGATACAAGAAAAGAAGTTTCTATTATGCTTGGGTTTGAACCAGAAAGAGTATATATTGAAAACAAACTTGTAGGTGGTGGATTTGGCGGAAAAGAAGATGTTACCGTTCAACATCAAGCAGCATTATTGACTTATTATTTAAAACGTCCTGTAAAGGTAAAATTATCAAGACAAGAAAGTATTTTAGTTCATCCAAAGCGTCATCCAATGGATATGGAATTTACTCTTGGTTGTGATGAAGAAGGTAATTTTACAGCATTAAAAGCAACTCTTGTTGCTGACACAGGAGCTTATGCTTCTCTTGGTGGTCCAGTACTTCAAAGAGCTTGTACTCATGCAGCAGGACCATATAACTATCAGACAATTGATATTGATGGAAAGGCAGTGTATACAAACAATCCACCAGCAGGAGCTTTTAGAGGTTTTGGTGTAACACAAAGTTGTTTTGCTACAGAATGTCTTATTAATTTATTAGCAGAAGAAGTAGGACTTACTCCTTGGGAAATCCGCTATAAAAATGCGATTCGTCCAGGACAGGTACTTCCAAATGGACAGATTGCTGATCCAGCAACTGGACTTGCTGAAACATTAGAAGCTGTAAAAGAATTTTATGAATCTGAACCATATGCAGGAATTGCTTGTGCTATGAAAAATGCAGGTGTTGGTGTTGGTCTTCCAGACTGGGGACGTGTTATTTTAGCGGTGGAAGATGGAAAAGTCCATATCCGTTCTGGAGCTTCTTGTATCGGTCAAGGGCTTGGAACCGTTTTAACACAGATCACTTGTACAACAACGAACTTACCAAAAGAAAAAGTGGAGTATGATCGTGCAAATTCAGGAAATTCTCCAGATTCTGGAACAACATCAGGTTCTAGACAGACGCTTGTAACAGGAGAGGCTTGTAGAAGAGCCGCTGAAAAATTAATAGAAGCGTTAGGGGATGGAGAACTTTCAAGTTTAAATGGCCAAGAATTCTATGGAGAATATCTTGCGAAAACAGATGCAATGGGATCCGATGTACCAAACCCTGTATCTCATGTTGCATATGGATATGCTACACAAGTGGTTGCTTTAAATGAAGATGGTACTGTGAAAAAAGTAGTAGCAGCCCATGATGTAGGAAAAGCGATTAATCCAATTTCTGTTGAAGGACAGATTGAAGGTGGAGTTGTTATGTCATTAGGATATGCCTTAACAGAAGACTTCCCACTTGATCATGGAAAACCAACAGCAAAATATGGTACATTAGGACTATTTAAGGCAAATAAAGTTCCAGAAGTAGAAAGTATTATTGTAGAAAAACCAGGAATTCCATATGCAGGAGGAGCGATTGGAATTGGAGAGATCACTTCAATTCCAACAGCACCAGCAGTACAAGGAGCCTATTATAAAAAAGATGGAGAATATCGTACAGTGTTACCGCTTGTGAATACTCCATACGCTAAAAAGAAAAAATAATGCTAGATTATCCACAGAGAAATAGAAGACTATTTCTCTGTGGATATTTTGGTTTATGAAAAGACAACGAGGAAAATAGCGAATTTAGAAAATGGAAACGAAGTTTTCAGTTTTTCTAAAGGAGATTTTTGACGATTGTTATGAATGTGAGAGGTTCACAAAGTGATTCTCATGGTTTAAGGGACGGCAAGGAGTGTTTCTCATCGTTTAGGTTGCGGATTTAGAAGAAGTAGTTTATAATGAAATGCAAGGGTTTTGCAGGTAAAACAACGTTTGAAAGATAGAAAGGAGGATCAATATGTATACAGTGGGAATTATAACTGCAAGTGATAAAGGTTCAAAAGGTGAACGAGAGGATCTCAGTGGAGCTATCATAAAAGAGATTATGACAGCCAATGGATATGAAGTGAAAGAATATTGCATTGTTGCAGATGAACAGGATCTGTTAGAAGAGGCTATGATTGAGATGGCTGACAAAAAACATATGAATTTAATTTTAACAACAGGAGGAACTGGGTTTTCTATGAGAGATCGCACACCAGAAGCTACAAATGCAGTTTGTGATCGAATGGTTCCAGGAATTCCAGAAGCGATGAGAGCTTATAGTATGAAAATTACAAATCGAGCTATGTTAAGTAGAGCCACTGCTGGAATACGAAATCAAACATTAATTATAAATATGCCAGGAAGTCCAAAAGCAGTGAAAGAAAATTTAGATTGTATTTTGGATACATTAGAACATGGACTTGCAATATTAATTGGAGATGCCAGTGAGTGTGCAAGAAAATAAAGTGGCAAAAGAAAGGAAACTGTAGTATATGAAAGGAACGAGAGAAAAAGAAGAGAAAAATAATTCAATTAAAAAAGAGATTATTAGTTGGATAGTGACAATTATATTCGCTCTAGGTCTTGGATTATTTATTAGTAAAGGATTAATTGTTAATGCTGAAATTCCATCAGGATCAATGGAAAATACAATTATGACACAGGATCGTTTAATCGCTCTTCGAACTGCCTATTGGTTTTCAGAACCACAAAGAGGAGATATTGTTGTGTTTCATTATCCAGATAATGAAGAAGAGCTTTATATAAAAAGAGTGATTGGAACACCTGGAGATACTGTAGAAGGAAAAGATGGTGTTGTCTATGTAAATGGAGAAGCATTAAAAGAACCTTATATAAAAGAACCAGCAGAAGAAGATTTTGGACCATATAAAGTTCCAGAAGACAGTTATTTTATGCTAGGAGATAATCGAAATCATTCTGGAGACTCTAGAGATTGGGAAAATACTTATGTGAAAAAGGATAAAATTTTAGGAAAAGCTTTTTTACGTTATTATCCAAGTTTTAAAAAGTTTTCTTAGTTTTAAGAGCTTATCCATTCGTTAGTAAGAGTATAAGACAATAGAGTATCAGAAAGAAGGGGGGAGTGCGTGATAAAAGGAATAAGGGAAAAGAAAGAGAAAAATAATTCAATCAAAAAAGAGATTGTTAGTTGGATAGTGACAATTATATTCGCTCTAGGTCTTGGATTATTTATTAGTAAAGGATTAATTGTTAATGCTGAAATTCCATCAGGATCAATGGAAAATACAATTATGACACAGGATCGTTTAATCGCTCTTCGAACTGCCTATTGGTTTTCAGAACCACAAAGAGGAGATATTGTTGTGTTTCATTATCCAGATAATGAAGAAGAGCTTTATATAAAAAGAGTGATTGGAACACCTGGAGATACTGTAGAAGGAAAAGATGGTGTTGTCTATGTAAATGGAGAAGCATTAAAAGAACCTTATATAAAAGAACCAGCAGAAGAAGATTTTGGACCATATAAAGTTCCAGAAGACAGTTATTTTATGCTAGGAGATAATCGAAATCATTCTGGAGACTCTAGAGATTGGGAAAATACTTATGTGAAAAAGGATAAAATTTTAGGAAAAGCTTTTTTACGTTATTATCCAAGTTTTAAAAAATTCTCTTAGTTTGAAAGCCTTTTGCGCTTAGAGCCGAGTATTTTAAAATCAAAATTTTCATTTCTCTACAAAGGCTGAAGTTAAAAAGGAGTGAGGCAGATGGATGTAAAAGTACATAAGAAAAAAGTGAAGCGAAAGTTAAAAGGCCTAACAAAAATTTTGTTTAGTCGAATAGCCATCATTGTACTTTTGGTGATTTTACAAATAGGTTTAATTATTGCAGCTTTCGACTGGCTGAGGGAACGATCGGTTTATTTTTATGGCTTCTTTTTAGTTGTGACAGTATTAACTGTCATTGCAATTATTAATGAGAGAAGTAATCCAATGATAAAATTAGCTTGGATTGTTCCTGTGTTAGTTTTTCCAGTAGGAGGAGTATTGTTTTACTTATTTATGCAGACACAGCTTGCACCAAAGATGATAGCCTATCGTTTACGAGAGTTATTGCACAAGACAGAACCTTATTTACAACAAGATGAGCAAACATTTTTAGAGGTGAAAGAAAAAGATATTCAAATTTCAAATCTCGCCTATTATGTTGGAAAAAAAGGTGGTTATCCTATTTATAAAAATAGTTCTGTAACTTATTTTCCAATCGGAGAAAAGAAATTTGAAGAATTGATTAACCAGTTACGACAAGCAAAGCATTTTATCTTTATGGAATATTTCATTGTGGAAGAAGGGTATATGTGGAATACGATTCTGGATATTTTGATTGAAAAGGCATCAAAAGGTGTCGAAGTTCGTTTTATGTATGACGGAATGTGTTCCGTCACGATGCTTCCTTATAATTATCCAAAAACATTACAAGAGTTTGGGATTAAAAGTAAGATTTTTTCACCGATTCGTCCTGTACTTTCAAGCCATCAAAATAATCGCGATCATCGAAAGATAGTTGTAATAGATGGTAAAGTTGCTTTTACAGGAGGTGTCAATTTAGCAGACGAGTATATTAATAAAAAGGTTCGTTTCGGCCACTGGAAAGATAATGCGATCATGATAAAAGGAGAAGCTGTACGTTCCTTTCTCATAATGTTTCTTCAAATGTGGAATATTACAGAAAAAAAAGAGGAGGATTATGAGAAGTATTTATGCTATGTGGATCAAGAAAAGGCGGTAGTTGATGATGGGTTTGTTATGCCATATGGCGATAGTCCTTTTGATGAAGAAAACGTCGGTGAAGAAGTTTATATAAATATGATCTATCGGGCAAAACATTATGTGCATATTATGACGCCATATTTAATTCTTGATAATGAAATGCTTCGGGCTCTAATTTTCTCAGCAAAAAGTGGTGTTGATGTAAAGATTATTATGCCTCATATTCCAGATAAGTGGTATGCATTTGTGTTGGCAAAAACTTATTATGGAGAGTTAATTGATGCAGGTGTAAAAATTTATGAATACACCCCAGGTTTTGTTCATGCAAAAACTTTTATTGTCGATGGAGAAGAAGCAGTTGTTGGAACAATTAACTTAGATTTCAGAAGCCTTTATTTACATTTTGAAGACGCTACTTATTTATATCAAAATAGCGAGATCGATAAAATTGAAGAAGACTATGAAAATACGTTAAAAAAATGTATGCTGATTACAAAGGAAATGTGTAAGACATTGGCATTAAAAGAACGGGTAGCAGGAAGAATTTTAAGGCTGTTTGCACCACTTATGTAATGCTAAACATGTTTGTAGTTTAGAAAATTGAATATAATAGACAAAAGAATGCTGTCACAAAATATAAAATTTCAATGAGATAAGAAATAGTGAAGAAAGTCGATGCTAATATCTTGGAGAAATCATTTATTTTGTAACAGCTCTTTTTTTATGCTATAGGAAATTCCTCACAAATCACACCTTTTTATGGTTGTATGATAGACTTTTAGGAGAAGCTCTTAATAAATAATGAATACATTTTATGGATTTTTTTTGATAAATCCATTATCATGAAAGAAATTTTTAATAAAAAAGGTAGTGGAAAGGGGCAAGGAGATGGAATTAAAAACACAGTTAAAAACGGCAGAATTACTGATGAAATTATTAAAAGGAGAAGAAAAAGAGATTCATGTTTTAAAAGGGCGAGAAGAAAAGCGATTACAGAGTAAAAAAGAGAAGAATGTATTATTTGAAAGAGCAAATCCAGAAAATGTGGGAGTTTCTTCTAAAGAACTTCTATATTTTCTAAAAGATATGGCAGAAAATATAGAAGCTAGCCTTCATGAAATTATGATTTTAGTAAATGGAAAAGTGATACTAGAAACGGCTTTTTCTCCTTATCGAAAAGAAGATTGGCATATTTCTCATTCTCTTTGTAAAAGCGTTACGAATCTTGCAATTGGATTGCTTTTTACTGATGGGCAGATTAAATTAGATGAGAAGGTTACAAGTATTTTTAGTGGAAAAAAGATAGCATTTCGAGGAAAAATGAAGAGAGTCACAGTGGAACATTTACTTACAATGAGTTCTGGAATTGCATTTAATGAGGCAAGCTCCTTATTTGAAGAAGACTGGGTAAAAGGCTGTTTATCTTCTGGAGTTCTATTTGAGCCAGGAACAAAATTTTTTTATAATAGTCTAAATTCCTATTTATTATCAGCGATTGTTGTAGAAAAAACAGGAAAAGGGTTAGTGGATTATTTAGAAGAAAAGTTGTTTCAAAAAATGGAGATTGTAAATGTTTTTTGGGAGAAGTGTCCAAAGGGAATTGAAAAAGGAGGATGGGGCCTTAGTTTAACGACAGAAGATGTGGCAAAAATTGGAGCTCTTTATTTGCAAAAAGGGCTGTGGAACGGAGAACAATTGATAGCAAAAAGTTATATGGAACGGTCGGTACAAAAACAGATTGAGACGCCAAAATCCATTAGCGAATATGGATATGGCTATCAGGTTTGGATGACTTCTGTAAAGGGAGGTTATCAGTTTAATGGAATGTTTGGACAAAATGTTTTTTTATTTCCAGATACAAAATCGATTGTAATTACAATGGCTGGTAGTCCGAATTTTTTTCCAAAAAGCTATTTATTTGACATTGTTATGCATTATTTTGGGGAGAAACGAGTATTTTTATCAGAAGAACAAAAAGAAGAAACCTTTTTTGAACCAAGAAGTCAGTATTATCAACAGTGTTTAAAGCAGTATAAAGAAAAATGTTTTTATAGATATAAGCCGATATTTTTAGAACAATTTTATGAAGAACCTAATTGGGAGGAGAGGAAAGAGGTTCAGTCAAATAAAAGCGAAGAAAATGGAAAAGAAATAAGGGAATATGGATGGAAAGAGACGATTGACAGGATTTTTCATAAAAGAAAGAAGGAAAAACAAAAAGAGAGAATATCGGAAACAGTAGAAAATATCTCTATGAAAATTCAGGAGAGAAAAGAAGAACAGATAAAGAAATCCATAGAAAATATGGGAAAAATAGAGGATATACTTGGAAAAAAATATAAAACAGCACAGGCCATTGGAGGAATTCTCCCATTATTTTTACAAGTCATGCACGGAACCTATTCAAAAGGGATTACGCAATTTGAACTTCAAAGAAGAAATGGGGAAGAAAAAGAAATTATTTTGATTGTAGAAGAAGACCAAAAAAGGCAAGAAATTTGTATTGGATTTTCAAAACCTTGTTATGGAATTTATGAGATCGAGGAAGAGCAGTATGAAATTGGAGTTTTTGGGACATGGTGTAACAATGAAGATGAACTTCTCGTTTTAAAAGTGACTATTTGTTTTATAGAAACGAGTCATACAAGAGTTTTATATTTTTATTTTTCGGATGAAATACAACAAGGAGACTTTTTTTCTGATAAAGAAAAAAAGAGAGAAGAAGTACAAAAATGTTTTTATGATAAGGTTCAAAAAAGGGGGGTTTTACGCTGTAGAGAAGAACCAGAGTTAGAAAAATTATTAGAGCAAATTACACTTTTTCAGGTAGGAGAACAAAAAGATAAAGCATTGATGATTGCTAATACTATTCGTGATTTGGATTATACAAATTATTGTTTGAAAAAAATCATGGAGCCGAAAACAGAATTTTTTATGATTCACAAAAAAGAAGACGATGAAAAAACAGCTGCAAAGAACATTTGATAGAGCAAAGTGTGCATTGCTAAAAGTAAAGAAGTGTAATAAAACAGCTGCAATGCACACTTTATGTAAAACAAAAGAGATAAAAGCATGATACAAAAAAAGAAAGAAACATTACAACCTATAAAAGATCATAGGCCTTTAGCTTAGTATAAAAAACACTTCGACTAATATTTAAGTATTTTGCAGCAGCGGATTTATTTCCTTTTGTAATAGCTAGGGCTTTTAAAATTTCTTCTTTTTCGTATTCATTTTTTTTACTTTTTAATGTAGCATGAGGAAGAAGTACTTGTTCGTTTCTCTGTTCTTTATCTTTTTCAATTCTAGGAATTAAAAATTTAAAATGTTCCACTTGAAGTTCTCCAAAGCCACACATAACACAAGCTCGTTCTATACAGTGTTCTAGCTCTCGAATATTTCCTTTCCAGCGATAACTTTGTAAAAATGGATATACGTCTGGATGAATACTTGTCACATTAAGCCCATTACTTTTATTGGAAGTTTCAATAAAATGTTGGCACAAGATGGGGATATCTTCTAAATGTTCACGGAGTGGAGGAAGAGGTAATTCTACAACATTAATACGATAATAGAGATCTTCTCTAAATTTTCCTTCTGAAACCATTTCTTCCAAATTTTTATTTGTATTACAAATAATTCGAACATTTAATTTGATTGTTTTTAGTCCACCTACACGAACTAATTCTCGTTCTTGAATAACACGAAGAAGTTTCGATTGTAAGGAAAGAGGCATTTCTCCAATTTCGTCCAATAAAATAGTACCTCCATTTGCTAATTCAAATCTTCCGATTTTTCCACCTTTTGCCGCACCAGAAAAGGCGCCTTCTGAATAACCAAAAAGTTCGGACTCCAATAAATCTTTAGGAATTGCAGCACAATTGATTTTTACAAATGGATTTTCACTACGACTGCTTAATTGATGGATAGCATTTGCGAAAACTTCTTTCCCTGTCCCTGTTTCTCCAGTAATTAATATAGATAAATTGGAATTTGCAATTTTTAATACAAGCTCTTTTAGCTCTTGCATAGCAGGAGAGTCACCTAAAACATTGTTAAGAGAATAACGGTTATCTCTTAATTCATTTAGCTGATGTCGATAAGTTTCATTTACTTCTTTTAATTTTGTAATCTCTTGATTAATTAAGTTTAACTCTTCTAAGCTCGTAAATGTTGTTGTGCTAATCGCGCCAACAATTTCTTCTTCTTCATAAATAGGAAAATTATTGCAGATCATAGTATACTCTGTCTGTTTCGTTTTATTAAAAAAGGTGACTAAAATACCTTTTTCTTCTTTCCCTGTAGCTAGAACTTTTTTTAATTTTAAATTTGGAAGTAACTGTGTAATGGATTTACCAAGTGCCTTTTTGCGAGGGATTCCGAGTAGCTTGGCATAGTTGTCATTTACATAGATAACGGTTCCTTCTAAATTAATTACAATAAAGGGATAGGTGGAATCAATTGCTCTTAAGATGATAGGAGAAAGTTCATTTGTCATACTAAAACCATTCCTTTCTAAGATTTTGACTTTCTGTTCAAATTTTAACATAATTAAAAAAAAAAGAAAAGAAAAGGTTTCAAAAGATAATATAAAAATGTCCTAAAAACAATACACATTGTATGGATGTGTCCTAAAAACAATACATTTATTTTGTTAATTTATTATCAAGAGCGACGTAAAATCGTCGTTTCAAAAGTTGGCACGATAATTGCTTTATAAATATTGTGTAAAGAGTTGTCTAGAATATAAAATTTTTTAAACTTTCGTGGGGAAAGGTTGGAAAAGAAAGCAAACAAATTCTTTACTAAGTAATTTTCTGCAAACTATAAGTAGGAAATAAAATAAAAATTAAAATCCATTGTTTGTAGAGTATGATGTAAAAGAAAATGGCAAGATTTTCATTTACGAGAAAGCGATGACTCATTCAAGAGCATTTATGCTCTTATATGACGACTGCTTGTGAACGTGAGAAACATGTTTCTTATCGTTTACAGACGATGATGAGTGTCAACATAAGTTGATAAGGGCTAAAGAGGAAAGTGAGGAATTCTTCTTTTACCATTTGGTTGCAAAAAATTGAGATAAAGAAAAGGAGATTAGAAAAATGAGAGATGTAGTAATCGTATCAGCAGTTAGAACAGCGATTGGTTCTTTAGGTGGAGCTTTTAAAAATGTAAGTGCTGTAGAACTTGGTAAAATTGCCGCTGTCGAAGCAATTAAAAGAGCAGGGATTGATCCAGCCATTATCGATGAAGCAGTTATCGGGAATGTATTAAGTTCTGGTCTTGGACAAAATGTTGCAAGACAAGTAATTATCCAAGCAGGAGTACCAAAGGAAGTTCCAGCCTTTTCAATCAATAAAGTATGCGGTTCTGGTCTCCGTTCTGTAAGCCTTGCTGCACAGATGATTAAAGCAGGAGATGCAGATATTGTTCTTTGCGGTGGTACAGAAAGTATGAGCTGTGCTCCATATACAATCCCAAAAGCAAGATTTGGACTTCGTATGGGACATGGAGAATTAGTAGATACCATGATTAAAGATGGACTTTGGGATGCTTACAATGATTATCATATGGGTATTACAGCAGAAAATGTTGCAGAACAATATGGAATCACAAGAGAAATGCAAGATGAATTTGCTGCAAGAAGCCAAGAAAGAGCAGTAAAAGCCATTGAAGCTGGTCGTTTTAAAGATGAAATTGTACCAGTAGCAGTTCCTCAGAGAAAAGGGGAGCCAATTATCGTAGATACGGATGAATATCCAAAGGCTGGAACAACAGTAGAAAAACTTGCAAAACTTCGTCCAGCATTCAAAAAAGACGGAACAGTAACAGCTGGTAATGCATCAGGAATCAATGATGGTGCTGCAATGTTAGTTGTTATGTCTAAAGAGATGGCTGATAAATTAGGAGCAAAACCAATGGCAACCATTCGTTCTTATGCATCTGGTGGGGTGGATCCATCTGTTATGGGACTTGGACCAATTGCTTCTTGCAAAAAAGCTCTTGAAAAAGCTGGTTTAACAGCAAATGATCTTGATTTAATTGAAGCAAATGAAGCGTTTGCAGCGCAGGCTATCGCAGTTTGCAATGAATTAGGATTTGATCCAGAAAAAACAAATGTAAATGGTGGAGCCATTGCACTTGGACATCCAATCGGCTGTTCTGGAGCTAGAATTTTAGTTACATTATTACATGAAATGGAAAAACGTGACAGTAAGATCGGTCTTGCTACTTTATGTATCGGTGGTGGAATGGGAACAACTGTTATCGTAGAAAGAAATTAATTTTTCTAATAAATCATAAAAAATTCTCGTTACATAAAGCAATGTTTGAATAAAAGACGAGATGAGTCATGTATTTAAACATTGCTGAATATAAAAAATAAGGATTGTTTTTTATTATTCATGGACTAGGGACGTATGAAGTAGGAGGACAAATTATGTCTAATGTATTAGTGGAAGTAAATGAAAATATTGCAGTGATCACAATTAATAAACCAGAAGCATTAAATGCATTAAATGACCAAGTTCTTGCTGATTTAAGCAAGGCAATTGATGAGGTAGAAAATAATGAAGAAGCTTATGTAGCTATTATTACAGGTGCGGGAAAAGCATTTGTAGCTGGTGCAGATATTTCTCAGATGAAAGATTTTAATGCAGCACAAGGAAAACAATTTGGTCGTTTTGGAAATGATGTTTTCTTAAAAGTGGAAAATATGACAAAACCTGTTATCGCTGCAGTCAATGGCTTCGCTTTAGGTGGTGGGTGTGAACTAGCAAGTGCTTGTGATATTAGACTTGCTTCTGAAAATGCAATTTTTGGTCAACCAGAAGTTGGTCTTGGAATTACTCCAGGGTTTGGAGGAACACAAAGACTTGCTCGTATTGTTGGAATGTCAAAAGCAAAAGAGTTAATTTTTACAGCAAATAATATTAAAGCAGATGAAGCATTAGCAATTGGACTTGTAAGCAAAGTAGTTCCAAAAGGTGAAGTTGTAGATGCGGCTATTGAAATGGCAAAAGCAATTGCAAAAAATGCACAAGTAGCAGTTCGTCAGTCAAAAGCAGCAATTAATGCAGGTATGCAGACAGACATTCATACAGGTACTATGATTGAAGCAGAAGCATTTGGTGCTTGTTTCGCTACAGAAGATCAAAAAATGGCTATGACAGCATTTGTTGAAAAAAGAAAACCTGAAAAATTTGCAAATAAATAGGATAGAATGAATGGAGGATATTTAAAATGAGTAAAGTATTAATCATTGGCGCTGGACAGATGGGTCTTGATATTGGACATGTAATGGCAAAAGCTGGTCATCAGGTTATTTTCCGTGATATGACAGAAGAAATTCTTGCAAATTCTATGGCAAAATTACAAAAAGGAATTGATAAATTAGTTGCAAAAGGAAAATATACAGAAGAAACAAAAGCAACTATTTTAGCAAATGTTTCTACATCTACTGATATTAATGCAGCAGCAGATTGTGATTTAATCGTAGAAGCGATCGTAGAAAAAATCGAAGTGAAAAAAGCTGTATTTGCTGAGTTAGACAAAATCTGCAAACCAGAAACAATCTTTGCAACAAATACTTCTTCAATCTCTATCACAGAAATTGCATCCGCAACAAGTAGACCAGATAAAGTAGTTGGTATGCACTTCTTCAATCCAGCAACTGTTATGAAATTAGTAGAAGTAATTAAAGGTCATGAAACATCAGATGAAACAAGAGATTTTGTATACAATATGGCTGTTGAAATTGGAAAAGATCCAATTGATGTAAAAGAAGGACCTGGATTCGTTGTAAACAAAATTTTAATTCCTATGATTAACGAAGGTATTGTTGTATTAGAGGAAGGTTTAGCTTCTGTTGAAGATATTGACAAAGCGATGAAACTTGGTGCAAACCACCCAATGGGACCTTTAGCTTTATCCGATTTAATTGGTAATGATACTGTATTACATATTATGAATACGTTATATGCTGAAACAGGAGATCCAAAATATAGACCAGCTCGTTTATTAAAAACAATGGTCCGTGCAGGTAAATTAGGAAGAAAAACTGGCATTGGATTCTACGATTATAGCAAATAAGATCACACAATTTTTATTATCACACACCTTTTATATTAGAAATATCGTTCATTAGGACAAGGAGGAAATAAACAAATGGATTTTAATTTATCTAAAGAGCATTTACTAGTACAGCAAATGTATAGAGAGTTCGCTGAAAATGAAGTAAAACCTCTTGCAGAAGAAGTTGACGAAAAGGAAATGTTTCCAGTGGAAACAGTAAAAAAATTAGCAAAGTATGGAATGTTAGGGATTCCATTTCCAAAACAATATGGCGGACAGGGAGCAGATTATCTCTCTTACATTATGTGTGTAGAAGAACTTTCTAAAGTTTGTGGTACAACAGGTGTTATTGTTTCCGCTCATACTTCTTTATGCTGCGCACCAATTTTTGAGCATGGAACAGAAGAACAGAAACAAAAATATCTTCCAAAATTATGTTCCGGCGAATGGATTGGAGCATTTGGTTTAACAGAACCAGGTGCTGGTACAGATGCCTCAGGACAGCAGACAAAGGCTGTATTAGAAGGAGATCACTATGTGTTAAATGGTAGTAAGATCTTCATTACAAATGCTGGTTATGCAAATGTGTTTATCATTTTTGCTATGACAGATAAATCAAAAGGAACAAGAGGAATCTCAGCGTTTATCGTAGAAAGAGATTTCCCAGGATTCTCCGTTGGAAAACATGAAAGAAAAATGGGTATTAGAGGTTCTTCTACTTGTGAATTAATTATGGAGAACTGTATTGTACCAAAAGAGAATTTACTTGGTAAAGAAGGAAAAGGCTTCGCAATTGCTATGAAGACACTTGATGGAGGACGTATTGGTATTGCTTCTCAGGCACTTGGTCTTGCAGAAGGTGCAATTGATGAAACTGTAAAATATGTAAAAGAAAGAAAACAGTTCGGTCGTGCACTTGCAAAATTCCAAAATACTGCATTCGAACTTGCAGACATGAAAGCTTCTACAGATGCGGCTCAATTATTAGTATATAGAGCTGCTATGGGAAAACAAGAAGGAAAACCTTATACAACATTGGCAGCAGCAGCAAAATTATTTGCAGCTGATAATGCAAGTGATGTAACAAGAAGATGTCTACAGTTATTCGGTGGATACGGCTATACAAGAGAATATCCAATCGAAAGAATGATGAGAGATGCTAAGATTACAGAGATCTATGAAGGAACGACAGAAGTTCAGAAGATGGTAATCAGTGGCGCTATGTTTAAATAGTTTTTTGGAAGGAGAATAAAAAAGATGAAAATCGTTGTTTGTGCAAAACAGGTACCAGATACAACAGAAGTAAGACTGGATCCTGTAACTAATACATTAATCCGTGATGGTGTTCCAAGTATTATTAACCCAGATGATAAAGCGGGTATCGAAGCAGCTTTACAGTTAAAAGAAAAATGCCCAGGAAGCACAGTAACTGTTGTATCCATGGGACCAGCTCAAGCGGATGTTGCTTTAAGAGAAGCATTAGCTATGGGATGTGATGAGGCTATTTTAGTATCCGATAGAGCCTTTGGTGGAGCGGATACATGGGCTACTTCTTCTACAATTGCAGCAGCATTAAAGAAAATTGGGGATTATGATGTTATTATTACAGGACGTCAGGCAATCGATGGAGATACTGCACAAGTAGGACCTCAGATTGCAGAGCATTTAGGAATTCCACAGGTTTCTTATGCAGAAAAACTTGAAGTAGAAGATGAACATACATTAGTTGTTCAAAGACAATTTGAAGATCGTTATCATATTATTGAAATAAAAACTCCTTGCTTAATCACAGCATTAGCAGAATTAGCAGAACCAAGATATATGTCTGTAGGCGGAGTATTTGATGCTTACAGAGAAAAAGAAGTAAAAGTATGGGGACTTGCTGATTTAGAAGGTTATGTAGATACTGCTAATATTGGTTTAAAAGGTTCACCTACAAGAGTGGCAAAATCCTTCACAAAACAAGCAAAAGGTGCTGGTGAAGTATTGAAAGATCTCTCTGCAGATGAAGCCGTTGAAGCAATCGTTGCGAAATTAAGAAAAATATATTATTTAATTTGTGATTAGGAATAGGAGGAACTTTTACAATGAGTAAAAACGTATATGTATTTACTGAGCAAAGAGATGGCGAAATCCAGAAAGTCGGTATCGAGTTAATTGGAAAAGCAAGAGAGTTAGCAGATGCACTTTCTCAGGAAGTAGTAGCAGTTCTTTTAGGTTCAGGAATCAAAGAAAAAGCAGAAACATTAATTAAACATGGTGCAGATAAAGTTATCGTAGTAGATGATCCAATATTAGCAGAATATGTAACAGAGCCATATACAAAAGCGATTTATGAGATTATTAAAGCCGAAGAACCAGAAATTATGCTCTATGGAGCATCTTCTATCGGACGTGACTTAGCACCACGTGTTTCTGCAAGAGTTCATACAGGTTTGACAGCAGACTGTACAGGACTTGAAATCGATGAAGAAACAAAGTTATTAAGAATGACTCGTCCAGCGTTTGGTGGAAACATTATGGCGACAATTCTTTGTGCAGATTTCCGTCCACAAATGGCAACGGTTCGTCCAGGTGTTATGAAAGCATTAGCTGAAGATGCTACAAGAACAGGAGAAATAAAAGAATTCCCTGTGACATTTACAAATGCTGATATGAATGTAAAAATCCGTGAAGTTGTGAAAGCAGAACATAAAGCAGTGGATATTACAGAGGCAAAAAGACTTGTTTCTGGTGGACGTGGTATCGGTAATGCAGAAGGTTTTGCTATGATCAAAGAATTAGCAGAAGCATTAGATGGAGAAATCGCTTCCTCTAGAGCTTGTGTTGATGCTGGTTGGATTGCAAAAGATGAACAGGTAGGTCAAACAGGAAAAACTGTTCGTCCAGAACTATATGTAGCTTGTGGTATTTCAGGAGCTATTCAGCACGTAGCTGGTATGGAAAGTGCAGACTATATTGTAGCAATTAATAAAGATGAAACAGCACCAATCTTTGAAGTAGCAGACCTTGGTGTTGTTGGAGATTTAAAAGTAATCGTTCCGAAATTAGCAGAAGCGATTAAAAAGGCAAAACAAGAAGATTAATTTTAAATGAAACAAAAAGAAAAGGGCAGGAAGTTCTCCTGTCCTTTTTTGCGTCATCTGTGTAGTTTACGTCATCTTTGTAGAAGGAACACAATATTGAGAAAATAAATTCTTGTAACCATTTGGTATTAGGAGTATACTTGATAAAGAGTATTCCTACATAAAAGGTGATATAATAAAAGAATTTCAAAACAATCACTTTTAAATGATGGGAAAATAAAAGAAAGGAATGAAAACTATGAAAATTGGAAGAAATGAGCCTTGCTGGTGTGGCAGTGGAAAAAAATATAAAAGTTGTCATTTGTCATTTGATGATAAGTTACAAAGATATGCACAAGAAGGTCATTTAGTGCCTTCTCATGAAATGATCAAAACAAAGGAACAAATTGAAGGTATCCGAAAAGCAGGGGTTTTAAATACGGAAATTTTGGATATGGTAGGGGAAAAGATTCAAGCGGGCATGACAACAAATGATATTAATACATTAGTGCATGAATATACAATTAGTCATGGAGGGATTCCTGCTCCGTTAAATTATGAAGGATTTCCAAAAAGTGTGTGTACTTCGATTAATAACCAAGTTTGCCATGGAATTCCAGATGATACTGTATTAAAAGAAGGCGATATTATAAATGTAGATGTAACGACAATTTTAGATGGATATTATGCCGATGCTTCACGTATGTTTTGTATTGGAAAAGTGTCCAAAGAGGCGGAAAAATTAGTGCGTGTTACAAAAGAGTGCTTAGAACTAGGGCTTGCTACTGTAAAACCATATGCGCATCTTGGGGATTTAGGAGAAGCAATTTATCATCATGCCAAGGAAAATGGATATGAGGTTGTTCGTGAAATTGGTGGGCATGGAGTTGGAGTTCAATTTCATGAAGATCCTTATGTTTGCCATGTGGGAAAGGCAGGGACAGATTATCTTTTAGTCCCAGGTATGGTATTTACAATTGAGCCTATGATCAATGAAGGAACAGAAGAAGTATTTTGTGACGACAATAATGGATGGACGATTTATACAGAAGACCACAAATTGTCGGCTCAATGGGAATATACGATTGTTGTAACAGAAACAGGTGCAGAAATTTTAACCCATTAAAAGACAAATGATATTTTATCACAATATAAAGTTAAAATTTATATTGTATAAGGAAAAAGTTTTTCTATCATTAGACGATAAAGGTTGCAAAAAAAAATATTTTTTGCAACCTTTTGTCATATATTTCACGAAAATTTACAAAAAAATGAGATAAAAATAACAAAATAAAAATAGAAACAAAATATAAAAGAGAAAGGAGAAATTGTAAAGTTACTACATAAATGATTTAAGGACGATAAAATGTACGTTGTTAAAAGGGAATTAGAATTATAAAGAGTGTAGGCATATCCTTTGCTCAAATAAAATGTGAATAGTTTAACATAAAATACAAAGAAAAGAGAAAAAAATATAACATAAATTTTTTGTAAAAACATAGAATATAGCAAAAAATAGTATGATTTATTAAAAAAAATACTGAGAAATTAACAAAAAAAATGCTGTAAATACTTGACCTTCTCTGTGTTTAATAATATAATGAGAACATATTCTATTTTTTAAAAGAATAAAATGATATATTTTTAACAAAAAAAGAATCAAAAATAAATAGGAGGTTGCAGAAAGTGGGATTTGAACAGGAATATTCAAAAAAACTTATGTCAGCAGAAGAAGCAGTAAAAGTTGTAAAAACTGGAGATTGGATCGACTATGGATGGTGCGTAGCAACTGCTTATGATCTCGACAAAGCACTAGCAAAACATGTAGAAGAACAACAGCTCGAAGATTTAAAATTTCGAGGTGGTATTTGTATGTGGAGACCTGCTGTATTTGATGTAACTGATGCAGGAAGAAGAATTACTTGGAATTCTTGGCATATGTCAGGGATTGAGAGAAAGGCAATTAATGAAGGGATTGCTTATTACTCTCCGATCCGCTACTCTGAATTGCCAAGATATGTAAGAGAAAATGCTGTTCCAGCAGATGTTGCAATGTTCCAAGTTGCGCCTATGGATGAACATGGATATTTTAATTTTGGACCAAGCGCTTCTCATATGATGGCAGTTTGTGAAACAGCAAAATGTATTATTGTAGAAGTAAATGAGAATATGCCAAGATGTCTTGGTGGATTTGAAGAAAGTATTCATATTTCAAAAGTAGATTATATTGTGCAAGGTTCTAACCCATCTATCGCTGAGTTAGGCGGCGGTGGAGCTGCAACAGAAGTTGATAAGGCAGTTGCTAAATTAATTGTAGAAGAGATTCCAAATGGTGCTTGCTTACAATTAGGAATTGGTGGTATGCCAAATGCAGTTGGTTCTTTAATTGCAGAATCTGATTTAAAAGATCTTGGAGTGCATACGGAGATGTATGTGGATGCTTTTGTTGATATTGCAAAGGCTGGTAAAATTACGGGAGCCCATAAAAACTTAGATCGCTTCCGTCAAACTTATGCGTTTGCAGCAGGTACAAAGAAATTATACGATTATGTGAATAATAATCCACAATGTATGAGTGCTCCTGTTAATTATACAAATGATGTAAGAACAATTTCAGCGTTAGATAATTTTATGTCCATTAATAATGCTGTCGATGTGGATCTATTTGGACAGGTGAATTCAGAGTCTGCTGGAATCCGTCATATTAGTGGAGCTGGTGGACAGTTAGACTTCGTTTTAGGTGCATATCTTTCTAAAGGTGGAAAAAGCTTTGTTTGCTGTTCTTCTACATTTAAAACGAAAGATGGACAGTTAAAATCAAGAATTCTTCCAACATTGAATCAAGGCTCTATTGTAACAGACACAAGAGCAAATGTTCATTATTTAGTTACTGAATATGGAAAAGTGAACTTAAAAGGTCTTTCTACATGGGAAAGAGCAGAAGCTATTATTTCTATCGCTCATCCAGAATTCCGTGATGAATTAATTAAAGAGGCGGAAAAAATGCATATTTGGAGAAGAAGCAATAAATAGTTTTACATAGAGAAAAAAGAACTGCTTTCTAATACAAAAGAAATAGAAACGTATTAGGAAGCGGTTCTTTTTTGTTTTATTATTAAATGTTAAGAGCTTTTTTCACTTGAGGTCCAATTTTTCCATCCACTCTTAAGCCGTTTGCTTTTTGAAATTTCTTTAAAGCAATTCGTGTTCTTTTTCCCATAATTCCATCTGCGGTACCACAAGAATAGCCACGCTTATTTAAAGCTTGTTGAACCTTTTTGATTGTGGAAGAGCTTAGTGAGCTTGACTTGGAAGAATTATTTCCATAGTAATTTGTGTAGGAAGAAGTATATGGACAAACACCATTTTTATGAAGATGGGCAGGATATCCGCCACAGTGATAATGATAAGAGCCTAATCCACTTTTATTTTGATTATCACGATGTCCTCCAGAACTATCTGTTCTTCCAGAATGTGCTTCTACAACAGTTGTAATAGGGGTAGATGGTAAGTAAGAGGCAGAAGCGCCCAATAATACCATAGTTAAAGAACAAGCAATGACTTTTTTTGCTTGCATCATTGGTGTAAAAGCTTTGCTGTTTTGTTTCGTAAATTTTTTCATATAAAATACCTCCATTTTTGTACAAGTTCTGTCTGAAACAAACAGAAATGACAAACTTTTTCTTTATGATCGTA
>CAJMOB010000038.1:0-30595 GCA_905214925.1 uncultured bacterium | reverse complement strand
TTCGGAACACGAAAAACTCCACAATGGAAAACAGAGCCTTGCTCTAACAAAAAAAACCTTTCTTTAAAATAAAGAAAGGTAATCAACAACATAATTCTTGGATTCTATGGAAGATAATGTTATTCTATAAAATCAAGGATAGGAAAAGCTTTCAGAAACCACTGTATTATCTTTACGACAGTATAATGAAAGGTAACGAAATCACTGTCATAGTGAGCAATATGACTTGTAAAGATAACAGAGCGACTAACATATGAAATGACATTTTGGGTATCGTATTTGTTAGGCTTATCATAGACATATATAATATTGTTATGAATTTAGTAATAAGAAGCTTTACTTTCTTAAAACAAGATGAAAGTCATTTTTCTAGCTTGTTAATAAGAACTATATAAAAAGCTGTTCTAAGAAAGAAATAATGAACATAAGAATTCCATTTAAGATCACGACTACACGTATGAAAGATATAACTAATAACAGAAAAATCCAAATATTTTAAAAGATATAGAATTGCAGCATTATATGGAATATTTATTTCCACAAGTAAGACAAAAATGAATTTTACATCCAAAAAGGGTAAATTTAAAATAGCCATAATAATCACAACTATACATCGCACTACTCAAAAAGATACATCACAGTTTAATATCTTGCTAACATCTTCGATACCAGATTATCTAGGTTAAAAAATGTATAACATTTCTTCATAGGTTCTTTAAAAAGACTCTATAAAAAAGACCTCCGCTCTTCACCACAAAGAAACGGAGGTAATAACTATAAAAAAACCAGATTATTATATCACAGAGTTTTTAAATTTAAAAGGGGCAGGAATACAAAAGTGGGAACGAAAGAACGAAGATGTCTTTCGTTCACAATAAAGCCATCATTTCACACTTGTTCTTGCTGTAATCATAAAACAAAAAAGATTCATGATTATGCTAATCAAACAATAAAGGATATCCCTTATCATCATCAAATGGTATTTTTCGTTTTAAGGAAATGTCGTTACGTTTGTAAGTATAGTGACAAACGCTTTTATAAATCTTATGACTTTCTTGCAAAGTATGTTCGGAGAACCACACGTTCCTCAAAGACAGTCCTCTTTTACCTATTTGACATTTGCCCAAAAAGGAGATTGCAAAGCGATATCAAATATCGTCCTCTATGCTCTCTCGGATTTTAAAGATGGTTTCCTTTGAAAAACCGAAACTACCGAAGGTGCTTTGAAATAAAGAAACTATAACCAAAAGTTATACTTTTTTTAAAATAAACAGAAAATTTTGTTTTTTGTGAATAAAAAATAAAAAATGCAACTTCAAAAAAGTACCAAATATTAAACAAATATTTATCAAATCTCAAAAAATATAATCAACTAATGAGAATATACTTATACCATTTTAAAAAGAATCTAAATATTATTTAAAGTCCAAATATAAAAAATCAGTCCCATTTTTTTAAATAAGCAACAAAATTTTATAGTTAGATAAAAGATTTCTAAAATATCGAAAAAAGGCTTTAAACAGAATACACTCATAGACCAAAATTTACTCTAAGTACATAGACGCATTCAAATATAAAGAACTTTTAAGGAGCTAAAATTAGATATACTATTTTGAAGATATATAAATACAGAGGCAGCAAATGTACTTGCAACAAGCATTTTATTAGCTATGGAAAGAAATACCAATAAACTTCATAATAAGATACAAAAAAGAAAAATAAAATATCAAAATTCTGATAATATATGATAAAAAACCTATATTTTTTTTAATGCTCTTAAAAATTTTTTAATTTTATTTTAGGATAAAATAAAAAAACATTATAGTACTGTAAAAATAATAGAGACCATAAATATATTCTCTTCAACATCTATTTGTAAAATACCACTATATTTTTTTATACAATTTGCTACATTTTTAAGTCCAATACCATGTTTACTTTTTTCCCCTTTAGTTGAACAAAAATTATCCCCTTGTTTTTTTACTATACCATTAAATTTATTCTCTACCCTTATTACTAAAAAATGTCCATTTTGTGTTAGAAAAACCTTGATATCTATATATCCAGAATCAATCTTTTTCGAAGCTTCAATAGCATTATCTATAATATTACTCATCATAATTATAATATCAATATCCTGAATAAAATCTAAATATATTCCAGGCTCCACATATGCTTTATACTCTATTTTATTATCTAAAGCCTCTCTCTTTTTCTCGCATAAAATAGTATTTAAAACTTTATTTCTACAAAAGAATTCATCTTCTATTTCTCCTATTCTTATCTTCATATCTTGGACTACAGACTTAATCTCTTCATTTTTATCATGGATAGCCAAATTTCCAATCGTTTTAAGTAAAAACTTTAAATCATGCATGTAGTTTGCTTGTTCTATATTAACTTTTTCCATTCTATCATAATACTTTTTCTCCATATCTGTTTTCAATGAAATCATTTCCAATGTTTGTTTTTCATGATTTAATAGAAAAATATAATCATACATTAAAAAAATTATTGCATTTGCAAAAAACAACAAAATGCAACTTACTATCAAAAGTGTCTCACTCACCCCAGATACTTTTAACATCAAACCCGAATATAATAGGGCACTATATATCCCAAAAGTAGAAATTGGTAAAATAAAAGAATATATTAATATTTCATTTTTTATCCCATATTTTTCTTTATTTAATTTTTTCCTAATTAGAAATAATATAATAAATGTTACTAACTTTTCTAGACATGTAATGATTAATTTGGATAATTGAGTTTGATTATTCCATCGATATCCTTCTCCAATCATCAATGAAAGGGTAAACTCAAATATAATTTCTATTCCAGAAAAAACTGTATAAAATGCAATAAAATAAAATACTTTTTTCTTTAAATTACCTTCAAACATTAGACTATTAATCACAAAATATATTAAAATATTAGCTATCAAATTTAATTTTGAATTTTCAAATGAATTAATATAACTAATTAAAATTAGTGTTCCAAAATATATTAAAATATTATATTTGAGATAACTACATTTTCTCCTCATTACACCTTTAAAAAACGTATCAAAAATTATAATCTCAAAAAGACAAGTTATTACTTCCAAAGCTATTTTCATAATGTCTTTCTATTCCTCTTATACTTTTCTCCAAGGTAATTAGCAAATCTACTGTGAAATACATTTTTTTTACTTCTTGAAATATTTAAAGTTGTTAAGTCTTCTAAAGTTATAATCTCGTTTCTTATTCCTATTATTGCTCTGAAATTTACAATATAACTATTATGGGCATATTCAAAAGATTGATTTTTTAATTCTTCATAAGTATCTATTAGCTTTTTATTACTTATAATCTCATAACATTGATTATTCTCTTTCAAAAATATATGGATACAACTCCCTCTTTTCAAATTAGAAATATATGTTATATCATTAATATATATTTTATTCATTTTTCCATCACTTCGTGCAATAATAAATATCTCTCTTTTGTTCTCTACCATCTTGTCAATGATATTCCTTAATTCTTCATTGATTTTGTTTTCTGTATAATTTTTCATCAAATATCTAAACGGCTGAACATCAAAAAATTCTGGTTTCGGTAATTGTACACCTGTACAAAAAACAAGAACAGCATTTTTATTTTTCTTTCTAAATTTTAAAGCAGCCGTAATACCATCAACTTTTCCCATTTGCATATCTAAAAATACTAGATCAAATTCCAAATCTAAACCTTCTATAAACTCTTCTCCTGAGTAATATTTACAAATCGAATATCTTTCTGAGAAATCAATCACATCTTTTATTTTATGCTCTAAATATTCAATATACTCTGCATCATCATCACAAATTGCTATCCTATACATTAAGTTTGTCCCCCCCCTTAAATATTTTTTATTTGTTCTATATCTTAAACAATTTAGGAAATTATCAACTCTTGATAATCTATAAATATTACAGTTTTTATCTTTACCTATATAATATAATTGTATCATACCCAAGATATTAGTCAATATCTTGGGTATAGAAGCTCAAAATAAACGCATGAGAATTGTCATCTAAATATATCACCATAATATTTTAATTCCTACTATATATATCATAAAAATATATAACCTCACCTTTAACATATAATACTTTCCAAAGAACTACTTTTTTTCTATATCTTTTCCTCCTTTATAACCCTTCCAATTTGAATTCGTCTTTTTAATGAACTTTTAGTACATTCTTCTTCTAACTATATAAACTGCACAATTCTATTGGAGGTGAATTATTAATGAAACATCTAAATCTTTCATATATGGGATCACTTTTTAAATCTAGGCTCTTAGCCGCAATGCTCACTCAAGAAGAACTTATTGAGAAAGTGAGTGTCACTACTCGATACATTATGGTGCTAGAAAATGAAGGAAAACATCATCTCCATAGATTCAATTTTAGGAATTGTACCAATTTCATCTGCGAACATCATTACATGGTTTGGAAGCTTACCACCTTGCTCATCGGCAATGGCCAACATTTCTCTATAAAGTTGTTATAAAAATAAGGATACCATAAAATATTTTGTATTATTTTCTTCTAGTAGTACAATAAATATAGCCGATTTCTCTTTACAAAACGTTTCTAAAAGAACATCCAGTTTTTATTCTACCTGCTCTCATAATTTTCCTTTGTCATCCGTCTAAAATCCGATATCATCTGTGAAAGTGGCAAAAAATAAGGGCAAAAAACGTTCATTTTTCGCCCCATTTCCCCCTCGTTTTCCACTTAAAAACCATAACATCTTGTGGTTGCGTGCGTTATTTCTTCTTATTACCACAATACGTCATCAAAATCACCGTTTCCACATATGTTGAGATTGTGAAAAAAATTCCTGAAAGGCAGAATTGAACCTTGTTGGAACGCTCCATCCTGTCAGTACAAGCTTACTGATTTCTCATCTATACAAATCCATATTTTATGTCTTTTTCAATCGCTTACTCAAGCACTTTCCAATAACCGTTCTTTTTAGAATCAACTCTCTCTACATATCCATTTTTTTAAGAATATAGGATTATTTTTCACTACTGTTTCACTAATCCCCAGTATTTGATGCAATTCACAGTGGTAATATTCGGATTACCTCTCATTTCTATTATTATTCTCTGTCTTCTTGAATTTAATTCTTTTTTATTCCCAACTTCTTTTATTCGTTGAAGCGGGATTATAACAACAATCGAGTTTTCTCTAAAAGTAAATGCTTCCTTTCCGTATGTTTCAATAATCTTAGGCACACCATGATCTGATTTTCCACTAATATGTAGCTGCAAAAAGATTTCTGATAACTTTTCATTTACAGATATCGATTCCCCTAAGAAAAATCCTTCCATTTAATGATTCCATTTTTTAACTCTATACTACTGTTAAAATAACATTAATCCTTTATTAAGGATAAATAGTTTTGCGTAGCTTGTTTTTTTACATCTTCTATTTTCCTAATTCCTTTCACATGCGCTAGTTCTTCATATATCACACTTAATTTTTCTACTGTATATTTTCTTCCAAGTACTTTTGTAAATGGACCATCACTTTCTACAAAAATTCTATTTATTGGAATTTGATTTATAATTTGTTTTCCATTGTTACTTCTTATCATGTTCGAATTAACTGAAAAAAAGCATCCCAACTCAACAAACCTCTCCATCCACTTTTCATCTCCAGTATACCAGTGCATAATTATTTTTTTATTACCATTTTTCTTTAAAATTCTATACACATCTTCTTCTGCCATACGACAGTGAATTGACATAATTTTATCTCTCGAAACTTGGCATATATAATCAAATATTTCTATCTGTTTGTCTTTGTAGCACACATATTCCTTAGAAAAATCCAAGCCAACTTCTCCAACATACTTTGTATATGATAAGCTTCTTAAGAATGATGCCTTTCCAAAACTCACTCTTCCTGCATTTTGCGGATGAAAGCCTACTCCAAATTGAACATATTTCGTTGGCTTGTACAATTCTATACATGATTCAAAAATTTCAGGTTGATTCGTAACACATAATGTATGTTGTTCCATTTGATTGATTCTATTATACACTTGCTGATGGTTCACATAAAAATCAAGATGAAAATGCATATCTATAAGCTTACTCATCGACTTTTCCCTCTATAAATTGAAGTAATTCATTTCCGTTTAATCGTGCCTGTTCCTTTATAAAATCATATAATTCTCTCATGGATTTCATATATACGTCCACAAATTTTTCAATCTCTTGCATATCCATACCCCCAAGCGAAATTAATTTTTGAGTATAATAATCCTTACTGCCACGCTTTAGATAATTATGAACTGCTAATAATACGGCTTTTAAATCTGTTGTTTTCCCCGTATCAGGATTTGAAAACCTTTCATTCTTTATAAAGGCCATGCCAATTTTGTAATCTTCTTTAAACTTCTCCAGATATTCTTCTGAAATATCAATACCATTCAGCGAAGCTCTACGAATCAAGCATGGATAACAATACCCACAATTTCTTGGTCTTCCTTTAATTCCTTTATCTGCACGCATAGGATGTGAACAAGATATTGTTTTTCCTGCACCCATTTTAAATGCCTTTGTCATTTTGACACTTTGAACTATTTCACCCTTTGTCTTGTATGCAAAGAAATTTTCAACTCTATGTGGTATTTCTAGAATCTGTAAAATATTGTTTAATTCATTTATAAAATATACATGTGTAGTTCTTGTGCTGCAACTTCCTCTTCTGCTTGGAGTCAACGGAAGATTTAACCCAATAAATCCATTCTCCGGAATATAAACTGGAATCTCCTCTTCTATTTGGGATGAAACTGCTAGTGCAACTGAAAGAAATAAAAACGATCTACTTCTGCTTGTATTCTCAATATATTTTGTTTTTAAATCTTCATCTATGTTATAAGGAATCCGTGGCTCAGTACTAAAAAGCACCATATCCATATTACAACTAGGATAATTCTCTTTAAGTATTCTATATAACTCAAAAATCCTATTTCCTAATGCATTATATTCCCTGCACCCAACAAAACAAATATTCTTATCTTTTTCCAATAAATTTATTGCCCCCGAGTAAGAATCTAATCCACCTGAGAATAACGAAACAGCATCAAATTTTCCCTCTATGATATCATACTTCTTTTTAGTGACATAATTCCTAAATTTCAGATTTGTTTTTCTGAAATTTACTGTCCATATATCACCGCTCAAAAAGTTTAATATATCTTCTAACTTAGTTTTAACTTCACTCCATTTCTTAAGCTCCAAGACAGGAATTGAAATATGTATCTCTCTTGTCCAATTATCCTCTACTTCTCCTGCCCATACGCCAACACGTGGTACCCTTTTATCTGCTGCATAAACGCTAGCCGCTACTGTTATCAAATCTTCGTAAATATTTTCCAAATTCTTTCTATTAAATCTTCTCCAAATTTCTTCAAAATTTACTTTTAAATTTGACTTAGGTCCTTCATCCAACATATCAAATCTAATTGCATCTTCAAAACCATTATTCGGAGTTTCCTCTGCTGCCTTATTAATCCATACTTTCATACAGTCCCTCCATTCTTTTTAAATCTGCATAACAATCTTTACATACAGACGAAATATATTTCTGCCCCTCTTTACTGGTATAATCTAAATCAAGTTTTTTCTCTAATTGAATATCCGCCACGATTCTATTTTCAATTGCTGAACCCACATCATCCATAACCCTATCATAGTCTTTAGATAACTTTGAATTTGTAAATATTTTTTCTGCGAAACAAGTTTCAAAATTCTTAATAGCAAATTGAATAATAAATTCTATTAAAAATTCCTCACTATTAATTTGTTCAAAATCTTTAAATGTTTCTATTTCAAGCCGTTTCAATGTTTCTGATAAGCTTTCGCGTATAATCTGCATATCCGTCGTAGAAAAATCTCTAGCGAAATAATCAATAAGTCCTTTATATAACTCATTGCCTTTTTTATCCAACAATGAATCTAAACCTATATCCTTAGCTGCATTTTCTACTCCATATTTGTTAGCTGCACTTATGAAATTCATAAGTCCGCCTGCCACTACAGAAACATTACTCCTACCCAAATGTGTGGACATATATGCATCTGCATATTTTGAAATCGCCTTGCTAATTCTAACACTGCTTCTTGAATCTTTCATCATCCTAGTAACAGCCCCCTTAGCCTGACGCCATTGCTCATTTTTGGGTGGGATATAGCCTTTTGATGTTCCCATACTTCTCCTCCTATTTTTTCTGTGTAATTACGTCTACCACATCCTGCGCCAGTCCCTTATCCTTCAAGGATTCAATTACATCTGAAAATCCCGATTTGTCAGTCTGGTACATAGAACTCAAAGCCGTTGCTTTCTGCAAATTAATTTCTGCAATTTTCGTCTTTTTTAAGACATCCTTGATTTCACTTCTATATTCCGGATAGTGAATATAAATTGGTTGCATTTTTTCTAGTAATTTGCTATTTTTCTTAAACTCTTCTATAAGTGCATCTAATATCTTTGCATATTTTATGTCTTTATTCTCCTTAAGTTTTTCTACTATCCGACTATATTCAGTAGTACGCTTTGATTGTAGAATTTTATTAAATATCGTTAACTCTGCCTTCCCTAAAGAATCCGATACACTCACATTTATATCTAATGACTCTCTAGTTAAATAGAAATATTTAAGCAAATCTTTTTCATACAAATCAATAGGATCTGACTTCAACCATCCAATAAGCTTTTCGTCTGACCATTTTCTGTACTCTTCCGGTAATTCTTCATCATTTCTTGAAATATTTGTTATACTCTCTAATTCTTTTATTTTAGAATTCTTCTGATTTTCTACAGCCCATTTATATAATTCTTTAAATCGACTCATATCGATATATTCCAAGGCCATAAGTTTTGCTAGAATTGCATAATCAAATGTTCTATCTGTTTTGTAATATATTTCTGCTAAACTTTTTCTTATCAAAAATGAATTAAGAAAACGTTTTGCTTGTCTTGGATTACCCTTTAATATACTTGCGATTACATCACTGGTTTTACCAATAATGTCAAACATTTTCTCAAATTCATCTATTGTCCCCTTATCCAATATAGTATAGTCATATTGTTCAAAGGCTGATTTTACAAATTCAAGATCAATTTTTATTCCATTTACAAAAATATTGGCTTCTTTAACTTTAGACAATAGAATATCTAATTGATTCGCTTTTATTGAAGGAACTCCTTTAGATAAAAAAAGTTCGCATATCAGCAATAATAAATAATTTTTTATATCTGTTTCAGATAACTCCGGTATACTTATCGGTAGTTGGATAATCTTTTCAATATAACTATCTGAAAAATCTTCTGAATCCTCTGTTATTTTTGGATATTTATTTTCAATAGAATATTTCATAACTTGATTATCTACCGCTATTATAAATGTCGTTTTAGGAACAGATAAAAATAATTTTACAGCTTCCAGTGTTTCTATTACACGTTCAGGTGTACATCTATCCAAATCATCTATCATGACAATCAGATTATCTATTCTAGATTTATCAATTAAATCACTGAATTCTTTTCTAAAAAGCCGAATATTTTCAACAGTAGTATCCTTATCTTCTTCCACTTCCTTCTCATTCCAGACTTGTTTTATATCATCTAAAATTTCCTTTCTTTTTGTTTTTGAAAAATATTGTGCCATTGTAAGTGTAGTTGCAGCCGGATTTATTACACTCATAACTAAAGGCATCCCATGTTTTATTGCCGTTGCCCCTAATTTCATAAAATTAATTCTTCCGATCAAACTCCTTATCTCATCCTTAAGTCCTTCAAAAGCAGGCTGATTATCCATAAGAGTTCGAAGCAAACTTTCCATAATCGCACTCTTAGCATCATCATACCCTTCAAATATCCAGGAATTTAATGATATGCAAACAAATTTTTTCTTTGTTTCATCTCTTTCTTCAATATTTTTTTCAACTAATTTTAATAGTGTCGACTTTCCAGCCCCCCATCGTCCAAACAATCCTATCGTCAATGGATTTAACCGTTCATTCGCCGTTATATTTGTAATTAACTCCGCAAAAGGACTATATGCCAACAAATCAATTTGAGATTCTTTATCTAACCACATATTACTATCCCCCTTTTCAATTTATCTATATTATACAACTTCTGCTTTATATCTACAATTAAATTTGATATTTCGTCCTAAAATATATAACGCAAAGTATACATAACTTGTGACTTTATTTTATTACCACTTTTCTTCTCCATCTCCTTTCTTTTCTCTAAAACCCCATTTTTTCCCCTATTCCTCTATAAAAAGAATAAAAAAACAGAGCAAAAACTATCCATTTTTTCGCTCCATTTTCTCACCAAAACCACAATATCTTGTGGTTTATAGTACCTATTTTTTGTTTTTATTACAGTTTGTCAACACCACTACATTCTCCACATGTCCAGTCCATGGGAACAAGTCAAATGGATAACATCCTTTTGGCATGTATCCTTTTTTCTTAAAATAGCGAATATCTCTTTCTAATGTCTCTGGATGACAAGAAATGTAAACGACTTTTTTTGGTGCCATCATCGCTAAAGAATCGATAAACACTTCTGTGCTACCGCTTCTTGGAGGATCGAGAAATACGACATCGGCTTTTTGTCCATTTTCCGCCATTTTCACCATAAATTTGCTGGCGTCTTCACAGTAAAATTTCGCATTTTTTATTTCATTTCTCTTGCAGTTAAAAATGGCATCTTTTACGGCATCTTTATTGAGCTCTACTCCGATGACTTCTTTTGCCTTTTTACTTGCAATAAGACCAATCGTTCCAATTCCACAGTAAGCATCAATAACTTTTTCTTTTCCACTTAGTCCAGCTAACTCCATGGCTTTTTCATAAAGGTGTTCTGTTTGAATTGGATTAATTTGATAAAAGGATTTGGAAGAAATTCGGAACGTACAGCCACATAACACGTCTTCAATATAGCCTTTTCCGTATAGAACGTGTTCTTTATCTCCAAGAACCATGCTCGTTCCTCTTCCATTAATATTTTGAATTACCGTTGTAATTTCTGGATGTTTTTGTCTTAGCGCTTTTACAAAATTATTTTTTGATGGAAAGACAGGAGAGGCTGTTACTAATACTACCATAACTTCCCCTGTTGCAAATCCTCTCTTTACAAGAATATGGCGCATCAGTCCATATTGGGTATCTTCATCATAGACTTTCATTTTAAAGGATTTCATTAACTCTTTAATCGTTCCAATAATTTCATCCGCTTTTTGGTCTTCGATGAGGCAACGATCGATCGGCACTACAATATGGGTTCCTTCTTTATAGACTCCTGATATCACTTGGTTCTTTCTATCTCGATCGAGTACTGCATGGACTTTATTGCGATAAAAATATGGCTCTTCCATTCCTTGAATTGGATAAACGGTACAATGGCGTTTCATAAGTCCATTGACCCAGCTTTGTTTTTTCGCAAGTTGTTCTTCATAAGAAAGTCCTTGATATTGACAACCGCCGCATTTTTTTGCATAAGGACAGACTATACTTCCTTTGTTAGACCCTTTTTTCAATTCTTTTTTTCGTTCTTTTCCTGTCTTAGAAAGTAAGATATCTTTTCCCTTATTACTCTCTCGCTTCTTTTGAACCTTTTGTTCCTTGTTCGGTTTTGGATTATTTTGAATTTCTTGATTTCTTTTATCGCTTTTTCCATCCTTTTTTTGATCGGATCGTTTCTCTAATCTGTTTTCTAATTTTTTTTCTCGTTGTTTCCACTCTTTTTTCATTTTCATCTACTCTTTATTCACTTTATTTTTATTTTTTTATAGTTAACAGTTCCTGCCTCTTTTTAATATTCAGAACCTGTCTCTTCCCCTTTTATAATTTTTACAATTTTACTTGTTCCTAGACGCTCTGCTCCTAATTCCATAAACTTCTCTGCGTCTTCAAGGCTTCCAATTCCACCTGCTGCTTTTATTTTCACATCGCTTCCAATGTACTTTTTAAATAAAGCAACATCTTCAAAAGTAGCTCCTGATGTAGAAAAGCCTGTAGAAGTTTTAATGTAATCGGCTTTTGCCTTTGTTACAATCTCACACATCTTTATTTTTTCTTCTTCGGTAAGAAGGCAAGTTTCAATAATAACTTTTAAAATTCTTCCACCACATACTTCTTTTATTTGCTCGAGTTCTGTTTGCACATAGTCATATTGTTTTGCCTTTAATGCGCCAATATTAATGACCATATCAATTTCATCTGCCCCATTTAAAATGGCATCTTTTGTTTCAAATACTTTTGTATTGGTTGTCATATTTCCATTTGGAAATCCAATTACCGTACAGATTTTTAATTGATCTTTTACATAGTTTTTGGCCTCGCGCACATAACAAGGTGGAATACAGACAGAAGCTGTGTGATATTTCATTCCATCATCGCAAATTTGCTTTATTTCTTCCCATGTGGCAGTTTGCAATAATAATGTGTGATCGGCTACACTTAAAATTTTCTCTCTATCCATGTGATACTCTCCTTTTTCTTCTATATTTTTCTTATTTTTACTGTTCCCTATCTCTTCACTATTATTATATAGCAGTTTGCATCGCTTCACATAAAAAGGACTGTTTAAAAACAACTTATTTTTTAACAGTCCTTTTTTCTCATCGTCAAAACTTATTCTATCACAATACTATAGGCACCACTAGCATTTTTTGTTGTTGTCTTTGATACTTTTATATAATACGTCCCTTTTGGAAGCGTATCTCCTGTTTTCATCCGAACAACACCATTAGGAGGATAAAATTTACTATTGCGAATCGTTACTTTCGAATTAGCGGATACCAATTGATACTGTAACTTCTCGCTGTTATAGCTTGTAATAATCATACTCAATTTTTGTTTTTTGGATAATGTCACTTTAAACCAATTTTCTTTTGACGTAGAATCGGTTAAATAAAGAATTCCTTTTTTTGTTTTTTTCTTCGTTAAGGAAACAGCTTTTGCTTTACTTGTTCCTGCCTGTGAAGCATAGGAGTAAAAACGATAGCGAATTCGATAACAAGAGTTCATGTCTTTTACCCGAATATAATAAGTTCCCTTTTTTAACGCATAGTAAGTGGAATATTCATTACTGGCAGATAATGTTGATTTTTTTGGATTTAAGGAAACCTTTTTACTATTTAAGATTTCAACATTCATCTTCTTATCTTCAAACACTTTTCCATGAATAACAATTCTTCCATTTTTTGAAATCTTTATTTTGTATAAAACCGTCTTTCCTGCTTCGGTTGTATAAGTACAAGCAGAAACTCGATTTTTCAACGTTCTTTCCGTATCTCCACGATAAAGAACGGCATTTCCTTCAATGGAAATTGGACGATTCGTCTGTGCTGTCTCAGCGGTCATTGTATAGCTTCCCGCTTTCTTAATTGGAATCATTACTGTATTTGTCAACTGTTCTGGTGTTAATGTAATGGTCTTTACTTCCTCTTGGCTCGTTTGTTCCTTTAAATGAAGAACAATCTCTTGCGCCATTGCCTCTGTTCCGTTGTTGGCAGATACTTTTAATTGTAACTGACCAATATACGGAATTTTGAAAGAAACTTCCGATGTTGTTTGAAGCGCTTCAATGGTTGTCTGAAAGGCAACAGCTTCCTCTGATATTTCCTCTCCATACTGTAGACCTACTGGCACAGTAATATTCTCTTGTTGTGTTTGATCTTGATTTTCTTCTTGTTCCACTTGTGTATTTTGATTCACTTCTTCTGCGCCAATAGCTATTGCTTGTCCACTCATCCCCATAACAAGGGCTAGGACAATTGCTATCTGTTTTATCCTCCGCATAGCTTTCCTCCTATTGCTGTAAAATCACCATTTTTTTCAGTATACTGTTAATTGGATCTTTTTGTCAAGACATTCACAAGAGAAAAGAAAAAATGATGAGAAACACGTTTTATAAGCCTATCCCATTCCCAAACAGTCATTAACGATTGTCTAATATTCTACACCTTTTCTACTTGAAATTCCTTGTTCAAACGGATGTTTTACTTTTTTAATTTCCGATACATAATCTGCCAATTGGATTAAGTTTTCACTTGGATTTCTTCCAGTTAATACAACTTCTAATTTCGTCGGTTTCTTTTTTAACTCTTCGATTAAAAGTTCCTCTGATAGCAGTCCTGCATCTATGGTATAAAGTGTCTCATCTAAAAATAACAGATCATATTCTTGTTCCTTTGCTTTCTGAAACATCTCAATTAATTTTTTATTATTCTCTTCGAACTCTTGTTTTTTCTCTTCTTCTGACATCTGAAAAGAAAACTTCACTTGATCTTTTCCTTTTTCACAAGTAATAAGAGGAATTTGCTCTAAAATATTCCTTTCACTGCTCGTATTATTTTTCATAAACTGATAGAGTAAAACTCGTTTTCCTGCACCTGCAAATCGGATAGAAAGTCCAACTGCTGTTGTTGTCTTTCCCTTTCCATCACCACAATATAAATGAAGAAGACCTCTTTCTTTTTCCATCATAAATTCCATACGCTTCCTTTCTTAAATTTCTAAAATACGATACACTTCTTCCATATCAATGGAAGCACGAATGAGATCCGCTAGCTTATCATACTGGCTATTTTTAAACTGTTCAAAGGATTGTTCTTCCTCTTTTTCCTCCAGTTGAAAATAAGCTTTTGCAAACATTTCATTATCAAAAATACCATGAAGATACGTTCCTGCTACCATTCCATCTTCGCTGATACACCCATCCATCCTATCATCTTCTAATATGCAAAATGGCTTTGCCCCATCTTCATAATTGGTTTTTCCCATATGAATTTCATATCCATGGAGTTCTTGTTCCTGCTCTTCTTTTCTATCTTCTTGAAAAAGTACCGATCCACAGGCTAACTTTCCTTTTATTTGTGTTCTTGTCTTACCTTCTAAGAAAATAGTTTCAAAATCAAGAAGTCCCATTCCTCTCATAGTGCCACCATATTCCACATGATTTTTATCGTCTAATCGTTTTCCAAGCATTTGAAATCCTCCACAAATTCCAAATATATGGGCTTTCCCTTTTTTTCTTAAAATGGCTCCTTCTAGTCCAGTTTCTTTTAACCATTTTAAATCTGCCATTGTATTTTTTGTTCCTGGTAATACAATATAATCTGGATTTTTTAATTCTTCTTTTCGCTCTACATAACGAACGGAAATACCATCATAAAAATCTAATGCCAAGAAATCGGTAAAATTTGAAATATGAGGAAACCGAATGATTGCCACATCTTTTCCTTCCACCTGTTGCTTCCGATACAATTGACTTGATAAGCTATCCTCATCATCTAATACAATTTCTTCCATTGGTATTACACCTACCACTGGCTTCTTTGTCAAATCTTCGATCATCGTAAGCCCTGACTCTAAAATCTTTTTATCACCACGAAACTTATTGATGATCATACCTTTAATTCTCTCTTTTTCCTCCTTCTCTAATAACTCAATTGTACCATATAAGGAGGCAAACACACCACCTCGATCAATATCGGCCACTAAAAGAACAGGAGCATTTACCATTTTTGCCAAACCCATATTTACAATATCTTCGGATTTTAAATTGATTTCTGCTGGACTTCCAGCACCTTCGATGACGATAATATCGTATTCTTCCTCTAACGTATGATACGCTTTCATAATATCAGGAACGAGCTTAGCCTTCCTTTTAAAATAATCCTGTGCGGATAAATTCCCATACACTTCTCCATTTACAATCACTTGAGACCCCATGGCAGTTGTCGGTTTTAATAAGATAGGATTCATAAATACCGTTGGCTTAATTCCTGCTGCTTCTGCTTGCATTGCCTGTGCTCTTCCTATTTCTAAGCCTTCTTCTGTAATATAAGAATTTAACGCCATATTTTGTGATTTAAAAGGAGCAACTTTATATCCATCTTGTGCAAAAACGCGACAAAGTCCCGCTGTCACAAATGTCTTTCCTGAGTTTGACATGGTCCCTTGAATCATAATACATTTTGCGGGCATAAAACTTCCTCCTTCAATGCCGTAATTAAACGCTTGTTCTCCTCTTCCTTTTTAACGGCAATACGATAATAATCCTTTGTTAAATTGCGATAATTACCACAGCTTCTTATTAAAATTCCCCTTTTCAACAGGCGCTCATGAAGCGTCTCATCTCCTATTTTTTGAAATAAAATATAATTGACTTCTCCTTCTATTACATGGAATCCTAACTGTTTTAACTCGTTTATGAGCCATGTCCTTTCTTTCGTCACATAGTCAATGGTTTTCTCAACAAATGCCTCCTGTCCTAATGCATACACTCCTGCAACTTGTGCTAAATGATTCACACTCCATGTAGGACCTTGTCTTTTCATCTCTTCTTTCGTCACAGCATCGCTTAAAATTCCATAACCAATTCGAATCCCTGGCATTCCATACATTTTTGTAAAAGAATGTACCATTGTAACATGTGGCTGTTGTTTTAAATAGACATCCATTGTTCCTTCTTGCTTTTTCAAAAACTCTGAAAAACTAAAATCCAATAACAGTTTTATATGGCACTCTTTTGTTTTTTCTACAATTTTTTCCAAAAGTTCTTCGTCTATTACTTTTCCTGTTGGATTATTTGGAGAACATAAAATTAAAAGATCATAGGAGGAATCGATACAATCTAAAAACTCTTTTGTTAATGTCAATTCTTTCTCCCCTACGTTTCGATTCATATAATAATAGACAAGTTCTACTTCTTCTATACTATCCTCTTTTGCATCCCTTTCTTTCCCAAAAAGGACTTCTCTTTTCTTTATCGTTCCATAGTAATTCGTCAGAATTTCTTCATATTCTACAAATGTAGGCACAGGCAATAAAATCTTTTTTGGACGCAATGCTACAAAGTAGCGATAAAGAACATCCGCTCCTCCGTTCCCACAATAAATCCGATGAGTCGGTACTTTTTCAAACTCCGCCAATCTTTTTGTAAGTTCTAAACAATCGGGATCTGGATAATGAATCACTTCATCCATTCCTTTTATCATCGCTTCTTTCATTCCTTCTGGCATTCCAAAAGGATTAATATTTGCCGAAAAATCCAGCCAATCATTTAAAGGCTTTCCTGTCTGTTCGGAAGCCTTATGTCGATATCCTCCATGTAATTCCATATCTTTTCCTTTCTTTTTTCTGTTCTACTAATACGCTTTGAAAACGGTTTTACTTGTGTTTATGCAAATGAAAAAATGTATTATTTCCAATTGATACTGTTCTTAATAAAACACAGAATATACAAGCCCAATACAAACAATCATCAATACTGTAGAACCATACATTAAATACTGGGTTCTTTTAATATCCTCTATTTTTGCAGAACGAATATTATCTCCAATGGTTGGTTTCTCCACTGGTTTTCCAAAATAGTTATGAGTTCCACCAAGTTGAATATTCAACGCTCCTGCTACAACTGATTCTGTCTGAGCGCTATTGGGACTTAAATGTTTATAGCGATCTCTTGCATAAACTTCCACCCCTTTTTTTCCATCATATCCAAGCAACGCGCAAACAGCTAAAATTAAAAGTGCAGAAATGCGCGCTGGAATTAGGTTACATAAATCATCACATTTGGCAGATACTTTTCCGAGATACTCATAAGTTTCATTTCGATATCCAACCATAGAATCTAATGTATTGACTGCTTTATATGCCATTCCAAGAGGCGCACCTCCAATGGCAATAAAAAATAATGGTGCAATCACACCATCCGATGTATTTTCTGCAATCGTTTCAATCGTAGCCTTTATTACCTCTTCTTTTGAAAGCTCTTCAGTATCTCGTCCAACAAGATAAGAAAGCTCTTTTCTCGCTCCTATTAGATCATTTTCTTTTAATTTTCGATACACCTTTAATGTCTCCGTCACAAGACTTTTTGATGCTAAAATTCGATAAATAAACCAAACTTCAATTCCATGTCTTAACAGTGGATGAAAAATCCCTGCAATAAATAAAATTGCCCAAATAACAAAATAGGAAACGAAAACCGTTGTGCCGCAAAGAATCCCCCCTGCTATCACTTCTTTTTTCTTATCTCCTTTCGCCATCTTTTGACACCACTTT
This sequence comes from uncultured bacterium, assembly GCA_905214925.1. GTDB lineage: Bacteria > Bacillota > Clostridia > Lachnospirales > Lachnospiraceae > Scybalomonas. The sequence continues at coordinate 12,454 of CAJMOB010000038.1, read as the reverse complement.
TCTGTAAAAGTGATATAAGAACCAATCCTTTGAACAGGATGTTTTATACTATGCGGATCTCCTAACATACAATCTAAGAAAAATCCTGCTATAATTTTAAAAAATAATACCATCAGTCTTTCACCTACTACTCATCTTCTTTCGTTTTTTCATCATTTCTTACTCCTCATCATACTCACTTACTATTTATTTTACCTTTTGTTCAAAAATATAATTTTCTATGGCATGAAAAAATCGTTCCATAGCCTTTTTATTGCTTCGGAAATGAAAATGTGGATATCCTGCATAGATCGTATCGGTATGATATCCTCCGTTCCAACTCCGGCTTTTATCTGGTTTTTCTACTTGAAAGGCAGATAACTCTTTTTCTTCTTTTGAGTAATGAAATTCATGGGCTTTTAATCGCTCTCCTTTTTTTGCCAAAAGACCATCTTTTAACGCAACTAATTCTATATACCCAAAATGCATATTCAATTTTTTCGTCATTACAATTTCTTGAGGAATCGCTCCTACGAAAGGATAGGTTTCCCCTCCTTCCAATCGTAACGTCTCACAAAGATACAAATAACCTCCACATTCTGCAATCATTGGTACTTTTTCCTTTACTGCCTTTTGAACACTTTTTATCATAGATTCATTTTTTACCAATTGATTTGCATAAAGTTCTGGATATCCTCCTACCAAATAAACAGCATTTGCCTCTTTTGGAATTTCTTTTTCTGTTAATGGACTAAAAAATAAAATTTCCGCTCCTTGCTCTTTTAAATATTCGATATTATCTTCATAGCAAAAGCAAAATGCTTCATCTTTGGAAACAGCGATTTTAAGCTTTTCCTTGTTTTTATTTCTTTCTTCTTTCTTATTTCCTTCTTTTTCCAAATCTCTCTTAAAGGCAGGAGGGACATAGGTGTTTGCCAGCTGTAAAATCATATCAAGATCAAAACATTGTTCTGCTAATGCTCCTAATCGTTCAATAATTTCGTCTAAATTTTTAATTTCTTCTGCCGTCATTAGCCCTAAATGACGTTCTTTAATTCGAACCTCTTCCTCTACTGGCAAATATCCAACAACTAAAATCCCTAGCTCTTCTTGTAAAAAGATTTTAAGACGTTCATACATGGCTTTGCTACATTGGTTTAAAATCACACCACAAATTCGATTTTTCTTATATTCTTTCATACCTTTTATCACGGCCGAAAGAGTAGCCGACATCCCTCTTGCCGATACGACTAATACTACAGGAAGATGTAATTTCTCTGATATTTCATAGGAACTAGCGATGGAAGAAAGCCCCATTCCATCATAAAATCCCATAACGCCTTCTACAATAGCAAGCTGGCTTGTCTTTGCATAGCGATAAAATACTTCTTGTAACTGTTCTTCTTCCATAAAGAATCCATCTAAATTATGGGAGGATTTTTTTGTAATATGACAATGTAACATCGGATCAATGTAATCTGGTCCACATTTAAATGGAGCAATTTTCATCTTTCTTTCATGAAACGCTTTCATTAAAGCACATACAACCGTTGTTTTTCCGCACCCACTTCCTGTTCCAGCGATTAATAAACCACCAAAACTATCTTTCTTATTGGCTTTCTTAGTGCACACATTCTCCGCTTGTCTATCTTTTTTATCCTCTTGTTCTTCTTCATTTTCTTCTTTTGGTCTTCGAATCATTAAAACAGGAATATTTGCCTCTTTACAAGCCTCAATCTTTTGATCGACTCCTCCTGCTTTTCCACTTTCCTTTGTTACAAGAATTTTACAATGATATTTTTTTAGTAATGCTAACGTATCTTCTTTGGAAAACGGTGGATTTTCATAAAAAATATGACTTTTATCAATGGACAAGTTTTCACAAGCACGATAAGAATACTCATGATCTAAGACTCTTGCATAAATTCGTTCTCTTCCATTGTTTACTTCTTTTAAGTAAACGGATAACGTATTGCTCCCTGTTGTCAATAATAGGTTATCCTCTTCTTTCATTCCATTTAAGTGCCCAATGGCTTCTTCTATCGTATCCACAAATAGGATTTGTTCATAATCATATTGCATCGTTTCCCGTTCCACTCTTTTATAAGGGATTTTTAATTGTTCACACGCCTCTTTTACATTTTTTGTTACAACGACTGCAAAAGGGTGAGAAGCATCGATCACTTCTATTGGAGCTTCTTCTTCAAAGAAAGATAAAAATCCTTCTTTTTCCAGTTTGCCTTCTCTCACTTCAATTGGATAAGTAGAAAGCATTTTTGTTCCAAGAGAAGTTGCTGTCGTAGCGATCACTTGTTTTCCCTCTTTTAATAATTGTTCAATCACTTCCCGACTTTCTGTCGTTCCTGCAATGACAATAACTTTTTCTTTTTGTTGCTTCAATTTCCTACCTCATCTCCATGATTCCCTTAAAAATCATTTTCTTATTTACGGCTATTCTGACTTTTTTATTGTTCTTTCGTATGATTGTGTTCTTTTTTGATAACAACCGTTGTCAAATATTCATATTCCCTTTTACTATCCAATGGACCAATGTACTCTCCTTCCATGCCAACCTGACTCATCACATAAGCAGTCATTGTTTCTTCTTGTTCTTGTAATAATGTTTCAATATCAGCAATAAATCGAGATGCTTTCATAATTACTAAGTTATCAAAAAAAGGAAGCACCTGTTTGATTTGTTCGATTCCTTTTAATGATGGAATCACCATCAATGACTCTTTTCCTTCCGCAAGGGAAATACCAGCTAACGAAGCCCCTGCACAAAAAGATGGGATTCCCGCAACCATTTCTGTATCATATCCTGCCTTTTTTAACCGATCACAAACATAAAAAGCAGTGCTATAGATGGAAACATCTCCAAGGGTAATCAATGCTCCACTTTTTCCTTGTTCTAAATAGGCTGCAATCTGTTTCGTTGCTAATTCCCAACCTTTTTCTTGTTCTTTCCGATCTCTCTTCATAGCAAATATAACGGGAATCACCTTCTCCTTAGGAATCTCTATCACTTGTTTTACAATTCCAAATGCCTTGCTATCCTCTCCTATTTTTTTAACGGGAATAAAAACATAATCCACCTCTTCTAAGCGTTTTTTTGCCTGTAATGTTAAAAGAGAAGGATCTCCTGGTCCAACTCCAATGCCGTATAATTTTCCTCTCATCGTATTTCTTCTGCCTTTCTAATATGCTCTACATAAATTTGTGCTATTTCATCGTATTCCCCAAGCCCCTTCCTACAAGTTTTCACTTCATATCCTTCTTGTTCCAATCGATTTTTCCAAGCACTTTTTTTCTTTCCTATCATATCATTTGTCACATGTCCACCTGCTACAAGAAGCAAAGGAACAATCGTAACCGTATGAATTTCTCGCTTTTTTAACTGCTTTATCACATCTTCAATCGTAAAAAATCCTTGAATGGTTCCGATATAAATATCGTCTCGCTTTCTTTGATCAAATTGGCACTTCATTTTCTCATAACAACCATTGGCATAATGGGAACTTCCATGCCCCATTAAAACAATTGCCTCCTGCTCTTTTCCTTTTGGAAATTGTTTATGATAAAAGTCTACGCATTGTTCATAATCTCTTTCTTCTGCTAACAATGGTTTTCCAATTTTTAATCGAGAAAATTTCGTCTGAAATTCATAAATTTGTTCCATCATTTTATGGAACTCTAAGCCTGCAATCATATGTGTCGGCTGACAAATCACTTCTTCATATCCTTCTTGTACTAGATATTCTAACAATTGAAGTGGTGTTAATACTTCATTCCCTTGTCTTTTTAACTTTGCTACAATACGAGCCGAAGTAAACGCTCGAAAACAATCATACTCTAAGAAATGCTCTTTTATATAAGATTCTATATGTGTAATCGCTCTCATTCCTGTTGGATAAGAAGTGCCAAAACTAATAATAACAAGCGCTTTTTTCATATTCTTTTCCCTTTCTACTTTCCTTTATGATTCTGCTAAAAAAAGCGTCACTGTGTTTTGAGATTCCATCACATGATAACTACCTAGTGTTCGACTTTTGCTAATTCCAACTTGTAATACTTCTACCTCGTTCCAGCCATTAAGTAAAGTAACTGCCTCTGCTATTGTTTCTAATGTAACCGCTGATAAAATCACTCGAATTCCTGTCCTTCTACTTTTGATTTCTTTTAATATTTCATCAAGTTCCCCTTTGCTTCCTCCAATAAAGACACAATCTGGAGTTGGCAATTCGGAAAGTACTTGTAATGCCCTTCCTTCCACAATATGCAGATTTTTACAATCAAACTTCTCCTTATTTTTTTCCATCAAAGAAAGTGCTTCCTGTTGGTATTCCACACTATACACTTCTCCATAAGGAGCTTGTCTTGCACATTCCACACTAATAGAGCCTGTGCCAGCCCCTAAATCCCATATAATACTATCCTCTTCTATACCAAGGTGATGAACCGCAAGTACCCGCACTTCTTCTTTTGTCATTGGTGTTTTCCCACGGATAAACTCTTCATCTTTTAAATAGGCAAGCGGCTCTCTTTTTTTGGGATTTAAATTTTCAATAATTGCCACACAAAGGCCTGGATAACTTCTATTTGCAATCTCTTCTGGAACTCCCTCTTCCAAAACCTCTGTATCATAAGTTAAATTAGTCCCAATATAAAATTTCACATCTTTCATTTGATATTCCAAACAAACTCGTGCTAGAAAATCTGGACCTTGTTCCTTACTACATAAAAAAAAGTTATAGCGATGAGCCATAATATTTGCCACAATGGTTCCGTGTTTTATTATCCTTCCATGAACACTCATAATATTTGCTTCTTCCATTGTAATTCCAAAAGATGCTCCTAACATTTGTAAAGAACCAACGGCTGGAATAATTTGAATATACCACTCTTTACTTCTTTCGTCATTTTGGATGGAGCGAGTTAAGCTATAAAGTAATGGATCACCAGAAACTAAAACGCCTACATCTCCTTCTTGTTCTAGCTCTTCAATGAGAGTAATTGTACTTTCTACACTTCCCATCGTATATCCATCTTCTCTTCCAACTGCTTCTAACATTCGCCTTGCACCGATAATATGCTCTACTTCTTCCATCTTCTTTTTTGCAATTGGTAGCAGATACTCGGTATTTCCAGGTCCTAGTCCAATGATATAAACAGTGCCCATGATACCACCTACCTTTCTTCTAAAGAATCTCCAATAATGTTTCCATTTTTATCAAATAAGATAACTCTTACTTCCATGGCATATCCTGTTCGAATCTTAGCGTGATATGCCCCTCTTTTCGCAATTTCTTGCCAAATACCCATAAGATTTTCTCGTTTTAAAATCTCGATTGCCTTTTCCGTTGTCTTACTTTCATATAACTCTTTTAGCACTTCTTGACTTGCCCCCAAAAGACCTGCATGAGCGCATATAATCTCATTTCTTCCATCCGCTACATGGCTGTGGGTATTCATAATTCCTGCAGATAACTTCATTAATTTTCCAACCGCACCTGCTAATACTGCCTTTTTAAATCCAAGTTCTCCTGCCTGTTCTAACATAAATCCAACGTAATTGCTCATTTGAATGGCATACTTTGGTTCTTTTAAATACTTTCTAGCCATTCGCTCTCCTGCAAGCCCTGGAACGAGCAAAATCTCTTCATTTCCTTGTTTTTTTCGCATTTCTAACTCGTAAGCAAGAGAATCTTTTAACGCCTCTTCACTCATAGGGCGGACAATTCCTGTTGTCCCTAAAATAGAAAGCCCTCCAATAATTCCAAGTTTCCCATTTAATGTTTTCTTTGCCAATTCTTCTCCATTTGGAATGGAGATCGTAACAACAGCATGACGTTTTCCGATGATTTTTTTAATTTCATTTTGGATCATCTGTCTTGGAATCGGATTAATCGCTGGCTCTCCCACTTGAATTTTTAATCCTTCTTGTGTGGCAGTTCCAATGCCAACACCTGCCTTAAATTCTACAATGCCATCCTCTTTTTCTCCAATCTCTACGATAGACTCTACATGACAACCATGGGTAACATCGGGATCATCTCCCGCATCTTTTATCACATAACACTTTCCATATTGTTCTGTCTTATGAACAGAAAGCCTTAAAACTCTTTTAATTGGAGTATCGATTTCCACGACACTAGGACAAGTCCCTGTGGTCTGCCAGATGACAGATGCTAGTGACGCAGCGGCCGCACAAGAACCTGTTGTAAATCCTTCTTTTAATTGTTTCATTTTCCTATTCCTCTCTTTTCTCCTCCTTTTCCGTTTCTTTTTTTGCCTCATAGATCATAGCATTACAGATGGCTGCGGCAATATTACTTCCGCCTTTTCTCCCACCTGCCACAATATAAGGAACTTCCTTCATGGATAATAATAGTTCTTTTGATTCTAATACGTTTACAAATCCAACTGGTGCTCCAATAATAAGAGCTGGCTTTACTTTTCCTTCTTTTACTAATTCACAAATACGGATTAACGCTGTCGGTGCATTTCCAATGGCAAAAATCACTTCTCCCGTAAGTTGTGCTCCTCGCTCCATACAAACAATCGAGCGAGTCACCCCTCTTTCTTTCGCCTCATTTGCTACATCCAAATCCGCCATATAACAATGAACCTCTCCTCCATAAGAAGATAGCACTCTTTTATTAATTCCTGCCGCTGCCATATTCGTATCCGTTACAATATGAGCACCTCGTTTTATTGCTTCCATTCCAAGCCGAACGCTATCCGTTGAAAATTTTAAATTATCCGCATAATCAAAATCAGCAGATGTATGAATGCATCGCTTAACAACAGAAAACTCTGGTTCTTTAAATGTTCTTTCTCCTAATTCCTTCGTAATAATTTCCATACTTTTTTGTTCTATTTCATGTGGTTTCAATTTTATTTCCTCATCTATTCTCTATTTTAAATTTCTTCTATTAAAGATAAAGCGTCACTTCATTTTCCGCTTATCTTTCTTTTTACTTTTTATTGTATCATCTTTTCCCCAAAAAAAAATCACAAATTTCTTTGTTACTATGGATAACTTTAAAACAAACTCACATTCTTCCCATAAATTTTATAGGAAAAGAAGAATCTAAAAAATCATCTCCCTTTTTTATCCAATATGTCTTGACATATATCTTGACATTATATTCATTTTATGACATAGTAATAACAACTACATATGAATAGGAGGATTCTATGAGTACCAATACTCTTTTCGAAATAAAATCAAGAATTGAACAACTAAAACAAGAAAAAAATGCAGTTATTTTAGCCCATTATTATACCCCAGCTGAAGTACAAGAAATTGCTGACTATGTGGGAGATTCTTTTTATTTGAGCAAGCTAGCCGTCGATTTAAAAAAAGAAGTTCTTTGCTACTGTGGTGTTTCTTTTATGGGAGAAAGTGCAAAAGCCTTAAATCCTAAAAAAATCGTCGTTATGCCCGATTTAACTGCCGATTGTCCGATGGCACATATGGTAAATATTTCACAACTACAAGCACTAAAAAAACAATATGAAGATCTTGCGGTTGTCTGTTATGTAAATTCCACGGCGGAAATTAAAACGTATGCAGATGTCTGTGTCACTTCTTCAAACGCAGTTTCTATCGTAAAAAATCTTCCCATGAAGCATATCTTCTTTATTCCCGATCAACATCTTGGAAGTTATGTGGCGTCACAGGTGCCAGAAAAACATATTATTTTAAATGATGGCTACTGTCCAATTCACCATGCAATAAAAAAAGAAGCTGTAATGAAGCAAAAAGAAACCCACCCACTGGCAAAAATTTTAGTTCATCCAGAATGTCCCTCTGATGTGGTTTCGCTTGCTGATTATGTAGGAAGCACTTCTGGTATCTTAAACTATGTAAAAGAAAGTCATGATAAAGAATTCATTATTGCTACAGAAACTGGCATTTTTTATGAGTTACAAAAAACAAATCCAGATAAAATTTTTTATCCAGCTACCGAACATCAAATTTGTAGCGATATGAAAAAAATTACATTAAATAAGGTACTATCCGCTTTAGAGACACTTTCTCCTACTGTGGAAATGTCCAAAGAGTTAATAGAACGTTCAAAACAGCCTCTTACTCGTATGTTAGAACTTACAAATTGATGTATATTACCAACAAAGAAAGGATCGTGATGACAATGGAACAAAGACATTACGACGTTGTCGTCGTAGGAACAGGTGCAAGTGGGCTTTTTACGGCTCTTTCTTTGCCCTCTCATATAAGAGTTCTCATGATCACAAAAGATTCTATCGATCACAGCGACTCTTATTTAGCACAAGGCGGTATTTGTGTTTTAAAATCTCCTGATGATTTCGATAGCTACTTCGAGGATACAATGCGTGCAGGGCATTATGAAAATAACAAAGAGGCAGTAAAAATTATGATCGAATCTTCCCCAGAAATTATTGAAGATTTAATTGGTTTTGGGGTCGCATTTGAACGAGACGAAAAAGGAAACTTACTCTATACAAGAGAAGGTGCTCACTCCAATTATCGTATTCTCTATCACGAAGATGTAACGGGAAAAGAAATTACCTCTACTCTTATTCAACAAGTCATTCATCGCCCAAACATTACGGTTTTAGACTACACAACTATGATCGATCTTATTGTAAAAGAAAATACTTGTTATGGTATTATCGTAGAAAAGGAAGATGGCTCCAAAGAAGCCATGATTGCAAAATCCATTGTTTTAGCCACTGGGGGAATTGGTGGACTATTTGAAAACTCTACGAATTTTCCTCATATTACAGGCGATAGTTTTTCTCTTGCATTAAAACATCAAATTGAACTAGAAAATCTTCATTATATACAAATTCACCCAACGACTCTTTATTCTAAGAAAAAAGGTCGAAGATTTTTAATATCTGAATCCGTTCGAGGAGAAGGAGCAATTCTTTTAAATGATAATCATGAACGCTTTACGGATGAACTAAAACCAAGAGATGTTGTAACTTCTGCCATTAAAGCAGAAATGGAGAGGTTCGGAACAGACCATGTTTATTTAACCCTCCCTTCTATGACAAAAGAAGAGGCAAAACACAGATTTCCAAATATTTATCAGGAATGTCTAGAAGAAGGATATGATTTAACAAAAGATCTCGTTCCTGTCACCCCATCCCAACATTATTTAATGGGTGGAATTAAAGCCTCTATTAACGGGGAAACTTCCATGAAACAACTCTATGCTGTTGGAGAAACTGCTTGTAATGGAGTCCATGGTGCCAATCGCCTTGCAAGCAACTCTCTTTTAGAAAGTCTTGTATTTGCAAAACGAGCAGCAAAATTCATTGCCAAACAAGTGCAGACGCTCTCCTTTCGCTGTCCGCTTACACTCCCTTCTATTTATCCTGATGAGCAAAGCCGTGCTATGGAAAATTTACAGCTGATTGAAAAAGAATTACAAAGAAAGGATCCGATATTTTATGAAAAATGGTGTCATTTTTCGAGTGAATCTCGATGAATATTTATTACGTGCCTTAAAAGAAGATATTACAAGCGAAGATGTTACAACAAATGCTGTTATGCCTGTAGAAAAACAAGGAAAAGCCGATTTAATTTGTAAAGAGGACGGTATTTTATGCGGAATTTCTGTTTTTTGTCGTGTGTTTGAACTCCTCGATAACACTTTTACCTTTTCCACCACTTATAAAGATGGAGATTTTATAAAATCAGGAGAACGAATTGGGATTGTAACAGGAGACATTCGCTCCCTTTTATCGGGCGAGAGAACAGCTCTTAACTATTTACAGCGCATGAGCGGAATCGCCACTTTCACCCATGAATATGTAAAGGAACTAGAAGGCTATTCCACCAAACTTTTAGACACAAGAAAAACGACTCCAAATATGCGTCCTTTCGAAAAATATGCGGTAAAAATTGGTGGCGGTCACAATCATCGCTATAATTTATCCGATGGCATTTTATTAAAAGATAATCATATTGGGGCTGCTGGTAGTGTAACAAAAGCGATCCAAATGGCAAAATCCTATGCTCCTTTCGTTCGGAAAATTGAAGTAGAAGTGGAAAACCTCTCTATGGTAGAAGAAGCTCTTCATGCAGGAGCAGATATTATTATGTTGGACAATATGGATAATGATACGATGAAAGAAGCGGTTAAAAAAATCGGCAATCGTGCCCAAACAGAATGTTCTGGCAATATAACGAAAGAGCGTCTAAAAGAAATTGCAGAAATTGGTGTCACTTATATCTCTTCTGGGGCGTTAACCCATTCTGCACCTATCTTAGACTTTTCTTTGAAAAATTTAAAACCCATAGAATAAGTTTTTAGAACAAAGTGTGCGCCCAACTCTCCTTGAATAGGACTGTCTTTTTCTTTCTAGATCTTTTCTTAGAAAAATGATATACTAGATTTTATACGGAAAAGAGAGAGTGAAAAAAATGGATACCAACTGTATCATACCATTAGATTTATTAATTCAATTATGGCAAAAAGACAGACTTGTCTTTTTAAAAAACGAGAAACGGAAGTAGAATCATTCTACTTCCGTTTTTCACTTTATCACAACACTGAAATACTTTAAAGAAATGAGGTTATTACAAATGAAACGTTTACAAAATCTATTGCTTATTCTTCTTGGCAATACTGTTTATTGTTTGGCTGTTGTTATGTTCATACTGCCAAACCAATTAATTACAGGTGGAACAACGGGACTTGGTCTCTTTTTCAATCATTCTTTTTCCATTCCTGTGGAATATACAGTAGGAATCTTTAATATTATTATGTTCCTTCTTGGCGCTCTCATCCTTGGTATCCCATTTGCGCTTACTACTCTCATTAGCACGTTTTATTATCCAATCATTCTTGGAGTGCTACAAAAGATTCCTGCTCTCCAAAATATGACAACGGATCCTATGCTTTCAAGCATTATGGGCGGAATTATGATCGGATTTGGTATTGGAATTGTCATTCGTGCTGGTGCTTCTACAGGTGGAATCGATATTCCCCCTCTCATTCTCAATAAAAAATTCCGTATTCCTGTATCCGTCACACTGTATGCATTGGATTTCACTATCTTAATTCTTCAAATGTTTTATACAAATAAAGAAAAAGTGCTTTATGGTATTTTCATGGTATTAACGTATACGATTGTTCTCGATCGCATTTTATTAATGGGAAAATCTCAGACACAAGTGAAGATCATTAGTAAAGAATATGAAAAAATTAACTGTGCGATTCAGACAAATTTAGATCGTGGTACTACATTACTCCATATGGAATCAGGGTATCTCCATAAAAATTCGTTTGCTATTTTAACGATTGTGTCCAGTCGAGAATTAAATAAATTAAACGAAATCGTTATGGGTATCGATAAAAATGCATTTATGGTAATCACTCAGGTCAATGAAGTCCATGGACACGGATTTACAACGGAAAAATTACATTTATAAAGGATAAAAAAGCGGTGAGAAACTAATCGTTGTTTCTCACCGCTTTTTTATCCTTTATTTTTCTGACTGAAACCATTGACAAACAACATCGATAGCTTCCTTTTCTTCTTCTCCATCACAGATAACTTCTAATATCTGTTCTGGCTCAAAGTCTGCAATCATAACACTAATGACTGATTTTCCATTATACGTTACATCATTCACTTGAAAGTGGATTTCACAAGCAAATTGATCCGCCATATTAACAAAAGAAACTGCCCTTTTTGCTGGATCCTCCTTTTCTCTTGTGATCTTAACTTTCCTCTTTATCATATAAAACTAAACTGCTACTCAAAATATGTTCAAATATATCCATATCGAGATTTTTCCTTCTTCATTGAACCTCGCCTTGCCTAAGCTACTACGATTTGATAGGGTTCTCCAAAGGCTTAAATTCCGAAGTTAGCCCTCCGTACCTATATAAGTTTCTTTGTTTTTAGACTGTCTTATATTTTTTAGCATTTTTAAGATTAATACTCGCATTGAAATCTCTATCAATCATTAATCCACAATCACATTTGTAAACTCTATCTTTCAGTTTTAAATCTTTCTTAATCTTTCCACAACAACTACAAGTCTTTGATGATGGATAAAACCTATCAACGACTCTAAGTTCTATCTTGTTTTGTTTGCATTTCGTAGTTAATTTCTTTCTAAATTCAAAGAACTTTTGATTTGCTATTGCTTTTGATAAATGCTTATTCTTCATCATATTAGAAACTGCTAAATCTTCAATTGTTTTATAGCTTGGCTTTTGCCTTATAATTAAAGATATTGTTTTATTGATATCATCCGTTCTTATATTCGCTAATCTTTGATGAAGTTTTTGTACTTTAACGACTTGTTTTTGAATATTCCTTTGAGTAGCTCTCCCTTCTTCTATATTTTTATTTCTCATTTTCAAACTTTCATATTTCCTTGAAAGTTTTCTTTGCTCTCTTTTTAATTTCTTTTCTACTTTTTTGACCGTAGAAGTTTTATTTATATTTTTAAATATAGTCC
>CAJMOB010000037.1:0-34105 GCA_905214925.1 uncultured bacterium | reverse complement strand
TGTGGCGGAATTGGCAGACGCACTAGACTTAGGATCTAGCGCCTACGGCGTGGGGGTTCGACTCCCTTCATCTGCACCAATTAAATTTAATTTTAAGCATTTAATGCGGGAGTGACTCAATGGTAGAGTGTCACCTTGCCAAGGTGAAAGTTGCGGGTTCGAGTCCCGTCTTCCGCTCCAATATGCGGGTGTAGTTCAATGGTAGAACACCAGCCTTCCAAGCTGGATACCCGGGTTCGATTCCCGGTACCCGCTCCACAAAATGTTTCAAAAGTTAAGCAAAAAAGTGCTTGACAAAACATTTAAAACTAATTAAAATAAATTTTGTTTTCAATGTGTATCTTTAGCTCAGCTGGATAGAGCAACGGCCTTCTAAGCCGTGGGTCAGGGGTTCGAATCCCTTCAGGCACGTTGGGCGGGAATGCTGGAATTGGCAGACAGGCATGACTAAGGATCATGTGAATGAATTTTCGTGAGGGTTCAAGTCCCTTTTCCCGCATTGTTCTATTTGCAAAAGCAAATAGAATTTTTTTTTATGTTTACGCAGTCGTGGCGGAATTGGCATACGCGCATGATTCAGGTTCATGTCCACATTCGTGGGTTCGGGTTCAAGTCCCGTCGACTGCATTTTAAAATAAGATACTCAAAAAAGACCAGACTTTTTATTCATTATAAAAGTCTGGTCTTTTTTTGTATCTTTGTATCCAGTAAGGAAATGGAACAAGCAGAATGCATAAAAGCCATGAGAAAATGAAAAAAATATAGTGCTTTCAGAATGAATTTTAAAATCAGAAAATAAAAAAGATAAAAATCCTTATAATTTCTTACGTTTGCACGTTACTAAAATAAATTTTGCAGGAAAAAAACAAAAAAACAAAAAAATAAAATGGCTATTTTACTAGATTTTTTTTGAAAAAATGAAGGATTCAAAAAAAATTATTCAAAAAAATTGCGTTTTTCCATTGACGAATGAAACGGTCGAGAGTATAATTGTAAACAATCGAATTCAGAAGTTTTTACCCGAATCCGATGTATATGAGAATATTATAGGAAAGAGGAAGATATTATGAGAAAAATGATGAAAAAGACTATTGCAGTTTGCATGGCTACCATGATGGCGATGTCGGTAGCTGCTTGTGGCGGTGCAGATGGAAGTGCAAAAGGGGGAGACGATAGCACTTTTATTATTGGTAGTATGGGGCCGACCTCAGGTGCAAATGCTTCTTATGGAACTTCTGTAAAAAATGGTGCTCAAATTGCAGTTGATGAGATCAATGAAGCAGGGGGAATTAATGGAACGAAGTTAGAATTAAAATTTGAAGATGATCAGGCAGATGCAGGTGTTGCCGCCAATGCATATTCTAAGTTATATTCGGATAATATGGATGCGCTTTTAGGGGCTACCACATCAAACTCTTGCCAAGCAGTCAATAAATTAGCACAAAAAGATAATATTTTGATGGTGACTCCTTCTGGTTCTACAAAGGATATTACGGAGCCAGATAATGTATTCCGCATTTGCTTTACGGATCCATTACAAGGAGAGAAGATTGCAGATCTTGTAACAGATAGTTTAGGATATAAAAATATAGCAGTTCTTTATGATGTATCTAGTGATTATGGAGTAGGAGTCCATGACGCGTTTGTGAAACAAGTAGAAGCAAAAGGTGGAAAAATTGTATCCGATCAATCTTTTACAAGTGGAGATAAAGACTTTAATACACAGCTTACATCCATTAAATCTGCAAAACCAGATGTTATTTTTGTTCCTGGATATTACCAAGAAGCATCTTTCATTTTAACACAGGCAAAACAGCTTGGAATTAATACTCCATTTGTTGGAAGTGATGGATGGGATGGTGTAACAACACAACTTGGTACAAATGCAAATATTGCTAACGGAGCTATTTTCTTAAGCCCATTTTTCTCCGCAGATAGCGCTGAAAATGTTAAAAACTTTGTAACAAAATATCAGGAAGCATATAAAGCAGTGCCAGACCAGTTTGCTGCTGATGCTTATGATGGTGTTTATGCCATTGCAAAGGCTTATGAAAAAGCAGGTTCTAAAGATACAAATGCATTAATAAAAGCAATGAAAGAAATTGAAGTAGATGGTGTTACTGGTAAGTTCTCTTTTGATGAAACAGGGGAACCAAATAAAGATGCTAAATATATTCAAATTCAAAAAGGTGAATACACTATTTTTAATGTAAATAACAAAACAAAGTAAAGGATATGTAAAGTTGTATAACAGAAAAGCTGTTGTAAAAGATCATTTTACAACAGCTTTCTGTGTGATAAAAGAAAGAGGTGAAACAATGAAATTTCTGGCGCAAATTATTAATGGATTGAGCTTAGGTAGTATTTATGCGTTAATTGCCTTAGGATATACGATGGTATATGGAATCGCAAAAATGATTAATTTTGCCCATGGAGATATTATTATGGTAGGCGCATATGCCGTATATTTATCATTGACAGTGGCACATCTTCCAGTACCAGTTGCCATTTTAGTCGGAATTGCAACTTGTTCGATTCTTGGAGTACTGATAGAGAAAATCGCTTATAAACCCCTTAGAAATGCTCCATCATTAGCAGTATTAATTACTGCCATTGGTGTTAGTTATTTTTTACAAAGTGCAGGGCTTATTTTATTTGGCTCTCAGGCGAAGGCATTTCAGTCAATTGTCAAATTAAAGGCAATCCATATTGGTGATATTACTGTATCAGGAGAGATTATCGTAACGATTGTTGTAACGATTCTTTCTATGATCGCACTGACATTGTTCATACATAAGACAAAAGCAGGAAGCGCTATGCTTGCAGTATCAGAAGACAAAGGAGCTGCCCAGCTTATGGGAATCAATGTAAATGGAACAATTTCAATGGTATTTGCCATTGGTTCTGGATTAGCAGCAATTGCGGGAGTTCTTTATGCATGTACATATGGATTTATCGATCCTTATATGGGTTCTATGGCAGGAATCAAAGCCTTTGTTGCAGCGGTATTAGGAGGAATTGGTAGCGTGCCAGGAGCCATGATTGGCGGTATTTTATTAGGGGTAATTGAAAGTTTAGCAAAAGCCTATATTTCCACACAGCTTGCGGATGCGATTGTGTTTGGTGTGTTAATTCTTATGCTTATTATAAAACCAGCAGGTATTTTAGGTGTAGCAAGAAAAGAGAAAGTGTAGGTGACAGAAGTGAAGAAATTATTATCAAAACAAAATTTATTCCGTGTCATTGCAATTGCAGTTGTTTTCTTGCTTTTGTACGTTGGTGTGGAATATGGATATTTATCAAGACAATATAGTGCGTTGTTAGTGCCAGTCGGTATTAATATTATTTTGGCTGTTTCTTTGAACCTTACGACAGGATTTTTAGGAGAATTGACATTAGGGCATGCAGGTTTTATGTCAGTGGGAGCCTATGCAGGTGCTTTATTCAGTATTTACACAAACCTTCCATATTTTCCAGGATTTTTATTATCTATGCTTGTTGGTGGAATTGTTGCTGCAATTTTTGGTTTGATTATTGGAGTGCCTGTCTTACGATTAAAAGGAGATTATTTAGCCATTGTAACACTTGCCTTTGGTGAGATCATTCGTTCAATTATTACAAACTTAAAAATTACAGGCGGAGCATCTGGTCTCAATAATATTCCTATGTATACAAGTTATATTTCCGTTTATGTTCTTGTTATCATTACTATTTTAGTTGTAATGAACTTAGTAAATAGCCGACATGGTAGAGCCATTTGTTCCATTCGAGAAGACTATATTGCAGCAGAATCTGTTGGTATTTCTCTTACAAAATACAAAATTTTAGCGTTTGTTTCCGCTGCGTTTTTTGCAGGAATCGCAGGTGTTTTATATAGCCATAATTTAGGGTTTGTTCAAGCAAAGACATTTGACTATAACAAATCGATTGAAATTTTAGTTATTGTTGTATTAGGTGGTATGGGCAGTATTCGAGGTTCTATTATTTCCGCAATTATTGTAACATTGCTTCCAGAGGTACTTCGTGGAATGGATGATTTTCGAATGTTAATTTATGCAGTTGTTTTAATTGCTATGATGTTGTTCAATGCATCAAAGTTCAAAGAATGGATGAAGGTTTGGTTACATAATCATGCACCAAAACATACAGTCAAAGGAGGGAATTGATCATGGCACCATTATTAGAAGTAAAAAATTTAGGAATCTCTTTTGGCGGACTTAGGGCTGTCGATCAGTTTCATATTACAATTGAACAAAAACAGCTCTATGGACTGATTGGACCAAATGGAGCTGGAAAAACAACGGTCTTTAACTTATTAACAGGTGTTTATGAGCCAACGGATGGCGTTATTTTATTAGATGGAAAGAAATTAACGAATATGAATCCTGCTCAGATCAATCGAGCAGGGATTGCAAGAACGTTCCAAAATATTCGTTTGTTTAAAAATATGACAGTGCTTGATAATGTGAAAATTGCCATCCATAATCAAGTACATTATAACTTATTCGAAGGAATTTTCCGCTTGCCAAGATATTTTAAAGAAGAAGAGAAGATGAATAAAAAGGCGTTAGAGCTTTTAGGTGTATTTGATTTAGAAAAAGAATATGAGACATTAGCGGGAAATCTTCCTTATGGAAAGCAAAGAAAATTAGAAATTGCAAGAGCACTAGCCACGGATCCAAAATTACTTCTTCTTGATGAACCAGCAGCGGGAATGAATCCGCAAGAAACCGATGAATTGATGAAAACCATTCGATTTGTAAGAGATCATTTTGGAATTTCTATTTTATTAATTGAACATGATATGAAACTTGTTTCTGGCATTTGTGAGCAAATTACTGTGTTAAATTTTGGAACAGAATTAACACATGGAACACCAGAGGTAGTCCTAAATGATGAAAGAGTCATTACAGCATACCTTGGAGAATAGGAGGAGACAAGATGGCATTATTGGAAGTAAAAGATTTAGAAGTTCATTATGGAATGATTCAAGCATTAAAAGGAATTAGTTTTGAAGTAAACGAGGGAGAAGTTATTGCATTAATTGGAGCTAATGGAGCTGGGAAGACAACAACACTTCATACCATTACAGGGTTAAAAAAAGCCAGTTCAGGAACAATTTTATTCGATGGACATAACCTTTTAAAGACACCAGCCCATAAAATCGTTGGACTTGGAATGGCTCATGTTCCAGAGGGAAGACGTATTTTCCCTACATTAACCGTTCTTCAAAATTTAAAATTAGGTGCCTATACAAGAAAAGATAAAAATGAAATGGTAGAGACCATCGAAAAAATATATGAAAGATTCCCAAGATTAGAGGAAAGAAAAGGTCAGATTGCAGGAACGTTAAGTGGAGGAGAACAGCAGATGTTAGCCATGGGGCGTGCTTTAATGTCTCATCCAAAAATTATTTTAATGGATGAACCTTCTATGGGATTATCGCCTCTTTATGTTTCCGAAATTTTTAATATTATAAAAGAAATCAGTGCTAGTGGAACGACGGTTTTACTTGTAGAACAAAATGCAAAAAAAGCCCTTTCCATTGCAGATCGCGCTTATGTATTGGAAACAGGAAACGTGGTGATGGCAGGAAATGCAAAAGAAATGATGAACGATGAAGCTGTGAAAAAAGCATATCTTGGTGAATAAAAAGGAGGGGTTAACATGCAAAAGTTTGTAGTTACCATTGCTAGAGGCTACGGAAGTGGTGGAAGAACGATTGGTCAAATGTTAGCAGAGAGTTTGGGAATAAAATCTTATGATAGAGAAATTATTCGTATGGCATCCGAGGAGAGTGGAATTAGTGAAGCTTTATTTGGAATCGCTGATGAAAAACTTCCAAATCCTTTTATGCGTTATACAAAAGGGGTATATAAGGGAAAGATTATTACTCCGGATAAAGAAGATTATGTTTCCAATGACAATTTGTTTAATTTACAAGCAAAGGTTGTCAGACGGTTAGCTCAACAAGAAAATTGTGTTATTATTGGAAGATGTGCAGATTATATCTTAAAAGAAGAGAAAAATGTATTGAGAGTTTATGTTCATGCGCCTTTAGAAAGTTGTGTAGAGACGTTACTTTCTATGTCCAGTTTAACACCGAAAGAGGCGGAAAAAAGAATTCTTAAAATCGATAAAAACCGTGCATATTACTATAAACACTACACAGGAAGAGAGTGGGATAATGCAGGAAATTATGATCTTTGTTTAAACAGTAAAGATCTCGGTTTTGAAAAATGTGTCGAAATCATAAAAGATGTATTAAAAATACGATTTTCTGATTAAGAGAAAATAAAATAGCAGATGAGAAAGAAACGATCGGGATCAAAGGATAAATTTGATTCCGATCGTTTTTTTCTCGATCCAATTACTTTTCTTGTTGTCATTAATTTCTTAGGATTTCCTAATAAGATATTCTTGATTTTATAAAATGGATTGAGTATAATTGCTGTATACAATTGTAATAGAATACAAAAGTGAAAGAGCATCGAATCAGATGTTCTATATTTTTGGTTTTTAGAAACGTGTTTTTCACGTTGGATAAAGTGTGAATGGGAAGAAAATGGAGGAAACAATCAAATGGCATATCAAGCAGAACAAGCAGAGAAGTATTCTTTACGAGTACAAGTTTATTATAAATTAAGAGATAATATTTTAAATGGTATTTATGAAGAAGGAATGCTTCTTCAAGAAATCAAAATATCCGAAGAGTTTGGAGTTAGTAGAACTCCAGTTCGTGAAGCGTTAAAACAGTTAGAGTTAGAGGGATTGATTTTAATGATTCCGAACAAAGGGGCTAGAGTATTGAGTATTAGCACCGATGATATTAAAGATATTTATGAAATACGCAGTTTAATTGAAGGAATGGCTGCAAAGCTAGCAGCAGAAAAGATTACGGATGAAGAGTTAAAAAAGATGGAAGAAACATTGGATTTAGAGGAATTCTTCATTATGAAAAACAACGTGAAAGGAACGACAGGAGAAGATAGCAGTTTCCATCAGATTATGTATAGTTCCTGTCATAGCCGATATTTAGAACATATTTTAACTGATTTTCATCGATATTGTCAGATGGCAAGAAGTAAGTCGTTAGCCTCAAAAGAGCGTTCTCCAAAATCACTTGCAGAACATCGAGCAATTTTTGAAGCGTTAAAGGCCCATGATGGAGAGCGAGCAGCGGAATGTGCTACAAGACATGTTATCAATAGTAAGGAAAATCTTTTGAAATACTTGGAGTAGACGATGGATACAAAAGAAAGAAGAGAGAAAATATTAGAGCTGTTGCAAGGAAGAGAAAAGCCTATGAGCGCATCAAGCCTTGCTAAGACTTTGAATGTGAGTCGGCAGATTATAGTAGGAGATGTAGCTTTGTTGCGTGCTACAGGAAATCAAATTGTATCAACAGCAAGGGGATATTTATTAGAGAATTCCAAAGGGGAGAATAGCGGTATTTATGAGGTTCTTTGTTGCAAACATGAGGTAAAAGATACAAAAAAAGAACTCTATATGATTATTGACCATGGTGGAGAAGTGATGAATACGACAATCGAGCATCCGGTATATGGAGCCATTACAGCGGATTTAAAATTGAGTTATCGTTATGAGGTCGATGAATTTTTAAAAAAGCAAAAAGAATGTAACGCAAGGCTAATTAGTGAAATTACCAATGGGTATCATACACATACCATTCGATGTCAAACAAAAGATCAGGTGGAACGAATAAAAGAACAATTAAAGAAACAAGGATTTTTACAAGAAGATGAATAATAGAAAAAAGAAGTGGAAATCTTGGAGTTGGATTCCTATGGTATCTATGATGATTTTAATCTTTTGCTTTTCAGGACAGACAGGAGATAAGTCAGGAGGACTTAGCGGTGGAATTTGTCAATTTTTAGTGGAGAAAACGGAAGATATTTTTTCTCTTCATTTATCCGAAGAAGAGAAGGGACAGTGGATAGAAAAATTACAATTTCCTGTGAGAAAAGGTGCTCATATGGGAGAATATGCTCTTTTATTTTCCTTTGTACTTTTTCATTTTTCTGTTTGGGAATGGGGAAAGACAAGAAAAAGAAGGTATGGTTATAGCTTTCTTTTTACTGTTTGTTTTGCTATGACAGACGAATTCCATCAATTGTTTATTTCAGGACGAGCAGGTCAGGTCAAAGATGTGGGAATCGATGCACTAGGAAGTCTAATTATGGCAATTATTGTTTGGAATTTGGGAAAAATGTTAAAAAATCGTAAAGAAAATAAAAAATGTTTGACATTTTGAATATTTATAATTATACTAAAAAATAAAAGAAATTATAGTATAGGAGGTAGCTTATAATGGAATTAAAGGGCTCAAAAACAGAAAAGAACTTAATGGAAGCGTTTGCCGGAGAATCTATGGCTAGAAATAAATATACTTATTTTGCAAGCGTTGCAAAAAAAGAAGGTTATGAGCAAATCGCCGCTATTTTTAATCACACTGCTGATAATGAAAAAGAACATGCAAAATTATGGTTTAAAGAATTGCAGGGAATTGGCACTACAATGGAAAACTTAAAATCTGCAGCAGAAGGCGAAAATTACGAATGGACAGATATGTACGATCGTTTCGCAAAAGAAGCAGAAGAAGAAGGATTCAAAGTGCTTGCAGCAAAATTCCGCATGGTTGCAGCAATTGAAAAAACACACGAAGAAAGATATCGTAAATTATTACATAATGTAGAAATGCAAGAAGTATTCAAAAAAGCAGAAGAAAAAATCTGGGAATGCAGAAACTGTGGTCATTTAGTAATGGGAAAAGAAGCTCCTGGAGTATGCCCAGTTTGTGTACATCCACAAAGCTTCTTTGAAGTTCATACAGAAAACTACTAAAATAAAAAAGAGTTCTTATTTAAAAAGGTCTTTTGTAAAAAACAAAAGACCTTTTTTTATTTTATACGATAGGAAATTTCATTTCCTATCATATAAAAAAGCATTGTATGCATATAAAAAACTTTTACTACATCAAAAATTATTTTCTTTGAATATAATATAGAAAAAGAAGAATGGAAGAAAAGATTGAATAGTCAAAAAATCGATAATCAATTGAACTTAGCTTTGGATTCTACAGAACAAGAAAGAGAAAAATCATTGGATTTGAACATAGGATTTGATCCACAAAATGGGAGATGGGATTTGATTGTAAAATATTCTGGAGATTTAACACCCATTGAACAAGACTTAGGAGCCAAGATCACATATTTAATGAATGGATATGCCATTGTGAATATTGAAGAGAATAAAATAGACGCTTTATCCAATATAACACAAGTAGAGTTTATTGAAAAGCCAAGAGGGTTAGTTTGGGAACAGTATCAAGAGTTGGTAGATTCTTGTATTACACCAGTGAGACGAGAGCCTTATGAATTAAGTGGAAGGGGAGTTTTAATTGCCGTTATCGACTCTGGGATTGATTATACCCATCCAGAATTTCGGAATAGGGACGGCAGCACAAGGATTGCCGCTATTTGGGATCAGACAATTCAAGGACAGCCTCCAGAGGGATATGGAAATGGAACTCTGTACCCAAAAGATTATATCGATGAAGCGTTAAAAATAGAAAATCCAACAGAACGATTAGAATTTTTACCAACTGTTGATCTTTCAGGACATGGAACCCATGTAGCAGGAATTGCAGCAGGCAAGAGTGGAGTTGCACCAGAGGCAGAATTGCTTATTGTCAAATTAGGAACAAGTAAAGAACGTTCCTTTCCAAGAACAACACAATTAATGGAAGCGGTAAATTTTTGTGTTCAATTTGCATTAGGAAGAAATCAACCAATCGTTCTCAATTTGAGTTTTGGAAATAACTATGGTGGACACGATGGAAGTAGTTTATTAGAAACTTTCTTAGATGAAATGTCTTTTGTTGGGCGAAATGTCATTGTATGTGGCTCGGGAAATGAAGGAGCCAGCAATGGTCATGCAGGAGGAAATGTGATAGAAAATCAAATACAACAAATTGAGTTTTCGATTTCTGACTATGAGCCCTCCATTAATATTCAATTATGGAAATCCTATAGTGATAGCTTTGGCGTTTATTTAACAAATCCTTCTAACGAGAGAATTGGGCCAGTGGGTCAAGTGCTTGGAACACAGAGGTTTACCCTTGGAAATACGAGAATTTTAATCTATTTTGGGGAGCCATCTCCTTATAATCGAGATCAAGAAATCTATTTTGAATTTTTACCAATCAGAGACTATGTAGATTCTGGTATTTGGACAATTGAATTATTACCCGAGAAGGTTGTAACGGGGCGATATGACTTTTGGTTGCCTGTTGCAGAAGCAACAGGAGGGAGAAGCCGTTTTTTATATCCCGATGAAAATGTTACATTAACAGTACCTTCGACTGCTAATAAGGTGATTACGGTTTCTGCTTATGATTCAGCGTTAAATGGGATCGCCTATTTTAGTGGAAGAGGTTTTACAAGGAGAAATCAAATAAAGCCAGATCTTTGTGCACCAGGGGTCAATATTCGTTCTGCATCGCCAGGAGGTGGGTATAGCGTTCGAAGTGGAACATCTATGGCAACGCCTTTTGTATCAGGCTCTTCTGCCCTGTTAATGCAATATGGAATTATTGAAGGAAGAGATCCATATTTATATGGAGAAAAAATCAAGGCATATTTGATACGAGGAGCAAAACAATTTCCGATTTTTGAGGAATATCCAAATCAAGTGTTGGGATATGGTGCTTTATGTCTTTTCGATTCTATGCCGTAAAAGGTAAGAAAAAGAAAATCCATTTAAAAACTTTATTGGGAATAGAAAAGAGAAAAAAAGTATGTTATGATGTTAAATAAGACTTTGTTCCTAAAAAAGAATTGCAAAAGAAAAGGAAAGTAGTTGAGAAGATGACAAGTGAAAAAAATACGAAAAATAATCAGAGGAAAATTAGTACAAAAAATAGTAGCGAGCGGGCGAGAAGAACGACAAGCGAGCGAAGAAGAAGTACAAGAGAAGGCAGTGCTAGAGAAAGAAAAACGGTACGAGAGAGAACTGGTAGTGGAAAATCCTCCATATCTAGTAGACAAAGCACAAGAAGTACAAGGACAAAAAATGGAAGTCGAAGAATTGAAACGAGCAATAAATGGAAGAAGAAAAAACAGAAAAGAAGGCTTACTATTACAGGTATTATTGTAGCAATTTTACTCGTTGTCGTCGGGATTTTTCAGTTTATGGATTATGAAAAAGAGTTAGGATTTCGAGAAAAAGGAATTGCACAGTTTAAAAAGGGGCAATATAAAGAGGCACAAGGATATTTTGAAGAAGCCCTTGAACATACAAATATCTTTGGAGGAACGGTTACACAAGATGTTCGTTATTATTTAGCAGAGTCTTATTTTATGGATGAACAATATGATAAAGCTTTAAATCTTTATCAACAGATTAGTCGAAAAGAAAAAAATCAAGGATATGCCGAATGTTACATTGGTGCTGCCTATGCAAGGCTTGGAGATACTGAGAAAGCAAAAGCGCAGTTTGAAAAAGGAATTTCTCTTGGAAATGAAGAAGGATATCATTATTTAAGCAGAATGTATTATGAATTAGGAGATTATGATAAGGCCATTGAAAATGAGCTTTCTTATATGGAAAAAAGAGAGCCAGACGGCACTTCTTATATGGTGCTTGCAAAGAGCTATTGTAAAGCCGGACAATATAAAAAGGCATTGCAAGCCATTGCCGATGGTATTGCACTTGATGATGGTCAAAAGCAGGAACTTTTATTTGAAGAAATCGTAATTTATGAACAAAAACTTGATTTTGATACCGCCTATAAAAAATGTTTAACTTATGTGGCAAATTATCCAGAGGATGAAACAGCGAAACAAGAATTAGAATTTTTGGAGACAAGATAATGGCACAATTGTATGAAATGGATGAAGAACAAGAAAAAGTGGTATTAGTCAGTGTCAATGAAGGAGAACTTTATGACGCAGAAGAATCACTTGATGAATTAGAAGAATTAGTAGCGACAGCGGGAGCACAAGTTGTTGGAAGAATTATTCAAAATTTAGAACATGCAAACCTTGCAACGTATGTTGGAAAAGGAAAATTAGAGGAAGTACAAATGATGTTGACAGCAACAGGAGCAACAGGAATTGTGTGTGACGATGAATTGTCGCCAGCACAAATTAAAAACTTAGAAAATGCTCTTGATACAAAAATCATGGATCGTACTTTAATTATTTTAGATATTTTTGCAGGCAGAGCAAGAACAAAGGAAGGAAAGATTCAAGTAGAGCTTGCCCAATTAAAATATCGTTCTTCTCGTCTTATTGGGCTTGGCAATTCCCTTTCTCGTCTAGGAGGAGGAATTGGAACGAGAGGGCCAGGGGAGAAGAAATTGGAGATTGATCGTCGTTTAATTCGAGATCGAATTTCACAGTTAACAAAAGAGTTACAAGAAGTGAAGAAAAATCGTGATGTCCAAAGGCAGTTAAGAAGTAAACAAAAAACACCAGTTATTTGTATTGCTGGATATACCAATGCAGGAAAATCAACTCTTTTAAATCGTCTTACAAAAGCTGGGGTATTAGAAGAGGATAAATTATTTGCTACATTGGATCCGACGACAAGAAATTTGAAACTGCCAAAGGGTCAAGAAATTTTGTTAACGGATACGGTTGGTTTTATTCGAAAACTTCCTCATCATTTAGTAGAAGCCTTTCGTTCTACCCTTGAAGAGGCCAAATATAGCGATATGATACTTCATGTAGTGGACTGTTCCAATCCACAAATGGAAAAACAGATGGAGGCTGTCTATGAGACATTCCATCAGTTAAAAATAGAAGATAAACCGATTATAACTGTCTTTAATAAAATCGATCGTTTGGAAAAAGAAACGATTTTAAAGGATCAAAAGGCGGATCATATTATTAAAATTTCAGCAAAAGAAGAATTAGGATTACAAAACCTATTAGAATTAATTGAAGAGATTTTAACATCCAAGCAAGTTTATATTGAAAAGACTTATGGATATGGAGATGCTGGTATCATTCAGTTAATCCGAAAATATGGTCAATTATTAGAGGAAGAATATCGGGAAGATGGAATTTTTGTTCGTGCTTATGTTCCAAGAGAAATGGAAAATCAAGTGTGATAAGACATTATTATAGCAATTAAAATAGAATGAGATTATAAACAAAAACACTATATCTATATTGTATTTTATTTATACAATACAAGATATAGTGTTTTTTCGTTGACTTATCATAAGCAATCTGATACAATGAATAAGAATCGTCAAGAGGATAATAAGAAGACGAAATTCTAGATAGGGATAGAAAAGAATAAGAGAAAATGATAGTTCTCCTATGATGAGGCTGTGCCAAACGATTTTGCACAGCCCTTTGCTATCTTTACGATAGAAAATAACTAAAATTACGGAAAGGGAAGATGGTTATATGTTACAAGTATTAAAGCGTGATGGGGAAGTTGCAGACTTTGATTTACGCAAGATCAATCTTGCAGTCAAAAAGGCTTTTGAAGCAACAGAAAAAGTTTATACAGAGGATATTTTAGATTTACTTGTCCTTCGAGTGACCGCAGATTTTCAAAGTCAATTAAAGGAGGAGAAAATTTCTGTAGAGAGTATTCAAGATAGCGTAGAACGAGTACTTGAGCAGACTGGTTATACCGATGTAGCAAAAGCCTATATTTTATATCGGAAGCAAAGAGAAAAAATTCGCAATATGAAGTCAACGATTTTGGATTATAAAAATATTGTGGATAGTTATATTAAAGTTTCTGACTGGCGTGTGAAAGAAAATTCCACAGTCACTTATTCAGTAGGAGGTCTTATTTTAAGCAATTCAGGAGCGATTACTGCAAATTATTGGTTATCTGAGATTTATGATGAAGAGATCGCCAATGCCCATCGAAATGTGGATATCCATCTTCATGATTTGTCCATGTTAACAGGATATTGTGCAGGATGGTCTTTAAAACAATTAATACAAGAAGGGCTTGGAGGAATTACAGGAAAAATTTCTTCTGCTCCTGCAAAGCACTTATCTGTACTTTGTAATCAGATGGTGAATTTTTTGGGGATTATGCAAAATGAGTGGGCAGGAGCACAAGCGTTTTCTTCCTTTGATACTTATTTAGCACCATTTGTAAAAACCGATCATTTAACCTATGAAGAAGTAAAAAAATGTATTGAGTCTTTTATCTATGGAGTGAATACGCCAAGCCGTTGGGGAACACAGGCTCCATTTTCTAATATTACATTAGACTGGACTGTGCCAGAAGATATGGCAGAACTTCCTGCAATTGTTGGAGGAAAAGAGCAAGATTTTTGCTATAAAGACTGTAAAAAAGAAATGGATATGGTTAATAAAGCTTTTATAGAAGTTATGATTGAAGGCGATTATAATGGTCGTGGTTTTCAATATCCAATTCCAACTTACTCTATTACAAAAGATTTTGACTGGTCTGATACGGAAAATAACCGTCTTTTATTTGAAATGACAAGCAAATATGGAACTCCATATTTTTCTAACTATATTAACAGCGATATGAAGCCAAGCGATGTAAGAAGTATGTGCTGTCGTTTGCGTTTAGATCTTCGTGAATTACGTAAAAAGACAGGTGGTTTCTTTGGTTCAGGAGAATCTACAGGTTCTATTGGCGTTGTGACAATCAATCTTCCTAAAATTGCTTATACGACAAAAAGTGAAGCAGAATTTATGAAAAAATTAGATCGTTTAATGGATATTTCTGCCCGTTC
Source organism: uncultured bacterium (assembly GCA_905214925.1). Taxonomy (GTDB): domain Bacteria; phylum Bacillota; class Clostridia; order Lachnospirales; family Lachnospiraceae; genus Scybalomonas. The sequence continues at coordinate 19,338 of CAJMOB010000037.1, read as the reverse complement.
TTTACATATCAAACGTCAAGTGATTACAAAATTATTAGAAGAAGGACTTTATCCATATACGAAACGTTATCTTGGAAATTTTGATAACCACTTCTCTACCATTGGTCTTGTTGGAATGAATGAGGCTGGTTTAAATGCTTGTTGGTTAAAAGAAGATTTGACAAACAAAGAGACACAGCAGTTTGCAGTTCGTGTGTTAAATCATATGAGAGAAAGACTTTCTGATTATCAAGAACAATATGGAGAATTGTTTAACTTAGAGGCAACTCCAGCGGAATCTACTACGTATCGTTTTGCAAAACATGATAGAGAGTTATTCCCAAATATTATAACAGCAGGAGAAGAAGGAGAAACTCCATATTATACAAATAGCTCTCATTTACCAGTTGGGTATACAGAAGATATTTTTGAAGCCCTTGATGTGCAAGATGAGTTACAAACTCTTTACACATCAGGAACTGTCTTCCATGCATTTTTAGGCGAAAAATTACCTGATTGGAAGGCTGCGGCTAAGTTAGTACGGACAATTGCAGAAAACTATCGCTTGCCTTATTATACGCTTTCACCAACTTATTCTATTTGTAAAGAACATGGATATTTAGCAGGAGAACATTTTACTTGTCCAAAATGTGGAAAATCAGCAGAAGTCTATAGCCGTATTACGGGATATTATCGTCCAGTACAAAACTGGAATGATGGAAAGACACAAGAATATCAAGATAGAAAACTCTATGATGTACAAGGTTTTAAAAAGAAAGCATTTCAAGAGGAGAAGATGGAACAATTAGAAGAGATTCCAGTTAAAATGGAGGTTTCTAAGAGTGAAAGTAAAAAAGAGCAAGTAGAGTTGAAATATTTATTCACAACAAAAACATGTCCAAATTGTAAAGTAGCAAAGGAATTTTTAGCTGATGTGGACTATCAATTAATTGATGCAGAAGAACATTTTGATTTGGCAAAACAATATGGTGTCATGCAAGCCCCAACTTTGATTATTAAAAGAGGAGATCAGATCGAACGATATGTGAATACCTCTAATATTAAAAAATATACAGAAATGAAAGAAGCATAAGGAAAATACCTTCGTAAGTGATAAAAAGAAGTCACATGCGGAGGTATTTTTTATATTATAGAAAACTTTGCAATACCCAATTTGTTATGTGTTGGAATATAAAAATTTGCATTAAAATAGAATAAACAGAGACGGAGGACATAGTTTTTTCATAAAGTTTACAAAAAGTTTACACAAATCTTTCGTAAAATAATTACAACCGAAAGATTTGAGAAAGGAGGAGAGACCATGGGAAAAATGCGCCATGAATTAAAGCATGTGATTCATACGGGTGATTATTTGGCGATAAAAAATCGATTAAAATGGATTATGAAATCCGATCAGCATGTGAATTCAAGTGGACAGTATAAAATTAGAAGTCTTTACTTTGATAATTATCGTGATAAAGCTCTAATTGAAAAGTTAAGTGGAATTAGTGAAAGAGAAAAGTTTCGTTTGCGATATTATAATGACGATTGTCAATTTGTCAATTTGGAAAAGAAAAGCAAAAAAAATCAACTTGGTACAAAAGCAAGTGCTCGCTTGACGAAAGAAGAATGTCAAAAAATTTTAGATGGCGATTGGGAATGGTTAAAGGACTCAAAGCATCCATTGTTAGTGGAATTTTATAGTAAACTTCATGGACAGCAACTAAGACCAAAGACCATTGTCGATTATATAAGAGAGCCTTATGTTTATTCCATTGGAAATGTAAGAATTACCTTTGATAGTCAAATACGAACAGGGCTTTATAGCAATGATTTTTTTGAAGCGGATATTCCTACAATAGCAGTATTTGAACCAGGGCTTTATGTAATGGAAGTAAAATTTGACGAATTTCTTCCTGATATGATAGAAGCTGCTATTCAAACAAATAATCGACAAAGTGGAGCTTTTTCAAAATATGCCGCTTGTAGAGCGTATGAATAACAAACAAAAAAATATAAAGTAAGAAAAAAGAGAAAGAAACAGGAGGTTAAAATGTCGTTTCAAGATATTTTTAAATCAGATTTTTATAACAATATTACATCATTTTCCTTATTGGATACAATGATTGCCTTAGTGTTAGCTCTTGTTATTGGGCTATTTATTTTTGTAATTTACCGTAAGAACTTTCAAGGGGTTATGTACTCGGAAACATTTGGAATTTCTTTAGTGGCCATGTGTATGATAACAACATTTATTATTTTAGCAGTAACATCAAATGTTGTGTTATCCCTTGGTATGGTAGGTGCGCTTTCCATCGTTCGTTTCCGTACAGCCATTAAAGAGCCGATGGATATTTGTTACATTTTTTGGGCAATTGGTGTTGGAATTGTAATTGGAGCAGGTATGATACCATTAGCCGTGATTGGAAGTATTTTAATTGGTATTATTTTATTAGTTTTAGTAAATCGAAAACATAATGATAATCCATATATTCTCGTTGTAACTTGTGCAAATGATGCAGCAGAACAAAGAATGTATGAAAAAATGGGACAATATGTGAAGAAACATATTGTAAAATCAAAAACCGTATCCAAAATGGGAATCGAATTGACTGTAGAAATCCGTTTAAAAGATATGACAACAGAATTTATCAATCAACTTGTTAATTTAGAAGGAGTCGAACAAGCAGTGCTTGTAAGTTATAATGGAGAGTATATGTCATAAGGAGTGACAATGAAACAGAAATTATTGACAAAAATAACAGTGATTTTAATGGTTTTTGCACTTGTATTCTCTTGTGTCTTAACGGTTGTTGTGAAAGGAAATGGAGTGCGCCCTGTTTCAAAAACTTATGAGGGGACGTTGTTTCAAAAGAATCAAGTGTTAGAAGTAAATATTTTAATGGACGAAGAGGACTGGCAGGAAATGCTTCAAAATGCAAACGATGAGACTTATGTTCCGTGCGATGTAGAAGTAAATGGTGTCACTTATAAAAATGTAGCAATTCGTCCAAAAGGAAATACAAGTCTTACACAGGTAACAAACGATCGATACAGTTTTAAAATTCAGTTTGATAAATATCAAGAAGGCCAGACGTGTGATGGTCTAGATCAGCTTGTGTTAAATAATAATTTTAGTGATGCTACGTATATGAAAGAATATCTTGCCTATGATATGTTTCAATATCTTGGTGTTGTAACCCCTCTTTATACCTATGCAGATGTGAAAATCAATGGGGAAACCTATGGACTTTATTTAGCTTTAGAAGGGGTGAAAGAATCCTTTGCCGAAAGAAATTATGGAGTGGACCATGGGGAACTCTATAAGCCAGAAAGTCAACAAGCTGGCATGGGTGGTGGTAAAAAATCTGGAAATCAACCAAGTGGAATGAAAGCTCCAGAAGGTATGCCTAATATGTCAGATGGTAATGACAACGTGCCAGAAGGAGATTCTAATGCAACGGATGATACGAGTCAAGTATCAGAAGGAATGTCTGATATGACAGGGAATACTGGTCAAGCGCCAGAAGGGATGCCTAATATGCCAGAGAATACTGATCAAGCGCCAGAAGGAGCGCCTAATGTGGCAGGTGATGCAAGTCAAGCACCAGCAAGTATGCCTGATATGCCAAGCGATGCTTCTAAGATAGGTAGTGATCCGCTTCAAGAGAATACGAATGAAGGGGAAACGAACAAGAGAGAGCAAGGATTTAAAATGGACAGAGAAGAAAGTAATTCTTCAGGAACCGATCTTGTATATACGGATGATAATGTAGAAAGCTATAGCAGTATTTTTGATAGTGCAGTCTTTGATACAACGAAAGCACTTCAAAAGAAAGTAATCGAGGCTTTAAAGGGAATTGCAACTGGCGAAAATTTAGAAGAGTACATGACTGTAGAAGAAAACTTAAAATATTTTGCTGTGAATAGTTTTCTTGTAAACTATGATAGTTATACAGGAAATTTAAAGCATAATTATTATTTATATGAACAAGATGGCAAGTTAACGATGTTGCCATGGGATTTGAATTTAGCTTTTGCAGGATTTCAGAGTAATGATGCAAAAAGTGCTGTAAATGATCCGATCGATACTCCAGTATCTGGCACAACATTAGAACAAAGACCTATGCTTGGACAGCTGTTATCCAATGAAACCTATTTGGAGCAGTATCATAATTATTTAGATCAATTAGTAAAAGGATATATTGAAAGTGGGCGCTATGAGGCGGTTATTACAGAGATAAAACAACTGATTGATGGCTATGTAAAAGAAGATCCAACGGCATTTTATACTTATGATGAATTTACAAAAGCAGTGGAAAATCTAGAAGAATTTTGTAAATTAAGAGGAGAAAGTGTTCGTGGACAGTTAGAAGGCACGATTCCTTCCACAGAAGAGGAACAACAAAAAGATGATTCAAGCTTTGTGGAAACAGGAGACTTGTCAATTACTGCAATGGGTACTATGGGTGGTGGACGACAGGATATGAAAATGACAGGAAACCATTCAGAAAGTTTCAAAGAAACAATGAATGTCACCACCAATAAGATAGAGCAAGGAACAAAAACAGAACAAGTTGGGCAGGCAAACCAAAGCGATCAGGTAGGTCAAGTTGGGCAAACGAGTCCAAGTGAACAGGTAAGCCAAGGAGACCAAGTAAGCCAAGGTGAACATACAGATCAAAGCGGACAAGAAAATCAGGATGAACAAATGAACCAAGAACAATCGCTTAACAAAAAAGAGCAAGGGGCTGGTGGAATGCCAACTCAAAAAGAATTTGGACAAGAAAATTCCAATAATATGAGACAAAAGATGGATCCAAAAGAAATGGGACAATCCCCAAGCGGGCAGCAAGGGGCAGTTATTGTCTTAGCGATTTTAATTGTTGTTGCATTGCTTGGCTTATTGATTGTTAGAAAGTTTTCAAAACGCAAATTTCATATCTAAAGAAAAACACAAAAGACAAGAAAAGGTAAAAAGACTTTTCTTGTCTTTTTCTTATGGTATAAAATTTAGTATTAGATCTAGGAATTGTAAAATCATCATGGTATAATGAAAAAGTAAATTTCGTAAATATCGATTACATATGAGGAAAAATATTAGAATTCTCTAAAATAGAATATTAAAATTAGAGAATAGGAAGAGTGGAGGAGAAAAGATGAGAAAGATGTGGAAAAAGGCAACCGCCCTATCAATGATTGCGGTTATGTTACTGAGTCAACCTGTTTATGCAGGATATCCTTATGTTGGAAATAAAGCTGAATACCAAGAAGCATATAAGTTAACAAAAGAAAAAGCAGCAGAAATTGCAAAACAGCTTTGTAGCATTTATGGAGAAGAAAGTGTACAATATGCACTTATTGATAATGGTAAGATTGTGCTTGCTGATACGAGTGGTAGTTTTAGCAGAACAGAAAATAAAGCGTTAAAAAATGGAAATATTTATGGAATTGGTTCTATTAGTAAAATGTATGTTACAGCAGCTATTATGAAGTTATGTGATGAAGGAAAAGTGAAATTAGATGAGCCAGTGACAACTTATGTTAAAGATTTTAAAATGGCAGATAGTCGTTATAAACATATTACCGTGCGGATGTTATTAAATCATTCCTCTGGACTTATGGGTTCTACTTTTAATGGTACGATACTTTTTGATGATTATAATGAAAATACAAATAAAGAATTGTTAGAAGAGTTAAAAACACAGAGATTAAAAGCGGATCCAGGAGCATTTTCTGTTTACTGTAATGATGGATTTACACTAGCAGAAATCGTTGTGGAACGAGTAACCGGAACGAGTTTTACTAATTATATTCGGACAAGCTTTTTGAAGCCGTTAGAGACAAAAACAACAAAGACGCCAGCAGAGACTCCTTCTTATGCAAAAATGCCAAGAACGTATTATGGAACGTTAGAACAAGCATTGCCAAAAGAAATACTTAGTACAATTGGAGCTGGTGGTATTTATGCCAGTGCAGGCGATCTTTGTCGTTTTGCTACTGTATTTATGGATGAAAATAAGCAATTTTTATCAGATAGTGCAAAGCAAGAAACAATGGGAGAAGAATATAAAAAAGGACTGTGGCCAGATGATAAAGATGGTGGTTCTATTTCCTATGGACTTGGTTGGGACAATGTAAATGTGTATCCATTGAATCAATATGGAATCAAAGCCGTAGCAAAAGGTGGCGATAGTAATTTTTATCACAGCAGTTTAGTTGTCCTTCCAGAGGAAAATATGGCAGTAGCAGTTCTTTCCTCTGGAGGTGCAAGTACTTATAACCAGATGGCAGCAAGTCAGATCCTATTGACAGCATTACAAGAAAAAGGTATTATTAAGCAGATTAAACCTGATGTAACACCAAAAACTCCGATTAAGGTAGGAATGCCATCTTCTGTTATGGAATATGCAGGATACTATGGAGGTTCTGCTCTTTATAAAGTTGATATTGAGAGCAATGGAACTTTAACTTTTTCTTATGCTGGACTTGAAAATATAATTCCAAGCACTAAAATGTATTATACAACCGATGGTGATTTTGCAACAGAAGATGGTAGTGTTCGTTTTCAGTTTGTGAAAGAAGAAAATGGAAAGTTGTATTTACAGCAAAGTTCCCTTGCTACATTACCAGCACTTGGACAGAGCACAGATGTTCAATATGTAGCAGAGAAATTAACAGAAAATAAAGTGAGCGATACTGTATGGAAAACATGGAAAGAAAGAGATGGAAAGAAATATTTTCTTGTAGATGAACCGTATAATTCTGTTTATTATCTTTTAGGAGCTGTAGGTCAAATTTCCCTGTTTGATCAATTACAAGGCTATGTCGGTGTTGATCAAATTCAAGATGTGGATTTAGCACAGACAAATCTTCAGATTCCAGGAATGGGTGGAAGAGATTTAAGCGATGTTAAAGTATATACAAAAGATGACGCAGAGTATTTAAATATTGCAGGTAAAAATTATATCAGTGAAGATGCAATTGAAAAATTGCCAACAAAGAGTTTTACAGCAAAATTAAATGATGAAAACAAATGGTATCGAGTGAATAAAGCAGCGGGGAAAACGGTGACGATTCAGACTCCAAAGAATGGCTCTGTTGCGTTATATGACAAAGATGGAGCTATGCTGAATTATTCAACAATAACTGGCGAAAAGAAGATGAAATTACCAAAAGATGCTATGCTTGTATTAATTGGAGAGTCAGGTAGTAGCTTTAAATTGACATATGCAAAGACAAAATAGAGAAAATGGGAAGTTTCAGTGAATGATTTTTTATAGCTGTGGGAATTTTCATAGAGAGTTCGTTTTTGCAAAAGGAAAATAGATGTTGGAGGTTCCTATGTGGTTGGTTGAAAAAGTGATCAATAATAATGTTGTCAATGCGATTGATAAAAACAAGAAAGAAGCAATACTAACTGGAAAGGGAATTGGATTTCAAAAGAAGAAAGGCGAATTAATTGATTCTGAAAAAATTGAGAAAATTTTTCTACCAGATATGGACAAACAATCCTATAAATTAGAAGAGATTTTTAAAGATACTCCAATTGAATTTATCAAGATTGTAACAGAGTGTATCGAATATGGAAAACAGTTTTTGAAAAAAGAATTAAATGCCAATTTATATATTACACTCATTGAACATTTAAATCTTGTTTTACAAAGAGTGAAACAAGGGGCGGTTTTAAATAATCCAATGCTTTTTGATATGAAACATTTTTATCCACAAGAGTTTGCTGTAGCGGAATATACAAGAAATCGTATTAATCAAGTATTAGGAGTTCATTTGCCAATTGATGAAACAGGATTTTTAACAATGCATTTTTTAAATGCGGAAAATGAAAGCAATGGTACAGGGCAGATTATGAATACAACCCAATTTTTGCAGGATGTTTTGCGTATTATAGAAGAACAGTACGAAATAAAATTAGATCCTACTCTTTATGAATATGGCCGATTTGTTACACATTTAAAATATTTATCTCAAAAGATATTCGAAGGGATACAAGAAGAAGACGATGATGATGAATTTTATATTTCTGTACAACAAAAGCATAAAGAAGCATATGAGTGTGTGAAAAAAATAGAGGCATATATTAAGGAAGAATATGAATTTTTAATGTCCCAAGAGGAGAAGATGTATTTGACTGTATATATAAAACGGATTCTTTTAAAAACTCAAAAAAGTTCTAAAAAAGTTGTTGACGATCAAGAAAAAGAATGATATCATAAAGATACAGTTGAAGAAGAAAGCAATCATAATACAGGATTGTTACTGGTAAGGCAGGCAAGACCTAGATATGATGATGAGAGGTTAAACTATCATTATCGTTCTAGGTCTATTTTTATTTATAGGGAATTCTGTATTTCATAAGATAAAAAGAATATTTACCAGTAAATTTTTTTTCAGAAATGTTATGCACTTGCATAAGACAACAAATTTAGCAGACACTAATGAGAGCGAATAAGATTGCTCAATAGCTGCTTCGATAAAAATGGTAAATAAAAATATTTAAGAATAAAAGGAGAAGAAATTATGGTATCAGAAAAAATTACAATTAGAAATGAACAAGGATTACACATGAGACCAGCTGGAGTTTTTGCTAAGGCTATGACAAAATTTAACAGTGATGTAACAATCGTTTATAACGGAAATAGAACTAACGGAAAAAGTTTATTAAACATCATTGGTGCTTGCATTAAATGTGGTGCAGAAATTGAAATCGAATGTGATGGTGAAGATGAAAACGAAGCATTAAAAGAAGCAATTGAATTAATTGAATCTGGCTTAGGAGAATAATTTAGCAAAAAGAAAATTAAAATTGATAAGATAGAAGAAGCGCTTAATAGATCGATAAAATGAAAAAAGAAAATATGAGTAATTAAATATTTTTCTTAAGTATTCAAGTTAATACGAAAATAAAATATTTTTCGGTTTGCTCGTAATAGAGATCGAGGGATAAGTGCATGAATTCATAACAGAATCGATTTTTATAAACGAGAAGAAAATGGTAACATGCTTTCTTCTCGTTTTTTGTATGATAGGAAGTTTTGGAAAGAGCGAATGTGAGAAACGAAAAAAGAAAAAGGAGATGTGAACTTACTATGTATAAAGGAATTGGAGCTTCAGCAGGAATTGGCATCGGAAATATTGTGATTATTAAAGAACAGTCATTAGAATATACTGCAAGAACGGTAACGGATGTAGAAGCAGAAATCACAAGAATCAATGGAGCAATTGATACATTTTCAGCAAAAACACAGGCGATGGCAGAAGACATAAAGCAAAGACTTGGAGAAAAAGAAGCAGAAATTTTAGAAGGACAGCTTTTAATGGTTATGGATCCTTCTTTAACATCAGAAATGGAGAATTTAATTAAAGCAGGACAGTGTGCAGAAAGTGCATTAGAGACTGTTTGTGATATGTTTATTCAAGTATTTTCTATGGCAGAAGATGAGCTTACAAGACAGCGTGCAACGGATATTCATGATATTAAAACACGTGTATTAAAGATTCTTCTTGGAATCGAAGAAGTGGATATCAGTGCGGTTCCAGCAGGCACTGTTTTAGTTGCAAGAGATTTAACACCATCTATGACGGCTGGAATTAAGAAAGACAATGTTGTTGGTATTTTAACGGAAGTAGGTGGAAAGACTTCTCACTCTGCAATTTTAGCAAGAGCATTGGAAATTCCTGCTGTTTTAAGCATTGAAGGAATCGTATCAAAAGTAGAAAATGGACAGATGGTAATTTTAGATGGTTCTACAGGTGATGTGTTCTTAAATCCAAGTGAGGAAGAAGTTGCCACATATTCTGCAAAAAGAGATGCTTATTTAGAAGAGAAAAAAGCATTAGGAAAGTTTATTGGTCAAGCTACTATGACAGCAGATGGAAAAAAAGTAGAATTAGTAGCTAATATTGGAACTCCAGAAGAGGCTACCAAAGTGGTAGAATGTGATGGAGAAGGTGTTGGATTATTCCGTACAGAATTTTTATTTATGGATCGTACAAGTATTCCAACAGAAGAAGAGCAGTTTGAAGCGTATAAAAAAGCTGCAATCATTTTAAGAGGAAAACCAGTTATTATCCGTACGTTAGACGTTGGTGGAGATAAAGAAATCCCTTACTTAGGGCTTGAAAAAGAAGAAAATCCATTTTTAGGATATCGTGCCGTTCGTTTCTGTCTTGATAGAGAAGAAATTTATCGTCCTCAACTTCGTGCCTTACTTCGTGCAAGTGCCTTTGGTGAAATTCGTATTATGGTGCCATTGGTAACTTGTGTTGATGAGTTAACTTCTGTAAAAGCATTGGTAAAAGAAATTATGGCTGAACTTGACAAAGAAGGAATTGCTTATAATAAGGAAATTCAAATCGGTGTTATGATCGAGACACCAGCTGCAAGTTTAATTGCAGATCTTCTTGCAAAAGAAGCTTCATTCTTCAGTATTGGAACAAATGATTTAACACAGTATACAATGGCTGTAGACCGTGGAAATGCAAAAGTTGCTTATCTTTATTCTGCTTATAATCCAGCGGTACTTCGTTCTATTAAGCGTGTTATTGAATGTGGTAAAGCAGAAGGAATTATGGTTGGTATGTGCGGAGAAGCAGCAAGTGATCCAATGTTAATTCCACTTCTTATTTCTTTTGGATTAGATGAATTTAGTGTAAGTGCTACTTCTGTCCTTGCTACAAGAAAAACAATTTCTCAGTATACAAAAGAAGAAGCGGATAAAATTGCAGAAGGTGCAATGAAATTAACGACAGAAAAAGAAGTTGCTGAATATTTAAAAGCAAATATTAAATAATAACAATTATTTCTTAATGTGATGATGTGTTATCCCCAACAAATGTTTTCGTTTTCATTTGTTGGGGATTTTTTAGGTTATAGGAAATTCCTTGCAAAGCGTGTTTCTCATCGTTTACGGAGAAGCAACAAAATGCTATAATTTCCATAAGAAATTTGAGAAACAGATTTCACATCGTTTTAAAAGAGAAGAAAAGAGGAAATAGTAATGGAAAAAATACAGACAACGTTATTAGCTAGAAATTTTATGAAAGAAGCGATTAGCGAGGGAAGTCTTGTAATTGATGCTACAATGGGAAGAGGATTCGATACCGAATATCTTTGCCAATTAGTAGGAGAAAAGGGAAAAGTCATTGGATTTGATATTCAAGAAGAAGCATTTTTTAGTACAAAAGAACGTTTAGAGCAGGCCGGATTGCTAAACCGAGCACAATTAATTGTAAAAGGGCATGAACATATGGCACAATATGCAACGGAACAAAGCGTTTCTGGTATTATGTTTAATTTTGGATATCTTCCAAAAGGTGATCATACCATTAGCACAAGAAAAGAAACGAGCATTCAAGCAATAGAAGCAGGGCTTTCTTTATTAAAAGTAGGTGGAGTCATGAGTTTATGTATTTATCATGGAAAGGATACAGGGTTTGAAGAGCGAGATGCTCTGTTAGAATATTTAAAGCAGATCAATCATAAGAAATATACTGTTATCGTAACCGAGCTTTATAACCGTCCTAATTTTCCACCGATCTTCGTAGGAATTGTACGTGATAAAGCATAAAAAATAGATAAAAAGGGTGAAACGAACAATGGTTGTGGTTTCGCCCTTTTTGTTGTGAAAGGTTCATAAATGATTAAAACTTTAAAATTTGCATAAAATGGATTGAAAATTTAATTGGATAATCGTTTTAAATGGTCATAAAAGTTTGGATAAGAAATATTGACACATTCTGCTCCTGTTATGGTTGTTGTGCCATCTGCTAATAAGGAAGCGATAGCAAAGCTCATGGCGATACGATGATCGAGTTTGCTATCGATTGTTGCGCCATGAAGTGGTTTTCCACCACGAATAATCATACCATCTTCTGTAGCTGTAATATCAGCGCCCATTGCAGAGAGATTCTTTACCATAACATCAATACGATTCGATTCTTTTACTTTGAGTTCTTGTGCATCTTTAATAATGGTTTCTCCTTCTGCAAAGCAAGCCATAACAGCAATAATTGGAATTTCATCAATTAAGCGAGGAATAATTTCTCCAGAGATCGTAGTTCCCCTAAGAGCACTAGTTTCTACAACTAGATCAGCCACAGGTTCGCCTGTACCAGATTTAATATTTTCTAATGTGATATTGGCACCCATCGCCATGCAGACATCTAAAATTCCAGCACGAGTTGGGTTGATTCCCACGTTTTTTATTCGAATACAAGAATTTGGAACGAGAAGTCCTGCTACAATAAAATAAGCAGCAGAAGAAATATCCCCAGGAACGAGAATTTTTTGACTATGCAATTCTGATGCAGTGGATACAGAAGCCGTTGTTCCTTTTACGGTAACGGGAACACCAAATTCTTCTAGCATAAGCTCCGTATGATTGCGAGAGATATAAGGTTCTGTTACACTTGTTGTCCCTTCTGCATAAAGGCCTGCTAAAAGAATTGCAGATTTTACCTGAGCAGAGGCAACAGGAGATGTGTAGTTAATGCTAGTTAAAGGTTTTCCTTCAATATGAAGAGGGCAACAATCGTTGTTTTTTTCGCTTTGAATGGAAGCCCCCATTAGAGTCAGTGGTTTTATAATGCGGCCCATTGGACGTTTTTGGATCGATTCATCTCCGTTTAAAATACTTTTAAATGGCTGTGCGGATAAAATACCAGAGATTAAACGGGTGGTTGTTCCACTGTTACCTACGTCTAAAATTTGTTTTGGTGCTGTAAGACCATGAAGTCCATTTCCATTGACAAACACCGTAGAACCAGTGTTTTTAATAGAAATGCCCATAGCTTTAAAACATTCAATAGTAGAGAGGCAGTCAGCCCCTTGTAAGAAGTTATGAATTTCAGTTTTACCAAGAGCTAGTGCTCCTAACATAACGGCACGGTGGCTAATGGATTTATCACCAGGGATGTGTACTTCTCCCTTTAAAGATTGAACGGATTGGAATTCCATAATTAAGTTCTCCTTTTGTATCTAAAATAATTGTCATAAAATATTGTGATATTGTTATTATAGTGAATAAAATATAAATAATATGAATAAAAATTCAATATGTATCATCATACCATAAGAGAAGATTAAGCGCAATCCTTATCGTTTATAAACGATAAAGTTATATTTCTCCAAGATATCACTTGCTTTATTAGAAGATGTTTCATCATAAAAAGCTATCTTTAAAGCACCTTCTTCATATTCACGGCTGTGAATAATTCCAATATTTTTAATGCTAATACCGTTAGAACCGAGTAAAGTAGTAACAACGGCAAGGACACCTGGTTGATCGGCAACATCTACATAAATTTCATATTGTTTGCGAATGACCCCGACACCACCTTCTGGAAGAGAATCTCGGTATTCCCTTGCGGTTTCAAAAAAATGAAAAAGGGCTTGCTCATCTTTTGTTAGAATCGCTTGTTTTACTTCTTCAATAGAAGCTTGGAACTTCGTTAATTGTTCCAAAATATTATTTGGATTGCTTAAAAGAATGTGTTGCCAAACGGTAGGAGACGAGGAAGCGATTCTTGTAATATCTCGAAACCCGCCTGCAGCTAATTTTTTAAATAATCCATCTTGTGTATCTTCATTTCTAGCTAAGTTCACCAAAGAGGCTGCGACCACATGAGGAACATGGCTAATAGCAGAAGTGACCCAATCGTGATAATCGGGTGAAAACTCAATGGGAAGAGCACCTAAAGCTTTTATAAAAGTAGAAAAATTTTCAATCTTTGTTTGGGAAACCGATTCCGATGGGGTGACAAAATAATATGCATTTTCAATTAATCGATCCTTTGAGGCAAGATAACCAGACTTTTCAGAACCAACCATTGGATGACCACCAATAAATTGTTCGGATAGCCCTTCTTCTTTTATGGCTTCATAAATATCTGTTTTTACGCTTCCAACATCCGTTAAAATACAATCTTTAGAAAGAAATTGTTTTAAGGTAGGTAAGTATTCGATATTATAATGTACAGGTGCGCATAAAAATAAATAATGACAGTTTGACAGTTCTTTCGTAGGAGCAGAAAGGGGAGTGTTTACAATTCCTTCTTCTACTGCTCGTTCCAATGAACTGTTATCCGCATCAAATGCTAGGATATGACAGTTTGGAAAAACTCTTCGTGCTGATTTGGCAATGGAACCGCCGATGAGCCCAAGTCCTAGAAAGCCTAAAATAAGCTGATTTTGCATGATTATTTCACCTCGTTTGTATTGTTTAAGAAGTTAGAATAGTTTCTTTTCCAGTATACTGGCAGTTATTTGAAATGTCAATAATCTATTGCGTTAAAGTGAAAAAGTTTCAAATAAATAATAAAAAATATTGTATATTTTCAATAAAATACTTGTAAAATGAAAAAGAATTTAGTAAAATATTACTATAGTTGATCTCGACTAAATATAACAGCATTGGAGGAGCTATTTATGAACGTGTATACTTCAAAGGATATTAGAAATGTAGTGATTCTTGGACATGGCGGCTGTGGAAAGACAACCTTAATAGAAGGAATTGCCTATACAGCAGGCCTAATTAGCCGAATGAAAACCGTTGAAGAAGGCGGAACTGTTAGTGATTTCGATAAAGAAGAAATCAAGCGTAAGTTCTCCGTTCAAACAACAATGCTTCCCGTTGAATGGGAAGGGATAAAAATCAATTTTTTAGATACTCCAGGTTTCTTTGATTTTTGTGGTGAAGTGCATGAAGCATTAAGTGTAGCAGATGCGGCTGTTATTGTCGTTTCAGGTAAGTCTGGAGTGGAGGTTGGAACATTAAAGGCGTTTGAGTTCTGTAAACGATATCAAATACCAAGTCTTGTATTTGTAACGGATATGGATGATGATAATGCCAACTTCATGAAAATTGTCAATTCATTAAAAGAAAAGTATGGAAATGTAATTGCTCCATTTTATCTTCCTATTTATGAAAATGAGAAGTTTGTTGGTTTTAACAATATTGTAAAAATGGCAGGTCGAATTTTCAAAGAAGATGGAAGCTTTGTCGATAGCGATACGGTTTCTGTTATGGATGATAATTTAATTACTTGTCGTAATATGCTGCTAGAAGCAGTAGCAGAGACTAGTGAAGAATATATGGAACGTTATTTTGATGGGGATACCTTTACCCAAGAAGAAATTACAGAAGCTTTGAGAGAAAATGTAATTGATGGAACGATTATTCCTATATTAATGGGGTCTGGTGTTATGACTTATGGGATTCGTATGTTACTTTATTGTATTCGAAAATACTTGCCTGCTCCAGAGACAGAGAGTAAGACATTAGTCGGTTCCTTTGTAAAGACGGAAGAGTCATATGCAGCGGATTATGATGAGGAGAAACCAGTATCTGCTTATATTTTTAAGACTTTAATGGATCCATTTATTGGTAAATATTCATTCTTTAAAGTTTGTTCTGGGGTTATTCATTCTGATGATACCTTATACAATGTTAATAAAGAGATAGAAGAGCGATTAGGAAAACTTTATGTATTCCGTGGAAAAGAAGCGATAGAGGTAAAAGAGCTTCATGCAGGTGATATTGGTGCGGTAGCAAAATTAAGTGAAACGAAAACAGGAGATACCTTGACCGTAAAAGGAAATCCGATTCAGTTTGAACAGACCTATCATCCAATTCCTTATACTTTTATGCGCTATGTTGCAAAGACAAAGGGAGATGAAGATAAAATATCTGTTGCTCTTCATAAATTGATGGATGAAGATTTGACACTCCGTGAAGTCAATGATAAAGAAAATCATCAAACACTTTTATACGGAGTTGGGGAACAACAATTAGAAGTTGCTGTTAGTAAGTTATTCAATCGTTATAAAGTAGAAGTCGAGTTAATCAAACCGAAAGTTGCATATAAAGAAACAATACGTAAAAAAGTAAAAGTACAAGGAAAATATAAAAAACAATCTGGTGGGCATGGACAATATGGGGATGTACATATGGAATTTGAGCCATCTGGAGATTTAGAGAAACCATATGTATTTGAAGAAAAGATTTTTGGTGGTGCTGTTCCAAAAAATTATTTCCCTGCAGTGGAAAAAGGAATTCAAGAAAGCTGTTTAAAAGGTCCATTGGCAGGTTATCCCGTGGTTGGTATTAAAGCTACTTTAGTGGATGGTTCCTATCATCCTGTGGATTCATCTGAAATGGCGTTTAAGATGGCTGCTATTACCGCTTTTAAAAATGGTATTATGGAAGCTCAGCCTGTGCTTCTTGAGCCGATTATGTCCATTAAAGTTGTTGTAAATGACACCCAAACAGGCGATGTTATGGGAGATTTAAATAAGAGAAGAGGCCGTGTTCTTGGTATGAATCCATATGAAGATGGAAGACAAGAAATTATTGCGGATATTCCGATGTCAGGACTCATTGGATATTCCACTGTGCTTCGTTCTATGACGGGAGGCAGTGGAGAATATTCTTATGGATTTAGTCGGTATGAGCAGATGCCAAGTGATGTGCAGACAAAGATTTTAGCAGAGATTGAATCTGAAAAAAATGAGAAACGCTGAAAAAAGCGGGGGAGGGAATTTTTCTTCCCCGCTTTTCAAGCGATTTTCTCATTGTTTACACAAAGACAACGAGCCAAATAGCGAGTTTCTTATCGTTATGAAGGGGACTTGTGAAAAGCGTTCAAAGTGCTTTTTGTCATGGTAAGGGGGTTCAGATAGAAACAAGAAATAGGGTATAGTCATTGTCTAAAAGAAACCAAGGTATGTTATACTATAGGGTAAAAGAAATTATTGGATAATAGTAAGAAGAGAGAGCGAAAGAGGAAATAAGAGATGAAGTATTTTCTAGAGAATCAAAGAAAAAAAGAAGGGGGAAGTTCTATCGTAGAAAAAGCAATTCAATTTGCTACAAAGGTACATGAAGGTCAGGTGAGAAAGGGCGTGGCAGTACCCTATATTTTTCATCCTATGGAAGTGATGGAAATTGTATCTGGCATGACAAAAGACGAAGAAGTGATTGCAGCAGCTGTTCTACATGATACATTAGAGGATTGTAAAAATGTGACAGAAGAAATTCTAGAAGAAGAATTTGGAGCAAGAATTACAAGTTTTATTAAAGCAGAAAGTGAAGATAAAAGTAAAACGTGGTTAGAGAGAAAATCTTCTACTATCTTACATTTGAAAATTGAACATCGCAGAGAAGTTAAAATGATTGCTCTTGCGGATAAATTATCAAATATTCGCTCTATGGCAAGGGATTACGAATCATTAGGGGAGCAAATTTTTACTTGTTTTAATCAAAAAGATCCTTCCAAAATTGCATGGTATTATCGAAAACTACAAGAAGCAATGGTGGAGTTTCAAGGGAGTGAGGAGTATGAAGAGTATTGTTATTTAGTGGAAAAAGTTTTTGAAGGGAAATAGAAAGGAGGGAATTGTAAAACCTTTACAAAGCAGGAAAGATTGTCTATAATAAGGAGACAGGAGGTAGAGATATGGAGAAAATTAGAAAGAGACTGTTGAGTCTTATTATGACATGTGTTGTTGTACTTTCTTTAATAGCACCAGTTACTGGGAGCTTACAGGAGGTACAAGCGGGTTCCCCATATTACATACAGGTAAATAAAAATACCAATGTAGTAACTGTTTATAAGAGTAAAGTCAATGGAGTGTATCAAGATCCAGTGAAAGCATTTATTTGTTCCGTTGGATATTCAACTCCAATTGGCACTTTTAAAACCCCTGCCAAATACCGTTGGCATACATTACAGGGGCCTTCTTATGGACAATATTGTACCAGAATTTATGGAGGATATTTATTCCATTCCGTATGGTATTATGAAAACGGAAAAAACGATACAGTATCCGTGCAACAATATAATAAATTGGGACAGACAGCTTCCCATGGATGCGTTCGTTTAACGGTTGCAGATGCCAAGTGGATCTATGATAACTGTCCTCTTGGAACAGAAGTTAAAATTATTAACGGTACATCAAAAAACGATCCACTTGGAAAACCAGAGGCGTTAAAGTTGAATACAAAAAATAAGATGGACTGGTGTCCAACAGATCCGGATCCAAAAAATCCATATGCAAAGAAAAGTCCAGAAATTACAGGGGCTAAAAATAAAACTGTCCAGTTAGGGGACGAGGTTGACTTAGAAGAAGGAGTCAATGCTTATGATACCGCAGGCAATAATATTACAAGTAAGCTAAAAGTAAGCGGTAAAGTGAATACAAAAAAAATAGGAACTTATAAAGTTACATATTCCGTTGTGGATGCTATTAAGCGCACAGCGAAGAAGACCGTTAATGTAAAGGTTGTGGACAATAGCGCAGTCGTTATTTCTGCTAAAAGCCAGAAAGTTCAGTTAGGAACTGAGTTTGATCCGTTAAAAGGAGTAACTGCAAAAACAAAGGCTGGTACGAATCGTACTTCTACATTAAAAGTAAGTGGTAAAGTAGATACCGATAAAGTGGGAACTTATAAACTTACTTATTCCGCAAAGAAAATGAATGGTAAGACAGTGAAGAAGACGGTTACTATTACCGTTGGAGATTATAAGAAGCCAGTATTAAGTGGTGTCAAAAATAAAACGATTTATACAACGGATATACCAGAAGGAGAAACTCTCGATTTATTAGAAGGAGTAACTGCAAAAGCCACAAATGGTAAAGATTTAACAAGTCGAATTAAAGTAACTGGTACCGTAAATCCACATAAAGCAGGTCAATATAAGGTAACATACTCTGTAACAAATGATTCAAAACTCACTACAAAGAAAACGATTACAATTACAGTAAAAGAAAGAAAGTTTGTAGAGTTAAAAGGAATTCAAAATCTAGAAATCACTTATCAGTCAGAAGCTTCCCTAGAGGAAAAAGAAGCCTTAGTGAAAGAGCGTGTATTAGATCAAGTGACAGGATATATTCTAGGAGAAGAACAATCTGATGATGTGTTAAAAGTAGCGATGGAACAAGTAGAAGAAGATTATTACTTAGTGACGATTACATTGGATGATGGACAGGGACACACATTAGAAGGTCAGCTTTATGCTACGTTAACCGTAGAGCAATAAAAGAACTTTGATTTGTTAAAAAGAGGGAGAAGAGATTCCCCTCTTTTTTTCTATGTAGAAAATTGCGGTTCCAATTATATAATGTAGGTTTCTTATCATTCTCAAAGTTAAAATCTTGACACCAAGTGATAATTATGTTACAGTTACAGAGAATAATAAATGAAGAAATAAATAGAAATACGAAGAAGAGGAATAGTAGACTTTTGAAACTGAAAAGAGAGCTGTCGGTTGGTGTGAGACAGAGAGGGAAAAAAGTTGAACTCGCCTTGGAGTAAGGTACTGAAGAAATGAGATTTTGTG
>CAJMOB010000036.1:0-34204 GCA_905214925.1 uncultured bacterium | reverse complement strand
TTGTATGAATACGGATCGCCTTTGTGTTTTTACGGATACTGGAATGTTACATTCCATAAAAATTATGGATCTTCCATATGGAAAGTTCCGTGATAAAGGAGTGCCAATTGATAATTTATGTAATTACAATAGTGTAGAAGAAAGAATTTTATATGTCAATGCAACGAAAAATTTAGAACAACAAAAATTATTGTTTACAACAGCACAAGGCATGGTTAAGATTGTTGCTGGTTCTGAGTTCCAAGTTTCGAAAAAGGCAGTTGTTTCTACAAAATTATTAGAGGGAGATCAAGTAGTATTCGTAGAAGAAATAAAAGAAGAATGTCCGCAATTGATTTTACAGACAAAAAAAGGAGTGTTTTTACGCTTTTTAGTAGAGGAAGTTCCAGAGAAGAAAAAGATGGCCATTGGTGTTCGAGGAATTAAATTAGCAGAAGGGGATCAAGTAGAACAAGCAGTTCTTGTTGTAGGACAAGGACAAGAGGAAATTTTCTATAAAGAAAAAAGATTACCGGTTTCTCGTGTAAAATTAAATAAAAGAGATACAAAGGGGACAAAATTACGACTATCTTAAGGAAAAAGAAAGGAATAAAAATATTCTAATAAATTTAATGGAATTTTTTGCAATAAAATGCTACACTACTAGTGAGAGCTTATGGAAACGATAAAAGATAATTTTTCTTAGGCGTCGTTTCATAAGTGAAAAAAGAGACATTAGAGGAGGTTTCTTTATGAAAAAAATAGGAAAAAAGGCAATCATAGCCCTTGTTTTACTCGTAATTGCAGGAATTTATTATTATGTAGCGCTTCCAGCAATTAATATTCATTCTACTGGTTTTTGGGGCTTTTTAATTGCTGTAGTTGTAATTTTACTAGCACTTTATGCCGTTCGAAAAAAACAAAAAGCTGTAGATTTAAAGTATGATAAAAAGTTTAAGTTCGGAACATATTTGGTTGGATTGCTGATTGCTGCTTTTATTATCGGTTCGGTTCTGTCATCGCCAATCGTAAATGCCAAGAAATACCAACAGCTTTTAACGGTTGATACAAGAGAATTTACAGAAGATATTAAACAAGTATCTTTTGATAAGATTCCGCTTCTTGATAGTGAATCTGCGGCGATTATTGGAAATCGAAAAATGGGTAGCATGGTAGATTATGCTTCTCAGTTTGAAGTGAGTGATACGTATACCCAGATTAATTTTAATGATGTTCCAGTGCGTGTTGCACCTCTTCGCTATGCCAGTCCAATTAAATGGTTGACCAATCAATCCGATGGGATTCCAGCTTATATGAAAATTGATATGGCAACACAGACAGCAGAGTGTGTAAAACTTACAAATGGTACGATTAAATACTCTCCATATGAATACTTTAATCGAAATTTATATCGTCATTTACGCTTTCGATATCCAACTTATATTTTTGATAATATTAGTTTTGAGTTGGATGAAGAGGGAACGCCTTGGTGGACGTGTTCCGTTAAGAAATTCAACATCGGTTTGTTTGGTGGGGAAACGGTAGGAAGACTTGTTCTTTGTAATGCCATTACTGGAGAGACTATTGATTATGCCGTAGAAGATGTTCCACAATGGGTAGATAGAGTGTATGCTCCAGATATGTTGATTGGCTTATATGATTATTATGGAACGCTAAAACATGGATTTTTAAATAGTGTGCTTGGACAAAGGGATTGTTTGAAGACAACAGAAGGCTATAATTATATTGCATTAGATGACGATGTATGGGTTTATACAGGTGTTACTTCTGTAACAGGAGATGAATCCAATGTTGGTTTTGTTTTAATGAATCAGAGAACAAAAGAAACAAGATATTATGCGGTAACAGGAGCAAAAGAAGTGTCCGCTATGTCATCAGCAGAAGGACAAGTACAGCATTTAGGATATCAAGCTACGTTCCCATTACTTTTAAATATTGGAAATGAACCTACCTATTTCCTTGCGTTAAAAGATGGGGCTGGACTTGTGAAAAAATATGCTATGGTGAATGTCCAAAAATATCAAGTCGTTGCTATTGGAGATACCGTAGATGCTTGTCAAAGACAATATATGACGCTAATGAAAGAAAATGGAATTGAGAGTTCGGTTAGCCAAGAAAACTTAAAGGAAGTAACCGGTGTCATTGAGCGAATGGCAGAGGCGGTTGTTGACGGAAATTCTCATTATTACTTAGTGTTAAAGGGCTCTGATGCTATTTATGATGTATCTGTGGCGGATAACCTTTCTATTATCCGTTATCAAGAGGGAGATAAAGTAACATTAGAGTATACAGAAGGGGAAGCGGTAAACACCGTATATTCTGTGAATGGAGAGACGTTAAGTATTGTAGAAGAACAAACGGAAGATAGCAATGGAATGCCAATCACAGAAGAATAACAGATGGAAGTTACTCATTGATAAAAGATAGAAAAATAACAGAAAGGAGTATTATTGGAAAACAGGTAACTTTATAAAAAGTGCGATAGAAACAAAAGTATTTTTTATAAGTTTTCAATAATAAAAATAGAAAGAAAATGAAAATTATTTCTTATCCACAATTTTTAAGTGATATGGAAAACTTCTTTGATAAAGTAGTAAAAGAGCAAGAACGTTATATTATGCCATGGGGAGACAAGAAAAATATCGTAATGCTTTCTATGGAAGAATATAATGAATTAAAAAGAATGGCCTACGAAAAGAATGAAAAAGAATAAAAATATGGAATGAATATTAAATAGAGCTGTCGTAAATTTATTTTCGACAGCTCTATTTTTATGTTATAGGAAATTGCTTGCGCGCGGCAAAGTATACGTTGCTAGAAGTTCCATCCATTTTTCCGTTAAAGTTTAAACAAAAGATTAAGAAAGGAATTTCATGGGTTTTTCCTCTGGTCCGTCATTTGTAAATAATTGCAAGCATAATTTCTGGTCCATTGATTTTTTATTGAAAAAATTACTTGTATACAAGTAAAATGGCATCAAAAATATGGAAATAAAGGGGAAATATGACTTAAAAATTTTATAAAAAAATAAAATTTAAAATAGGAATCCTTATAAAAAAATGTAGATTTTATAATGAAAATAATAAAATATATAAAGAATATATATATATAATATAGGAAAAGGGAATGGATAGTTAAAAATAAATGAGAGAGAAAACAAAATTAGGGAACAATAACGAAAAATTGTTAAACTATTGACACTTGTATACAAGAGGCGTATAGTCGTTAGGAAAGAGAAAACTACCTTTTTCTTTAACGCAACTTGAATTTTAGAACGATACAAAAGAGATGTAGGAGAAAAAGAATGATGAATGCACAAGGAAATGAAAGACCCTTCGGAATCAAAGATAAATTTGGTTATATGATGGGCGACGTAGCGAATGACTTTATGTTTTTATTCGCTGGTGGATATTTAATGGTATTTTATACAAAGATATTGGGAGTTAGCGCAGCTCTTGTTGGGACATTGTTTTTGATTACAAGAATTGTTTCAGGTTTTTGTGATATTGGTATGGGTGTTATTGTCGATAATGTAAAACCAGCAAAAGATGGCCGTTTCCGTTCGTGGATTCGTAGAATGTGTGTACCGGTAGGATTAGCTAGCTTTTTGATGTATCAATCAGGGCTTGAACATGCATCTCTTGGAGCAAAAGTAGTGTATATGTTTGCAACCTACTTGCTCTGGGGAGGTATTTGCTATCCAGCTATTAACATTCCTTATGGTTCTATGGCAGCTTCTATTTCTTCTGATTCAAAAGATAGAGCTTCCTTATCAACTTGGCGTTCTGTAGGTGCTCAGATTGCAAGTACTGTTATTAATGCAGCAGTTCCAATGTTAATTTATTATGCAGATGCCAATGGAAACCAAGTAGTTCGAAAAGATATGTTTACAAAATTAGCGGGTGTTTTTTCTATCTGTGCAGTTATTTGTTATATTATTTGTTACAAATTCACAGTAGAACGTGTGAAAATTGTGCCAAAAGAAAAACAAAATGGAAAAGAGAAAACAAGTGTTATAAAAACTCTTTTTTCAAGTAGAGCATTGTTTGCATTAATTGGAGCGGCAGTTGCATTAGTTTTTGCGACAACATTAGGACAGAGTTTAAATGTTTATTTATATGCAGACTACTTTAGAGCTCCTGGAGCATTATCTACATTCAATTCATTGATGTTAGTAATTACTCTTGGGCTCTCCCCTTTTATTGTTTCTTTATCTGTAAGATTTGGTAAAAAAGAAACAGCAGTTGTTGGTACCGGATTTACGGGAGTTGTTTATGTGTTATTATGTCTATTACCTGTAAAAAGTCCTTGGATTTATGTAGCAATTACATTTGTTGGTTCTATTGGTTATATGTATTTCCAAATGGCAATATGGGCATTTTTAGCAGATGTATTAGATGACAGTGAGGTTCGTACTCATAAGAGAGATGACGGTGTAATCTATGGTGTATATTCTTTTGCAAGAAAACTTGGACAAGCATTAGCTGGTGGTTTAGGTGGATTTGCTTTAACAGCAATCGGTTATATTGAAACCGCTAATGTGCAGTCAGAACAAGTAAAACATAGTTTATATTCTGTTACAACATTAGGACAGGGAGCTGCTTATGTTTTAATAGCGCTTATATTGTTATTCATTTATCCATTAAGTAAAAAGAAAATTAATGAAAATGGAAAGATTTTGGCTATGCGCCGAGAAAATACAACAAACTAAAATAAAATTCGAAAAAAGAAAATGGTAGAAATAAAAAAATCCAAAAACTATTAAAAGAGGTAATATAGTTTTTGGATTTTTTTTATTTATAGGAAAGCAATATAAAGCTTTATCATAAGAATGTCTACCTGAAATTAGAATTAAGAATGAAAGGGAGCTTCTGAAATACGGATAAAGTAGCCTTGTTCTTCTTTACAAACAGGACAGAGAGTAGGAACGGTCTCTCCTTCAAATAGATAACCACAGTTTGTGCAGATAAAAGTAGTTTGTGTATCCGCTTGGAAGAGAGAGCCATTTTGTAGTAATTCTAAGTAATAGTGAAAACGATCGCCATGAACTTTTTCCACTTTCGCAATTTCACGGAAAGCATGTGCGATTGGTAAAAAACCTTCTTCTTCTGCTATTTGAGCAAATTTTGGATAAACATCTTCATACTCTTCATATTCGTTATGATGAGCTTTTTCTAGTTGAAATGCTACATCACAGCCGTAGTCAACAGGATAAGAAGCTGTAATTTCAATATTTTCTCCCGTACAATCTTTTAGAAAATCATAAAAAACTTTTGCATGGGCTTTTTCTTGATCCGCAGTGAGTTTGAATAAGTTTTCAAGAATTGGTAATTTCTTTTCATGGGCGATTTTGGCTGCAAAGGTGTAGCGGTTTCTTGCCTGACTTTCCCCTGCAAAGGCACACATTAAGTTATACATTGTTAAACTGTTTTTCAATGGAATTGTTTGATTTGGCATAAGTTTCTCCTTTAGTTTTATAAAATATAGGGATTGAATTGTTTTAAAGTTACAATGGCACTTGCTTATAGTATTTCTTATTTTTTTCGTTTTATACATAGATACCATACATGATTTTAAAGAAAAGGGAAATACTGATTAAGAACGGAAAATGCGATAAAACCATGTATAAGAAAGGTGGCCAATTTTATGAGAAGACAAGAAATACAAGTGCTTAGTGAAGTATATGAAGGATGCCAAATGGGAATTGAGGCGTTAGATGAAATATTGCCTAAAATTAAAGATGGGAAACTATTAAAAGAATTAAATGGACATCAAAAAGATTTAAAAGAATTGCAAGAAGAGATTTATCAGATGGTTCGGGATAGTAATGAAGAATTAGAACAAAGTGGAAAGTTAAAAGAAATGATGTTAAAAGGTTCTACAAAATTTAATCTCATGATGGATGATACGATGAGTCATATCGCAGAAATGTTAATACAAGGTGGAACCATGGGGGTTATAGCAGCTCGAAAAATATTGAATCAAGCAGAACAAGTAGATGGAGATATAAAAAAGATTGCCGAGAAATTTATTCGCTTAGAGGAAAATAATAACGAGAAAATGAAGGAATATTTGTAAAAGTATTAGATAAAATTAACAAAAAATTCATTGGTGTTTTTGAATATAAGGTGTTACAATAAATAAAATAGCTATTTTAAAAATATAATAGAAATAAAAGAAAAGACACATACTGATATATTAAAAAATTATTTTTTATAATATTTTTTATAAAAAGAAGCTTTTCATAGCATAGGCATTGTTAAGTGTTAAGAAACTCACAAAGTGTATTTCTTAGCACCTAACAATACTATTTGCTAGGGAAAAGATACTACATAAATAAGGAGCGTTTGCAATGAATATATTATTTTTTTTAACACCAAAAAGTGATGTAGCTTTTCTATATGAAGATTTTACTCTTCGTCAAGCTTTAGAAAAAATGGAACATAGAAAATATTCTGCAATTCCAGTATTGAATCGAGAAGGAGAATATATTGACACAATTACAGAGGGAGATATTCTTTGGGAAATCGTCAGAAAGCATGATTTTAATATGGCAAAGGCGGAAAAAGTTCCTTTGACAGAAATTAAAAGGCGAATGAGAGTGGAACCTGTGAGCATTGATATGAAAATTGAAGATTTGATGTTAAAATCTATGGAACAAAATTTTGTGCCTGTTATTGATGATAAAAAGAAATTTATTGGAATTGTAACGAGAAAAGATATTTTACAATATTGTTTTGAGAAACTGGATAAATGTGATCGACAGATGAACAAAGAAGGGATAGAACCATCTATCTGTCAAATTACAAAATATGGAAATTCTACTAATGATAAAAGATTACAGTAAGAAAAGAAGAAAAAATAAGAGACAATATTGATTTTCCTGTGCAACAACCGTATAATCTATTGTATACGGATCAGACATTTCATTTGGTGAAAATTTCCGATGATAAAAGGTGTGCTTTATGAGCTTGCACACAAAGGAGATTTATTTTCGGAACAGCCAATATAGGTTTGTGAAACTATAAGGAAAAATTAAACTATAGGAGGCAATCGTCATGGAACGAAAAAATGCTTGGGAAAAATATAGTCAAGCACAAGTAGAAGAGATCTTCGAATTTTGTGAGGATTATAAAAGCTTTATTTCAAATTGTAAAACAGAAAGAGAATGTGTAACAGAATCTGTTCGTATGGCAGAACAGTCAGGATATAAAAATCTTGAAGATTGTATTAAAAACAATACACCTTTAAAAGCAGGAGATAAGGTGTATTTTAATAATATGGGAAAATCTATTGCTTTATTCCAGTTAGGAACAGAGCCTTTAGAAAAAGGAATGAATATTTTAGGAGCGCATATCGATTCCCCAAGAATTGATTTAAAACAAAATCCATTATATGAAGATACAGAAATTGCATTACTCGATACCCATTATTATGGTGGTATTAAAAAGTATCAGTGGGTAACACTTCCATTAGCACTTCATGGTGTTGTTGTGAAAAAAGATGGAACAAAAGTAGAAATTGTAATTGGAGAAAATGAACATGATCCAGTAGTAGGTATTTCTGATCTTTTAGTTCATTTATCTGGGGATCAAATGTCAAAAAAAGCATCTGTTGTTATTGAAGGAGAAGACTTAAATGTATGCGTAGGTAGTATGCCTTTAAAACAAAAAGATGGAGAAGAAAAGAAAGAGAAAGAACTTGTAAAAGCTCATATTCTTTCTATTTTAAAAGAAAAATATGATATCGAAGAAGAAGACTTCTTATCAGCAGAAATTGAAGTTGTTCCAGCTGGGAAAGCAAGAGATTACGGTCTTGATCGCAGTATGATTTTAGGATATGGTCAAGATGATAGAGTTTGTGCTTATACATCATTAGCTGCTATGTTACAGATTGGACAGACTGCAAAGACAAGTGTATGTTTATTAGTGGATAAAGAAGAAATTGGTAGTGTTGGTGCTACAGGTATGCATTCTAGATTCTTTGAAAATGCAGTAGCAGAAGTGATGAATTTAATGGGAGATTATAGTGAATTAAAAGTAAGAAGAGCATTTGCAAATTCTAAAATGCTTTCTTCTGATGTAAGTGCTGCTTATGATCCAAATTACCCATCTGTTATGGAAAAGAAAAACTCTGCGTACTTTGGAAAAGGTATTGTATTCAACAAATATACAGGAGCTAGAGGAAAATCTGGAAGCAATGATGCCAATGCTGAATACTTAGGAGAACTTCGCAGAATTATGGAAGCTCACAATGTAAGTTTCCAAACAGCAGAACTTGGAAAAGTCGATCAAGGAGGCGGTGGAACAATCGCTTATATTTTAGCTCAATATGGCATGGAAGTCATCGACAGTGGGGTTGCATTACATAATATGCATGCTCCTTGGGAAATTTCAAGTAAAGTAGATGTTTATGAAGCAATGAAAGGCTATGAAGCATTTTTATTAGAAGCATAATTACATAAATAAAGTTTAAAAAACGATGAGAAATAGGAGATTACTACTTCTCATCGTTTTTATGTGATAGGAAATTCTTCGCAAAGCGAGTTATCCTATCACATAAAAAGTGCTACGCGCAACGCACACTTTGTTCTACTCTAAAAAATCAAAGGCGTGTCCATCTTTTGCTTGTAAAAAATGCATGAGCATATAAGCGCACATAATCGCCACATTTTCTTCTTTTAAAATTCGTTTTACTTCCTTTTTATCTGCAAGGACGATTTCAATATCTTCAGAACCTTCTTGATAGTCACGACAAGGGACACCAGAGGCATAGCCGTAAACGGTTGCACAGGATTCATCTGTCATACCAATTGTCGTAAAAAATGGTTTCGAAAAGCAGGAATCTACAGAGAGAGGTTCTAATGTAAGCCCTGTTTCTTCTTTCATTTCTCGAATTCCACTTGTAAGGAAGTCTTCTCCTTTTTCCACCAATCCAGCAGGAAATTCATAAATATAGTCATCCAAAGGATAACGATATTGTCGTATTAAGACAACTTTATCTTTTTTTTCACCATATAAACTATAAATAATAACGCCATCAGGGTCATTTTTTCTTGTCATAAGTTTTAGTTCTTCTTTACACTTGGCTCTTGAAGCTACTTGATAGGTGCCGTTTGAGCCATCTGGATGGATGGTGTCCATCGTATAGAGGTTTAAAAATTTATTGTCTGTCATTTTGTGAATATTTTTAATGCGTTTTGTCATAGTTGCTCCTTTCCGTTTTCGAAAGTTTTTCATAAAAATATAAAATGTTTCGATTGATAAATTTTGACCATACACTCGTGATTTCCGTCAGGAGTTAGGTGATTAGGAATATTTGGTTGTTTTTATATAGTTTTATTATAGAAATAGAATAGAGAAAAAACAAGTGATAGAATGCAATTTTTGGAAAAGAAAAGAAGTTATTTATTAAGGAAAAAAGAGAATAGGAAAAAGATATTGACAATTTTAGATAGCTATGATAAGATACAAAAAGTTTAGTAAGGTAGAGTGATAATTCACTACCATAACATATGAAACGATTAAGGAAAAAAGATTATAATATGGAGGATTTTTATTATGAGAAGATGGAGAAATAAAATGGCAATAGCAGTGATGGCAATTGCAATGATAGGAACATTAGCAGGATGTGGAGGAACTGCAAACAAAGGGAATACAAGTGACCAAGTAACGACAGGTAATCAAACGGGGGAAGATACTTCTCTTTCTTCCATTCAACAAAGAGGAGAGTTTATTCTTGGTCTCGATGCGTCCTTTCCACCGATGGGATTTACAAATGAGAAAAATGAAATTGTAGGATATGATATTGATTTAGCGAAAGAAGTTTGCGAAAGAATGGGTGTTGAGTTAAAAATTCAACCGATTAACTGGGATTCGAAACAACAGGAATTGGATACAAAAAATATCGATTGTATTTGGAATGGATTTACGGTAGATGAAGAGCGTAAAAAGAGTATGACTGTTAGCGATGCTTATATGGAAAATCACCAAGTTCTCGTTGTAAAGGCGGATTCTTCTTATGAAACAAAGGAAGACTTAGCTGGTAAAGTTGTAGAGTTACAAAAAGGTTCTACCGCTGCTGTGGCACTGGATAGTGAAGAGAACAAAGAATTTAAAGATAGTTTAGCGGATACGATTTTAATTGCGGATAATGTAAAAGCGATGATGGATCTCGGTACGGGGTGTGATGCCGTATTGATGGATGAAGTCGTGGCCAATTATTATCTAGCACAAAATGAAGGAAAGTATCGCATTTTAGAAGAGCCACTCTCAGATGAAGAATATGTGATTGGGTTCCGTAAAGGAGAAGAAGCATTAAAGGATGAAGTAGAGAATCAGTTAAAAGCCATGGTAGCCGATGGAACGATGAGTGAGATTGATAACAAATGGTTTGGAAAAGACGTATCCACCATTGCCAATGAGGAATAAGGAAGGAAGTTTATCAGCATGAAAGAAATTGTAGAAAGTGTTATCAGTCTCTTGCCATATATGGTAGAACCAACGATAACAGCTATTAAATTGTTTTTTTTAACGCTGTTGTTTGGCTTACCACTTGGTATGATTTTAGCTCTTGGGAGAATGTCAAAATTAGCGATTATTCGCTATCCCATTCAGTTTTATAATTTGGTAATGCGGGGAACACCGTTGATTCTTCAATTGTACTTAATTTATTATCAGATTCCAAAGTGGATTCAAATGTACAATCCAGAATTTCGTTTTGACCGTTTTACAGCCGTTGTTGTTGGGTTTTCTATTAACTATGCCGCTTATTTTTGTGAGATTTATCGTGGAGGAATCCAAGGAATTCCAAAAGGGCAGTATGAGGCGGCCAAAATGCTTGGTTTTACAAAGACACAAACATTTTTTCGAATTATCCTTCCACAAGTGATTAAACGAATTCTTCCTCCATTAGGAAGTGAATTTATGGTATTAGTAAAAGATACTTCTTTAGCTCATGTCATTGGAGTAGCCGAACTTTATTTATTTTCTACCAATCAAATGGCAACAAGAGGAAGTATGACCCCAGTTGTAGTAGCAGGTGTTTTTTATTTGATTATGAACTGGATTGTAGAAAAAGGATTCCTTGTATTAGAAAAACGACTGAGCTATTATGAGTAGGAGGAAAATAAGATGAGCATGGTATCTGTATCCAATTTAAAGAAAAGTTTTGGAAAAAATGAAGTATTAAAAGATATTTCTCTAGAAATAAAAGATGGAGAAATTATCTCTATCATCGGTTCTTCTGGTTCTGGAAAGTCAACATTGCTTCGCTGTATGAATCAATTGGAGACTATTGATAGTGGAGAAATTAAAATCGATGGTCAAACAATGGTTTCTATGGAAAATGGCCATCCTGTTTATACATCTAAAAATACATTAAGAGAGATTCGAATGAAAACAGGATTAGTTTTTCAAAATTTTAATCTCTTTCCACATTTTAGTGTGCTAAGAAACATTATCGAAGCACCGGTGCAAGTGTGTAAACTCCCAAAAGATCAAGCGATAGAAGAAGCAAGAGAATTATTAAAAAAATTAGGGCTTTCTGATAAGGAAAACAGTTATCCTTGTGAATTATCAGGGGGACAATCACAGCGAGTGTCCATTGCAAGAGCCCTTGCATTAAAACCGAAAGTATTGTTTTTTGATGAACCAACATCGGCTCTTGATCCAGAACTTACAGGGGAAGTGTTGAAAGTGATTAAGTCTTTGACGGAATATCATATGACAATGGTGATTGTTACCCATGAGATGGAGTTTGCAAGAGAGATTTCCGATCGTATGATTTTTATGGATCAAGGTGTCATTGTGGAGGATGCCACTCCAGAAGAGATGTTTCAATCAGAGAATGAAAGAGTGCGTTCTTTTTTGGGAAAATTTCGCTGTTAAAATATGAAAAAAATAGAAAAACCTATTGACACAACATCTTGCGAATGATATTATACTAACGTATGCCGCACAGCGAGGTCCAAAACGAAAGTACCGTAGCTGGCGAGTAATGTTTAAGGAGGAACCCATTATGTACGCAATCATTGCAACAGGTGGTAAACAGTACAAAGTAGCAGAAGGCGATATCATCAAAGTTGAGAAACTTAACGCAGAAGCTGGCTCAACTGTTACATTTGACCAGGTTGTTTTTGTGAATAACGGAGAAGTTTTATGCGGTGAAGCTTTAGCTAACGCTAACGTAACAGCAACTGTTATGAGCGAAGGCAAAGGTAAAAAAGTAATCGTATACAAATATAAAAGAAAAACTGGTTATCACAAAAAACAAGGTCATAGACAACCATTTACACAGGTTAAGATTGAAAAAATCAACGCTTAATTTGGCGCAGAACAGGTAGTTCTATGATTAAGATAACGATTAAAAGGGATTCAAACGACTATAAGGAATTCCAAATCTGTGGACATGCTGAGTATGACGATTATGGAAGCGACATCGTATGCGCATCTATTTCGATTTTAGCCATCAGTACGGTAAATGCTCTTGATGCTTTCACTGATGCAGACTTTGTATTAGAACAGGATCCAGAGCAGGGATTGATTCACCTTACTTTTAACAGTAGCATGGATCATGACACAAAGCTTTTGATGGACACTATGGTATTGGGAATCCAAGCCACAGCAGAAGAGTATGGAACAGATTATATACAAGTAATCTTCGAGGAGGTGTAACGAGATGATGAAAATGAACCTTCAATTTTTCGCTCATAAAAAGGGAGTTGGTTCTACAAAGAATGGTAGAGATTCCGAATCCAAAAGACTTGGTGCGAAAAGAGCTGACGGACAGTTTGTAAAAGCTGGTAACATTCTTTACAGACAGCGTGGAACAAAAATCCATCCAGGTAACAACGTTGGACGTGGTGGAGATGATACATTATTTGCATTAGTAGATGGTGTAGTACGCTTCGAAAGAAAAGGCAGAGACAAAAAACAGTGTTCTGTATATCCAGTAGCATAATGAGTAAACAAGGACGGCTTCAAATGTAAAGTTTGGGGCCGCTTTTTTTTCGTAAAGACAATGAGCCATGGGAGGCATTTATGCTCATATATGGCGACCGTCTGCCAATGTGAAAAGTTCGCAAAGCGTACTTTTCATCGTTTTCGCGAAAGTAACAAGTGAAATGGTGAATAGACAAGGAAATAAGAACATCAAAACAAATGTTTTTATGGAGTTGTTCTAATGAGATATATATAAATATTTTAGCGTTATTAAGGGAAAGGATAGAGTAAGGGAAAAAGAAAATATTTTATTATTGATTTTCTTAATTCGCTATAGTTTCACATCATAAAAATAATTTTAAGTTTGATTAGAAAAACAGAAATGGAGGACGCTATGTTTGCAGATAGAGCTAGGATTTTTATTAAATCTGGAAAAGGCGGAGATGGACATGTTAGTTTTCGTCGAGAACTTTATGTTCCAAATGGTGGCCCAGATGGTGGAGATGGGGGAAAAGGTGGAGATGTTATTTTCGTTGTAGACGAAGGACTTAACACACTTGCTGATTTCCGTAACGTAAGAAAATATTGTGCTGGAAATGGACAAGAAGGTTCTAAGAAAAAAATGCATGGAGCCAATGGAGCCGATATTATTTTAAAAGTTCCACCAGGAACGGTTGTAAAAGATGCGGAATCAGGGAAAGTGATTCTTGATATGTCCAATAAAAAAGAGCCAGTTGTATTATTAAAAGGTGGCCGTGGTGGAAAAGGAAATCAACATTATGTAACACCAACGATGCAAGCTCCAAAGTATGCACAACCTGGACAAAGAAGTCAGGAGCTTACCGTTGATTTAGAGTTAAAAGTAATTGCAGATGTTGGTTTAGTAGGATTTCCAAATGTTGGTAAATCAACATTTTTATCAAGAGTAACCAATGCAAAACCAAAGATTGCCAACTATCACTTTACAACGTTAAATCCGAATTTAGGTGTAGTTGATTTAGATGGTGGACAAGGATTTGTCATTGCGGATATTCCTGGAATTATTGAAGGGGCGTCAGAAGGAATTGGTCTTGGACTTCAATTTTTACGCCATATTGAAAGAACAAAAGTAATCGTTCATATGGTAGATGCAGCAGGCGTAGAAGGAAGAGATCCAGTTGCCGATATTAAGGCGATCAATGCAGAATTAAAGGCATATAATCCGGCCTTATTAGAACGCCCACAAGTAATTGCAGCTAATAAAATAGATGCATTATATGGAGAGCAATTAGACGAAGCCATTGATAGAATCCGCAATGAGTTTAAGGAAGAAGGAATTGAAGTATATCCAATTTCTGCTGTTTCAGGACAAGGATTAAAAGAATTGCTATGGCATATTAATGAATTATTATCACAAGTTCCTGCAGAACCAGTGGAATTTGAGCCAGAGTTTACATTTGAAATGCCAGATATTAGTGAAGAGCCATTTACTGTAGAATATGATGCGGATGCTGATGAATATGTAGTAGAAGGCCCTCGTATTGAGAGAATGCTTGGCTATACGAATTTAGAGTCTGAAAAAGGATTTGAGTTCTTCCAAAACTTCTTAAAGACAACAGGAATTTTAGACCAATTAGAAGCATTGGGTATTCAAGAAGGGGATACGGTCCGTATGTATGGATTGGCGTTTGATTATTATCGTTAATCTAAAAATAGAAAAGAAATTATTGTAATAACAAAAAGAAAAAAAAGAGAATATAAAACATGGAAAAAGGGATAGACACCTTTATAAATTTTATATTAAAATAAAAGTGCGTATATTAAGAAAGGGAATAGGTAATAAATTATTATGACAAGTAAACAAAGAGCATATTTAAAGGGGCTTGCAATGACAATGGATCCAATTTTTCAAGTTGGAAAGTCATCTTTAACTCCAGAACTCATTGAAGCAATTCGTGAGGCAATTGATGCAAGAGAATTGATTAAAGTATCCGTATTAAAAAACTGTGCGGATGATCCATTCGAAATTGCACAAGTGGTAGCGGAACGAACACATGCTGAGGTTGTTCAAGTAATTGGAAAGAAGTTTGTTCTTTATAAAGAAAATAAAAAGAAAAAAAAGATTGAACTTCCACCAGCTAAAAAGAAATAAAAAATAACGAATAAAAAGGAAGTTTAAAATATGGCAGAAAAAAAAGAGAAAATTGGATTGATGGGTGGTACGTTCAATCCAATTCACACAGGACATTTATTGCTCGCAGAAACTGCTTATGAACAATTTGAATTAGATAAGGTATTCATTATGCCTGCAAAGAATCCTTATCATAAGAGGACAAGCGGAATGGTTTCCGATGAAATGAGAATTGACATGATAAAATGTGCGATTGATAATAATCCTCATTTTGAACTTTCTTTTATCGAATTTGAACGGGAAGGAAATACCTATACAGTAGATACTCTTAGAGAATTAAATCGAAGATATCCAAAAACAGAGTTTTACTTTATTATGGGAGCAGATTCTTTGTATCAGTTTGCCCAATGGAAAGATCCAGAAGAAATATTAAAAAGGGCGGTTATTTTAGCCGCCTCTAGAGATAATATTGCTTCTAGTGCTTTAAATAGTCAAATTCATTATTTGTTAGAACAATTCGGGATAGGAGATATTCGCTTATTACAAAGTCCCAATATGGAGATTTCTTCCCATGATATTCGAAATCGAGTGAAGGAACATCGTTCCATTCGTTATTTAATTCCAGAGGCAGTAAGGGAATATATTGAAAAGCATCAATTATACCAAGAAAAAGAATAAAAAACAGTTGTTTAAGACATTTACGTGAAAAGCTCGCAAAGCGCGTTTCTCATCGTTTAGAAATACAAAAGGAAAGATAAGGTGAGCATATGGATCGTGTTAAAATTCGAGAAATATTAAGCGAAAAATTACATGAAAAACGTATGGAACACACATTGGGTGTGGAATATACGGCAACGGCACTTGCTATGCGTTATGGCGTCAATCTAGAACAAGCAGCTCTTGCAGGGCTTTTGCATGATTGTGCAAAATATTTGTCAAGAGAGAAAAAAATACAAAAGTGTGAGGAGCTAAAAATTCCAATTTCTGATTCTGAACGCAAAAATCCAGAACTTCTCCATGCAAAGTTAGGTGCTTATTATGCAAAGAACAAATATGAAGTGGAAGATCAAGCAGTATTAGATGCAATTGCAAGTCATACAACAGGGAAACCTGAAATGACTACATTAGAGAAAATCATTTATATTGCAGATTATATTGAACCAAACCGTAATAAAGCTCCGAAACTGACTCTGCTTCGTATGATGGCGTTCCAAGATCTTGATGAATGTCTATTAGAAATTTTAGAAAATACCCTTATTTTTTTAAGAAGTACGGATTCTGAAATTGATGAACTAACTGTAAAAACATATGAATATTATAAAAAAATTCGAAAATCAGAGAGATAAGGAAAAGGAGAACGAGATGAGTCAAGCAAGAGATATGGCATCCATTGCTGTAAAAGCAATTGATGATAAATTAGGAAAAGAGATAAAAGTAATTGATATTGCAAATGTAAGTGTAGTTGCGGATTACTTTATTATTGCAAGCGGAGCCAATAAAAATCAAGTGCAGGCCATTGTAGAAAATGTGGAGGATGAACTTGCAAAAGCAGGCCATCATCCAAAACAAGTGGAAGGATATCAGACAGCTAATTGGATTTTACTAGATTATGGTGATATTATTATTCATATTTTCGATGAAGAAAGCCGTCTTTTCTATGATATTGAACGCATCTGGAGAGATGGGCAGGATGTTGATGTGCAAGAACTGTTATAATTAAGAAGTTTTGTTATAAAAAGATTAGATTATTATAAAAAATATTGAAATGAAGTTAGCACCCTTTAAAAAGATTGATATGAAGTGATAGAAAAACATAACATCTTTTTTTAGGGTGTTTTTTGTATTATAGACGAATAAAATATATAATTATAGAAGTTAAAAGTTACTTTTGTTGTCTATGAAAAAAATGAATTATCTTTATTGGATCTTTACATGAAAATTTTAAAAAATATGATATAATAGATCTGTATAATTGCTAAAAATTTCTAATTAAACAAATAAAATTTAAATAATGATAGCAATTATAGTAAAAGTCTGCGTTTTATTATATGTTTTTTAGGAAATGCGAAAAACTTGCAAAGTGTATTTCTCATTATGATATGAAGAAATAGTAGAAAGGAAGTGGCCAAAAAGAAAGTGCAATTTTAGGTAAAAGGTTTTAGCAATAGGGAATAAGAAGATAGTATAAGCTGTTTTTTGTAAAAAATCAAAGAAAGTAATGATACTTTATAGGGAAATAATTTGATGTTTTATAAAAGAAAACTATATTAGAGGGAAATAGGTTTAAAAGAGTAGCTTGTAGAATAAAAGTTGATTGGAGAGTGATTGATTTCATATTTAGAGATCGTAAATATTGGGAAAGAGTATGGACTTCATATTTCCAAAGTTACTAGGATTTAAGCGATAATTAGTTTATATAGGGAGAATAAATTATAATGAGGAAAGTTATTGGAGAGATTAAATGAGAAAGTTAATAATAAAATATATTATTTCAATTATGTTGATCGCAAGTGTCATATTAATTGGAATATTTTATGCGTTTAATAATTCTAGAAAGGAACGTTCCGAAATAACAGCTTTAGATACTGTAGCGAGTCGAGTGATCTCAACATTAGAGACAGATAAAGAAAATGAAGAAGAAGCAAAGAATCTTTTTACCCAAAATTATATTGAAAAAGCAAAAGCTTTATCTTATGTAATTGAAAAGACAACCAATAATTCACCTTCGAATGGAGAATTGCAGGAATTAGCAAAAAAATTTACTGTGGATGAAATCCATATTGTAGATGAAAATGGGATAATTATAAACAGTAATAAAGAAGAATCCATTCATTTAAATTTTTATGAAAATGATAGAATGAAAAAATTTGTATCTCTCATTGAAAGTGAAGATAAAGAAGATTATTATTTGGATTTGCAAGGTTATAACGTCAATGAGAAAAAAGAGATGATTTATATTGGCGTTAAATTATCAAAAGGTGGAAAAGGAATGCTTCAATTAGGGATAAAGCCTAGTGTTTTAGATCAATATAAACAAAAGGTAAATATTTATTCTACCATACAGTCAATGCCAATAGGAAAATCAATTACAATTTTTGCTATTGACGGTGAAACGGGAGACGTTCTTGGAGTATCAGATAATTATACAGGGGATATTAGTTATAATAAAGAGTATAAAAATACAATTTCATTTTTAAAAGATTCTGTAGAAAATCCTAGAAAAGTAAATATTGATGGTGAGTCCATGTTAATGGTGGTGAAAGAATATGAAGGAAATTTTATTCTAGCTATTTCGAATTTAAAAAGCCTTCATAGCGATTTCACGCAATATTTAATTATGATAAGTGTCGTTATTTTATTTTTAATTATGATGGTCATTTGGTGCCTTTATAATTTGATTGATTATTTCATGCTAAGTGATGTGGAAAATATGATATCAGGTGTCGATTCTTTTTTGAGTGGAAACAATAAAGTTAAATTTTCGGCTAATCCAAAAACGGAGTTATATCGAATGGCAGAGGGATTAAATAAGTGGGTCAATTCCTATGAGAGTTATTCGGAAAGAATTTCTACAATTGTTTCATCTATGGGAGAAACATTTGCCACCTATGAATATTTTGATGACTTACATCGGGTATTTTACTCTGAGAATTTACCAAATATGTTAGAAGTAGGAAAAGAAGTATGTGACGAAATGATTCGAAATAAATTTTCAGAAGATAGTATTTCCTCCTACTTGGATAAAGTGGATGAGCAAGTGTTTCTAACAAAAAGCGGAAAGCACATTAAAATAAAAAATATGGTTTCTGGAAATACATACTTTGGAATTATTAGGGATATATCAGAAGAGCGAAAAGAGCATAAGAAATTATCAAATGCATTGTATGAAGCGAAAGAAAAAGCTTCAAGAGATGTATTAACAGGGCTTTATAATCGGAATAAAGCAAAAGAACTGATTGATGATTGGTTCCATAAAGGAAATAAAGATGGCGTTATGCTATTAATGGATCTTGATAATTTTAAAAAAGTTAATGATGAAAAAGGTCATCCAGAAGGAGATAAATTATTAAGAGATTTTTGTGATTTATTAAAACGTCAATTTCGAACTTTTGATATAAAAGCTAGAATTGGTGGAGATGAATTCATTGTCTTTATGCCAAGTATGATAAAAGAAGATATATTAGAAGCGAAGTTAAAGGCGTTTCTTTTTATTTGTAAGGAAGAATGGAAGGACTATTATCAAGATCAGGAATTATCTGTTAGTATTGGTATTGCTTATGTAGATAATTTCATTCATTCTTATGAAGAGCTATATCGGTGTGCAGACTCTGCTATGTATGTTGCTAAAAGACAGGGAAAAGATGGATATTATATCAATGAAGATAATGTTACTTGTATGAGAAGTGAATGTATTTATTGTAGAAAAAATTGCAAAAGGCGAAGCATACTTTTTGGCGATGACAGTAAAAAACAATAGAATATTATTTATTAGCGATGAGTTTCTTTTATAAAAAGAAGCTCATTGCTTTTTCTATGATAAGGCTTTTTTCATAGGGATACTTAATAAAACAAGGGAGCTTATGATAGAAAAAACATGAAAAAGAAAAAAGATTTTTGAGAAAGAGTCTTGACAAAATCATGAGAAATGAGTATATGTATAGAAATGGATAATACCTACATAGGGTATTGATGGAAATTAGAGCATATAAAGGAGAAATGATGAAAGAATTAATTAACAAATTATATAAGGAACAGACATTGAGCAGAGGAGAATTTTTAACATTATTGCAAAATCGCAATCAAGAAACAAGTGAATATTTATATTCCTTAGCACAGTCTATAAGTCAGCAATCCTTTGGAACGGATATTTATTTAAGAGGGTTAATTGAATTTACAAATTATTGTAAAAATGACTGTTATTATTGCGGGATTCGTGGTGGAAATCGCAATGCGGATCGATATCGATTGAGTAAAGAGCAGATTTTAGAGTGTTGTAAAATTGGACAAGAGCTTGGTTTTCGCACTTTTGTTTTACAAGGTGGAGAAGATTATGCATTTACAGATGAGATATTAGTGGATATTATCCAGAGTATAAAGGAAGGGTATCCTGATTGTGCCATTACATTATCCATTGGAGAAAGAAGTTATGAACAATATGTGAAATACTATGAAGCAGGGGCAGATCGGTTTTTGTTGCGTCATGAAACGGCAAATGAAGAACATTATCATTTATTGCATCCAGATTCTATGTCATTGGAAAACCGAAAAAACTGTCTAAGAAATTTAAAGAAAATCGGATATCAAGTAGGAACAGGCTTTATGGTTGGTTCCCCTTATCAGACATTAGAGTGTCTTGTAGAGGATCTTTTGTTTATTAAAGAATTAGGGCCTCATATGATCGGGATTGGACCATTTATTCCACATAAAGATACAAAATTTGCCCATTTTCCAGCAGGTAGTGTGGATCTTACGTTATTTTTAATTGGAATTTTGCGACTGATGAATCCAAAGGCTTTAATTCCTGCTACAACGGCTCTTGGAACAATGGATAAGAAAGGACGGGAAAAAGGGATTTTAGCCGGTTCTAATGTATTGATGCCAAACCTATCTCCAGTTACTGTGCGTAAAAAATATGATTTATATGATAATAAAATTTGTACAGGCGATGAGGCAGCAGAATGCAATGGTTGTATTCGAAGAAGAGTTTCCTCTGTTGGTTATCAAGTCGTTGATAAACGTGGGGATCATGCAGAATATCAAAAATGTTAGAAACATAATCGTATATCGTTCTAGAACTCAAGAATTCTTTTTTAGAATCCTTGAGTTTTTTTAGAAGTAGCTTAAAGTTATAAAGAGTGTATAAAGTCCCTTTGTTCTGTGATAAGAAATGGAAAAAGTGATGTAATGTTTTGTAGAAACTATTCGAGAAAAGCTAGCAGTTAAAAAGATAGATAATTATAATTTAAAAGTATAATAAAAAGATAATATAGTGTTAAAATAAAATATAAAAGATTTTAAGTGTTTAATATAAAAAGAGTCAAAAAATATATTGACAAAGATGAGAATCAGTAGTATTATATAGACATAAAGAAAAGGAAAATAAAAGAAAGAGAGGTACGGACCACCAGAAAGGATAATGAAAGTTTAGAAAAAATCTATAGAAAGAGAGGTATGGACCACCAGGAAGATAATTTTTATAAAAAATATAAAATAAAATACACATATAATAAGAAACAAAATCCTCCATTCACCTAATCGATGACGAGAAAGTCGATAGATAGAGTTAAAATCCAATAACATAATTAAGATTAGAAATCATCGGATAATATGAAATAGAAGCATCGATAGATATAGCCAGTATGAGAATAACAAATAGAATTCATCGGCGGAGAATCGATAAATACCGATTAGATAGAAGGATCGAAAATAAGAAAATTGGATTGAGGGTTTGTGAAAGGAAAAGGTATAAACCATTGGATGAAATAGTGTAAAAGGAGTATCAATTTAGAAGAAGCTAAGTTGGTACTCCTTTTTCGGTTAAATTACTATCATAGAAATGATAAGAAGTACGTTTTGAGAAATCTTCACCCTCGCAGACAGTCATCAAATATCTTCTTAGAAGAATTCAATAAACAATACTTGTTCCGATGTTGTTCTTGAATTTCTTCTAGTCGCTACTGACTCGTTATTTTGGCATAAAAAATATGAGAAGAAACTACAAGATTGTATAATTTCTTCTCATACGATAAAATGAAAAATAATGCTCAATCAAAAGAGCGGAAAAGTCCAATTGCTTTTCCTACGATAGTAAGATTTTCAACAATAATTGGTTCCATATAATCGTTTTCTGGCTGGAGACGGAAGTGATCATCTTCTTTAAAAAATCGTTTAATTGTAACGGAATCATCCATTAATGCGATGACAATATCTCCATTTTCAGCGGAAGGTGTTTGTTCTACAAGAACAAGATCCCCATCAAAAATACCAGCATTGATCATACTTTCTCCACGAACCTTTAGCATAAAAACTTCTCGATTACGAATATATTCTGGCATAATTGGAAAATAAGTTTCAATATTTTCAATTGCAAGAATCGGTTGTCCAGCAGTGACAGTTCCAACAACTGGAACGTTGATCAATTCACGTCGTGCTAAGTTGAAAGAGTCTTCTATAATCTCAATACATCTTGGTTTAGTAGGGTCTCTACGAATATATCCATTTTTTTCGAGAGAGCCTAAGTGGGAATGAACAGAAGAAGTAGATTTTAAGTTAACCGCTTCACAGATTTCACGAACGGCAGGGGGATAGCCCTTTTGCAAAATACATTGCTTGATATAGTCTAAAATCTCTTTTTGTTTTGGTGTGATTTTACCATATCCCATATTTCAACCTCCTTTAAAAAAATATAGTTTTTATCATTCTTATCATAGCATAGAAAACAACAGTTTGCAAACAAATGTTCTGAAAAATGGAAAAAAGTATTGACGAACATTTGTTTCATATGTATAATAATAACAAACGAACGTTCGAAAGTAAATAAAAATATTCCTCAAAGAGAAAATATTCTCATATTCGCAAGAGCGCACTCTTGTGCTATAATGAAAAAGCTGAATTTTGGGGAAGGGAAAGAGAGGATTTATGAGTAAGAAGGAACAGTGGTTACAAGAGGAATTAATGACAAAATATCAAAAGGAAATTTCTTCTAAAGAAGGAGAAAGATTAAAATATAATTTTATTTGTTATGAAGAAGGGATGTTAAAAGAGATAAAAGAAGGAAAATATGGGCTTTCTTCTTCTACCTATTTTAGCAACCAATTAGAAGGGTTTATGATGGATGCAAAAGATGCCTTTTTGATGAGTCAATATATAGCCATTAGTTTAATTGCTATATTTACAAGAACTGCTATTGAAAAAAAGGTTCCAGTTGAAAATGCATTTGCTATGAGAATGGCCTGTATTGAAATGCTGGAGAAACTCAGTACCGTTCAAGAAATACAAGAGTTATTAGAATGTGCAAAAGAGAAATTTCTCTACTTAATAGAAGCTCATAAGATGGAAAAGAAAACGAGGACAAT
Organism: uncultured bacterium; assembly: GCA_905214925.1. Classification (GTDB taxonomy): domain Bacteria; phylum Bacillota; class Clostridia; order Lachnospirales; family Lachnospiraceae; genus Scybalomonas. The sequence continues at coordinate 11,078 of CAJMOB010000036.1, read as the reverse complement.
TGTGGAGCGGTGTAAAAAGTACGTGCAATTGCATCTTTATGAAAAAATCTCAGTAGAAGAAATTGCAAATACCATTCATACAAACAAGGATTATCTTTCCTATGTTTTTCATAAACAAGAGGGAATTCCTCTTATTACTTATATTCAGCAACAAAAAATTCAAGTATCAAAGACAATGTTAGTATCGAAAGGACAGGATCTTGAAAGTATTCGGAGGGAGTTGGGTTTTAATTCACAAAGCTATTTCAGTACCGTTTTTAAAAAGCATACTGGTGTGACGCCAGCGCAATATCGAAAAGAGTATGGAAAAAAAGAAAAACAATATTCTATGTAACGAAGGAATTAGCGGTGGTGAAAATAAAAAGAGAGGAAAGGAATCGAGCAATTAAGATTCTATAAAGGAAAATGTCAGGAAAAACACATATGATAATTGGAGCAACTTCATCGCTATTTTTTTTACCAACAAATCGTATTAGCGCGACCATAATATGCGCTTCTTTTGGGGCTCTTGGAGGATTGATTTTAGATATTGATACGAGAAAAAGTAAAGGAGCTGTTCTTTTTCGGACAGTAAAAAAGGCAGTAGAATTACTCCTTGCTTTAGCACTTATTGCAATCTTACTTGGGAAGGAAAAGGATTTCTTTCGAGTATTTGATTCGTGGAATTGGTGGAATGTAATATGTCTTGCTAGTTTATTTTTACTGTATTGGTACGGAAGCACTACACCTCATCGATCTTTTACTCATTCCATAGAATTTGTCATATTCAATGCTTTTTTATTATATTTCCTTCCGAACCTATTTTTATGTGCATTTTTAATTGGACAACTTTCGCATATTGTGTTGGATTTATTCAATAAAAAACATGTAACGCTTAGTATTTTATTTCGAATAAAAGTTTCTTTGAATTTAGCAAGTTCGGATGGTATTGTAGATAGGATGCTATCTTTTTTAGGAATGATTGGACTTGTTATTTTATTTGTGAAAACCCTATTTTCATAAAGCTTTGGATCTGTTAAAATAGAAATAAAATTTGTTCTAAGTGAGAAAGAATAAATCTTTAGATTGAATATGAGAAAAGAAAGGGAACGTAAGAAGTGGATGAAGCCTTTTCATGATGGAAAAAAGAAAGGCTTCCTTGCTTTTACGATTGTAAAGGGAATAGGAATGAATACAGTGATTACTTCAAATGAGGCTCTTTTAGAAGCCAGTAAAAAAATTGCGAAGGAAAAAGGAATTCTAGCAATTAATATGAGAGAAGTAGCAGCAAAAGCAAATGTTGCAGTAGGGTCTGTTTACAACTATTTTCCGAATAAAGCAACACTAATCAGTGAGACAATTGCTTCTATCTGGTGTGATGTGTTTTATGGGACAAAAGGCTGTATGACATTTACTTGTTTTAGTGAATGTCTAAAATGGTTGATGGATACAATAGGGGCTTGTAGCAAAGAATATCCAGACTTTTTAAAAACTCATGCGCTAGGAATTAAAGAGGAAAAAGAACGTGAAAAGAGTCGTCAAATGATGGAGACTTATAGAAAACATTTAAAAGAACAAATGCTCTTTGTATTAGAAAAAGATCAAAAAGTACGAAAAGAAGTGTTTGCTGATGGCCTTCAAAAAGAAGATTTTATCGATTTTGTTTTTTCAAATGTGATTACTGCATTGAATAAAGGGGAAAGAGAATGTGAAATTCTATTTCAGATTATAGAAAAACTGTTGTATTAATAAAATGGGACGAATAAAAGGCTATTGTAAGGAAAGAAAGGAAATATCGATGAAAAAAGAATGGAAGCTGTGGAAAGAGTCCTATTTGGAATTAAAAAATATTAGGACAATTACAACATGTGCTATGTTTGGAGCTATTTCCATTGTATTAGGTTATTTTACGATTCAAATAGGTGATTTTCTAAAGATAGGATTTTCAAATATTCCGAATCAAATAGTAGCGTATTTATTTGGACCAGTATTAGCCCCCATTTTTGGTGGAGCAATGGACATTGTGAAATATTTAATAAAACCTGTAGGCGGTTTTTTTCCAGGTTTTACAATAACCGCTATTTTAGCAGGAATGATAAATGGTTGCTTTTTATACAGGAAAAAAATGACGTGGAAGCGAGCTTTTATTGTTAATTTGATTGTTATAGTTATTTGCGATATGATATTAAATACGTATTGGCTGTCTATTTTATATGGAAAAGGTTTTTTAACACTATTGCCATTACGAGGATTTAAAAACCTTATTATGTGGCCAATTAATTCCTTTCTTACGTATTCTGTGATTAAGTTTCTAGAAATGACAGGGATATTTGGGCTGTTTGAAAAAACAAGGACGATAGAGAGAAGAGAACTAGAATAAAATTGATAAAAGAAAGACATAAAAGTGGTAAAAAACTTCGGTGTTTCATTAATAACAAGGAACATCGAAGTTTTTTTCGTGTTTTTATTATCAGAAGGAAGGGATTCAGTACTGTATTTATAAATATTCATATACCGTTTATATTCATAAATCAAGGTAAAATTTTCTTCTTTGTTATTGAAGAAAAGATAAAAAAGAAATATAAAAAAATACGTACTGGGTAAAAATAGGAGAATTGCTTATGCTAAACAGTATTCACAAAGATAAAATTATCTTTACTAGATCTTTATAACAAATTGTTAATTATCGTGTTATAATATTCTAAAGAATATATGTTATTACAAAAAGTAAATATATAACTGCATAAATATTTATAAATAAAATAATAAGTCAAGAAGATATTTACTTATAAGAGAATACGGGGAGCATTTATGAAAAATTTAAAACAGTTTAACAAAAAAATTAATAAGCGATTGTTTCTTAGTAATGTTATATTATTAACAATCATTCTGCTTAGTGTTACATATTTTGCCATATCTTATGTGGATAGAATGGAAGAAAAGATAGAAAATACAACGAAAGAGACATTACAATTAGTATCTTCTCAAAATGTGAAAGCAATCCAAAAAGAAGTATTTTCAAAACAAGAGTTTTTAAAAGTAGTAGCGAAGGATATGGAGAGAGAGGAAAGGTTTGATATTTTAGATAATATAAAACGATTTAAGAAATATGTTCAAGAGTATGAGTTTTACAATATGGGGTTAATTAATAAGGATGGTATTTGTTATACAACATTAGATGAAACATTAGATTTACATAATTATGATTATTTTAAGCGGGGAATGAAAGGGGAAATTCAAATTTCACAAAGTTATAAGAGTGAAGATAAAAAAATGGATTTAAATATTTATGTCGTTCCTGTGTATAAGAAGCATAAAGTAAAAATGCTTTTAACTGCTACCTATGCTTCCGATAAATTTTTGGAACGATTGAATATTACCTCTTTTCAAGGGATAGGAGGAAGTTTTGCTGTTAATCGGATAGGAAAATTAGTGGCACATTCCAAGGAGATAGAAGAGAATTCTGTGGATGGTTTGAATTGGAGTTACAAGGATTTCTCACAATCGTTTGAACGCATGATGTCCAATATAAAGGAGGAAAAAGTAGGGTATATTGAATATCATATGAAGGAAAAGGAATATTTAGGATTTTATGAACCAGTGGGGATTAACGATTGGTATTTAATTTCTTATGTACCAAAAAATTATATTGATAAAAATGTGAATGAATTAACAAAAGAAGTTAGAATTATAAGTGTGATTATTATTATTGCTTTTTGTTGTTTTTCTGGTATTTGGATTTTATATTGCTTTCTCTATCAAAGAGGAGTAAATAATAGAATTTTTTACGATAGTTTGACAAAAGAAAAAAATTATGAGTATTTAAAACATGCTTTTTATAAAGAAGATTCCAAAAATAAATCTTTAATCGCTTTAGATATTGATAAGTTTAAAATCATTAATATGATGTATGGATTAAACGTAGGCGATCAGATGTTATTATATTTATATGGTACATTTAAAGAAGTTTTGCCAAAAGATATTTTATATCGAAATAAAGCCGATGAGTTCGTTGGTATTATTTATCATGAAACAAAGCAAGAACTCATGGATAAGTTAGAGTTATTGAATCAGAAAATTCAAGAGGATATGAAGAATAATAAAATCTATCATATGACTATTTCCATTGGGGTGTGTGCATTAGAAGGATATTCTAGTCTTCAAAGAATTTATGGAAACGCAATTATAGCGAAAAATCAAATTAAAGGAAATACGAATATTGTCTATAATTTTTTTGATGATAAATTAAGAGAAAGTTTTATTGAATGTGGACGAATGGAATCTAAGTTTGAAAGTGCTCTTGGAAATCAAGAGTTTGAAGTTTGGTATCAACCAAAATACAATATGAAAGATGAAAAGATTGTAAGTGCAGAAGCGTTGGTGCGATGGAGGGATGAAAATGGACATTTAATTTCTCCTGGAAAGTTTATTCCTGTCTTTGAAAAAAATGGACAAATTATTCGATTGGATGAGGAGATTATAAAAATTGTATATAAAGACTTAAGAGAAGCAAAGGAATTTGGAATACAGACAGTTCCAGTTTCTATTAATTTATCGCGACTTCATCTAGATTGTCCTGGGTTTATTGGAAGAATTGAACAGTTAACGAAAGAGTATGGAATTAAACCAAGTGAAATCGTGTTTGAAATAACCGAAAGTGCATTGCTTGGTGATAAAGAGAGTCTAAATTGTTTTATCGAAGGATTGCACCGATTAGGGTTTCGTGTGGATATGGATGACTATGGAACAGGGGTTTCTAGTTTAGATTCTTTATCATCTTTTTCCTTTGATACGATTAAATTAGATAAAAGTTTTATTGATAATATTGGAAATAAAAAAATGGATATTGTCATTAAGTCAACGATTAAAATGACAAAAGATCTCGATATGCAAATTATTGCAGAAGGGGTTGAGACAATAGAACAGGTAAAGTTTTTGTTAGAAAACGAATGTTTAATAGCACAAGGTTTTTATTATTCAAAACCACTAAAGAAAGAACAATATTTCTTAAAGTTACAAGAAACAAAAGAAAGAATAAGATAAGAAAAAGCACAATGAATTTACAAAGTTCCTAAGAAGATTCTAATATAGAAAGGAAAGAAGTTGTAAATACACTGTGCTTTTCTTGTTATTGATTTATGTTAGGATTCCTTTATTTTGAGGAAGTTGTAGAAGAAAAGATATTTGTCTTTTCTAAGGCTCTCATTACGATTATTCCAAGTACACCACAAGAAAGAATTTCTCCGATTCCAACAGTTACCATTAGTACAGGAATTGGAAGTGGAGCACCATATCCATATTTAATAACAAATGGTACAAGTAATGCATTTGCGATAATTGGAGGCAATGGAGCTAACTTTTTGTGTTTACGAATGGAATAAGTTCCAATAGCCCCAATGAGAGTGGCGAAACTACCAATTACAATATCGAGAAGAATAATTCCTTTTCCTAACATATTCGCAATTAGGCAACCAAGGAATAATCCAGGAATTGCAGCTGGTGTAAAGACTGGTAAAATTGTTAACGCCTCAGAAACACGAAACTGAATTTCACCAAAGGAAATCGGGGCTAACGCTACGGTTATAACCACATAAAATGCTGCGATCATAGCAGCTTGTGTCAGAAATTGTGTTTTTGTTTTTTTCATTTTTCTCATCCTCTAGTTTTGTTTTAGGTGTGGAAGGTTTCGAACACACCAATTTTTAGTTACAAAAATATTGTCAGTTATTTGAACAACTTGTATAATATAGCATAATAAATTTTATCTGTCAAATGATTACATTATGTTTATAAAAACAATTTTTTTCATAATTTCCAAGTAAAAATAGAGAGGAAAATAAGACATTAAAAATAATTTTTTAAAATGGGGTTGACAGATTCTTATTTCTGAGTATACTAATAAAAGAAAAGTGAATACCGGTAGGTAAGGCTACTATGGAGGATACGGACTGCTGCCGCAAAATTATGGAGACATAATGCGTAGGTTTGAACAGGCTTTGTCGAATCAAGGCATAGCATAATGTAGTTTCATCGCCCCACAGAGTTAAAGCCCAAACGGTGATAAGTGAGATATTTCCCATGCGTTGTCAGTTGGACTTTGCTTGGGATTTTTTATATTGTAGGAAACTGTATTTCCTATCATATAAAAAAGGACTATGTGCAAACGATGGGCAGCTCGCAAAATAGAGAGTTTTTGCTTTTCGAAAATAGATAAGAAAGAAAGTAGAGGTGAGTGTATATGGATCACAGTCGAAGTTGTAACTGGAATTTAATAGAGAATGTGAATAATCAAAAACTATGCGCTCATTTTTATCGGTAAATGATAATCGTTTACAAATAAGAATGTTTCTTTTGCATAGGAAAATTACAGATACAACAAAAGACCAATGATTATCCACAGAGAAGAAAGAGAAAGAGAATTCTTTTCCTGTGGTATTTTTATGCCTATTTTTAATAATAACATTAAAAAAGAATTTAAATAATGTATAAAAAAATGTTTTTATAGATTAAATTAAATATAAAAATAATGTTATTAATTTTAGGCCTTCCTTGTGTTAAAGGGAAAAGAAAAATAGTTGATCGTAAAATAGAAATGCAGGAGGACAAAAGAATGAGAAAAGAAAGAGCAATGAGAAAGCAAGCTGTTGGAGTTTATCAAGAGGAAGAAAAAAGAAATTTAATTTTTTCCGCTCAAAATCAGGCTGACATTGTGTTGAAAACATGGAATAGTTCCATAGATGGATTGGATAAAAGAACGGTTTTGGAAAATCGGGAGCAGTATGGAAAAAATAAAGTAACTTATGAGAAAAAAAAGTCATTTCCACTTCTTTTAATGGAAGCATTTGTGAATCCATTTACTGCAATTTTATTTGTACTTGCTATTGTATCCACCATTACAGATATTGTCATTCCTATTTGGCAAAAAAATAGAGGGGATTTCAATCCCATGACAGTGATTATTATTGTAACGATGGTTACGATTTCAGGTGTACTTCGATTGATACAGGAGTCCCGTTCTGGAAATGCGGCAGAAAAATTATTGGCGATGATTACGACTACTTGTACGGTGAAACGAATCGAAGGTGGGCAACAAGAGATTCCATTAGAAGACGTGGTGGTGGGAGATATTATTTCTTTATCCGCTGGTGATATGATACCAGCAGATCTGCGGTTGATTGAGACGAAAGACTTTTTTGTAAGCCAATCTTCTTTAACAGGAGAAAGTGAGCCCATTGAGAAAGAAAGTAAAACTAGGGATATCAATTATGATTCTATGACAGACTATAAAAATATTGCTTTTATGGGAAGTAATGTGATAAGCGGAAGTGCGACTGCTGTTGTAATTGCCGTAGGTGATCAAACGTTGTTTGGCTCTATGGCATCTGCAGTAGGAGGAGAAGCTGTGGAAACTAATTTTACAAAAGGAGTGAATTCTGTTTCTTGGGTGCTCATTCGTTTTATGTTTTTTATGGCACCAATTGTGTTTGTAATGAATGGACTTACGAAAGGAGATTGGCTCCAAGCATTTTTGTTTGCAATTTCCATTGCCGTCGGTTTGACACCTGAGATGTTGCCGATGATCGTAACAACTTGCCTTGCAAAAGGGGCTGTTTCCATGTCAAAGAAAAAGACGGTTGTAAAAAACTTAAATTCCATTCAAAATTTTGGCGCTATGGATATTTTATGTACGGATAAGACAGGAACGTTGACAGAAGATCAGGTAGTGTTAGAATATCACTTAAATGTCATGGGAGAAAAAGACGATCGTATTCTTCGTCATGCCTATTTAAATAGTTATTTTCAAACAGGATATAAAAATCTAATGGATTTAGCAATTATAAAAAGAACCGAAGAGGAAGAAGAAAAAAATCCAGAACTTATGGATTTATCTTCCGCTTATGAAAAAGTGGATGAAATTCCATTTGATTTTACAAGAAGACGGCTATCAACGGTTGTGGAAGATAAGTCTGGAAAACGTCAAATGATAACAAAGGGAGCCGTAGAAGAGATGCTTTCCATTTGTACCTATGTAGAATATGAAAATGAGATACAACCATTAACAGAGAGCATGAAACAAAAGATTTTAAAGACCGTTGATGAGTTAAATGAGGATGGTATGAGAGTCGTAGCATTAGCCCAGAAGAATCATCCGTCACCAGTAGGGGAATTTGGAGTTAAGGATGAATGCCATATGGTATTGCTTGGCTATTTAGCATTTCTTGATCCTCCAAAACAATCTACAAAAAAAGCGATAAAAGCGTTAAAACAATATGGAGTTACAACAAAAGTTTTAACAGGAGATAATGAAAAGGTGACCCGCTGTATCTGTAAACAAGTAGGATTACAAGTAAACCATCTATTGATTGGAGCTGAGATCGATGAGATGGATAATGAAACGCTAGCAAAAGTAGCAGAAAAAACAGATGTTTTTGCAAAGCTTTCTCCCGATCAAAAAGCGCGGATTGTATCCGTTTTAAGAGAAAATGGTCATACGGTTGGATTTATGGGAGATGGAATCAACGATGCAGTAGCTATGAAAAATGCGGATATCGGCATTTCTGTTGATACAGCTGTTGATATTGCAAAGGAGTCTGCCGATATTATTTTACTGGAAAAAGACTTGCTCATACTAGAAGAAGGAATTATCGAAGGAAGAAAAACTTATGCCAATATGATTAAATATATTAAGATGACAGCTTCTTCTAATTTCGGAAATATGTTTTCTGTTTTAATTGCAAGTGTATTATTGCCATTCCTTCCAATGATGAGCCTTCAATTAATTTTATTAAATTTAATTTATGATCTATCTTGTACAGCGATCCCTTGGGATCATGTGGATGAAGAGTTCTTACGTATGCCAAGAAAGTGGGAAGCGGATTCTATTGGAAAGTTTATGGTATGGATTGGTCCAACAAGCTCTATTTTTGACTGGACAACGTATATTTTTATGTATTTTATCTTTTGTCCGCTTTTTGTATCTCATGGAGTGCTCTATAACGATTTGGCCAATCACTATGGAGGAAGTCAACTAACACAATTAAAAGAAGCGTATGAAGCTATGTTTCAAGCTGGATGGTTCGTAGAATCTATGTGGAGTCAAACGTTAGTCATTCACATGATTCGTACGAAGAAGTTACCATTTATAAAGAGTCATGCGTCTGCACCTGTTATGCTGTTGACGATAACAGGAATTGTTTTATTGACAATGATTCCATTTACTCCTTTTGGAACTATGTTAGGTTTTGTTTCCTTGCCACTTTCTTATTTTGCTTATTTGATTCCATGTATTGTACTTTATATGGTGTTAGCTACTAGTATTAAAAAAGCATATATTAGACGATATGGTGAACTATTATAAATTCATTGTACAGGATAATAGAAGATTTTAGATAAAAAATAAAGTTGTTTGGAGGGATTGAAAATGAATTGGACAAATCTTTGGATGAAACTATTTGGAACAACAAGATTATTTGGAATCGATATGGGATTTTGGGTTTCTCTTTGTTTTTGCATTTTAATCGTTATTGCCATGAATATTATTTTTTGGAGTCGAAAGCCAATAAAGAGTGAATGATGGAAGAAAAATCGAATTATGTAGAAGATAGAAAAGCGTGAACCAACGGGATAAAAATCCATTGATTCACGCTTTTTATCGTTTCCTTATGGGAAGACAAACAGTTCCATTATTTTTTCTTACGAGAATAAGGGGTATCTTCTAATGGGAGACTTGTTCGGAATTTGCCATCTTTTAAATAATAAGCTAACTGTACCGCTGGTGGTGTTGGAATAGAAGCGATTTCACCAATTCCTTTTGCGCCACAAGCTAAGTTAGAAGAATTCTTTTCTATTAATATAGAAGTAACAGGTGGTGTTTGAGAAGAGCGGAACAATCCTAATGTACCAAACTTAGCCGTTGGTTTTCCATGATCGAGCGGAAAATCTTCTGTTAAAGAATAGCCAAGGCTCATAACAACACCGCCATCGATCTGACCTTCAATATTGATTGGGTTGATGGCATGACCGATATCGTGTGCGGCTATAACACGAGCAATTTTTCCATCCTCTGCTAATTCTACAAGATGAGTGGCATAGCTATAGGCAATATGATTTTTTGGATGTTCTTTATCAGAGTTCAACGGATCTGTGACTCCTGTATATTCTCCTAAAAATTCCTGACCTTCTAAATCGGATAATGTTTTACCAGCATTTAATTGTTCTTTTAATTTCAATGCGGCAAGTCGAGAGGCTTCTCCTGTAAATAAAGTCTGTCTAGAAGCGGTTGTAACGCCAGCGTCTGGAGAAGTAGAGGTATCTGGCGTTTGATAGGCGGTGAAAGAATGAGGAATGTCAGCGGTTTCACATACAATTTGTGTGAGAATCGTTCCAAGTCCCTGTCCAATACAAGCAGCACCACTATAAATCTCTACGATGCCATTGTGGATAACGAGACGACATCTTCCTGTGTCCGGAACACCCACTCCAAGACCAGCATTTTTGATAGAACAGGCAAGACCTGCTTTTGGATTCGCATCCACATAAGGTTTGATTGCTTCTAATGTTTCAACAAGGGCAGTGGATTCGTCAGCAAGCTGACCGTTTGGTAAGTATTGTCCAGGACGAATAGCATTGCGGTACCGAATTTCCCAAGGGGTGATACCAACCATTTCTGCTAATAAGTTTAAGTTACATTCTACAGCAAAACAGCTTTGTGTGACACCAAATCCACGGAAAGCGCCAGCAGGTGGATTATTTGTATAGTAAGCTTTTCCATCAATAACAATATCGCTATAGTGATAAGGGCCAGCAGCATGAGTACAAGCTCTTTGAAGTACAGGTCCTCCAAGAGAAGAGTAAGCACCAGTATCCGAAATGATTTCTGCTTTTAAAGCTGTTAAATAACCGTTTTCGTCACAAGCACTTGTACAAGTGATTTCCATTGCATGACGTTTTGGATGAATTAAAATACTTTCCTGTCTAGTTAAAGATACTTTAACAGGGGCATGAGAGGCGAGCGCTAAAATAGCTGCGTGATGTTGTACGCTCATATTCGGGAATGAAATGCAGTTTTCCTATCCGAATCTTGACGGATTAATTGGAAG
>CAJMOB010000035.1:0-35075 GCA_905214925.1 uncultured bacterium | reverse complement strand
TAAAATAAATAAAAATTTGTCAATAACAACCGAAAAAATTCTTACATTGACAAATAAAAAGAATAGTGCTACTATAGAAGCTATAATACTTTAATAGTTTAAAGCGCAACGCAACAAAGCGTTGTGGTGAAAAAGTAAAAATCCATAAGAGGAGAGATTTAGTATGGAAAAGAATTTTTTGAAAAAAATAATGGCTGTATCTATGGCAGGTGTGATGGCATGTGCAATGCTTGTTGGCTGTGGAAATAATGCAAAAGAAACGGTATCTTCAGGGAATGGAGAAAAAGGATATAAAATAGGAATTTTTCAATATCAACAACATCCGGCTTTAGATCAAGCAAATGCTGGATTTATCAAAGCGTTAAAAGAATCAGGAATTGATTATAGTGTAGATCAACAAAACGCATCTGGTGATCAGAGTACAGCGAAAACCATTGCAGAAAAGATGGTAAATGACAGAGATGATCTGATTTTTACAATTGCAACTCCAGCAGCACAGGCTACAGCTGGTTTAACAACAGAAATTCCAATTGTTTTAACAGCAGTTACTGATCCTGCCGATGCGGGCCTTGTAAAAAGTAATGACGCACCAGGAGGTAATGTGACAGGGACATCAGATTTAAATCCAGTGGAAAAACAAATCACTTTACTAAAACAATTAATCCCAGATGCGAAGACAGTCGGAATCTTATATTGTTCAGCGGAAGCCAATTCAAAGTTGCAAGCAAGTCTTGTAAAAGAAGTCTGTGAACAAAATGGACTTGAAGCAAAAGACTTTACTGTATCAAATTCCAATGAGATTCAAACAGTAGTAGAGTCTATGGTAAATAAAGTGGATGTTATTTATGCTCCAACGGATAATGTTATTTCAAATGCTATGGCAACAGTAGCAATGGTAGCCAATGAAAATAAACTTCCAATTATTGCCGGAGAAGAAAATCAGGTGGAAGCGGGAGCTTTAGCAACTTATAGTGTTAATTATGAAACATTAGGCTATAAAGCAGGAGAGATGGCTGTTCAGATTTTAAAAGGAGAGAAGAAAGCAGGAGAAATTCCAATTGGATATTTAGAGGATGATGAATATAAACTTTCGATTAATGAAGAAACAGCAAAAACACTTGGTATTGATACTTCTGTAGTTGAGAAATAAAAAGAAAAATGGAAGAAATAAAACAATAAAAGTTAAAAATTAGTTCTGAGTTTTTGGAGGAAAAGCAATGGGTGCTTGGTTAGTTTCGATAGAAGGAGCCATATCACAAGGAATTATTTATGGAATTATGGCATTAGGAGTTTATATTACATTTCGGATTATGGATATTGCCGATTTGACAGTGGATGGAAGCTTTGCTCTTGGAAGTTGTCTTTGTGCAGCCCTTATGGTGAATTATGGAATGAATGCGATTGTGGCATTGATTCTTTCATTAGGTGCTGGAATTTTAGCGGGAGCCGTAACTGGTTTTTTACATACAGTGCTTGAGATTCCTGCAATTTTAGCTGGAATTTTAACACAGATTGGCCTTTGGTCTATCAATTTAAGAATTATGAGTGGAGCTGCTAATATTACGTTATTGAATCAAAAGACAATATTTACTTCACTTGTGGAAATGACAGGTTGGACACAGGCGTCTGTAGTGTTAGTAATTGGGCTTGTAATTATAGCCATTCTCGTTATTATTTTGTATTGGCTTTTTGGTACAGAAGTTGGTGCTGCACTTCGTGCTACAGGGAATAATGAACATATGATCCGAGCATTAGGTGTGAATGTAAAGTGGACAAAAGTATTAGCCCTTATGATCAGCAATGGATTAGTTGGTTTATCAGGTGGTTTAGTATGCCAGATGAATAAATTTGGGGATATTAACTCTGGTACGGGCTCTATTGTTATTGGGTTAGCAGCCATTGTTATTGGAGAGATGTTAATGAAGAAATGTCTGTCCTTTGGAAGTAAGTTAATATCTGCTGTTTTAGGATCTATGGTATACTTTGTCATTCGCGCGGTTGTACTTCGACTTGGTATGAATCCAAATGATATGAAACTTCTTTCAGCAATATTGGTAGCAGTTGCGTTATGTATTCCTGTTTTAGCAGGAAAATGGAAAATGAAACATTCTTATATTGAAGGAGGAGAGTAAGCGTGTTAGAGTTAAAAAATGTGAGAAAAACCTTCAATAAAGGTACTGTAAATGAAAAACCTGCTTTGCAAGGAGTGAATTTAAAATTAAATGATGGAGATTTTGTAACAGTTATCGGAGGGAATGGTGCTGGTAAATCGACGACGTTAAATATGATCGCGGGTGTTTATCCTATCGATGAAGGAAAAATCTTACTAAATGGAAGGAATATTACTCATATGCCAGAGCATAAGCGAGCAAAATATTTAGGCAGAGTGTTTCAAGATCCCATGAAAGGAACAGCAGCGGGAATGGAGATTCAAGAAAACCTTGCTTTGGCATATCGTAGAGGAGAGAGAAGAGGGATTCGCTGGGGTGTTACAAAAGAAGAACGAGAAAAATATCATGAATCTTTAAAAATATTGGAGCTTGGATTAGAAGAAAGAATGAGCAGTAAAGTGGGACTTTTATCTGGTGGACAAAGGCAGGCTTTGACTCTTCTTATGGCAACTTTAAAAAAACCAGAGCTATTATTATTAGATGAACATACGGCAGCTCTCGATCCAAAAACGGCGGCAAAAGTTTTAGAGATTACGGAACGAATTATTACAAAAAATAACTTAACGGCTATGATGGTAACACATAATATGAAAGATGCGATTCGTCTTGGAAATCGTTTGATTATGATGCATGAAGGCCGCATTATTTATGATGTAAGTGGAGAGGAAAAAAAGAAATTACAAGTAGCTGATTTATTGCAGAAGTTTGAACAAGCAAGTGGTGGGGAATTTGCAAACGATCGTATGATGTTAGCCTAATGACGATATGTTTGTAATAAAAATAGTAAAATGAAAAAAATAATAAAAGAAAGATGGAATCCATTGATAGGGTTTCATCTTTTTTTGTATTAAGAAGACGAGGAAAGAAAATGCTTTGTATTTACAGAGTTTTTTGCAATTTAAGTGGGAATATTAAAAAGGTACTTGACTTTTTTATTTGATACGAGTAGAATGAGAATATACCCATAGGGGGTATAAAAGGAGGTCGTTATGAAACAAAAGTTTAATGTAACAGGTATGACTTGTTCTGCTTGTTCTGCCCATGTGGATAAAGCGGTCCGAAAACTCGATGGAGTGAAGGAATGTAATGTAAACTTATTAGCCAATAATATGACAGTTGAGTATGATGATGGAAAACTTTCAGCGGACGTGATATCAAAGGCAGTAGAAGAGGCAGGATATGGTGCATTTCCAATTCAAAAGCAACAGGCAGGAGTAAAGAAAAATGCTTCTGAAAGAATTGTGAGCGAAGCAGAAAACGAAATGAAGAATATGAAAAAGAGATTTCTCTATTCTATTCTTTTCTTAATTCCTCTCATGTATGTGTCTATGGGTCATATGATAGGATTGCCACTTCCATCCTTTTTAAGTGGATTAGAAAATGGAGTTTCCTATGGGATGACACAGTTTTTATTGACCCTTCCAATTATGTACTTAAATCGTGCTTATTATGAAAGAGGGTTTAAATCTCTTCGTTCAAAAGCGCCAAATATGGATGCGTTAATTGCGATTGGCTCTTTAGCGGCAGTATTATATGGGATTTTTGCCATCTATCGTATGGGATATGGTCTTGGCCATAATGACATGGATTTAGTCCATCGTTATCATATGGACTTGTATTTTGAATCCGCAGGAACGATTTTAACATTAATTACACTTGGAAAATATTTAGAAACTCGTTCCAAGGGAAAAACAAAAGAAGCCATCAGTAAATTAATGGATTTAACACCAAAGACCGCTATGGTAATTCGAGATGGTGTGGAAGAAGAAATTCCTGTGGAAGAAGTGCAAGTAGGAGATTTATTAGCAGTTCGGTCTGGACAGCAAGTTCCAGTAGATGGTATGATTGTCGAGGGAAATGGTTCTATTGATCAGTCTGCTTTAACAGGAGAGAGTATTCCTGTTGATAAAGCGGTTGGCGATAAAGTTATGGGAGCAACGATCAATCGTTCTGGATTTTTCAAATTCCGTGCGGAAAAAGTTGGCGATGATACCGCTATTTCTCAAATTATTGCATTGGTGGAAGAAGCCAGTGGTTCAAAAGCACCGATTGCAAAGTTAGCAGATAAAATCAGTGGAATTTTTGTTCCAACGGTTATTGGAATAGCTATTGTGGCAATGATTGTTTGGATGTTGCTTGGGCAACCGTTTGAATTTGCCCTTTCTATAGGAATTGCAGTATTAGTAATTTCTTGTCCTTGTGCGTTAGGGCTTGCAACACCGGTTGCGATTATGGTTGGAACTGGACGAGGAGCGGAAGAAGGAATTTTAATTAAATCTGCAGAGGCTCTTGAAACAGCCCATTCTGTACAGACGGTTGTTCTTGATAAGACAGGCACAATTACAGAAGGGAAACCAAAAGTAACCGATGTGATTCCAGCGAATGGAATTAGCGAAATAGCATTATTGGAAGTTGCGGGAATTATCGAAGCCCCATCTGAGCACCCTCTTTCTAGTGCAATTGTAGAAGAAGCAAAAGCAAAAGAGTTAAAACAAGATGCAGTGGAGCAATTTGAAACTGTAGCAGGAAAAGGGATCAAAGCCGTTTATAAAGGTGTTTCTTACTTTGCAGGAAATGAATCGTTTCTACAAGAAAATAACATCCAAGTTTCTTCTTATAAAGAACAGTCAAATATGCTTGCAGAACAGGGGAAAACACCTCTTTACTTTGCAAAAGAAGGGGCGTTCCTTGGTATTATTGCAGTGGCTGATGTTATAAAAGAAACGAGCGCAGCAGCCATTCAGACATTAAAAGATATGGGAATTGAAGTAGTTATGCTGACAGGAGATAATGCAAGAACAGCAAAAGCGGTACAAAAACAGTTGCATTTAGATCGCGTTGTTGCAGAAGTGCTCCCACAAGATAAAGAAAGAGAAGTTCGTCTCATTCAAGAATCTGGAAGAAAAGTGGCGATGGTAGGGGATGGTATCAATGATGCTCCAGCCCTTGCAAGAGCGGATGTCGGTATCGCCATTGGTGCTGGAACAGATGTAGCTATGGAATCGGCGGACATTGTATTGATGAAAAATGATTTACAAGATGTTGCATCGGCGGTACAATTGAGTAAGGCGGTTATGAAAAATATTAAGGAAAATCTCTTCTGGGCATTTTTCTATAATAGTATTGGTATTCCCCTAGCAGCAGGCGTTTTCTTTAGCCTTTTAAACTGGAAATTAAATCCGATGTTTGGTTCTGTTGCCATGAGTTTAAGCTCTTTTTGCGTTGTAACAAATGCACTTCGTTTAAAGATGTTTAAGCCAAAGAAATCCTCTGTGAAGACAGTGGAAGGTCAACAAATTTCTGAGAAAGTTTCTAGTTTTGAAGCAGAAAAAGAAAATCAATTAAAAGAAAAGAATTCAAATAAAAATAACGAAGAAAAAGGAGAAAATAAAATGCAAAAAGTAGTGACAGTAGAAGGTATGATGTGTGGACATTGTCAAGCACATGTGGAAAAGGCATTAAAAGGTGTGGCAGGAGTTGCTGATTGTAAAGTGGATTTAGAAGCAAAAAAAGCTACCGTTACATTAAAGGAAGACGTAGCAGATGACGTATTAATGGATGCAGTAAAAGAGGCTGGTTATGAGCCGATTTCAGTAACAGAATAAGGTGGTAGACAATGAGAGAAGAATTTCAGAGAACACATATTTTATTCGGCTCTGAAAAAATGGCGACCCTTGCAAATGCGAGGGTTGCTGTTTTTGGCGTTGGAGGAGTCGGTTCATCAGCAGTAGAAGCATTAGCAAGAAGTGGGATTGGAACTCTTGATTTAATTGATTTTGATACGGTTTCTATTTCGAACTTAAATCGACAAATATTAGCTCTTTATGATACGGTTGGACGTCCAAAAGTAGAGGTGATGAAAGAGCGTATTTTACAGATTAATAAAGAGGCAGTTGTTAATATTCATAAGTGTTATTATGGAAAGGAAAATGAAGATGCTTTTCATTTTGAAGATTATGATTATGTAGTCGATGCCATTGACGTTGTAACATCCAAATTATTGATTGCAAAGAAATGTCAAGATGCAAAGACACCATTAATTAGTTCTATGGGAACGGGAAATAAAGTACATCCAGAATTATTGGAAGTCAGTGATATTTATAAAACTTCTGTTTGCCCTCTTGCAAAAGTTATGAGAAAAGAGTGCAAAGAACGAGGAATTAAAAAATTAAAAGTCGTTTATTCAAAAGAACTTCCAAAAAAACCTCAGTTAACGGAAGCGATGATAGAAGAAGCAAAAGCTTCTGGAAGAAGGAGTATTCCAGGAAGTACAGCATTTGTTCCGTCAACAGCAGGATTAATTATTGCAAGTACCGTCGTGAGAGAACTGACAGGTATGGAATAAAAAGAAATTTGATCAAGGGAGGTAATATGCTAAAAATAGGATCTCACGTAGGGATGAGTGGAAAAGAAATGTTTCTTGGTTCCGTAAAAGAAGCAGTTTCTTATGGTGCGAATACATTTATGATTTATACAGGAGCACCACAAAATACGAGAAGAAAACCAATTGAAGAACTGAAAATTCAAGAAGGAAAAGCGTATATGAAAGAGCATGGAATCGAAGAGTTTATTGTACATGCTCCATATATTATTAATTTGGCAAATAGTGTAAAGCCAGAAACCTTTGAATTGGCAACAGAGTTTTTGGCAACAGAAATTGAAAGAACGTATGCACTCGGTAGTCAAATATTAGTTCTCCATCCAGGCTCTCATGTTGGAGAGGGGACAGAAGTTGGTACTGCTCAAATTATAAAGGGCTTAAATGAAGTTTTAACTGCTGACACAAAAGTTTTTATTGCGTTAGAGACAATGGCAGGAAAAGGTTCTGAAGTCGGAAGAAATTTTGAGGAGTTGCAAAAAATTTATGATGGTGTTATTCATAATGAAAAATTAAGAGTTTGTTTTGATACTTGCCATGTTAACGATAGTGGATACGATCTTGTTCATGATATGGAAGGTGTCTTTGAACAATTTGATCGAGTGATAGGGAAAGAACAAATTGCAGTTTTCCATTTAAATGACAGTAAAAATGAGTTAGGCGCTAAAAAAGATCGCCATGAGAATATTGGATTTGGAGCTCTTGGTTTTGAGACGCTTCATAAGGTGTTATTTCATCCAGACTTTATGAATGTCCCAAAGATTTTAGAAACTCCATATATTAAGCAAGAGGATTCGAAAAAATCCTTTGCCCCTTATCGGTATGAAATCGAAATGTTAAAATCAGGTGTTTTTGATCCGATGATAAGAGAGAAAATTTTAAAAGAAAATAATAAGTAAGAAGTGGTGAAAATTCCATTTTGATAGTAAAAATAGCTATAGTGGTTCTATTAGAAGTTTTGTTAAAAAACAGATGATAACGATCGCTATGGCTATTTTTTTTGTTATAGAAAATTTACTATGTAAACTATTCGTTTATTGAAAATCTTTTGACAGTAAAATAGAATGTTAAATTAAAAACACAATTTAATCGGAATCGAAAAAACAAATATAATGAAATTCAAGGAAGAATATAGTAGAAAATAATTTCTAGAAGTAAGTATTTCGTGTGAAAATGTGAAATAAATGTCAAAATATTTTGTAAAAATACATGTAATCGATAAAAAAACTGAAAATATCCTTGACTAATGCAGTTGAATTGCTATAATAGTATTATAAATTAATAATAGTCACTGATATTATATTTTCTAATCTTTCGAATATAATAAAAAAGGAAATGGTAAAAATTATTTATTTAAAGGGAGGAATTACGATGCATTTTAAAACAACAAAGGAACATGAAGCATTTAGAGCAAAAGTTCGGAAGTTTGCAGAAGAAGAAGTAAAACCTTATGCATTTTTAATGGACAAGGAAAATGAATTCCCAACAGAGGCCGTAAAGAAAATGGGAGAATTAGGATTTATGGGCATTCCATTTCCAAAAGAATATGGTGGAGCTGGAATGGATGTTATGAGCTATGCGATTGCCGTAGAAGAACTTTCAAGAGTAGATGGTGGTACAGGCGTTATTTTATCCGCTCATGTTTCTCTAGGAAGTTGGCCTATTTTTCAATATGGAACAGAAGAGCAAAAACAAAAATATTTAGTTCCTTTATTAAAAGGGGAAAAAATAGGAGCCTTTGGTTTAACAGAGCCTAATGCAGGATCCGATGCGGGTGGAACAGAGACAACCGCTGTTTTAAAGGGAGATTATTATTTATTAAATGGTGGTAAAATTTTTATCACAAATGCACCAAAAGCGGATACATATGTGGTGTTTGCGGTTACAACACCTGATATTGGCACAAGAGGAATTTCTGCTTTTATCGTAGAAAAAGGTTGGGAAGGTTTTGAATACGGTGATCATTATGACAAAATGGGAATACGTTCCTCTTCTACAGCAGAACTTATTTTTAATGATGTAAAAGTTCCAAAAGAAAACCTTCTTGGAAAAGAAGGAGAAGGTTTTAAAATTGCTATGTCTACGTTGGATGGAGGACGAATTGGAATTGCTTCTCAGGCATTAGGAATTGCGCAAGGTGCTTTTGAAAATGCACTGGAATATTCAAAGGAAAGAATTCAGTTTGGAAAACCAATTTGTCAACAGCAAATTATTTCTTTTAAATTAGCTGATATGGCCACAAAGCTTCGTTGTGCAAGAATGTTAGTGTATAGTGCTGCTGAATTAAAAGAACACCATGAGCCATATGCTATGGAAGCTGCTATGGCAAAACAATATGCATCTGATATTGCATTAGAAGTAACCAATGATGCATTACAGATCTTTGGTGGAAGTGGTTACTTAAAAGGTATGGAAGTAGAACGCGCATACCGTGATGCGAAGATCACAACAATTTATGAAGGAACCAATGAAATTCAAAGAGTCGTTATTGCCTCTCATTTAATTGGAAAAATACCAAAATCAAAACAGACGAGAAGTGCTTTGCCAAAGAAACCAGCAGTAACTGGAGTTCGTAAAAAAATGATTTTTAAAGGTGGAAGTCCAGAAGAAAGAGTTTCCTCTTTAGTCGAAAGTTTAAAGAAAGATGGATATGATTTTACAGTTGGCATTGATATTAATACACCAATTGCTCAGGCAGAACGTGTTGTCAGCGTAGGAAAGGGAATTGGAGAGCAAAAAAATATGGAACTGATTGAGCAGTTAGCAATTCAAGCAGGAGCAGCCATTGGTTCTTCTCGACCTGTAGCAGAAACATTAAAGTACGTTCCAATGGATCGTTATGTTGGAATGTCTGGACAGAAATTTAAAGGAAATCTTTATATTGCTTGTGGTATTTCAGGTGCGATTCAGCACTTAAAAGGAATTAAAGATGCTTCAACGATTGTGGCGATTAATAAGAATGCAAATGCTCCAATCTTTAAGAATTGTGATTATGGAATTGTCGGAGATTTGATGGAGATCCTTCCTGTATTAATAAAAGCGTTGGATAATGGAGAACCAAAGAAACCAGCCCCAGTGCCAATGGTAAAAATAAAACGGCCAATCCCTCCAAAACCAGCCCCAATCGGTAAATCTTATATTTGTAGTGGTTGTGGATATGAATATAATCCAGAAATTGGAGATGAAGAAAATGATGTTATGCCAGGAACATTATTTGAAAAATTACCAGAAGATTGGGTTTGCCCAGAATGTGCAGAGAGCAAAGATCAATTTATTGAAGAATAGGAGGGATTATTATGTATTGTGTTAGAAATGTGACAGAAGATTTATACTGGGTAGGCGCCAATGATCATCGTTTAACTCTATTTGAAAATATTCATCCAATTCCAAGAGGTGTTTCTTATAATGCATATGTATTATTAGATGAAGAAACAGTGCTTTTTGATACTGTTGATTGGTCTGCTTGTCGTCAGTTGATGGAGAATGTAGAGCATGTATTAGATGGAAGAGATTTAGATTATTTAGTGATCAATCATATGGAGCCCGATCATGGAGCTTCTCTTGAGGAAGTATTAATTCGTTATCCAAAAGTGAAGGTGATTAGTACTGAAAAATCATTTATGTTAATGAGACAGTTTGGATTCCATATTGATGAACATGAATTAATAGAAGTAAAAGAAGGGGATACGAAAACTTTTGGAAAACATACGGTAACGTTTATTGAAGCACCAATGGTTCATTGGCCAGAAGCGATGGTAACATTTGATGTGACAGATGGAGTTTTATTCTCAGCAGATGCCTTTGGCTCTTTTGGAGCTTTGGATGGAAAACTATTCAATGATGAAGTGAATTTTGACCGAGATTGGCTTGATGATGCCAGAAGGTATTATACGAATATCGTTGGAAAATATGGTCCTCATGTACAGCTTCTTTTAAAGAAAGCACAAGGCATTGTGAATGATATTCGCTACATCTGTCCGTTACATGGACCTGTATGGCGTTCTGATTTTGCGTACTTATTAGAAAAATATGATTTGTGGAGCCGTTATAAACCAGAGGAACAAGGAGTTTTAATCGCATATGCTTCTATGTACGGAAATACCGAATCTGCGGTTCAAACATTGGCAGCAAAATTATGTGAGCGAGGAATGAGCAATGTATGGCTTTATGATGTTTCCAATACTCATGTTTCCTATTTGATTTCTGAAACATTCCGTTTAAGCCATGTGGTATTAGCAAGTGTTACTTATAACCTTGGTATTTATCCAGTTATGCATAATTATTTGATGGATATGAAAGCGCTTCATGTACAAAATCGAACGGTTGCTTTAGTAGAAAATGGCTCATGGGCTTGTAAGTCAGGAGATTTAATGGAACGATTTTTAAATGATGAGATGAAAAATATGACAGTATTAAACGATCGGTTATCATTAGCGTCCGCTTTACAAGGTGAGAAAGAAAATGAGTTAGATTCCTTAGCTGACAGCATTATTGAATCTATGAAAAAAGAAAAATAAAGTTTGTTGTTAAATAGAAAAGGTTGTAAGAGATGAATATCTTGCAGCCTTTTTCTTTTACCCAAAGACAACGATCCATGCGAGAGCATGTATGCTCACATATGGCGACTGTTTGCGAACGTGAGAAGTTCGCAAAGCGTGCTTCTCATCGTTTATGCGAAGGTAATAAGTCCATAAAGTGTGATTCTCATCGTTTGTGATTCCAAAAGAAAATGATAATAAGAAGGGGTGAAAGAACTTTTAAAGAATTAGAAAATAGCAAAAATAGAGTTATTTCTGATTTTAATTTAACGTATTGAAATTAAAAAAATATGTATTTTCTTCGGTATTTTTTGTAAAGAGGCGTTAAAGAAAATAAAAATACATAAAAAAATAGGATTAAATATGAATTATATAAATAAAATTTATAACATATTGATAAAAAATAAACAAGATTTTATTGAAAATATATATAAAAAAACCGTAAAGAAATGAATAAATTGTGAAAAATGATTGAAAATAAGGTTGTTTACCATTATAATCCAATAAAAGAGGGGAAATAATTGCAAGCAATTATAAGAGACTGTATTAGGGGAATATCCCTTTTACATAGAGTTAAAATAAAGGAGGATTTAATATGAAAATGAAAAAAGCAATAGGACTATTCATGGCAGCGTCCATGGCAATGAGTCTTGCAGCATGTGGAGGAAGCAGTGCTAGTAAAGATGGTACTACTGAAGGGGGAGACAAGGGAGCATCAGAAAAAACAGCAATAAAACTTTGGACATATCCTATCGGAGAATGGGGGAGTCAAGAGAGAGTAGAAGGGATTATTGCAAACTTTAATGAAAAATATCCAGATGTCAGTGTTACAGTAGAATATTTGGATTATACATCAGGGGATGATCAGGTGACAGCTGCTATTGAGGCGGGAACAACACCAGATATTATTATGGAAGGGCCAGAACGCCTTGTATCCAATTGGGGAGCGGCAGGGAAAATGGTAGATTTAACGGATCTTTGGGATGAAGATTCTTTAAAAGATATTCAAGCAGTAAGCCAAAAAGTAGTGGATGCTTGCAAATCTTCAACAGGAGTTTATTATGAATATCCACTTTGTATGAATGCGCATTCCATGGCTATCAACTATGAGTTATTCGAAAAAGCGGATGCATTGCAGTATATCGATCAAGAGACGAGAACTTGGACAACAGAAAATTTCCAAAAAGCATTAGAGGCGTTAAAGAAATCTGGAGTTGAAACAACGGGAATTGTATACTGTGGTGGACAAGGTGGGGATCAAGGAACAAGAGCCCTTGCTATGAACTTATATAAAGCACAGTTTACAAATGCAGATCACACAAAATGGACTATGAATAGTGAAGAAGGAATCAAAGGATTACAATTAATCGCGGATTTAGTTAAAAAAGGTGATTTAAGTGCAGACGCGGGGATTCAAGCGGCAGATGAGTTACAGTTATTTGCCAATGGAACAGCGGCTATGACATTTGCTTGGAATGCATCCAATGAAAGTAATTATGCAGAACAAGTAGCATTTACTCCTTATGCGGTTGCTTTTCCATCCGAAGATGGCGTTCCTGAACTAGCAGGTGGAATTTATGGATTTGGAATTTTTGATAATAAAGACGAAGCGAAAATAAAAGCCGCAAAAGAATTTATTAAATTCGTATGTGATGATGAAAAACAAGGACCAGAAAGTGTTATTGCTTCTGGATTCTTTCCAGTTCGTGAATCCTTTGGAAATGTCTATGCAGGTTCAGAAGATGAGGAACGAATGGCAGTTTTTAGTTCCTTTATGAAATATCTTGGCGATTATTATAATGTAACACCAGGTTGGGCAGAACAACGTACTGCATGGTGGGAAATGCTACAAAAAATCGTTTCTGGTACCGATGTAAAAGAAGCAGTTGATCAATACGTGGAAATTTGTAATACAGCTACAGAAAATGCTATGGCGTCATCAAAATAAGAAAAAGTTATAGTTTTTTCGCTTGTGAGAAAATTTAGTATCTCTTAAAAGAAAAATATGGCATCGATTCTATGGAAATACTAGGAAAATGAAATAGGGATCGATGCCTTTTCTATGGAAAATAGGTGATTGGAGATCATTAAAAAACATAAGATAACGATATCAGAGAGGAGGGGTTTTTGTGTTAGCAAAAACAAAAAGAGCAAAAAGAATTTTTAATCGAGAGGAAACAATATCAGCATATTTGTTTTTACTTCCTGCTCTAATTTTTTTTGTAGGGTTCGTGATTATTCCAATGATTTTATGTCTTGTCACCAGTTTTTTTAATTATACGATGACGGATTTTAAATTTGTAGGATTCCAAAATTATGTGGAGATATTTACAAAAGATAAGGTGTTTCGGAAATCTCTAGTGAATACGATTTTAATTGTTGTTGTTTCAGTACCAGCGGTTACGGTTTTTTCTCTTTGGGTTAGTTCTGCTATTTATCATTTAAGAGGACCTGTCTGTTCCTTCTTTCGATGTGTTTTTTATTTGCCAGTTGTAACAGGAACGGTAGCCGTAACAGTTGTTTGGAAATGGATGTTTAACCAGTATACAGGATTGTTTAATTATGTATTACAAGCGGGTGGGATTATCGATCAAAAAATCAGTTGGCTTGGAAATGAAAAAACAGCTATTTGGTGTATTATTTTAATTTTATTTACCACATCCATTGGCCAACCAATTGTACTTTATGTATCCGCACTTGGCAATGTGGACGCTTCCTTAATTGAAGCAGCTGAGGTTGATGGAGCTACAAAGTTTCAAGTATTTTGGAAAATTAAGTGGCCGCAAATTATGCCAACAACGTTATATATTTTAGTAATTACGACGATCAATAGTTTCCAATGCTATGCGCTAATTCAGTTATTAACTTCTGGTGGACCGAATAATTCTACAAGCACGATTATGTACTATATCTATTATGAAGCATTTAAATTGTATCGCTATGGATATGGAAATGCGATGGGTGTTATTTTGGCGATCATTATTGCTATCTTTTCAGCAATTCAATTTAAAGTAGCTGGTTCTTCCAGAGATTAGGAGGGATACTTATGGAGAAAAAAACAGGAAACAATCCTATCTATAAAGGAATTTCAATTATAATTTTAGTAATATTAGCCATTTTATTTATATTTCCTATTTATTGGATTTTAACAGGCTCTCTAAAAACAGCGGCTGATATTAACCGAGCAGTACCACAATGGTTTCCAACGAATATCACATTAGATAATTATATAAGATTGTTTAAAAATCCAGCATTTCAATGGCTATTTAATAGTGTATTTATTTCTATTGTAGCTATGATATTAACTTGTATTACAGCTGCTATGGCAGGATACGTGCTTGCAAAGAAACGATTTCCAGGCAGAACTATTATATTTGGTTTATTGGTTTGTGCAATGGCATTGCCAAAACAAGTAATTTTAATTCCTCTTTTAAAGGAAATGTCATTTTTACATTTACATAATACATTATGGGCTGTTATTCTTCCAACAATTGGATGGCCATTTGGCGTATTTTTAATGAAGCAGTTTTCGGAGAATATACCAACAGAAATGTTGGAAGCGGCAAAAATAGACGGTGCAGGAGAAATCAAAACGTTTACAAGTGTTGTATTCCCAATAGTAAAGCCGGGAATTGGAGCACTTGCAATTTTTACATTTATTGGTTCTTGGAATGATTATTTTATGCAGTTAATTATGTTGAATTCAAGAGATAAATTAACGATTTCCCTTGGGATTGCCAAATTACAATCTGAAATGTCAAGTGATTTTGGATTAATTATGGCAGGAGCGGCATTAGCGGCTATTCCAATTATTACAATCTTTTTAATGTTCCAAAAATACTTTACACAAGGAATTACCATGGGAGCTGTTAAAGGATGAAAAAAGGAGGAAATACTTATTATATCAAAAATTGAAGAGATAGTAATTTTATAAAGAATGTAGTAAAAAAACGATGAAGAACTCGTTTTACGAGTTTGTTATCAAAGACTGTAGTAAAGTTAAAGTCCCAGCAAATGCTGGGACTTTGTTTGGACTTATACTGACAAGAAGATCTGGTGAGTTATTGTAATATCAACTTTATCTACCGTTTGAAAGGTTGTAAGATATAAATGCTCTTATAACCTTTTGTTTATTTATGCAAAGACAAACGATCCATACTAGAACATGTTGGCTCATATATGGTGACTGCCTGCGAATGTGAGAAGTTTGTAAAGCACGTTTCTTATCGTTGGACTCTTGTAGTGAATTTACTATCACGCTCTAAAATCAGATGAATTGATTTTTGAAAAACAATATGAAAGAAATAAGCAAAAGAGCAGCCAATGATATTATTAATAATACGAAATAAAATAGCTGGAATTAGTCCGTAAATAGAAGAGGCTGTTAAAAGCCCTCCAAAACAATTAATAATAGTAGTCCATTGGAATGTAGCACAAAAACCAACAACAATACCTGCAAGAATTCCAAAAATAGAACGAATGTGTGTTGGAGAAATGCTATAAAGAATTCCAAATAAAATACTTCCTATAATAATGAAAGGAATACGAAGTTGGAAGCGAGTTTTAGCATCTGTTTGAAAAGGCTGTAGTACACATAGAGAGCTAAATCCTAACCACATAGTTCTTGGGAGATGAAGAAGTTCTCCCAACATTAATGCTAATGAAACGCCAAGGCTTAGTCGGAGTTGCCATTGAGAACGACTAGAAGTAATAGAAAATTCTTTTATAACATCTTTTAAGCCACGTTTAAATGTCCTTTTTCTACTTTTAATAAAAAAGATAACGGTACAGATAAGAAATCCTACAAACATTTCTTCTATGCGAAGAATAAAATCATGACCGAATACTGGTGTTCCTTGAATAAGCAAGTAATCAAATACAAAAATGGAATGGTTCCCATAGAGAGGATTATGACAAGTTAAAATGACAATGGATAAAATACTTATAATATTAATAATAAGAGCGGCAAAGATACCTGTTTGGTGTACAAAATATGGAGCAAGTGTCATAATACAAAAGATGAGAAAAAGACTAAAGATAGAAGAATGAATCTTATATCCAAAATCTACAAAACGAAGGGTGAGTAATGCACAAAAAATGGCAACAGCAGCAACGCTATTGGCTGCCCCAAAAAAATAGTTTAATAAAATAACAAATATGATGGCAAATAAAGTACATAAAAGATTTTTTAATATAAAAGCACATTGATATATTTGTTTTTCCTTTTTAGTAGAAGCGGTCTTAATAAGATGTTTGCAAGTGATGGTATTCATCTGCATGACCGAATAAAATTTCATAAAATAACATCCTTTCTAGATTGTAGAGTTTTCTTTTGGGAGAAAATTCTTTGATAGCTCAATTTCTGAAAAAGCATTTTTTTTATGCTCTATTAATGAATTATTTGCTTTAGTAAGGAGATCAAGTAGTAAATAGAAATTTTCTTCTCCAAGAGAATGATAAATACAAGACACAGGTTTTAGCATTTGACGATAATTTTTATCCAGCTCTATTTCTCCAATTTTTGTTAAAGCGAGACAATAGCTGCGTTTATCATAAGGGTTTTTAATTTTTTTAATATAATTTCTTTCTAAAAGAGAATGGATTAATCGACTAATGGCAGACTTTTTCATGCCCATACTATCGCTTAGAGATAATGGTGTAAGAGGCGTATCCGATAGAGCGATTCGTGATAAAAGATCCAGTTCTGCTGGACTTGCCAATGCCATATTTGACTTTGGAAGAGCGGATAATTTAGAAAAGGATTGAATAGTTTGCATAGAATCCGCTAATTTAATCCAAGAAATAGTTTCATAAGGGTTTGTTGTATTTTGCTCTTGCTTCATTTTTGATTCTCCTTTTTTATATGTATAATGTATTTAGTTAACAATGTTAATTATTTGTTGTATATTTTAGTATACAATGGGAGAAAAGTCAATTTATTTCATCAGAAAATTATATGTGAATAGAAGTAAAGTTTGATTTTTGAATTGGCAGGTTTTATTATGTTTTAGAAAGTTTGGTATTTTATTTGTGTGAAAGTAAGAAATTTGATAAAATAAGTCATAAAATAGGAACTTATTGTATGATAAGAAAAATATAATAGAAGTAGAGAGGAGTTAAGATGAAGTCATTAGTATTGGCAGAAAAGCCATCGGTAGGAAGAGATATTGCTCGTGTCCTACATTGTAATAAAAAAACAAACAACTATATAGAAGGGGAGAAATATGTCGTTACATGGGGGCTTGGGCACCTTGTAACGCTTGCGGATCCAGAACAATATGATGAGAAATATAAAGAGTGGAGATTAGGAGATCTTCCAATGATTCCTAAAAAGATGGAATTGGTTGTTATGAAGCAAACAGCAAGGCAGTTTAAAGTAGTAAAGGAATTATTGTATCGAAAAGATATAAAGGAAGTCATTATTGCAACAGATGCAGGGAGAGAAGGGGAATTAGTTGCCCGTTGGATTCTTGAAAAGTCTAATTGCAAAAAGCCAATTAAGCGTTTATGGATTTCTTCTGTAACGGATAAAGCAATTAAAGAAGGTTTTTTGCATTTGAAAGATGGAAGAGATTACAACCCGTTATACGATGCAGCTGTAGCAAGGGCTTATGCAGATTGGTTTATTGGGATCAATGCTACAAGAGCTTTAACTTGTAAATATAATGCACAATTATCTTGTGGACGTGTGCAGACGCCAACGTTAGCGATGATTGCAAAAAGAGAAGAAGAGATTCGAACATTTCAAGCAAAAAATTATTATGGATTGACACTTCGTGCAGGTGGCACTTCTTTTGTATGGCAGGATAATAAGACAAAAGGGAATCGTTCTTTCGATAAAAATAAAATAGAACAAATAAAAATGCGTATTACTGGGCAAAAAATTGAAATACAAGAAGTAAA
Organism: uncultured bacterium; assembly: GCA_905214925.1. Taxonomy (GTDB): domain Bacteria; phylum Bacillota; class Clostridia; order Lachnospirales; family Lachnospiraceae; genus Scybalomonas. The sequence continues at coordinate 17,085 of CAJMOB010000035.1, read as the reverse complement.
CAAAGTTAAAAAGAAGTCATATAGTCCAGCTCTTTATGATTTAACCGAATTACAAAGAGAAGCAAATCAAAGATATGGGTATTCTGCCAAAGAGACGTTGAATATTATGCAAAGGCTTTATGAGAACCATAAAGTATTAACTTATCCAAGAACGGATTCTAGATATTTGAGTTCGGATATTGTAGAAACAATAAGTGAACGTTTAAAGGCATGTGGCGTAGGTCCTTATAGAAATTATGCTTCTTATTTATTAAAACAATCAATTCGACCAAATAAGAGTTTTGTGGATGACAAGAAAGTGTCTGATCACCATGCTATTATTCCTACAGAAGAATATGTGAATCTCTCATCTATGACACAGGAGGAGAGAAAGATCTATGATATGGTAGTTCGAAGATTTTTCGCAGTACTATATCCACCATTTGAATATGAACAGACAACGGTAATTGGAAAAGTGGAAAAAGAAACATTTATCGCTACTGGAAAACATATTTTAAAATCTGGTTATTATGAAGTATATGAACAAGAACAGATAGAAGAACCGATGAATGAATTTGAAAAAGGGAAAAAATATGAAACAGTTTCTATAACAGTGACAGAAGGAAAAACGACCCCACCACCATATTTTACGGAGGCTACGCTATTATCTGCTATGGAAAATCCAACAAAATATATGAGTTCTGACGATAAAGATGCAAAGAAGACGTTAAAAGAGACAGGGGGACTGGGAACCGTTGCAACAAGAGCGGATATTATCGATAAATTGTTCCACACTTTTTTAATGGAAAAGAAAGGAAATGAAATTCATATTACTTCAAAAGCAAAGCAGTTACTGGAATTAGTTCCAGAAGATATGAAAAAGCCAGAATTAACCGCTGATTGGGAAATGAAGTTAAAACAGATTGCAGAAAGAAAAGGAAAAAAAGAGCAGTTTTTACAGGAGATAAAAGCATATACAGAGCAATTGATTGGAGAAATCAAAGAAGGAAAAGGAACGTTTCGACATGATAATTTAACGAATAAGAAATGCCCAAATTGTGGAAAACGTTTATTATCTGTGTCAAATAAAAATGGAAAACTTTTAGTGTGCCAAGATCGAGAATGTGGTTATCGAGAACGAATTGCAAAAATGACAAATGCGAGATGTCCTGTTTGTCATAAGAGAATGGAACTTTGGGGAAAGAAAGAAGAGCAGACATTTATTTGTGCTTGTGGACATAAAGAAAAACTGAAAGCATTTGAAGAAAGAAGAAAGAAAGAGGGAGCGGGGGTTTCCAAAAAAGATGTGAATCGCTATATGAAAAAAATACAAGAGGAAGCAAAAGCGCCAGTAAATAATATATTTGCACAAGCGCTAAAAGATATACATCTTTCTTAATGGTAGATTGCCATTCTTGACAAAACGATTGTTCTGTACTAATGTAAAATAAAATTGTAAGTAATTTAAGATTGCTCGCCAATGTGTATAACATTTGACAGCACCTGGGAACTGGAATAAGTAGAAAATCCAGTTCCTCATCTTTTAAATGAGAGCGATAGTCAGAAATTATGCTGGCATTAGACAGTAAAATGTAGAAAGGTTGAGAAGAATATGGGTAAAAAAGAAGCTTTGGATTATGCAGTGGAACATTTTACAAAAAATTATCGAGAAGAAAGTATTTTTCTTCCAAAGGATGGTCATCCATTGCCAAATCGAGCAGAAATTATAGAAATTATTCAGGAGCTAAAAAAGATTATTTTTCCAGGATATTTTGGGGAAGATAGCATTTTATCTTTAGAAATAGAATATTATGTTGGGTATCGTTTGAATCATGTTTATGATAAGTTAAAGAAGCAAATTTGTATTGCAATGTCCTATGATCAGGCAAAAAATGGAGAACGTTTTGAAGAATGCTCTTGTGAAAGTGAAATTTGTGATCGTTTTTTTAAAAAACTTCCAGAAGTGCAAAAAATGTTATTAAAAGATTTACAAGCAGGATTTGATGGGGATCCAGCAGCAGGAAGTAAAGAGGAAATTATTTTCTCTTATCCAGGTTTGTTTGCCATTTATGTATATCGTATGGCGCATATTTTATATGAGGAAAAAGTTCCATTTATTCCGAGAATTATGAGTGAATATGCCCATGGAAGGACAGGAATTGACATTAATCCAGGAGCCCAGATTGGAGAATATTTCTTTATTGATCATGGTACAGGAATTGTTATTGGTGAAACAACCATTATTGGAAATCATGTAAAGTTATATCAGGGAGTAACATTAGGTGCTCTTTCTACAAGAAAGGGGCAAGAGTTATCCGGTACAAAGCGTCATCCAACAATTGGAAATCATGTGACAATTTATGCAAACTCCACTGTGCTTGGAGGTACAACCGTGATTGGAGATCAAGTGATTATTGGAGGAAATACTTTTGTTACAGAATCCATTCCGGCAAATACAAAAGTAAGTGCCAAGAGTCCAGAGCTGGTGATCCAAGAAGATAGAAAATGCGATGATAAGAAAATTTGGGAGTATTAAAAGGAAAGGCGGATCTTTTATGAGAGGAAAAGCACGGCTACATTTTAAAACAATTACGACGCATAAATTGCTTGTAATGCGATATTGTTTTCAAGTAGGCTTATATAAGCAAGGAATTCTTCATGATTTATCAAAATATTCTCCAACTGAATTTTCAGTAGGGGTGAAGTATTATTTAGGGGATGAGAGTCCAAATAACGCTGAAAGAATGGATAGAGGATATTCTTCTGCTTGGTTGCATCATAAAGGGAGAAATAAGCATCATTATGAATATTGGATTGATTATAGTTTAGATGGGCTATATCCATTGGCTGGTATGAAAATGCCTCTTTGCTATGTAGTAGAGATGGTCATTGATCGAATTTGTGCAAGCAAAGTATATTATGGGAAAGAATATAATCAAACACTACCTTGGAAATATTATGCAAGAGGACGTAAACGTATGATTATTCATCCAGAAACACAAGCATTATTAGAAAAACTATTAAAAATGCTTTATAAAAAAGGAGAAAAAAAGACGTTTTGGTATATAAAATATGTATTATTGCCAAAAGGAGATTATTAAAATGTTTATTAAAAAAAGGCCGATAGAAGGAATATCGACCTTTTTTTAATGTTATAGGAAATTTACATTTCCTATAACATTAAAAAGTGCTATGCACAAATGAGGGGGCTCGTACATAAGAAGTTTTTACTTTGGTTTAATGATGTTTTTTTCTCACATAAAATTATTATTATTGCATATAGTAGAGAAACATAAGAAATAAAAAGAGCGAAAATGAATGTTAGATTTCAATTTTGATTGAATAGGTTGAATATATTAAAAACAGAGAGAATAATTAATAAGTTATAATAAAATAAAAATAGAGAGAATGGAAAATATTACTAGCAGAAAAATAGGCAATTTTCACAAAAGAAACGAATTATTTTAATAGGAAGAAAGTGATTTACATGCTTATAGTTTGTATACAAAATTGATTGTTAAAAATAGTAAATAAGTCGCTATTTTTTGTAAGAAAAACGTAAGAAACTAGTGAAAAAATTACATTACTATACTGATTTATATATAAAAAACATTGGAATTCATAAACAATTTATGAAAAATGTTTAAAAAAAAACTCGTTAAAAAGTTAACAATTATTGATATTGTATACAGTATATCATATAATGTTCTTGTCGATAATTGATAGCCAAATTAAGAATATTAGCTATTAAAATAATGGGAAAGAAGGGAAGAACATGGGATTATTTACATTCAAAGGTGGAATTCATCCGCAAGATGGAAAAGAGTTATCCAAAGATAAAGCGATTACTCCTTATCTGCCAAAGGGTGAACTGGTATATCCTTTAAGCCAACATATTGGTGCACCAGCAGTTCCAGTTGTCAAAAAGGGTGATCGAGTATTAGTTGGACAGCTGATTGCAGAAGCAAGTGGATTTATATCAGCAAATATCCACAGCTCGGTATCAGGGACAGTAAAAGCAATCGAAGCTCGTATGACAATTGCAGGAACAAAAGTAGACTCGATTATTGTAGAAAATGATAATCAGTATGAAGAAATTGATTTTGCAAAAAATGTAAAACCGCTAGAACAAATGAGCAAGGAAGAAATTCGTACTGCGGTAAAAAATGCGGGAATCGTAGGACAGGGAGGAGCTGGTTTTCCTACTAATGTCAAACTGACTCCAAAGAATGAAGATTCTATCGATCGAGTTATTATTAACTGTGCTGAGTGTGAGCCATATATCACTTGTGATTACAGAAGAATGATGGAGACTCCAGAAAAATTAGTGGCAGGCTTAAAAGTTGTTTTACAACTATTTCCAAAAGCACACGGAATCTTCGCAATTGAAGATAATAAGCCAGATGCTGCCAAAAAAATGGAAGAGGCCATTAAATCTGCTGGTGAATCTAAAATGGAAGTAAAACTTTTAAAAACAAAGTATCCACAAGGTGCAGAACGTCAATTAATTTATGCAACAACAAAACGTTCTATTAATTCTTCTATGCTTCCAGCAGATGTAAATTGTGTTGTACAGAATGTAGAAACAGTTATGTCCATTTATCGCGCAATTTATGAAGGAAAGCCTGTTTATGAAAGAACCATTACAGTAACAGGAGATGCAGTAAAAGATACAGCCAATTTCTTAGTTCGTACAGGTACAAATAGTAGAGAATTAATTGAAGCAGTTGGAGGTTTTGTGGAAGAACCAGAAAAAATTATTTCAGGTGGCCCAATGATGGGTATGGCAATGTCTACATTAGATGTTCCATGTACTAAAACTTCATCTGCTTTATTATGTTTTAAGAAAGATGATGTATCAAAGTCTGTTGAGACTGCTTGTATTAATTGTGGACGCTGTGTTCAAGTTTGTCCAGGACGTCTTGTTCCATCACGAATGGCTGATTTTGCAGAACATGGTGATTTAAAGAGATTTGAACAATATAATGGTGTGGAATGTTGTGAATGTGGTTGTTGTTCTTTTGTATGTCCAGCAAAGCGTCAGCTTGCACAGGCGATTAAGACAATGAGAAAAACAGCATTGGCAAATAGAAAGAAATAAGGAGGGTGAATATTGTGAGTGAATTATTACAGGTATCTTCAAATCCTCATGTAAGAGCTAAAGATACAACTAGCAGTATTATGCTCGATGTCATCATTGCGATGTTGCCAGCAACACTTTTTGGTATTTATAATTTTGGAATTCGTGCAGCAATTTTAATTTTAGTATGTATCATTGCTTGCGTGGCTTCTGAAGGAATTTATGAGTATTTTATGCACAAAACTTTAACGATTAAAGATTTGAGTGCAGTTGTAACAGGAATTTTATTAGCTTTGAACTTACCAGTACAACTTCCGATTTGGATGGCAATTATCGGTAGTGTATTTGCGATTATTATTGTAAAACAGCTGTTTGGTGGAATGGGACAAAACTTTATGAATCCAGCACTGGGTGCTAGATGTTTTTTATTACTATCCTTTACAGGTCCAATGACAAACTTCGCTTGCCAATATTTAGATGGTGTATCAGGAGCAACACCACTTGCTGTATTAAAAAATGGAGGTTCTCCTGAGTTAATGGATCTCTTTATTGGCCAAACTGCTGGTACAATTGGTGAAACATCTGCAATTGCTTTAATTATTGGCGGTGTTTATTTAATTATTCGTAAAGTGACTAGCTATCAAATTCCAGTATTTTATATTGGAACAGTAGCAGTTTTCACAGCAATTTATGCAGCAGTGACAGGACAAGATATTATATATTTTGTTGGAGCGCATATTTTTGGTGGTGGTTTATTATTAGGTGCATTCTTTATGGCAACCGATTATGTAACCTCTCCAATTACTCCAAATGGAAAAATTGTATTTGGTATTATTTTAGGTCTTTTAACATCCATCTTCCGTTTGTTTGGACCATCTGCAGAAGGTGTTTCTTATGCCATTATCTTCTCTAACTTATTAGTACCTCTTATTGAGAGAGTCACATGGCCACGCGCCTTTGGTGTTCCGAAAGGAGGTAACAAATAATGAATCGTATTTTGAAAGAAGGTCTTATTTTATTTGCAATTACAGTGATTGCTGGTGCGGCATTAGGTGGTGTTTATAGCATCACAAAAAATCCAATCGCAGCAGCACAAGCAAAAGCAGAACAACAGGCTTATCAAAACGTTATGCCAGATGCTTCTGAGTTTGTAGAAGATGAAAGTGTTAGCGTGGAAAATGCTAACAAAGTCATTGCTGATGCAGGGATTACAGGCACTGAAATGAAAAAAGTGCTTGTTGGAAAAGATGCTAGTGGAGCAGTTGTTGGCTATGTTATGAATGTCAGCAATATGGAAGGATATGGCGGAGAACTGAATTTCACAGTTGGTATTTTAGCTGATGGAACTGTTACTGGTTATGAAACGCTGATCAACAATGAAACAGCAGGTCTTGGACAAAAGGCAAAAGAAGCAAGTTTTAGTGATCAGTTCAAAAATAAAAAGGTAGAACAGTTTACAGTAACAAAATCAGGTGCAACTTCTGATGATCAGATTGATGCTATTTCAGGTGCAACAATTACATCAAATGCGATGACAAAAGGTATGAATGCGTGTCTTGCATATTTTAAAACATTAGGAGGTGCTAATTAATGAAAGCAAATACTCCAATTGAACGTTTATTTAATGGTATTGTAAAAGAAAACCCAACTCTTGTACTATTGCTTGGTATGTGTCCAACGCTTGCGGTAACAACTTCTGCTATCAACGGTGCTGGTATGGGACTTACAACAACAGCGGTTTTAATGTTATCTAATGCTATTATTTCCGCTCTCCGTAAAATTATTCCAGATAGAGTTAGAATACCTGCCTATATCGTAATCGTAGCTTCATTAGTTACCATTGTACAGTTTTTATTAGAGGCATACATTCCAGCTTTAAATGCGAGTTTAGGACTTTATATTCCTCTTATTGTAGTTAACTGTATTATTTTAGGGCGTGCAGAATCTTATGCGGCTAAAAATCCAGTTATTCCATCTTTCTTTGATGGTATCGGTATGGGACTTGGTTTCACTTGTTCCTTAACTGTCTTAGGTGCTTGTCGTGAAATTTTAGGTGCTGGTCAGATTTTTGGATTTCAAATTTTACCAGAAGGAATTTCCGCAACTATTTTTATTTTAGCGCCAGGTGCATTTTTAGTGCTTGCATTTTTAATTGCAATTATGAATCGTGTAAACCGTAAAAAAGCAGAAAAAGCTGGAAAACAGTATGAACCAATCCAAGGATGTGGAGATTGTCAAAACTGTTCAAACGGAAAATGTAGTTCTAAATTCTATGATACAGATGTGAAATAAGGAAAGGGAGGAAAGAAATGAAAGAATTGTTATTAATCGCTATCGGTTCTGCCTTAGTGAATAACGTTGTATTAAGCCAGTTCTTAGGTCTATGTCCATTCCTTGGAGTATCTAAGAAGATAGAGACTGCTGGTGGTATGGGTGCTGCGGTAATTTTCGTTATCACAATCGCATCCTTCTTAACAAGCCTTATCAATAAATTTGTTTTAGTAACAACAAATACAGAATATCTACAGACAATCGTATTTATTCTTGTTATTGCTTGTCTTGTACAGTTTGTAGAGATGTTTTTAAAGAAATCTATGCCATCTCTTTATGAGGCTCTTGGGGTATATCTTCCACTTATTACAACAAACTGTGCGGTACTTGGCGTTGCACTTACAAACGTACAGAATAGCTATAGCATTTTAGAGAGTGTTATTAATGGTATTGGTATTTCTGTTGGTTTTACAATCGCTATCGTTGTATTAGCAGGTATTCGTGAAAAAATGGAATATAATGATGTTCCAGAATCTTTTAAAGGAATGCCAATTGTATTATTAGCAGCTTGTTTAATGTCAATCGCTTTCTTTGGATTCTCAGGATTAATTTAATAGGAGGGACGAAAAAATGGGAATTATTATTGCAGCGGCAATCGTTGGACTTACAGGTCTTTTTATCGGTCTCTTCTTAGGATTTTCAGCGGAAAAATTCAAAGTTCCTGTTAATGAAAAGGAAGAGGCTGTTCGTGGACTATTGCCAGGTAATAACTGCGGTGGTTGTGGATATCCTGGTTGTGATGGTCTTGCAAAAGCTATTGCCAATGGAGAAGCTGCCGTAAATGCTTGTCCAGTTGGTGGAGAAGAAGTTGGAAATAAAATTGCAGAAGTTATGGGCGTATCTGCTGGTGACTCTGTAAAGATGGTGGCTTTTGTAAAATGTGCTGGTACTTGTGAAAAGGCAAAAACACAATACGAGTATACAGGAATTGAAGATTGTGTTATGGCGGCTTCTGCTCCTGGTGGTGGACCAAAAGCTTGTTCTTATGGTTGTACAGGTTTCGGTAGCTGTGTAAAAGCTTGTCCATTTGATGCCATTCATGTTGAGAATGGAATTGCTAAAGTTGATAAAGATGCTTGTAAAGCCTGTGGAAAATGTATTACCGCTTGTCCAAAAAATCTAATTGAATTTGTACCTTATGAGCAAAAACATTTAGTACAATGTAGTTCAAAAGACAAAGGAAAAGATGTAAAAGCCGTTTGTTCAACAGGATGTATCGGTTGTGGTATTTGTGCGAAAAACTGTCCAGTGGAAGCTGTGAAAGTGGAAAACAATATCGCTCATATCGATCCAGAAAAATGTACAAATTGTGGTATTTGTGCACAGAAATGTCCAGTAAAAGTCATTCTTTAATGATGAAAAATTGGGTTTATATAAAAAGCTCTTCTCAAAGGAGAAGGGCTTTTTTGTGTAATAGGGAATTCTTCTAAAAGCAGTTTCTTATTGTTTGTGGAGAAAAGAATTTTATGCCAAGGCAATCAGTCAAAAACTGCGTTTTTCAAGTTTAAAAGGTATAATTTTATAAATCACTCATATAAATAATAATAAAAGAGTTTCGGGGCAGATCGATGCGATTTTTAGAGCTTAGGCAAAAAGAAGTGATCAATTGTAGAGATGGTTGTCGGATGGGATTTGTATCAGATTTAGAGTTTGATGCTTGTACAGGACAGATCTGTCAGATTATTATTCCTGGTCCTGGAAAATTTTTTGGGTGTCTTGGAAAAAACCCTGAATTTTGTATTTGTTATAATGAGATCGTTCGAATCGGAGCGGATATTATTATTGTTGATGTAGAGCCAGAAGTGACAAAAGAAAGATGTAAAATTGATAAAAAACATAATTAAAACAGGAAAAAACAATGGAAATCAAATGAAAACCCTTGACCTAATGGGGGATTTTCCCTATAATGAAGAAAAAATAAGTTATATACAAGTAGTGTTTCTGTAAAAATTAAGAGAATTTGTGAGCGATTGATGCAAGCGAGGGAAGCAGAACACAGGCGGAAAGGATGTCATTGATGAAATGTCCATTTTGTAACCAAGACAGTTCCAGGGTAATTGATTCACGACCTGCGGACGATAATACTTCCATTCGAAGAAGAAGAGAGTGTGAAAATTGCGGAAAACGCTTTACGACTTATGAAAAAGTGGAAACGATTCCATTAATTGTGATTAAAAAAGATAAAAATAGAGAACCATATGATAGAAATAAAATAAAATCAGGTATTGTGCGTTCTTGTCATAAACGCCCAGTTTCTATGGAGCAAATTGAATCTACAGTGGAATCGATTGAAAATACGATCTTCAACATGGAAGAAAAAGAAATTGAAAGTATGAAAATAGGCGAAATTGTTATGGATAAATTAAAAGATTTAGATGAAGTTGCCTATGTGCGATTTGCGTCTATTTATCGTGAGTTCAAAGATGTAGAAACTTTTATGGATGAGTTAAAGAAAATGTTTCACAATAAGTCAGAAATAAATTAAAAAAGACTTCTCTATCAAGTATTTGCTTGTATAGAGAAGTCTTTTTTTGTGCTAGGGAATTCCTTGTAACGAGATGAATGATTTGATTTTTAGAGATAGATATGATATATTAAAAATAATACCTTTTCTTGGAGAGGGAAAGGAAGTTATGTATAGTAAAGTAATCAGCTGTAGTCTTATGGGGCTGCAAGGAGTTTTATTACAAGTGGAAGTCGATGTTCGAAATGGACTTCCTGGTATTTCTATGGTCGGTTCTTTATCAACAGAGGTAAGAGAGGCCAAAGAACGAGTTCTTACGGCTCTCTATCATATGGGATATCAATTGCCACCTAAGAGAGTTACAATTAATTTTTCACCAGCAGATTTTAGAAAAGAAGGATCTGCTTTCGATCTACCCATTGCAATCGCAATACTGACATCTTATGGGTATTTTCCAAATCAAGAGTTAAATACATTATGTTTTATAGGAGAAGTAGGTTTAAATGGCGATATACAGCCTGTAAATGGCATTTTACCAATGGTATCTTTTGCAAAAAGTCAAGGACTGAAAGTTTGTTTTGTTCCCTATGAAAATCGGTTAGAGGGATCCGTTATCGAAGGCATTGATGTTATCGGTGTTCGTAATTTAAAAGAAGTCGTACAGTTATTAAAACAGCCAAAAGAGCGGATTCCAACGATAATGAATGGAAGGGAATTATTGAGAAAAAATACAAAAAATGAAAATGATTTTGAAGAAGTTATTGGGCAGGAATTTGCAAAAAGAGCTGCAGAAATTGCCGCGGCGGGAAGACATAATTTGCTTCTCCTTGGAGCGCCAGGAACAGGGAAGTCGATGATTGCCAGCCGGATTCCGACGATTATGCCAGCTCTTACGATGGAGGAAAGTTTAGAAATTACGAAGATCTATAGCATCAAGGGAAAGTTAGATCATAAAAATCCATTGATTACAGCAAGGCCATTTCGTTCGCCGCATCATACGATTACAGAAACTGCTTTAATTGGAGGTGGGAGAGTTCCAAGTCCAGGAGAAATCAGTTTAGCCCATTATGGTGTTCTTTTTCTTGATGAGTTACCAGAATTTCAAAGAAATGTTTTAGAAGTGCTAAGACAACCGTTAGAGGAGAGGGAAATTAGCATTACAAGAATGCAGGGAAGTTTTGCTTATCCTGCTGATATTTTATTTCTTGGAGCTATGAACAAAGAAACGAGCATATTGATACAAACAGATATACCTGTAGTGGCGTAGAGGGCTGAAATAAGAGGTTTTGAACACTTTTCAGTGAAGAATACTCTACTGGAAAGAAAGTATGCTCAAAGCCGTTTCTGTTTGGTAGTTGACAATTGCATACCCTTTTAACGATACCACTGGGTATCGTTATATTTTTTACCTATTTGAGATATAAATTGAGGAGGAATTGATGTTCACAAGAAAAGAGAAAAATATGCTATTTGACCCTTATTTTGAGGTGATTCGAGAAACGGAGCAGTTTATTGAGGTTCGCTCTGTCAATACAGGCCATTGTTGGAGCGTGTTCAAAAACATTTATAATGCACCCCGAAAGATTACACTTTATCACAAACACAAAGAGGGTGACCGATATTTCCATCAGCATCGAGTCTGCCGAACAGTAACAGATGCGGTCACAGAAATAAAGTCGCATGATGAATATGTTCTGGAAGAAAAGAAAAAGCAAAAGGGGGACTCATTCAGAACTGAAAGACGGTTGATAGTTCATGAGGCATCCGGTTACAAATATAAGCCGACCCCTTCAATTCTTCTTAAGGGCGATTGGCTCAAAGAAATCGGATTTAATCCAGGGGATCACGTAAATGTCATTTGCGAAAATAGAAAATTGACGATCACTTTGTAGATTAGTATCAAACTATGTTCGCTGAAGAAATACAGTTGGGGATGAACTGGTGTTGGAGTGTGAAATGAAATATGAGTAAATAAGGTTTTTTGAAGTTACGGATAGTTGTTTTTTGTGTAGAATTTTATGGCCTGCTGTGTTATAATTCTTTATTATGCCCTTTATCTGGTAGACAGTTTGGGCAATAGGTGCAGCATATGCTACACCGTAAGGTAAAGGAGCTTAGTTATATGGATAGATTGCAATCTATATTTCCGATAGACATACTTGAAAAATATGAAATATATAACTATTATCATGCAGCAGAAATTCTGGCAACGGCATATCAAGAAGAATTTCAGGAGCTGATCTACGTACTAAGAAATGTTAATATTTCGATAGATGATGTACTGATTGGTGGAGGAAATGAATCAGCGATTCCTCCAAAATTTAAGAGTGTTTTATTTCCTCTTGGCTGGGCTGAGACACGTGTTCATGGAGATTTGCATTTAACTTTGGATTATCGGAGCGGAGCAGAGGGATCAGATACTATTATCTTACCGGATTATGTGAATGGCTATAATATCGATTTCTTTAAGAATAAGATTGCTTTAGATACTGAGTGGAATAGTAAAGACCAGACGTTTGACCGAGATTTGATGGCGATGAGAACGTATTATGAATTTGGCATTATTTCCGCAGGTATCATCATTACACGTGGAACTGATTTAAAAACATTTCCAAAGCATTACGGTTTGAATAAATATGGAGCCAGTACAACTTGGATGGGTAAATTGACCTACAGATTAGATAGCAGAAGATCAGGCGGATGCCCAATACTTGCAATCGGAATCACATCAAAGTGTATTGAGGGATACGAGGAGGACTAAGTATTACTTGACTTTTTGGTAAGGTTGAGCAATATATGTAGTACCCCAAAATAGAAAGGTGTGACAATATGAATTTACAGAAAACATTTCCAAGTGTTGTGAAGTATATGGGGTCTAAAACAGATGTGTTGGACCTGATAGAAAAAGGTATAAATTTCTTTGATGATGTTGAACACCGAACCATGTGTGATTTGTTTGCCGGTTCGGCTACTTTAGCAGCAGCGTTGCGAAATAAGGTGAATTTGATATCGAACGACATCCAAGAGTATTCTTCAGTATTTGCGAGTGTGTACTTAGAGAATTATAGATGGGATTCCTACCCAGCTATTGCAGAAATAACTATGAAGGCAAAACAGCGGGTTGACAGATTTAACAGTGCCTACCCGGAATACAAAGGAGTCTTCTCCTACGACCGAGAGTTTACGCTTGAAGAAATGAATGCGCTTGAGGAACAGCAAAGGGCTTTGATTAATAAAAGGGATTGGAACGCTTGCGATCAATACTATTTGTTCGTTAAAGACTATTCTGGAACATACTGGAGTTATGATCAGTGTATATGGATTGATTCTTATCGGGCAGTAATTGATGAGTACAAAGAAGAAAAGGAGTATTACAATCTACTTCTTACTTGTCTAATCTATGCAATGGCCTACAATTCGCAGAGTACCGGGCATTATGCACAGTATCGCATACCGGACAATGAATCTTCAATGGAAGATATTCTCATCTACAGAAGAAAGAACATAACGGATTTCTTTGAAAGAAAATATGAGGAATTGCGGGCTTTTCTTACGGAAGAAAATCGTTTCTCATATACGACAATGGCAGAAACAGATGTGGAATGCCTTAAGAAGATTCCAGAAGGGACTCTGGTGTACGCGGATCCGCCGTACTGTTTTGTGCATTATTCGAGATTCTATCACATTATCGAAACCCTTGTGAAATACGACTACCCGGATGTGAAGTATAAAGGGCGGTATAGAACAGATCGATATCAGTCCGAGTACTGTAAGAAAACTGATGTGAAGGATGCATTCAGGCATATGTTTGAGGGTATCGTCGCAAGAAAAGCAGATTTGATACTGAGCTATACTAACAGCGATACAAATACAATTTTGTTTGATGACCTGTTGAGATGCGTGTGCAAGAGCTTTAATTCTTTGGATGGTGACGAAAAAGTATTGGAAGAATGCAGAGAAAAATGTAATGCTTTCTTTTCTGACCCGGATCAAGAAATTGCAACTATTTTAAGCGGAGAGACTTTTAAGTACGAGATTGCAATTATAAAGAAACCATATAATCATAGCCGGATGGGCCGAACTGCGACAAAGACGATTCCGGTTACGGAAGTGGTGATATTAGCAAAACTGAATAAATAAAGACAGAGAGAGAAACGAGAAAGAGGCACCGAAAGGGGCCTTTTTTTCATCCCCAAATTACATATCATTTTGTAAAGCTCCGTGATATAATTATTAAAATGAACAGCGGAGGGAAAGTGTATGGCCAATATAGCTGAAGTTATACCACAGGATTTGCAGGAAAAATATGAATTTTATGATTGTAATAATGCGCTTGACATTCTGATTGGCAGCTTCTCTGGGGAGTGGGCAGAATTAATCAATTGTTTGCGATGTTTTCAGATATCAAAGGAAGAAATCATAATAAGCGGTGGCAACAAGTCTATGATGCCAAAGAAAATTGATGACATGTTATTTCCTCAAGGTTGGGCTGAAATGAGAATAACTGGAAATTTACAAATCGTGCCTGAAGTGAGATCAAAACGAAGAGGTAACTATCGTTCTCTACAGCCAAATACTATTACCGGTTTTATTGAGGGTCATAATGTTGATTTCGTCAAAAACCAGGTGGCATTTGATGTTGAATGGAATAGCAAGGACCAGACTTTTGATCGAGACTTATTGGCGATGAGAATGTACCACGAATGCAATGTGATTAATGTTGGTGTTATATTAACGAGAGCTGTAGAATTGAATGATATTTTCAAAGAACTGCAGTACACCAATAGCAAAGGAGAGCAAAAGCCTGTTATAGAAAAGTTCGGAAAAAGCACAACGGAAATGGACCAGTTAAAACGTAGATTACAAGGTCGAAGAAATGGTGGTTGCCCGGTACTTGCAATTGGAATTAAGAAAAAGTGTGTGAGTGATTGGGAGGAATAATAGACTTCATCCACCGAAAGGAATGTCGATGTTCTATGTGGGTACAATAAAATGATTGTCACAGAATAATACAGAGTAATAGTGAAAAAGTGGAGTAGCCCTCATACACATGATTAAGGTACTCCACTTTTTCTGTTTATGCCGTTCGACTTTTGTTTTACGGATGACAATTGCCACAAGGATCGTAGCCTTTAGAGATCAGTTCATCTCGTGTACCAGTGTAGTACATTTTATTGCTTTCCTTCATCTTCTTTACACTGCCACAGGATGGATAATGGAATTTCCTTGTGTTGGTGTTGACGATATAGTCAGTACCTTCTGAAGAGGTTGAATTTTCCTGGGGTTGTTCTGGTTCTTTAAAAGCTGGGGGTGAAGTAGTGACACTGCCACCGGGAGTCATAATTTCATCTTTGCTGACCGACTTGTCAGAAGAAATAGAAACTGACTGACCGTCCGAGGTGACAAAAATATCTCCATTCAAATCTGTCCGGTACACTGTGACATCAGCATCACGTAGACGGCTCAGATTGTTATCGGTAGGATGACCGTAGGAGTTTCCTTTTCCCACAGAAATGATGGCATACTCCGGCATGATTTCACGGAGAAACGGATATGTGGTACTGGTATCACTTCCGTGGTGGCCAACTTTCAATACTGTGGCGGATAGGTCTGCTCCTCTGTTTAGAATGGCTTGTTCCACTTCGCGCTCGGCATCTCCAGTAAACAGGAAAGCTGTGCTGCCATACGTGATTTTCAAGACGATGGATGTGTTGTTGGTGTCACTTCCATCATTCACACCAAGAATGTCAATGGTAGCACTCCCTAATGTGTATGTGTCTCCTGCTGATGGAATTGTAATGCCCCCACCGTTTTTCTCAGCATATTTCTTGAAATCATTAAATGCATCGCTGTCATAAATGGTTGTTGGGCAGAGCGTGAGATCAGCGGTCGCATAATTGAAAGCACCTGGCAGACCGCCGATATGGTCTTCATGCGCATGGGTGCCTACAACGATGTCGAGTTTGGTGACACCTGTATTTTTGAGGACTGAATAAATCAAACTGGAATCCGCTTTATTGCCACCATCAATCATCATGTAATGACCATCGCATTCCACGAGGGCGGCGTCAGCCTGGCCAACATCAATAAAGTGAACTGAAAAAGAGGAATCCGCAGGAAGTTGCTCTGCCACAGCTGGTGGTGTAGTAGGGCTGGCCGATGGTTGATCGGTGGTTTCCGGTATAGCGGTTGTTGTAGTTTCTTCGGCAGATGAAGTTGTCTCCTCGGTTGGTTCCGTGGTGGATGACTCCGTTTCGATTTGCGTAATAGCTTCGGAAGGAGCTTCTGCTTGGGGAGTATGATCGTTAGCTTCACTACACCCAACAAATGTGAAGCAAAGAATAACAGCCAAGAATAGTGGTAAAAGGCGTTTCATTTCATTCACTTCCTCACAGAATTATTCGAGTCGTTCCTGGGTCAAATCCCGCGCTTCACTGATGGTATCACAGGTCAGGAGAGTGTCCAGCATTGCCCATACTCGCCCATTTCTAAAAATCTTCCCAGTCTTGACTGTCTTTCCGGGGACGATTGCCGGTCCCAGTTTGTAAATATAGCAATCGGTATCCCAAACCTCGTCCGGCATTTCGGGTATCTCATCATGCATATTACGAGAAACGGTGTATCCTTCAATGTGATGGATTGACTGAAGCTGCCCGTAGTAGCGGAATGCTATGTAGTTTGGCGGCTCTTTTGGCCAGCCGTTCCCGCCAACAGGACAGAAGTATTTACTATATTTCTGGACGATATCTATCCATGTGATGTCGCAGCCGTCCGGCTTCTGGGTTCCCAGGGCAACGACATACACCATGTTTGAGTCCTTTTTTTGCATGGTCATTACCTCCCGTAAGTAGTCGCAGAACTCCGCAAGGAGATGCTTTTGTTCGTGGTTTGAAGCTGCTCTGGAATCAAGAGCCATTTGGTAGACCTCCCGGTAGGAGAGGTGCTGGATGGGTATACCGTTGGGAGCAACCGTGAACGGTAGATATGTGCCAGCATATGTCTGTGTGCATTCAGACATAGTTACAATCTGCTTGACTGCCGCTGGTGACAGCGCCAGCCGGACAGAGTATTTCGTTAGCTGATCCGCTCCGGGCAGAAGCCATCCACGCTTTGCTTCAAAAATAATATGGAATGTTTTGTAGTCGGTCACTTCGATATCAGTGATACCAGTGTCTGTACGCCGTCATATTCGTCGATTACACCGTCCTCGCCCGGGTCGATCGCATCGTTG
>CAJMOB010000034.1:0-35185 GCA_905214925.1 uncultured bacterium | reverse complement strand
TAGAGCACTTGACTTTTAATCAAGGTGTCCGGGGTTCGAATCCCCGATGTCTCATCAGAATTAGAAAAGCAGGAATTTGATTCCTGCTTTTTTTGTGCTATAGGGAATTTTATATGCATTGCATATTTTATTGTGTTGTAGAAAATTATGAGTGGATAAGCCAATAAACCCATGTAATTAGAAGGAGTGAAGAGTTTGAAACCTTATTTATATGAAAAATTGACCTCATATCAAGAGGAAAATATATATCCTTTTCATATGCCAGGACATAAAAGAAGAATTAAAAATTTAATTGAAAACCCGTATGCCATTGATATTACAGAGATCGATGAATTTGATAATTTAAATGATCCACAAGATATTATTAAGCAATCGATGGAAGAGACTGCAAAATTTTATGGAACAAAGAAAACGTTTTATTTAGTAAATGGAAGTACCGTCGGAATTTTATCAGCCATTACTGCTACTTGTAAGCGTGGGGATAAAATTTTAATGGCCAGAAATTGTCATAAGGCAGTTTATAATGCGGTTCGTTTATTAGAATTAGATCCTATTTATCTGCCACTTACTTATATTCCAGAGAGAAATATGTTTGGAGGTATTGATGAGGAGAGACTTTGTGAAATATTAAAGGAAGAAGAGGGAATCAAGGCAGTAATTATCACATCGCCAACGTATGAAGGCATTGTTATGCACATTGAGAGAATCAAAATGTGGATAAATCCTTATAAAATCCCTCTTATTGTTGATGAAGCACATGGAGCACACTTTCCGTTTTATGAAAATTTTCCCGAAAGTGCTATTAAAAAGGGAGCCGATATTGTAATTCAAAGTCTTCATAAAACAATGCCAGCCTTTACCCAAACTGCTTTACTTCATATTTGTACCGATCAAATATCAGAGGAAAAGGTACAGGATTCCATTAGTATTTATCAAAGTAGTAGTCCTTCTTATTTATTGATGGCAGGGATTGAATATGCAATTCATTATGGAATTGAGAATAAGAATTCCTTTGTGGAGTATGAGGAATTATTGCATTTCTATCGAAAAAAAATACAAAGATTAAAACATATCTCTCTATTGGAAAAAGAAGAGTTAAAACAATATGGGGCTTATGATTTTGATCCATGTAAACTTGTGATTTTTTTCCAAAATACAAAATTAACAGGAAATGAGATCAGTGATATTCTTTTAAAACAATATGGATTGCAAATGGAAATGTCAGAAAGAGATTATGTGATTGCTATTTCTACCATTTGTGATTCAAAAGAGGGATTTGATCGACTCTACTATGCATTAGAAGACTTAGATCGAAAGATAGGAATGGAAAGCGGAGAAGATAATAGTAAGGAACAAGAAAAAATCCATGTTATGACAGATGGACAAATAAAACGTTATCTTCCATCAAAGGCATTGGAAATGAAGACAAAGAAATGCCATTTAAAGGAAGCAAAAGATGCAATTTGTGGAAGCTATATTTATATTTATCCGCCAGGAATACCTATTTTAGTGCCAGGAGAGCAGATAAAACAAAGTGATATTGCATTGATTGAAAGTTATTTGGAATCAGGATTTTATGTAAAAGGAATTACAAGAGAAGAAATTCATGATATAATGAGCGTTAGCGAGTGGGAGCAGGCAAAGCCTATTCATCACGAGCGGCGAATGGCGCTCATAAGCTCTGCTTATGAGATAATGAGCGTTAGCGAGCAGGAACAGGCGAAGCCTATTCAATGCGAGCAGTCAATGGAGAACATCAATAGCAACAAAGAAGAAAGTAGTGCAGTAACACGAATTTGTTATAGCATAACAGTGATAGAGGAAAATGATAGAAAAAGAGAAAGGAATTAAGTATGAGAGGGATTTTAATTTCTGTTGAAGGTCCAGATGGAGCAGGAAAGACAACACAGATTACATTGCTAAAAAAATACTTAGAGAAAAAAGGGTATGATAGCATTGTAACAAGAGAGCCAGGAGGAACAAACATTAGTGAGAAGATTCGTTCTTTAATTTTAGATCGAGAAAACATGGAAATGGGAAGAGAAACCGAGATGCTCTTATATGCGGCAGCAAGAGCTCAGCTTGTTCATGAAGTGATAAAACCTGCATTAGAACAGGGAAAAGCCGTTATTTGCGATCGCTATGTGGATTCCTCTGTAGTTTATCAAGGCATTGCAAGGGGACTAGGAATAGAGACTGTTTATGAAGTGAATCAGTACGCGATTCAAGGAATTTTACCAGATCTTACGATTCATCTCGATCTCAATGCAGAGGATGGAATTCGAAGAAAAAAAGATCAGGCGGAGCTTGATCGTATGGAATTAGAAACAATGGAATTTCATAAAAAAGTTGCAGATGGTTATCGCCAGTTAGCAAAAAGAGCGCCAGAGCGTATGAAGACAATTGACGCCACACTTCCGATAGAAGAAATTCAAGAGCGTATTATTCAATTCGTGGAGAATATGTTATCTTTAGAGAAATAAATCGTTAACAAGTAAGGGGCTGTCATTGCAAACTTTGTTAAGTGGTAGTAGCGTATCTATCATATCTGTGAATAATTTCTGAAAATTATAAAAAATGGGTTGCTATTTCCCCTAGATCTGTAAGATAATAAAAGAGTCAAGATATAGGATAAAGTAGAAGGAAAAACTTACAAAATAGGATTCTTGTCGCTTGAACAGTAAATGGATAAAGATGACAAAAGAGCGATGGGAATATGGAAAGAGAGGGGTAAGCTATGGCAGATTTTAATAGTATTATTGGACAAGAACAAATGATAGAGCATTTTAAAAGTGCTATTGAGATGGATAAGGTTTCCCATGCATATATTATACAAGGGGATTATGATAGTGGCAAAAAGTTGATGGCAAGTGTTTTTGCTAAGGCTTTGCAGTGTGAACAAAAGGGAACAGAGCCATGTAATCATTGTACATCTTGTTTGCAGGCCGATACAGGAAATCACCCAGATATTATTTATGTCAGCCATGAGAAACCAAATTCCATTGGAATCCATGATGTAAGAGAACAGATGAATGCAAGTATTGGCATTAAGCCCTATAGCAGTGATTATAAAATTTATATTGTAGATGAAGCAGAGAAAATGACAGCTGAGGCTCAGAATGCTTTATTAAAAACCATTGAGGAGCCACCTGCCTATGCGATAATTTTTTTATTGACGACGAATCTTGGAAAATTACTTCCAACGATTTTATCCCGATGTGTTGTATTAAATATACAGCCAGTAAAAGATGAATTAATCAAAAAGCATTTATTATCTCTTGGTATAGAAGAAAGACAAGTAGAGTTTTGTACAGCATTTTCAATGGGGAATGTGGGAAAAGCAATTCGAGTCGCTACATCAGAAGAATTTAATGAGATAAAAAATGACTGTGTTCATATGCTAAAACATGCAAAAGATATGCAAGTATATGAATTGATCCAAGCCGTAAAAGAGTTGACAAAATATAAATTGCAAATCTATGATTATCTTGATTTTATGTTGATGTGGTATCGAGATGTTTTATTATTAAAGGCTACAGGAAATGCTAATTCTTTAATTTATCAAGAAGAGTATTCTTCTATTCGAGATAGGGGAAACCAAAGTTCTTATGAAGGGATTCAAAAGATTATAGAAGAAATTGAGAAGGCGAAAGTAAGATTACGGGCCAATGTAAACTTTGAGCTTACAATAGAATTGCTTTGGCTTACAATAAAGGAGAATTAAAATTATGGTTGAAGTGATTGGAGTACGTTTTCGAGAAACTGGAAAAATCTATTTCTTTGATCCAAAGGAATTAAAGATTGAGGTCGGACAAAACGTAATCGTAGAAACTGCTCGTGGAATCGAGTATGGGGCGGTTGTAATTGGGCATCGTGTAATTTCAGAAGAAAAAGTAATTAGTACATTGAAGCCAGTCATTCGCATTGCCACTCCAGAAGATGATGCGATTCAGTTAGATAATAAAAGAAAAAGTAAAGAAGCTATGCGAATCTGTCATGAGAAGATTCAAAAGCATGGTCTTGAAATGAAATTAATTGATGCAGAATATACATTTGATAATAATAAAGTTTTATTTTATTTTACAGCGGATGGACGAATTGATTTTCGTGAATTAGTAAAAGATCTTGCAGCTGTATTTAAAACGAGAATTGAGCTTCGACAGATCGGTGTTCGCGATGAAACGAAGATTCTTGGAGGACTTGGTATTTGTGGAAGAACCCTTTGTTGCCATTCCTATTTATCTGAGTTTGCTCCAGTTTCTATTAAAATGGCGAAGGAACAAAATCTTTCTTTAAATCCGACGAAGATCTCAGGAGTTTGTGGAAGATTAATGTGTTGTTTAAAAAATGAGCAGGAAACTTATGAATATTTAAATGAAAAGCTTCCAAATGTCGGTGATATTGTAAAGACCAATGATGGAAATTCTGGGGAGGTACAAAGTGTAAATGTACTTCGCCAAAAAGTGAAGGTGATAATCACTGACGAGAATGGCGATAAAGATATTTATGAATATAAAGTAGACGATCTTACATTCCGCCCAAGAAGAAAGAAAGAAAAAATCAATATTTCGGATGAAGAATTAAAGGCATTAGAAGCGTTAGAGCGTCAGGAAGGAAAGTCAAAACTGTAATGAAAGTAGAGCTTTTTGAGCATGAAAGAGTGGATGATTTGCATATCAAAGGATATCAGATTATTCAAAGTCCAGAACGATTTTGTTTTGGAATGGATGCGGTACTATTATCCGATTTTGTGAGAGGAAAGAAAAATAGTGCAGTCCTTGATATGGGAACTGGTACAGGGATCATACCTATTTTATTAGAAGCAAAAGAAAAAGGAAAGACATTTACCGCCTTAGAAATCCAAGAAGAAAGTGCCAAAATGGCGAGACGAAGTGTGCAGTTAAATGATTTAGAGGAGAAAATAGAGATTATAACAGGGGACATTAAAGAGGCTTCCAAATTAATGAAAGCCTCTTCTTTTGATATTGTCACTTGTAATCCGCCTTATATGAATCATCAGCATGGAATTACAAATCCAGAGCTTCCAAAAGCCATTGCTAGGCATGAGATTTTATGCACACTAGAAGATGTAATAAGAGAGGCTAGTAAGTTAGTAAAACCAGCAGGAAGCTTTTATTTGATCCATCGTCCATTTCGTTTAGCTGAAATTATTGGCATATTACTAAAATATAAGTTAGAACCAAAGAGGATGAGACTTGTCTATCCTTACATAGAAAAAGAGCCAAATATGGTAATGATTGAAGCAGTACGAGGAGGGAAATCGATGATGAAGGTAGAACCTCCATTAATTGTCTATAAAGAAAAAGGAAAATATACAGAAGAGATCTATAAGATCTATGGTTATGAAGGAGAGGATATTTCCTCTCTTTAATGCAGTTACTAGGAAAGGAGAAGTTATGGCAGGAACACTTTATTTATGTCCAACTCCTATTGGAAATTTAGAGGATATGACATTTCGTGCTATCCGAACATTAAAAGAGGTCGATTTAATCGCAGCAGAAGATACTCGTCATACAATTAAACTACTAAATCATTTTGAAATCAAAACGCCTATGACAAGTTATCATGAGTTTAATAAATATGATAAGGCAGATTATCTGGTTTCAAAATTGTTAGAAGGTGTGAATATTGCTGTGGTGACCGATGCAGGAACTCCAGGAATTTCGGATCCGGGAGAAGTCGTTGTAAAAAAGGCACATGAAGCAGGAATTACAGTGACTTCTCTTCCAGGAGCGTGTGCTTGTATTACAGGGCTTACCATGTCAGGAAGAGATACGAGAAGATTTTGTTTTGAAGCTTTTTTACCAACCGATAAAAAGGAAAGAAAGGCTATTTTAGAAGAGTTAAAAGAGGAAACAAGAACAACGATACTCTATGAAGCCCCTCACCGTCTATTAAAAACGGTAGGAGAGTTGTTAGAAGTATTAGGAGATCGTAATGTCACTCTTTTAAGAGAGTTGACTAAGAAACATGAAACTGCATTATTAACAACCCTATCTGGTATTTTAGAATTTTATAAAGAAGAAGAGCCAAAGGGAGAATGCGTTCTTGTAATGGAAGGTGTTTCTCGTGAAGAAATCGTTAAAAAAGAGCAGGAAGTGTTTGAAAAAATGAGTTTTACTGACCATGTAAACCATTATATCGAGCTTGGCGAGAGTAAAAAGGATGCCATGAAGAAAGTAGCCCTCGATCGTGGAATTAGCAAAAGGGAAGTGTACCAAGCACTATTAAATGAGGAATAATAACCAAAGGTAAAATGATATTACCATAAATTGGAAGAGATAATGGGAAAAATTAGGGTTTTTTGATTGACATTCTTTTGACCGTGTGTTATCTTTTCTTGGTATAATATTTTAGAAGGAGGCAAAAGAAGAATGAAGAGTACAGGCATTGTAAGAAAACTTGATGAACTAGGCAGAATCACATTGCCAATCGAATTAAGACGTAATCTGAATGTGAATGAACGTGATCCGTTAGAAATTTTTGTAGATGATGATAAAATTATCTTGACTAAATATAACCCAAGCGATGTATTTACAGGTGAGATGGAGGAGCTCGTAGAATACTACGGCAAGAAAGTTTCTAAAAAGTCTATAATTGCGCTTGCAAAACTCGCTGGTTTAACAGTAACAGAATAGATCAAAAAAGAAAGCCATTGACGCAAAGTCGTGGCTTTTTTTATTTCATAGGAAATACCTTGTTACATTAGCTTGTAAAAGTTCCATTTCCTGTGAAATAAAAAAGCACTGCGTGCCAACGATGCGCAGGTCGCAATCGGGAAAATTTTACTGCGTAAACTGCGACCACGCGGCAAAGTGTACGTTACTCAAAGTGACCGAAAGTCGCGAAGAGTGTGCAACGCACACTTTGTTCGTTACGCAATGACAATGAGGCATAAAAATGATTTCCCTATAATAGATGTATTAAAAAAGGAGTAATGTAACGATGCTTAATTATATTTGGGGCATTATGATTTTAATTGGAGTGGTAACAGCATCTTTTCAGGGGACAATGGGAGCCGTCAATACCGCCTTTTTAGATTCCACAAAAGAGGCCATTGATTTATGTATTTTCATGCTAGGGGTTGTTGGTATGTGGTCGGGATTTATGAAGGTAGCAGAAAATACGGGGCTCATTAAGGCCATGTCGGATCGATTGGGTTGGTTTATCCGCTGGCTTTTTCCAACGATACCAAGAGGACATAAAGCGAATGCCTATATTGCCACTAATATTATCGCTAATATTTTTGGCCTTGGTTGGGCTGCCACGCCATCAGGATTGATGGCTATGAAAGAGTTAGATGAATTAAATGGGAAACAAGAAGTAGCCAGTGATGATATGTGCACTTTTTTAATTTTAAATATTTCATCCCTACAATTGATACCGATCAATATGATTGGATATCGAAGTCAATATGGTTCGGCAAGGCCATCGGCTATTATCGTTCCCGCTTTAATTGCAACTCTTGTTTCTACCCTAGTTGGTATTTTATACGCCAAAGGAAAGAGAAAATTTTCTAGGTCATAAATAAAGTTCGTCTGGATAGTGAGCTTTTTTATTGGAATGATTGTCTTTTTGAAACTGTTTTGGTGACATTCCTGTTTCCTTTTTAAATACTTTTCGAAAATAGTCTGCGCTAGAAAAACCACAAGAAACGGCGATGACTTCCATAGAAGTTTCTCCCACTTCTAAAAAATTTTTCGCATGCTTAATTTTCACAGAAGTGAGATATTGTAGCGGAGACATACCAACGTGCTCGCCAAAAGTCCGAATGAGATGATTTTTGCTCACTTCTAATTGTTCTGCCAATTCTTCGATTCCATATAGATAAGTGTAGTTTTCCTCCATAATCTGGATAGCCGACATGACAATTGGCGGGTACATCGGTTTAGATAAAGAAGTAGAATGATCATACATATGCATAAGAAGAGAAAAAATATCAATAGCAAATGCATCTGACTGAGTGGAAGGATCTAGAGTTAATAAATGCTTTAGATCCTTTTTTAACGTGTAATAATGATCCCCAAGAAAAAAATTTCCATTCTTTACCGTGTCCGTTAATAGTTTATGTGTGAGATCGCCATCGAAACATAAGAAATGAAAACTACCCTCTTGTTTGGCTGTTAAAGAAAAAGAAGAAAGAGGAGGGAATAGCATGGCTTGTTCTTTTTTAAGTTCATATCCATAAGGATTGGAAAGAAAAAAGTGCCCTTCCTCCACTAAAATAAGGGAAAAAACGTTAGAAGAAGGGACTAAAAAAGAAGGAGATGTTTGTTTCATTTCCTTATATAAAAGAGTATTTAATTTTAATTGCTGTTGAATAGACATAGGAAGTGGTGGGATTGTAGTATTTGACATAGTATTTTCCTCGCTTTATGAATCAATTTCCGTACATCAATCATGTTTGAGCTTCAATTATTTCTTTTATTGTAGCATAGGATCATGAGATTATATAGTGGAACATTGGAAAAAGGGAAGAAGGGGGGTGTTTATAATTGTGATGGAGTCATTCTTTAGGAAATAAAGAGGAAAGAGAGAAGAGAGTCATAGTGGACAAGATAAGGGAAATAAAATAAAGAGAGTAAGGAAGAAAAAAGAGGTAGGTATGAAGTTTTTATTATATTTCTCAGATTTTTTTGTACCAATGATTATATTTTATTTAGTTGCCTATGGGCTCATGAATAAGAAGAATATCTATGATGACTTCATGGATGGGGCAAAAGAGGGGTTTAAAACGGTCGTTAAAATTACGCCAACAATTTTAGGGCTTATGATAGCGGTTGGAGTATTAAGGGCATCGGGAGCTCTTACTCTCTTTTCTGAACTATTAAGACCTTTCGGAGAATTATTACATATTCCATTTGAAGTGATTCCTGTTTTTATCGTACGATTATTTTCTGCATCAGCAGCAAATGGATTAGTATTTGATGTATTTAAGGAGTTTGGAGCCGATTCTACTGTTGGAATGATGGTATCCATTATGATGAGTTGTACGGAAACTGTATTTTATACAATGTCTGTCTATTATATGGCAACGAAAGTTACGAAAACTCGTTATACATTAAAGGGCGCATTGCTTTCTACCTTGGCAGGAGGGGCTATGAGTGTATTATTAGCCCAGTGGATGGCTAAATAAAAATGAATAAAATAGATTTCCATTATATGGAAATGTAGTTTTGGAAATAGTAAAATTCATTTTATGGAAAAACAACCTACTTTTATTGTGTGACAGAGTATAATGTTATATATGAGTGTCAGAAAAAAATAGAATATGAAGGCGTAATTCTGTTATTTTTAAAAGAAATATTATGACTTTAATACTTTATTTTCCTAGCGTTATCTGATATAATATAGTTTACTGAAAAAAAAACGAAGGAAAATTTTGAATTGCAAAATATTAAAATTCAGCATTTTCAAGACTTTTTCTATACACATAAAAATAACACATGAAAAAGCAAGGAGGGGCAAACGATGAAATTTTCTGAGATGCCATATGAGAGAATTGATATGGAAGATGCAAAACAGAAGATGCAAGATATTATTAAAGAATTTGCAAACTGTGGATCTGGAGAAGAACAATTTGAAGTTCATAAGAAATATTATGCATTGACTGGACATATTGATTCCATGATTACGATTTCTCATATTCGTCATGATATTGATACGAAAGATGAGTTTTATGATAACGAACAGGCTTACTATGATAAGGAAACTCCTGCATATTATCAGTTACTCGTTGACTATTCAAAATTATTATTTGAATCACCATATCGTGACTATTTAGAAGAGAAGATTGGGAAAGTTGCATTCAAGAATATGGAACTTGCTATGAAGGCAAATGATGAGAAGTTAATCCCATTAAAACAAGAAGAAAATGAATTGACAACTCGTTATATGAAATTAATTGCTTCCGCAGAGATTCCATTTGATGGGGAAATTCAGAACGTCTCTTTATTAAGAAAATATTTAACATCAAATGATCGCAATGTTAGAAGAGATGCTTATAAAGCATTAAGTGATTACTTCTTAACAGTAACCGATGAAATTGATGATATTTATGACAAACTTGTAAAGAATCGTACTGCTCAGGCAAGATTATTAGGATATGAAAACTTTGTTGAGTTAGGATATTATCGTATGCAAAGAAATTGCTATGATAAGACTATGGTAGAAAACTTTAGAAAACAGATAAAAGAACACTTTGTTCCTTTTGTTCAGAAATTAAATGAACAAAGAAGAGAGCGTTTAGGACTTGAAAAATTATCTTATATCGATGAAGATTCTTATTTCGTAAATGGAAATCCAGCACCAATTGGAACACCAGAACAGATTCTCTTAGCTGGAAAAGAAATGTATGGGGATCTATCTGAAGAAACAAAAGAGTTTTTTGATTTCATGAGCGATAATGAGTTATTCGATGTTCTTGGAAGAAAGACAAAACGTGCAGGTGGATATATGACTTATATCCCAGATTTTAAATCTCCATTTATTTTTGCGAACTTCAATGGAACAAGTGGAGATGTTGATGTTATTACTCATGAATGTGGACATGCATTCCAAGGGTTTGTAACGAGAAACGATGAAATCGTAGAACATAATGATATTGGA
Organism: uncultured bacterium; assembly: GCA_905214925.1. Lineage (GTDB taxonomy): Bacteria > Bacillota > Clostridia > Lachnospirales > Lachnospiraceae > Scybalomonas. Next base: position 24,556 of record CAJMOB010000034.1, on the reverse strand, counting down.
ATGGAAACAGCGGAAATTCATTCTATGTCTATGGAATATTTTACAGAAAAGTACATGGAAATGTTCTTTGGTGATCGTGCAGACGATTATAGAAAGATGCATTTAGAAGATGGCTGTGCGTTTATTCCATATGGTTGTATGGTAGATGAATTCCAGCATATCGTATATGAAAATCCAGATATGACTCCAAAGGAAAGAAAACAAGTTTGGAAAGAACTGGAACAAGTGTACAAGCCACATCTTGATTATGAAGGCGATCCTTTCTTTGGTGAAGGTGGATTTTGGCAAAAACAACATCACATTTTTGATTTGCCATTCTATTATATCGATTATTGCCTTGCTACAATCTGCGCATTGCAGTTTAAAATAAAAATGGATAAAAGTTATGGAAAAGCATGGGAAGATTATTTAAAACTTTGCAAACTCTCTGCAAAAGACTTCTATACCAATATGCTTCCAGCAGTTGGGTTGAAGAGTCCATTTGAAGATGGAACCGTGCAATGGATTGTGGAAAACATTGTGGAAACACTCAAACATTTTTAAGGAGGAAATAACATGAGAAAACGTATTACGGCATCATTGCTTGCGGCAATGCTTGCAATCTCGACAGCAGCCTGTGGTGGCGGTGGAAGCCAAGCATCAGGAGTAAATGAAACAATTGTTATCGCAACAGATCAGTGGAACGGTGTATTTTCACCATTCTTCTATACAGCGAATCCAGATTCACAGGTTTTTGGTGCAATTCAAGAAACAATTCTTGAACCAAATGCAAACAATGAATTAATTGACAACTTAGGACACATTGATGAAGAGGTTGTTGGAAAAGGTGATAATAAACAGACTATTTATACAATCAAATTAAATGATGGTATTAAATTCTCAGATGGATCTGATATGACAATTGATGATGTTATCTTTACTTATAAAGTATTAGCCGATCCAAACTATGACGGTATGTCACCATTCCGTACAGCAGTTAATATCGTAGGTATGAATGAATACTACTACGATGATCCAAATTACTCTGAAAATTTAGCAAAAATTGAAGCGCAAGCGAAAAAAGATGGAAATGATAAAGAAAAATTCATCCAGTATTTAATCGATACAAAATGTGAAGGAATGTTTGAAGACGTTTCAGAAGATCCAGATGGAGAAGATGGTCCTCTTACATCTTGGGCAGATTATTTAAAAGACAAAGGATTTGAAATTTCTGAAGCAGATGCAAAAGATGAAGCAAAACTTTTACAAGCACTTGCTGAATGTGAATATGAAACAAACAAAGATAGCTATGACGCTGTATCTTACTATGAAGAAAAGTTATCTAAAGACCTTGTAGCTGATGGTTTAAGCGATGGTATCGATGTTCCAGAAATTTCAGGTATCGAAAAAATTGATGATTTAACTTGTAAAGTAACTGTTAACGGTGTTGATATGAATGCAGAGCGTCAATTAGGAGTACAAAATATTGTGCCAGCAAGCTATTACGGTGAAGGTTTTGAAAAAGGAAATCTTGAAGGCGTGAAGGCAAAAAATGGAACACCAATGGGTAGCGGTCCATATAAATTCGTAAGCAATAAAGACAACGTAGTTAAGTTAGAAGCCAATGAAAACTACTGGGGTGGTGCTCCTAAAACAAAATATTTAGCATTCCAAGTAGTAGAAGAAAATCAGAAGGCAGACTCTGTTATCAATGGAGATGTTGATATTGCAGAACCATCTGCATCTACAGAAATCATTGAGAAATTAGATGGAGCTGGAATCCACTATGATTTATTTGATAACAATGGTTATGGATATGTGGCAATCAGTGCTAAGAGAATTCCAGATAAAAATGTTCGTGAAGGTTTAATGCACTTAATGACTCGTGAACAGGCAGTTTCCACATATTATGGAAAATTAGCAGAAGTAATTGAACGTCCAATGACAACAGTATTAGCTGAGTATCCAAAGGATGCAAAAGAATACTGGGGATATGATCCAGATAAAGCGTTAGAATGCTTTAAAAAGGCTGGATATGTACAAAAAGATGGAAAACTTGTAAAAGATGGAAAACAGTTAGTTGTTGAAGTCGCAATTGGACAGGCTTCCAGCCATCCAGCAACTCCAATTTTCACACAGATGAAAAACGATATGGAAAAAATGGGTGCAAGATTAAACATCACAGATACTGATCTTAGTATCTTAAGCAATCGTGTTAATAGCGATGACGTAGATATGTGGTGTATGGCTTGGGGTAATACTCAAGATTGTGATTTAACACAGTTATTCGGTAGCGAATATACAAAGAACGGTGGTTCTAACAGAACATGGATCAAAGATAAAGAACTCGATAAGTTATTAAAAGAAACAAGAGCAACTTTAGATCTTGAAAAGAGAAAAGAATTAGTTGCAAAAGAACTTGATATTATCATGAGCTGGGCTACTTATATGCCAATCTATCAAAGAAAGAATATGACAGCTTATTCAAGCAATATCAATACAGATACTCTTCCTAAAGAAGCATCTATGTTCTATAACTATAGAAATGAGCTTGAAAAACTTGAGTTAAACCAATAATTTGAATTTCTTCCTTTTAGGAATGAAAGGCTCTAGTCTTTTTAAGTATGATTAGAGTAAAATAAATTTTTAACAGAGCAGAAAAGAGGCTGTTCAGTCAGGGCAGCCTCTTTCTATGATAAAACACAGGAGGTGCATGATGAAACAGTATATTATTAGACGTATTTTAACAAGTATAATCGTACTCTTCGGCGTATCATTTCTGCTCTATGGTATTCTGCGTATGATGCCGGGTGACTTTGTAGAGCAAATGACAAGTGGTAACCCATCTATTACAGCAGAACAGAAAGAAAAAATGCGAGAACAGTATGGAATCGGTGGCAATGTCGTTGAAGGCTATGTCAACTGGTTAAAAGGTGCGGTGAAATTGGATTTCGGCGATTCTTTTAAATTCAAACAGCCTGTTATGAAGGCTATTAGCGAAAGAATGTGGGTATCCTTCTCACTGGCGGCAATAGCGCTGATTATAGAGTTGGCCATCGCTATCCCGTTAGGTGTTATAGCGGCAACAAAGCAATACTCTAAAACAGACTATACAATCGTATTTTTTGCATTGGCAGGTATTTCCTTGCCATCTTTCTTCTTTGCGGCATTATTACGAAGAGTTTTTGCCATAGGCTTAAAGGTATTGCCACTAAGTGGTATGATTACAGCAAGGGCAAATTACACAGGTCTTGCGTATTATCTTGATGTAGGTAAGCATTTTATCCTTCCAATTACCGTATTCGTAATTTTAGGAATTGGTAGCTGGTTACGTTATACAAGAACAAACATGCTTGAAGTATTAAACATGGATTATGTTCGTACAGCAAGAGCAAAAGGTCTTGATGAACGCGTTGTTGTATTTAAACATGCTTTCCGTAATACGTTAATCCCAATTGTAACATTTATCGGGGCTCAGATCCCAGCATTATTCTCTGGAGCTATTATTACAGAGGGTATTTTCTCAATCCCAGGACTTGGAAAAGCTGCTATTGACGCAGTAAATGAAAAAGACCTTCCATTCCTTATGGGATATTTAGTATTCTTAGCAATACTGACACTTTTAGGTACATTAATTTCTGATATTTTATATGCAGTCGTTGACCCTCGTGTCCGTTATAACTAGAAAGGAGGCAGAACATGGCAGATTCACAGGCACAATTGAAAAATGAAAAAGAAACAATTGAATTTGAAAAAAATCAAGTCATTCTGACTCCGGGTCAATTGATTATGAAACGTTTCTTCCGCAATAAATTGGCGATCTTAGGATTGATCATTATTATTGCAGTTATTTTATTCGCTTACATTGGACCATTTTTCTCTCCATATGGCGAATATGAACTTTTTTATAAAGATCAGAACACAGGTGTTGAATATCGAATGTCTGATAAAGAGGCGATTAAGTCGCCAAGTGTTGGTGTTAATGTAAAAGCACCAATTTCGAAAGCACATATTTTAGGTACTGATACCGATGGTCGTGATGTATTTACACGTCTCATGTATGGTAGTAGAATTTCACTTGAATTTAGTATAGCAGTAACAATTATTGAAATGTTAATTGGTATCACACTTGGTGGTATCGCTGGATACTATGGTGGAAAAGTGGATATGATAATCATGCGTTTAGTGGAGATTTTTTATTGTATCCCATTCGTTCCGCTGATGTTAATTGTATCCTCTTTTATGGCAGCATTCGGAATTGCTCCAGAACATAAGATCTATTTCCTTATGATTATTATGGGTCTCTTTAACTGGTCTGGTGTAACTCGTATGGTGCGTGGTCAGGTGCTTACTATTCGTGAAATGGACTATATGTCTGCAGCAGAAGCATCTGGTATTAGCGTAACAAAGAAAATCTTTAAACATTTAATTCCAAACTGTATTCCAGTTATCATTGTTATGGCAACAATGGATTTAGGATCTTTTATTATCACTGAATCAACACTTAGTTATTTAGGTGTAGGTTTATCCACACCATTTGCTTCTTTAGGAAGTATGGTTAATGCGGTAAATAATCAGATCGTTATGGAAAATTACTTAAACATCTGGATGCCACCTGGAATTATGCTGCTCCTCATTGTTATGGCGTTTAACTTTATCGGTGATGGTCTCCGTGACGCATTTGATCCAAAGATGAAAAGGTAGGTGAGTATACGGTGGCAGATAGAAACGAAAAAGCAGCAAGAAAAGCAAGATTTAAAGAAATTAAAAAGTTTAATAATCAGAAATACCGTGAATACAATAAGATGAAAAGAAGAAAAAATGTTCCGGAATCTGAATATTATACTGAAATGAGAGATGAAAACAATCTGATAGAGTTTGATAATCTTCAGACTTATTTTTATACAGATAATGGTACTGTCAAATCCGTAGATGGCGTTTCTTTTGATATTCCAAAAGGAAAGACAATCGGAATCGTAGGAGAATCAGGTTGTGGTAAATCTGTAACAAGTCTTTCTCTTATGCAGTTATTACAAGGACCACAAGGACAGATTGCTGGTGGTGAAATCCGTTATAACAAAGAAGGACATGCCATTGATATTACAAAGGTTCCAATTCGCGATATGACAAAAATTCGTGGAAATGAAATCGCTATGATTTTCCAGGAACCTATGACAAGTTTAAATCCAGTTTTCACAATTGGAGATCAGCTTGCCGAAATTATTAAACTTCATAACCCAGAAATGAAAAAAGAAGAAGTAAATAACAGGGTAATCGAACTTCTTCGCATGGTAGGAATTGCCCGCGAAGGAATTGAAAAGAGCTATCCACATGAGTTATCAGGTGGTATGAAACAGCGTATTGTTATCGCTATGGCTCTTTCTTGTAACCCAAGACTCATTATTGCTGATGAGCCTACAACCGCTCTTGACGTAACAATTCAAGCGCAGGTTCTTGATTTACTTCGTCAATTAAAAGATAAAATCAATGCCTCTATTATGTTAATTACACATGATCTTGGTGTTGTAGCTGAGATGGCAGATTTGATTGTTGTTATGTATGCAGGACGTGTTATTGAAAGAGGTACAGCATCTGATATTTTCCACGATCCTAGACATCCATACACCATTGGGCTTTTAAAATCAAGACCAGTTCTTAATGAAGAAACAGGACGTCTTTACTCCATTCCAGGAAACGTTCCAAACCCAATCAATATGCCAAATCATTGTTATTTTAAAAACCGTTGTGAAATGTGCAAGGAACAGTGTGATTCTCCATATCCTGCATTACGACGTGTATCTGAAACACATTATGTAGCATGTCATCTTTATGATGATATTGATAAACAATAGAAAGGGCGGTGTGAAAAATGTCAGATGAAATCAAAGTAACAGTGAATGAAGACAATGATTATATTCTTGAAGTAAACAATCTGGTAAAACACTACCCAATCAAAGCGGGTGTTATGCAACGTACTGTTGGTCATGTAAAATCCGTAGATGGTGTTTCATTTAAAATTAAAAGAGGACAGACATTTGGTCTTGTAGGAGAGTCTGGTTGTGGTAAAACAACAACAGGGCGTACAATCTTACGTTTAACTGAGCCTACAAGTGGAGAAGCAATCTTAAATGGGAAAGATATCTTTGCTATGAATAAAAAACAGATGCGCGAAATGCGTCCTCAAGTACAGATGATTTTCCAAGATCCATATGCTTCTCTCGATCCTCGTATGCCAATTGGAGAAATCATTGGTGAAGCAGTAAGAGAACATAATATTGTTCCAAAAGAAAAATATAGAGAATATATTTTACAGGTAATGAGAGACTGTGGGCTTCGTGATTTCTATATCGATCGTTACCCACATGAATTCTCAGGTGGACAGCGCCAGCGTATTTGTATTGCGAGAGCGTTAGCATTAAACCCAAGCCTAATCATTGCCGATGAGCCAGTATCCGCTCTTGACGTATCCATTCAGGCTCAGGTTATCAACTTAATGAAAGATCTTCAAGAAAAGAGACAGTTATCTTATCTCTTTATCTCTCATGACCTTTCCGTTGTTGAATATATCTCCGATGTAGTAGGTGTTATGTACTTAGGTAATTTAGTGGAAATGGCTCCAAAAGAAGAACTTTTCCGCTCACCAAAACATCCATATACAAAAGCGCTTCTTAGTGCGGTTCCAATCCCAGATCCAGATCGTAAGATGAATCGTACTATCTTAGAAGGAGATATTCCTTCACCAGCAAATCCACCATCTGGATGTAAGTTCCATACACGTTGTCCAAACTGTATGGAGATTTGTAAAACAAAAGTTCCAGAATTTAAGGATTATGGCAATGAGCATAAAGTTGCTTGCCATCTTGTTGATCAACAAGAAAAAGGGACAATAGCAAAATAAGATGAAATAAAGTTAAAGTAAGAAACGATAGGAATTTATTTTCCTATCGTTTTTTTTGCATATAAGGCATAAATGATGCAAACTGTTTGTATGATAGAAATTTATTATTTTATTATGCATAAAAGAAAGAATTTAGCTCTATGGTATCAAAAAGTATGATAATAGAAACGAGCCAAAGTTGTAAATGATAGCTATTATATGTGGCACTGTAGAGTTATAAAGTGATGAAAAAACTGCAAAAATAATCATCCTATCCTTCATATAAAATGCTATTTTTTATAATAGAAAAATTGTGATAGAAAATCGTATTTATCCCTTAAATACGAAGAAATTATGCTATAAACTGTTTCGTTCGATGAAAAAAATCCCTATATTATTTAAAATTATGTCCTCTAATATTCTATAAATGTCCGTGATAGAAAGACTTTTTGCATATTTTATATAAAAATCCTTTAAAATTCGATATAAGTATAAAAAAATGAGATGAAAAATTTGACTTATTTATTCGCACTATCAAAAACAAAAAAGAAAAGAGATATTATTTAAAACTAGAGAAACTTTTTAAAAAGGGAAATTTCATCGCAAACTAGATATAGTGCACTGTAACAATATAATATCAATATATTGAGAAAAAATCTATCTATCTTTTCTTTTTTATATGCATAATTCTATAAAAACTAGCATAAATATTTATAGTGTTACTTTTTGTTTAAATTAGTTTAAAACACAAATTATTTATAAAAAAGTTTATAAAATGTTAAAAAAGAGATAAGGAATAAAAATTAATATTGAAAACATTTGTCTTTTCGTGTAAAATGGCATAAAAAACAGGAGGAGAAATATGAGAAAACGTATAACAGCAACTTTACTTGCAGCAATGATGGCACTTTCAACTGCCGCTTGTGGGGGGCAAGGTCAGACACAATCTTCAGGGGGAAATGATACAATTGTAATTGGATCTGTACAGTGGAACGGTGTATTCTCACCATTTTTCTATGATAGTTCCTATGATTCACAGATCTTTAGCTTAACACAAGAGACCGTTCTTGAAACAAATGCTAGTAATGAATTGATCGATAACTTAGGACATATTGATGAGGAAGTCGTTGGAAAAGGAGATAATCAGAAAACGGTTTATACCATTAAGTTAAATGATGGCGTTAAGTTTTCCGATGGTTCTGATGTAACGATTGATGATCTTATTTTTACTTATAAAGTGTTAGCGGATCCAAATTATGATGGAATGGATACATTCCGTACAACAGTTAATATTGAAGGTATGAATGAGTATTATTATGATGATCCGAATTATTCTGAAAAATTAGATCAAATAAATAAACAAGCAGAAGAGTATTCTAAGGATAAAGAAAAGTTTATTGAATATTTAGTGGATACAAAATGTGAAGACATGTTTACAGAAGTAGGACAAGATCCAGATGGAGAAGATGGGCCACTCACTTCTTGGACAGATTATTTGAAAGATAAAGGATTTGAAATCTCAGAAGCCGATGCAAAAGATGAGGCAAAACTTTTAAAAACAATTGCAGAATGTGAATATGAAACAAATAAAGATAGCTATGATGCATTATCTTACTATCAAGAAAAATTATCAAAAGATCTTGTTGCCGATGGTTTGAGTGACGGAATTGATGTAGCAGACATTTCTGGAATTGAAAAAGTGGATGATCTCACTTGTAAAGTTACGGTTAATGGTGTTGATATGAATGCACTCCGCACATTAGGATTAGAGCCAGTTGTTCCAAGCGCTTATTATGGAGAAGGATTTGAAAAAGGAAACTTAGAAGGTGTTAAAGATAAAAATGATAAGCCAATGGGAAGTGGTCCATATAAATTCGTAAGTAATAAAGATAACGTAGTAAAAATGGAAGCAAATGAAAACTATTGGGGTGGTGTTCCTAAAACAAAATATGTAGCATTCCAAGTAGTAGAAAGCGATCAGATGGCAGATGGTATTATCAATGGAGATATTGATATTGCATCACCTCCTGCATCAACAGAAACGGTTGAAAAAATGGATAATGCTGGAATTCATTATGATTTATTCGATAACAATGGATATAGCTATGCGGCTATTAGTGCAAAGAGAATTCCTGATAAAAAGGTAAGAGAAGGTCTTATGCACTTAATGACAAGAGAACAGGCGATTTCTACATATTATGGAAAACTTGCACAAGTTATTGAGCGTCCAATGACAACCATTCTTCCTGAATACCCACAAGATGCGAAAGAATACTGGGGTTATGATCCAGAGAAAGCATTAGAATGCTTTAAAGAAGCTGGATATGAACAAAAGAATGGAAAACTTGTGAAAAATGGAAAACAATTAGTTGTTGAAGTTGGTGTTAGCGATGCTTCAACAAGCCCTGTTACTCCAATCTTTACACAGATGAAAAATGATATGGAAAAGATGGGAGCGAAATTAAATATCACAGATGTAAACTTTAGTATTTTATTAAATCGAGTAAACAGCGATGATATTGATATGTGGACAATGGGTTGGGGTAACTCACAGCACTGTGATTTAACACAGCTCTTTGGAAGTGAATATACAAAGAACGGCGGTTCTAATAGAACATGGATCAAGGATAAGAAACTTGATCAGTTATTAGAAGAAGTAAGATCAACTTTAGATGTAGAAAAGAGAAAAGAGTTAGTAGCAGAAGAGTTAGATTTAATTATGAGTTGGGCTACTTATATGCCTCTTTTCCAAAGAAAGAATATGATGGCATATTCTAGCAATATCAACCTTGATACATTGCCAAAAGAACAATCTATGTTCTATAACTATGTAAATGAAATTGAAAAATTAGAATTAAATCAATAAAAAGATAACAAGAAAAGACCCTCTAATACGAATAGAGGGTCTTTTTTTGTACTAAGGTGTGAGTTATACAAGAATATTTATGCTTTGATATGACGATAGTTTGCGAATATTAGAAATTTATATAACATGATTTTATGGTTGGTACGTTTTTGATAGCTACAAGTCGTAGTATTTTAAACTAATTTGTGATATACTAATGGTATGAAAAGTAAGAAATATAAAATTATGGCAAATAAAATATAATTTTAGAATAGAAGAAATATAGATAATATAGAATAGATAGGAGGAAAGGAAGAAGCCAATGGATCATTATCAGGCAGTGAATCACATATTAGTTAGTCTATTTAATGATATTATGGACGTGGAAGAAAGAGAAATTATATCGGATGAATTTAAAGATATTTCTAGCAATGATATGCATATTATAGAGGTAATTGGACAAGAGGAACCAAAGAATATGTCGGCGATCGCATCGAAAATGAAGGTGACGGTAGGGACACTTACGATTGCCATTAATAACCTTGTGAAAAAAGGTTATGTTATTCGGACAAGAGGAGAAAAGGATCGGCGAGTTGTATTTATTTCTCTCTCAGAAAAAGGAAATCGTGCTTATGAATATCATAAAAAATTTCATAATGAGATGACAAAGGCGATTTTAAAACGGCTTGATGATCAAGAAATAGAAGTTTTGATGAAGGCCCTTAATAATATTCGAGAGTATTTTCATATTACTCCTTAAGACAATACCATATTATAAAAAGATGATAAAAATAGGAGGGATTCATAGGTAAACCTATGAATCCCTCCTATTTTTTACATTAATTTGCTTGTTCAATTTTTGTTTCTAATGGACGCATATATTGTTCAAAGAAACTGTTATACATTTTTGTATATTCTGGAGTGTTATTTTTATGAATTTCATGAGTGAATTCATGCATATCGAATCCAGAAGTTCCGAGAGATTTTTGTAAAATATGTAAAGCAATATTAGAACAGTGATCGGAAATTCGTTCAAAACTTGTTAAAAGTTCGATATAAGAAATACCGCTTTGTACATTACATTGTCCATCTTGAAGACGAGTGATATGAGCATTTTTTAATGTCTCTTTGATTACGTCTACGATTTCTTCTAAAGGTTCTACTTGATAAGCTAATTCACTATCTTCTGTAGAAAAAGCACTACATGTAATATCAATGACATTTTTTACTGCTTCTTCAATATAGTGAAGTTGATCGATAGCATCTTTAGAAAATGTAATTTTTTGTTCTCGGTTATAAGCGATAACATCAACGATATTCACACAGTGATCTCCCATGCGTTCAAAATCACTGACAGAATGCATAATCTCTTTTGCTAAGCTACGGTTTTCACGAGAAATACCGCGAGCAGTTACACGAACAAGATATTCTCCTAATAGTGTTTCAGATTTATCTAAGAATTTTTCATTTTCATTTAAGCGTTCTAAGCTCTTTTGATCAAAGTGCTCAAGAAGGGAAGTTGCGATTGTATAGTTTTCTTTTACAGCTTCACCCATAGAGAGAATAACTTTTTTACATTGTTCAAGGGCAACAACAGGACGATCTAAGAAAATATCGTCAAGAAGCGCCAATTCTTTATCGATTTTAGATGGTTCATCATTTTTAATAATTTTATACGCTAATTTTACAAGAAGCCCACAGAATGGGAATAAGATAACAGTTGTACCAATATTAAATAAAGTGTGGAAGTTTGCGATATCACCACGGTTCATTGAAGTTTCCCAGAAAGAAAATCCAACAAAAGCTTGATAACCGTAAATTACGACTAAGAATACACAAGCATTGATAATATTCATCGCAAGATCACAGGTAACAACACGTTTTGCATTTTTATTTGTTCCAATACTAGCTAAAACAACAGTAATACATTTACCAACATTCATACCAATAACAATAGGAGCTGCCATAGAAAATGTAACAGCACCAGTAGAAGAGATTGCCTGTAAAAGACCAACAGAAGCAGAAGAACTCTGAAGGATTGCAGTTACGACAAGTCCTAATAATACACCAAGGACTGGATTTTCAAATAAAAAGAATAATTGACGAAAGGCTTCAGAATCTTGCAATGGAGCAAGAGCGCCTTCCATTGTAGACATACCAAAGAAAAGAATACCAAAACCGATTAATAGTCCAGCAATATCTTTTACTTTCTGTTTTTTCGATACGAGCATAACTGCAGCACCGATACCGATTACAAGTGGTGCAAAGCTGCTAGGTTGTAAAAATTGTAAAAAATAACTAGAACTTCCATTTACATCACCTAATCGAAGAATCTGACCAGTTACTGTTGTACCGATGTTCGCTCCCATCATAACAGGAACTGTTTGAACTAACTTCATAATGCCTGCATTTACAAATCCAAGAAGCATAATAGTAGTAGCAGCGGAACTTTGGATAATACCAGTTACAATAGTACCAAGGGCAAGTCCTTTCCACTTATTATTTGTTAGTTTTTCTAGTGTTTTTTCTAGTCCACTTCCTGCGATTTTTTCGAGAGAGGATCCGAGAAGGCTAATTCCATAAAGGAACAATCCAATCCCACCAATTAGTGTTAAAACTGAAAAAATATCCATACGTTTTCTCCTAAATTCATACTAAATTTTATGTTGTTTTCTAGCGTATAAGATCCATTGTAACAGAAATAAATCGAAAAGCAAATATAAAAACTATGTAAAAATCTTGTTAATATTGTGTAAAATAGTCGATTTATACAAGAAAAGGGCAGTCAAATTATTGACTGCCCGTAGTTTGCACAAAAGATATGGGTAGTTTGTACAAAAGATATTGGAGGAAAAACTTCTTATTATATAGGTCATAGTTTGGATAGGATATTATAAAGTGCCTCTAAGGCATCTGGTGGTAAGCGATCAAAACCATCTTTTGCTGTATGGCATTGCTGTATAAAATGAATTCGATCATTGATCCGAGCCTTTAGAGCTTCTTTATAATTGGGATCATCTAAGTTTGGAATAAAGCCTTCCCATTCATAAATTTCAATGTCATTGAAAGGTCCCCATTGTTTAAAATTAGCTTTCTTTTCTATAATATGTTCAATAATGCTTAAAGTATCAGAAGGTGCCACATTTTTGCCCATAAAATCTCCTGTATTAATGACATAGCAATCCACATTTTTTTCTGCCACCAATTTTTTAAATTTTTCGTAGTCATGAGAAAGTGGATAAGTACGGAATGGATTTGCATATGGCTCTACAACGAGGGCATCTTGATCGACTCCAGGGACGAGATGTTCTGCATTGGAACGTTTTGTAGCTAAGGTTGCTCCCATGACAGAGGCTAAAGAGGCTCCTTTTAATTTAATAACAGGTGGAAGCGTAGGATCTTTCATAATCCAGAAAATACTATTCACGGGATCGGAGATTTTATTCACTCGATTTTTAGACCAGTATTTTGATTTAATGGCTCTTCCATTTCCGTTACGAATATCTTCTGTTACGAGAACAATATGGCCGTTCTCATCTTTTGTAACCGCACAGTTTTGAGCGGTTAAAATATATTTATTATCTTCGCAATAGGTTGGGTAATCGGCTGTCTTATCAAAGTAAGTAGGTTCTAATGCGATAGAAGCACAAGTGTCTGTATTAATAATAAAGGCATCATCGTGAAGAACAGTAATGTTATATCGATTGTTATGGGTAGCATGTGTAATTGTAGATTTTCCAGAACCAGAAAGTCCAAAAACAGACATAACATGGTGTTGGCCATTAGAGAGTACATATTCCTTTTGCCCACCATGACAAGAGGCATATCCATTTCGATTGGCAATGGCCCATGCAATGGTTAATGTTCCCTTTTTATGTTCTCCAAAATACCGCATACCAAGAAGAGCGGCACAGTTATGTTCTGCATCAAAATAAGTTAAACCAAAAGGGTGATCCGTATGTTTCCATTGGGGATCAGAGAAGATATAAATATCTGGTTCTGTTCCAATTGGTTTTGAAGCACTGTATTGTTTTACTGATTCTTCAGAGAGATATTGGAAGTTTAAGAGCCATGAATAGAGAATATTTTCTTCTCCTTCTGGAATGAGCAAATGGGCTTTTACCATAAATTCTTGGTCCAATCCAATATAAGCTTGTGCGTGATAAAGTTTTTTATAACGGCAATCATAAATGGCGTCCATAACCTTTTTATCCAGATCATTACAGTCTACGCCAGACTCTCCTGTAATTTTTCGAGCTGCGGCACATCTCCCTGTGATTGAGCCATCATTGAAGAGGAGAACTTTGGCATCTCTTGGAAGTCCAAACTCCTCTCCGCGTTCTACAGGCATATCCGTGATAATCGTCCCAGGAGACTTTTTTGCCAGTTCATATGCCTCATGAAGTGTAGAGACAGAAATTACATTATTGCCATAAAATGCTGTTTCAATAATCGAACGAGTCTTTGAAAATCCTGGTTTATTAGCCCCGATTTGTTCTTTTTTATAATAAGCTCTTGTTGACATACAAATACCCTCCTTATTCTATAATAATACATAAATTAATTATAAGTTCAATTAAAACATGTGTCAATAATGAGTTGAAGGAATAATAATCAGAAAATTCATTTTTCTGAAAAGTCCCTACAAAGTATTTTGTATGATTCAGAAGAAAAGGATAGAATACTTTTTTATTATTTCCCGTTTAATTGAATATGGAACGCTTGCTCTAATGTCTGTTTTACGACAGAAAATGGAGAAGGGCCAAGATCTAATATGACCTTATGGAAGGAAATGGGATCAAAAGCTTCACCCAGTAATTCCTTTGTCATCTCTCTTAATTGTTCAAATTGAAGGAAGCCTACATAATATTGGAGATAGTTGGCTGGTTCTTCGATGACAGAGTGGTAAATGGAAAGTGCGGTTCTTGAATCATTGATTCCATGTTCCTTTAGAAACTGTTGGCAATCGTCTAACGTCCAACCTTCTCCATTAACACAAAGATCAATAATAGCGCAAAGACCAAGGCTTAGATCCATTTCATATTGATTGAGCCTAGCAAATTCCTTTGAATGTTCTCCATAATCGATTGTTTCATAGCTATGGTATTCCACATAAGTTGCCCAACCTTCCGAATAGCCACCAAAGTTTAAAATAGAGCGGATTGGATTTGGATTTGTGGAATAAAAATAAGTGTTTTGATAAAGATGTCCTGGATATCCTTCATGAGCTAATGTTGGGTAAAGAGTTTCTTTATCATAGGAAGAGGAGAGAGAGTTAATATAAATCACATTTGAGGTGATACTATCAACAGGAGGAATAAAGTAAAAAGCAGGGCTTAAATGCTCGGATAATGTTTGATCCACCGTTTTTAATTCACAAATAGTCGGTGGAGCTTTGGGGAAATCTTTTGTAATTTCACTTTTTAATGTGGATAAAATTTCATCTGGTTCTGTAATTGGACAAGAAGCGGAGCTATATTCATCAAAGATATCTGGATATTTTTTTAAGATAGCGAGGGTATCTAATTGGCCTTTTTTCAGTTGAGTTTCAATTTGTTTTTTGATCTCATTGATAGAAAGGTCTGTTCCTGTGGTAGAGGATACAAGAAATTGATAATATTCTTTGCCTTTTGGTAATTGAGAGAGTCCACCTTCTATCGTCGCTTTCCCTTCAAAAGAGGATAAGGCATCTAATAGAGACTCATAGGCATTTTTAATATCATTTTTTATTAAGTATTGGTTGGTAGTTTGAAAGTCCTCCTGTTCTTCTTTTGAAAGTTTTGTGGTCTCCTCTAAAGTGGCAAGACGACTTTGAAAAGAAGAGATTAAAAAATGATCTTCGGATTCAATATCTTCAAGAAAATCATTGCACTGGGTTATAATATCAGAAAGGGCAAAGTCTTGCATACCATATCCTTTTTTCACTTTTTCTTGTTCAAATTCAATGATCTGCTGAAAATATCGGGGGAGATCCGCTAAGAGAAGTAAGTAGTCTTCTACATCTTTTTTTGTATCAAATCGATATTCTGCCAATAAGACAGGAAGTTGTGCTTGTAGACCAATCACTGGGCTTAATACGGTACTGTAGTTATAATATTTCGTATCCGTAATGGAGGAAGAGAGGGCATGGTCAAGTATCGTATAATCTTGTTGTTGAGAATAGGAGAGGGATTTTTTTGAAAAAGAGTGTAGCTGTTTTTGGAGGGACTTTAAATGTTTTTCATTCCATTGGTTTTCTTTTTTTGTAAATTCTCCGAATGTGGGAGCAATAGGAGCGATTCCAAAAGATGAAGGATCTTTTACGCTATAATGAAGGCTTAAAGAATCCGTCGATACCATATCTTTAAAAGCCTGTGTTAAAAACTGTTCAAAAGCTACATTTTTTGTTTTTTCATTGGAGGAGGTAGAAGAATCATTGGTAGAATCATAAGGATTGGTTGCTTTTTGCTGTTTACAACCTGTGAAAGAGGAGAAAATGATGGAGATAAATAAAAGAATAGATATTACTCTTTTTTTATATCCTTTGTTTCGTTTTCTAATTGGTTTCATAAGCTGAGTTTCCTTTCTATTTTTGATATAACGAGAGATAACATAAAAAGCATTATATGGTATGCTATTGTTTATTATACTATATTGAAAGAGTTGGGAGGATATGTTCTGGAATATAGGGAAAATTCTAATAGGGAGTCTATCCATTTTTCGCTATTTTTGTTACAATAACAAAAGAAAATAAAAGAAGAAATCATAAATGGAAAGGGAGTTCAGTAAAAAGAGGATGAATGAAGATCGCATGGTGTTAGATGTTGCCTTAGAGGCAGGATGTATTTTATTGAAAAATGGAGCGGAAATTTTTCGAGTGGAAGAGACGGTGTATCGAATTTGTCATTATTATGGGATAAAATCTTGTAGTGTTTTTACGCTCACCAATGGTATTTTTCTAACAGCAGGGAGTACAACTGATCCGTATTTTGCAAAAGTGAAGCATTTACCTGTTGGCGGTTCTCATTTGGGACGAGTTGCAGCAGTGAATCAACTCTCAAGAGAAATCGAGCAGGGAAAATATACAATTGAAGAAGTAGAACAACAATTAAAAGAAATTCAAAATATTCCAGAAAAATCAAATATTTCAAAAATTGTGGCATCAGGAATCGGATGTGGTGCATTTTGTTTCTTGTTTAATGGAAATTATTTGGACGCGTTAACAGCAGCAATAGCAGGAGTCTTATATTATGTGTTTACGATTTATGTTAATCGGAACCGAATGTCAAAAATAACGGGAAATTTATGTGGAGGAATCCTTTTAACGGTTGTTTGTTTAATTTCCTATTATTTTGAAATTGGACAACATATGGACGCTATGATTGCAGGATCTATTATGCCATTGGTTCCTGGAGTTCCATTTACAAACTCTATCCGAGATTTTGCAGATGGAGATTATATTTCAGGAGCGGTTCGAATGTTAGATGCTGTTTTAGTTTTCTTTAGTATTGCTATGGGAATTGGATTTGTATTCTTGATGTATCATCATTTATTAGGAGGAAATATTTTATGATGTCCTTTATTATACAAGTAATGGGAGCCACTATTGGCAGTATTGCGTTTTCCTTACTCTATGGAGTCCCAAAGCAATATTATCCATGGTGTGGTATTACAGGAGGCGTCGGTTGGTTCGTCTATTTGCTTGTTAAAATGATTGCAGGAAACTTTTTTGGAGCACTAGCTTCGGCAGTTGTTATTGTATTATTATCGAGAATTTTTGCTGTGAGAAAGCATTGTCCTGTAACGATATTTTTAATAGCAGGTATTTTTCCTCTTGTTCCAGGAGCAGGTATTTGTATGACCTCTTATCATGTAGTTGTGAATGATCTAAGAGAGGCATTGACAACAGGAATGTCTGCCATGAAAGTTGCTATTGCCATTGTACTTGGTATTGTCCTTGTATTTGGACTTCCTCAGAGCTTTTTTAGAAGAGTAGGTACGATTGGAATGAAAAAAGAACGGCGATGTAGAGAGTTTGGAATTTCATGCGATTCTTGTGAAAAAGAATGTGGGAAGAAAAAGTAAAAAAGACAGTCGCCATGCAGGAGCATTTATGCTCCTATATGGCGACTGTCTGGGAACGTGAGAAGTTCGCAAAGCTGCTTCTCATCGTTATAAAATATCTTGATAAATACGAAGTACATTTTGATAGAAAATCTTATCCAGATCGGAAGAAGAAAATCCGCTCTTTTGTAAACTATGATAGAGGTATTCCATGTAGCTTACGTCTTGTAACCATGCGTTGCCATGGATTCCATCAAAATCCGAACCAAGAGCTAATGCTTCAATACCTGCTACATTTACGATATGATGAGCGTGGGCAATTAATTTCTCCTCTAATTCGTTTGGATTATGAGCCAGTGAAGAATTGTCGGTTATAAAATCTTCACAGAAATTGAGACCTGCGATTCCACCACGCTCCCCAAGAGCTTTTAACATCGGATCTGTTAGATTTCTACAGATGGAGCAGACAGAAGCGCTGTTAGAATGGCTTGCGATAAATGGTTTTTTTGTATGGTTCAGTACATCAAAAAATCCTTGATCGGAAAGATGAGATACATCAATGATAATACCTAGCTTTTCCATTTCAGAAACCACTTCTTTTCCAAAATCAGTGAGTCCACCTGCCGCATTTCTTTTATAAGGATTTGGTGTTCCTTCTTTATCATAGAAAAGTCCAGGGCCTGCAATGGCATTTTCATAATTCCAAGTAAGGGTAACCATTCGGACTCCAAGACGATATAAATTTCTAAGATTTGAAAGACTGCCTTCCAAAATTCCTCCATCTTCTAATGTTAACATAGCCGATAATTTCTCATTTGCCATATTATCAATGATATTTTGAAAACAATAAGCAGGAGAAATGATGTCTTCATTTTTCTTTAATTGTTCATAATAAAAGTCAATTACTTTTAGACATTCTAAAAAAGGATGTTTTATATTTTTAGTATCAAGAAAGATGGCAAAGTTTTGCAGCACATACTGGTTTTTGCTCATTCTTTCTAGATCCAAGTGTAAGTCATTGTTACGAAGATTGGGATTTTTATTCTCCTCATTTTGATAAAATAGAGCAGTCAATGTATCACAGTGACAGTCAATTACTCTCATATGAATTCTCCATTTCTCAGTATTATAGACTTTCTGCACGCTCTTTTATATTTTTTTGGAAGTTGATCACTTGATGCTCATAAGTTTTATCCATATAAATGGAAGTCAATAAGAAATCAGCAGTTGCTTTATTAATTGCCATAGGAATATCATATACTTGGGCAATTCTCATAAGAGCTTTTACATCTGGATCATGAGGCTGTGCAGTTAATGGATCAGAGAAGAAGATAATAAAGTCAATAACACCTTCTACGATTTTTGCTCCGATTTGTTGGTCACCACCTAAAGGACCGCTATTATAGCCTTTTACTGTTAAGTTGGCCTGGTCTGTAATCATGCGGGAAGTAGTACCTGTTCCATATAAATTGTGTTGTTTTAATATATCGTAATGATCCTTGCACCATTGAATTAACTTTGCTTTTTCATTGTCATGGGCAATTAATGCAATATTTTTTTTCTTTTCAATTGTAAATGTAATAAAATCCTGATTCATGAAAGAATCTCCTTTCTTATATGTATTTGCTACTAGAAAAATTATACTCTGATAAGGATCGATTAAGCAAGGAGAAAATGAAGTTTTTGCTTTCTCTATGGATTTATGCTATAGTAGAGTCGGAAAATCTACTATCAGCTGAAGATATATGTTTTCTAAACGGAGGTAAAAATAATGATATTTGACAGTCATGCACATTATGATGATGAAGCATTTGATACAGATCGTGATGAACTTCTTGATAGTTTCCCTTTTAATGACATCGCTTATGTTGTTAATGTAGGAGCTGATATTAAAACATCACAAAATACCGTTGAGCTTACAAAAAGATTCCCAAATGTTTATGGGGCAGTTGGAGTTCATCCAAATGAAGTTGGAGAAATGACATCTGCCGATATTATGCAACTCCGTCAATTTGCGATGGAAGATAAAATTGTTGCAATAGGGGAAATTGGGTTAGATTATCACTATCGTGAACCAGATAAAGAAATTCAAAAAATTTGGTTTATGAAACAAATGGCATTAGCAAGAGAATTAAAGCTTCCTGTTATTATTCATAGTAGAGATGCAGCAAAAGATACATTGGATTTAATGAGGGAGGCATATGCAGAAGAGATCGGTGGTGTTGTACACTGCTTTTCTTATTCTAAGGAAGTTGCACAAGAAATTTTAAATATGAATTTTTATATAGGAGTAGGAGGCGTTGTTACTTTTAATAATGCGAAAAAGTTAAAAGAAGCAGTGAAAGAAATTCCTTTAGAAAGAATTGTATTAGAAACTGATTGTCCATATTTAGCACCTGAGCCAAATAGAGGAAAGAGAAATTCTTCTTTAAATTTACCTCATGTGGCAAAAGAAATTGCTAGGATTAAGGATATTAGTTATGAGGAAGTCATTGAAACCACCTATAAAAATGCAAAAGCATTATATCGTATGAAATGAAAATGAGGTAGTTATGGAGAAATTAAGTAATCCTAAAAAGACGATTGAAATCATTCAAAAATATCAGTTCGGATTTCAAAAAAAATTTGGACAAAACTTTTTAATTGATGATCATGTATTAACAAAAATCATGGATGGAGCCAATGTGACAAAAGATGATTTTGTGTTGGAAATTGGTCCAGGAATTGGAACGATGACACAATATTTAGCAGAACGTGCAAGACAAGTGTTAGCTGTAGAAATCGATACAAAACTCCTTCCAATTTTAGAGGAGACATTAGCACCTTATGATAATGTAGAAGTGTTAAATAATGATATTTTAAAAGTGGATATGAATGAAATCGCAAATAAGTATAATAATGGGAAGCCGATTAAAGTAGTAGCCAATTTACCATATTATATTACTACTCCTATTATTATGGGTTTATTTGAAAGTGGAGTTCCAATCGATAATATTACGGTTATGGTTCAAAAAGAAGTAGCAGATCGTATGCAAGTAGGCCCAGGAACGAAGGATTATGGTGCATTATCTTTAGCAGTCCAGTATTATGCAAAGCCATATATTATCGCTAATGTACCGCCAAATTGCTTTATTCCAAGACCAAATGTAGGCTCTGCGGTTATTCGATTGACAAGACATCAAGAACCACCAGTTCAAGTAAAAGATGAGAAATTAATGTTCCGTATTATTCGCGCTTCTTTTAATCAGAGAAGAAAAACATTACAAAATGGACTCAATAATGCACAAGATCTTTCTTTTAGTAAAGAAGAAATTGTAAGAGCCATTGAATCCATTGGATTAAAAGCAACGGTTCGTGGAGAAGCGTTAACATTAGAGGAATTTGCTAAGCTAAGTGATGCTCTTTGTGAGATTCACGAAACAAAATAAGAGAATAAAATAATTGGAAATAAAATGGAGTCAATAGTTGTTGGCTCTATTTTTTATTTACGCGAAGGCAACGAGTCAGAAGCTATGCTAGCATGAGTTTATGACGACTGCCCGTGAACGTGAGAAACTCGCAAAGCGTGTTTCTCATCGTTTTAGGGAGCAAAGTATGCAAAGCACACTTTGTTCTTAGGTAGAAGGCATAATTTCTTCTTCGATTACATAAATTAGAATGAAATGGAAGTAACCTTATGCTAGTCGTGAAGAAATTTATGGATATAGAGGAGGAGAAATATGACCGATTATCGAAGAATTGTATCTTATTTATATAAGTATGAACGTGGAAGAAAAGGTGAGAATGCAGGATATGTAAAAATAGATATTCGAAAAGGAAGATTAAAATTACTTGTTCATGCACAAGATCCCAAATGTTTAAAAGATAAAGAGTTTCAGGTGTATTTTTATTATCATGAAAGTGGAAAATTAATCGGTGTTCTCGGTGGAACGATGCGATTTTATGAAGAAGAAAGTGAGTTTCGAAAGGAGACCGATGAGAAAAATATGTTTCAAAGCTCTATACCATTTGAACGAATGGGAGGAGTCATTCTCTATTACAATGGGGAGTTGGCCTATGGTACAGAATGGGATGATAATCCAATCTCCATTGGAAAGTTAGAGACCAATAGGAAGCAAGAAAAAGAATCAGTAAAGACGCCAAATGAAGGACATGAAGACAAAAAGGAGCCAGAGGAAAAGTTAGTACAAAGGCCAGAACCTACTTTCATAAAAGAAAATGAAGAAAAGAATAGAATAAGTGTTAGAAACAATGAGGATGCAATAAGACCATCCGTTGAGAAGCCAGAGCAAAAAATAGAGTCAGAAAAAGAAATTACTCATATCAAACAAGTAGAAGAAAAAGAAAACCAGATTGAATCAGAAAAAAAACGGCTGTATTCCTCAAGAGATCTAAATGTTCCAATGGATTCAGAGTATCCGTTAGGAATGAGTGAGTCATCTTTAAAAGAACAAGTATCTCAGGAATCTGAAGTATTAGTAGAAGAACAGGAAAATCGTTTTACTTATGCTTCAGTTACTCCAGTAGAATTAGTAGAAGAAAGACGTCCTATGGAAGTATCACCATTACAGAAAACGGCAGAAGAACAAGAGGATGAGAGGGAATTGGAAAATTCAGGGGATTCTTTGGTGGTAGGACAAAATATTAATAATCAAATAGAAAATAAATACATAGAGCGTAAAAATATTACAAAAAATGTTGAAAATTCAGAACAAAGTGAAAAAATTATAGAAATTCCTGGTTTAATTCTGGATCATGAGATTTTTTTAGGGTTACAATCAATTTATAGTGGAAAAGATCAAGAAAAAATGTCAGCTCCTCAACAAAGAGAAATGCAGGAAACGAGACAAACAGATCTAGAGTATCAGAAAGTGAAGGAAAAAGCAAGGGATAGGATAGATTTTCCACCACAACAACAGAAAGAACAACAAGAGACTCCACGGGAAATCGATCGTACGAGGGCGTTATTAAGTGAGAGTCCAAAGATAGAATATCCAAATCATCCTCATATTTTAGAAATGGCTCGGATTCATCCACAGGACATTGGAAAATTAGAAATTAGCAATTGGCACTATGGAAGTAATAGTTTTTTAGTTCATGGATATTATGAACATCAGTACATCGTATTAGGACGGATTCGAAGGAGAGATAACGAAGTAGGAAATGTATTAGGAGTGCCAGGGGTGTATACGAATCAAGAAAAATATATGGCAACACAGTTTGGATTTAAGGAATTTATCCCTGTAGAAGCAAGTAACATGAAAACAGGGACTTTTGGCTATTGGATTGCTCCATTGGTATAGTCATTGTCTGTTAAGATACAAAGATAGAATAGTAATTTTATAGGATAATAGGATACAACAAAAGAGCGATTATAAAAAGAAGAGTTTTTTAGAATAAATCTTTTTGTAATCGCTCTTTTTTATCGTTAGTTTTCACTATTTCTTATTTCGCTATATTCATATAACAGCATAGGTTTTTCTTCTCCATAGATAGAAGAGTTTTTAAGACCGCTAGTATTTTGATGAAATTGTAGCTTTTCTAATAGACGAATGGAACCAATATTAGAAGGGAGGACATAGGCTTTTATTTTGGAAACATCATATTGGGATTGGATGATATCCATAGCATGCTTGCATGCTTCATAACAATATCCTTGTTTTAAAAAGCGGTAGTCCATTTTATACCCTAAATAGGCTGTTTTATGAAAAATATTAGAAAAACAAATCGTTCCTATCATATTTTTAGGGTCTTTTTTTAAATAGATCCAAAGCCTTAAATAGGTTTTACTTTTCATAAGCTGATGTTCAATGGAGAGTGTTTGAAGTTGATAAGCAGGTGTATAAAAATGTGTGTCACGGGTAGGTTCTACTGGTTCTAGATGTTTTTTGTTTTCCTCATAAAATTCTAAAATTTTATGCCATGCCATTTCGGTTTCTGTTTTCAAAATTAAGCGCTCAGTTGTTGTTGTAAAATCCATATTTCTTATCTCCTCTCGTTGAACGAAATTTAAAAAAGGGTTTTATTCTATGTCGATTCCTCTTAGAAATGTATTTGGAAGAAATTGTTTTACAGAGGAATAAAATTGTAATAGGGTTTCGGTATCGTGGGCATGATAGCCTTGTTGTATTAGATCAGGAGAATCTTTATAGCTTTGTAAATAGTAAAAAGAATCACCTTTTAACCAGTTTCCAATTTTTAAAATATCGTCGAGAGTATGGAATTCTTGGATAACCGTAGTGCGAAATTCGTGGTCTATCGCTGTCTTTTTCAGAATATTAACAGAGGAATCGATGTTTTCAAAAGTTATTGTGGATAATCCTGCGGTTTTTGCATAATTTTGTGGACTGTTTTTAATATCCATTGCTACATAGTCCAATAAATTTTGTTCTAGTAGAGATTGTAATATATTTGGTTCATATCCATTGGTGTCTAATTTTACTCGATAGCCTAATTCCTTGATTTGATAAATAAAATCAGCCAGATCTTTTTGAAGGGTTGGCTCGCCGCCTGTAATACAAACTCCTTCTAAAATATTTTTTCGTTTTTTTAAATAGTCAATCACTTCTGTTTCTGGAATTTTAGAAAGTGTATTACAATGAAGAACTAATCCCCCGTTGTGGCAAAAAGGACAACAAAAATTACAGCTTCCAGTAAAGATGGTTGCTGCAAGATGTTCTGGATAGTCAAGAAGAGTTGATTTTTGAAAGCCGTAAATATTCATAAATTAAATCCTTTCGTTTTTCGTAGGCGGAAACCCACTGCCTTTAGGCGGTGGGAGGAGCCTTGTAAATTCGTAGCCATTAACCTTG
>CAJMOB010000033.1:0-35746 GCA_905214925.1 uncultured bacterium | reverse complement strand
TCAAGGTTGTTTTATTATTCAATTATCAATGTTTTTGTTTCTTTCGAAACAGCTTATTCATTATATCTTACTCAGTTTTGTTTGTCAAGAACTTTTTTTATTTCTTTTTTTCAAAACTTTTCGTTTTTCGATGCTGTCTTCGTGACAACATAGAGTATATTATCATATGCTTTTATACTTGTCAACAAGTTTTTTTAATTATTTTTTTATTTCCTTCTTTCTCGGCTTTCTCGTTATTTTTATCTATTTATTCAAGATAAAAAATATTCCCAATATAAATTTCATCTTGCTTTTCTCTTAGAAACAACTAAAACCTCTCATACATTACAAAAGCATACAGATGGATATATCATCTTATTCACATCCTATTAATTATGACATATCCATCATACACAAAGGCTTGATAAATTTTAACTTTTTTCTATAACTAACTCAAGAATTTGTATCCTAATTGTTATTCAATTATTTCTATAGATTTATAATCATTTTCTAGTGCTCTAGTACTCCTTCTTTCCGCTTCATAAATAGGTTGATTTTCTTTTTTTGGTATTACGATTAACATGATCATTGCAACAAAAGCTATACTTCCTAATAACAATGATACTGTCTGATAGGATAACATTTGCCCAAGTCCCCCAGCCAAAAATTGAAAGAATATCCCCCCAACTGCAAAGATGATATTGAATATTGCATTCACTCTTGCTCTCATATCGCTTGGTAAATAAGACTGTACCGCTGTTTCTCGAATGGTTGCACTGGATGTTCCTAACGCCCCACAAAAAAAACGATTCAATAACATCAAGGGATAGGGCATCCAAAGAAGGAAAGCATCCATTATATCATAAAAAGTATAGACAAACTTTATAAATCTATATCTTTTTTTAGGCGGTATTTCCATTTTATATTGAAAATATCCACTACATACTCTTCCTAGCATTTCCGCACTCTTTAAAAATCCAAGCATTGTAACAGATAACCAAGTCTGAGTCTGATAATAAGCCTGAGTAACAATATTAATTCCATCGGATGCTCCACTTGTCACACTCATATATAAATAGATGTTTCGAATTCCCTTTTCTTTTTTTAGATAAGAAAATCCTTCTTTGATTTCATCTCTATACTTTTTAAATGATGTAATCTCTCTCTTTTTGCAAAAAGTTTCATACTGCTTTAATTTCTCTTGTTTTGCCCTTTGTTTTGTTTGAGTCGCTCCATTTTCAGTAACATTCCTATCACTGAACGCTCTACTTCTTTCATCATTATCGTTCCATCTTCCAATACTGTACACTATATGGCGGAAGTTCGCTTCCGCCTCCAAAATCATGATCTTTCCCAGTAATCAACTCTTCTGCTCTTCCACATCCTGCATCAAAATGTGCCATATATGTCTGTTCATCCGCATTAATGGCAACCAGTATTCTTTCATTTTCTGTCTTTCTTTCAAAAATCACTTGCTTGTTTGTCAGAAGAACAGAACGAAAATCTCCGTAACAAAGAGCTTCGCTTTCCTTATGGATATTTGCTAACTTTCCTATCCACTCAGTCAATTCATTTTCTTCTGCTACCTCAAAACATGGGCGAAGATTCCAATCTCCATCTGCCTTATCCCCTTTTGCTCCCCACTCACTTCCATAATAAATACAAGGAATTGCTGGCATACCAAATAACAACCCATAAATAAGTGACAAATGATTTTTATTTTGTAAAATCGTTGCAACTCTCGTTACGTCATGGTTATCCACAAAGCTTAATAGATGCTTCCCTTTATAAAGTGTCCAATTTTCTGGTCCAAACTGCCGTAATAAACTATGTGTAATTTCAAACATATTCATGCTATTAAAACTAGAATAAAGACCTTTATAGCACTCATAATTGGTACAACTATGAAGTTCTTCGTTATTGACAAACTGATTATAATCCCCATGTAATAACTCTCCTACAAGGAAAAAATCTTTCTTTAACCCTTCACAGAAACTTCTAAGCCTTTTTAAAAAATTATGATCTAGGCAATAAGCCACATCTAAACGCAACCCATCAATATCAAATTCTTCTATCCAACCTTTTATACAAGAAAAAATATGTTGGATTACTTGCTTATTTTGAAGGTTTAATTTTACAAGTTCAAAATGTCCTTCCCAACCTTCATACGAAAATCCGTCGTCATAATTGGAATTTCCATCAAAATTAATATAAAACCAATCTTTATATTGAGAATCCCTCTGCTTTTCTTTCACATCTTGAAATGCGAAAAATCCACGTCCAACATGATTAAAAACACCGTCCAATACGACTTTTATCCCCGCTTTATGAAGTTCTTGACAAACTGTTCCAAAAGTTTCATTACTGCCTAATCGAACATCTATTTTTCTATAGTCCCTTGTATCATATCCATGACAATCGGATTCAAACACTGGTGAAAAATATATGGCATTTGCTCCTACCTTTCTAATATGAGGAATCCAATCAATCACTTTTTTTATTCTATCCACTAACACACCATCATTTTCATATGGTGCTCCACAAAATCCTAGCGGATAAATTTGATAAAATACACTTTCACTTGCCCACATACCAATACCTCCATTTTTATACTCGGCTCATCTGGCTCGCCTGTTCTCTTCTAATACTCAATTTCTTGTAAAAATAGACCTTTTGCATCCGCCATCTCAATTTCTTCATTGCGAACACCGCTTTCAAAAATTTCTGTAATAATTTGAGGTTCTCTCACCTCTTCTCCAACTTCAATTAAAACACCTGCAATAATTCGAGCCATGTTGTGAAGAAAATCATTGGCTTTCATTGTGATCTGAACTTCATTCCCATCACTATAAATATCTACGCTCTCTACCGTACGAACAGTTGATTTCTTGCTCTTTTTCACAGTAGAAAATGCCTTAAAATCATGAGTCCCAACAAGTAATTCTCCTGCTTCTCTCATCTTATCGATATTTAATTTTCCAAAACAATAATACACATATTTTCTATCAAACACTGGAATAGTGTCTCCAATTGCAATACGATATAAATATGTTTTGCTCTTTGCATTTAACGTAGCATGAAAACGTTCTGGAACTTCTTCTACATAAGTAACTGCAATATCTCTTGGTAAATAACGATTAAAATAATGCTTCATTTCTAGTGGTCTCATACTACTTTTTGTTTGAAAATTAGCAATCTGTTCATAAGCATGAACGCCAACTTCTGTACGAGAACCACAGTTTAATGTTGGATTTTCATTTGTCATCTTGCGAATCACTTCTAATAATTTTTGTTCCACAGTATTAGAGGATTCGTCTTTTCCTAATCGTTGCCACCCATCATATCTTCCTCCATCATATTCAATTGTAATCTTTATATTTCTCATTCTATTTCCTGACCTTTCTTATCTTCCTATTCAAAAGTTCTTATTCACTATCCTACTCACTTCTTTATAGCAAATAAGTTCTTTTTCATTGTAACATTTTCTATACTAAAACAAAATATTTTTCTTCATCCTGTTGTTAGAAACCACTTTTCCATAACAGAACAAAGTATGCGTTGCGCACTCTTCGCGACTTTCGGTCACTTTGAGCAACGTACACTTTGCCGCGCGCGAGCAATTTGCGAAGCAAAATTATCTTCTTTGCGAGCTGCGCACCGTTCGCACGTAGTGCTTTTTTTATGTTATAGGATAACTCGCTTTGCGAGGAATTTCCTATAACATAAAAAAATACACTAAAAATATAAAAAACTTTTTAGTGTATTTTTATCGACAATTTATATCTTCTTATGCCATATATCACTCTGAACAAACTGCTTTCTCTAATATTCCATTCAATGGTTTGAATAACAGCATACAAATAATAACATTCCCAATACAATGAGGGATATCATAAATCAATCCTGAAACCCAATAAGCAAATGCTGCCTTTGTTCCACTAAGAAAAAAATACGGTATGGAACAAAGAGCTCCAAATCCCATTCCATAAAATCCTGAAAGCAAACTCCAAAAGAATACAGAAGTTTGTTTTTGAAAGCACAGAGCTAAAAGTGCTAAAATACTCCATATATATAAATAATTAATCCACCACAATCCAAAGCCATAAATCAATCCTTCTAATAAGACAAATGCATAAATAACGAAAAATACTTTTTTCTTTAAATGGATTGTATATAAGATAATAAGGAGACTTACAACTTCAATATTGGGTAGAAAGCCAAGTGCTACTTGTCCGACTAATAAAATGGCAGTAAAAATTGCCATCAATGTCAATTCTCTTGTTTTTGAACTTGCCAATTAATATCCTTCCTTTAATGTGAGTTCATATTGTTCGCCATCGATCACAGGCGTTTGGCTAACAGAGGTATTTACCTGTTCTCCATTTTGTGTGATGCACCACCATTGCTGTTTGGAATCATCTGCCTTTTCTCCATCAACCGTTGTGATAAAAAGTCCGTACTGACTTTCTTCTCCTTCAATTAAACCTTCTTTTGTTAAGACATCACTTAAATATTCTGCATCTGTTTCATAATGAAACGTTTTTTCTTCCTTATTTCCATGCACTACAACAACATCAATTTTCTTATTGCCCTCTTGTGTCTCTGGTTTAAAATTGGAGTATAAAAACCATCCTAATACACATAAGATAATTAAGGCAACAATGCCTACTAAATATTTCTTTTCTTTCATGGGAATCCTTTCTACGATTAACTTATTAATATTTTATTTTTTATCCCTGATTCCTGTTAGGAAACTTCTAAAATCTTGGATTTTCTACGGGACTCTTTATTTTAAATCATACAAGATAAAATGACAAGGATTCTTTCGATTCTGTCCACAGAAGATCCGTTGTTCTTGTATCTCTCTTCTTGTTCTATAAAAGTGTTTCCTCTTTTTCTTTGTTTAGTAACTGCTCAGCCTTTTCTTTTGCCCTTTGTAACTCCAAAAGAGTCTCTTCTAATTTTTTTCTACTTTTAATTGGATAGCTCTGATAAAAAAGACAGACCCCTTCTCGAATTCCAAATCGTATCCACTGTCCTCCTTCTCCTTTTATAATAGAAGAACACCCTTTTTGTTTTTGTTCTTCATAATAAATAAAATTCTTTTTCAACCGCTCACAAAACTCATTAAATTCTTTATCTAGCACTTGAAATGGTCTTTTCTTATAACGATTATCTGGCCCCTGCTCTTCAAAAGAAAAATACCAACGGTTTTCTAATACAACTAATTTTCCTTTGCACGTTAATGGTTCTTCATAAATGACCTTCACAATGTTCTACCTCCTTTTTTTATTTTCTATCCTATTTTTATAGAAAACAACAATCTACAAAAAATATACAAGTATGCTATAATGAATACGATTGCTATGAAACACACTATTATTATGACATAAACAATAAGAAGCGATCAAACAATATATTCTTTGAAACAAATTATTTTTACAAAAGGCAGGGAAAGTTATGGATGACTGGAAAACGAAATTTCATTATGGAGTAAAAGTTTCTCTTAAAACAACAAAACTATTTTTGAAATGGGGTATTTTTTCTATTACGATTGGACTGGTGGTAGGTGGGATTGGAACGGCTTTTGGCAAAGCAATGCATTGGGCAACATCAACTCGAATAGCACATGAAAATCTTTTATTTTTCTTACCAATTAGCGGTATTTTTATCGTCTTCTTATATTGGTTATTAAAAGATAAAAATTCAGGGACAAATATTATTATTTCGGCCATTCATTCTGGAGATTCGATTCCTATCCAAATGGCACCTTTAATTTTTATCTCTACGATTATTACCCATCTTTTTGGAGGCTCTGCTGGACGAGAAGGTGCGGCTTTACAGCTAGGAGGTAGTATTGGCACCCAACTTGGACACTGGCTGAAACTAAACGAGTTAGATCAAAAAATTGTAATCATGTGTGGAATGAGTGCTTCTTTTTCTGCACTTTTTGGCACACCAATGGCAGCTACAATTTTCTCGATGGAAGTTGTCAGCGTTGGAGTCCTTTATTACTCTGCATTAGTTCCTTGTGTTTGCTCCGCCTTTATTGGTGCTGGCGTTGCAAAATACTTTGGATTAATGCCAGAATCCTTTCCTCTTACTGTTATACCTGAATTTACTATTTCCAATGCTATTCGCCTCGTATTTCTTGCGGTTGGCTGTGCAATTATCAGCATTATCTTTTGTATTATTTTACATACTTTCGAATATCTCTACAAAAAATATTTTAAAAATGCCTATGTTCGTATTTTTGTGGGAGGTATTCTTGTTATCCTCTTTACATTACTCATTGGAACAAGAACTTATAATGGTGCAGGAATGGATGTAATTGCAACTGCTATCGAAACAGGAACCGTTCCAAAAGGAGCTTTTCTTTTCAAAATGATAATCACAGCTCTCACTCTTGGTGCAGGGTTTAAAGGTGGCGAAATCGTCCCTAGCTTTTTTGTTGGTGCCACATTTGGATGCGCCTTTTCTTCTCTTATTGGATTGCCACCTGAGCTTTGTTCTGCCGTCGGTATGACTGCTGTATTTTGTGGTGCTACCAATTGCCCTA
This sequence comes from uncultured bacterium, assembly GCA_905214925.1. Taxonomy (GTDB): domain Bacteria; phylum Bacillota; class Clostridia; order Lachnospirales; family Lachnospiraceae; genus Scybalomonas. The sequence goes on along the minus strand of CAJMOB010000033.1, from coordinate 29,208 downwards.
TTACTTCTTTACTCATTAGTTTTGAGTTATTTGGATATGGTGGTATGCCTTATTATGCGATTGCAATCGCCTTAAGCTATACGTTATCTGGATATTTCGGATTATATCATAGTCAAAAAATCATTTATTCTAAATATCGCCCTGTCTATGTGAACAAAAGGACTATTTAAATTTTAAAATAGTCCTAAATTTCTATTATTTTTTATAATTTTTTTGAACCTTCAAATCTCCTTTTATTTCCATATAAATTCCTTATTTTTCCTATCCCTCTCTTAAAATATGAATAAAAGTTTATTCCTTCAAATCAAAATATGTCGTATTTTTCCCGATGAAAAAAGAAAAATAACCATTGACACTATCACGTTACTATGATAAATTATTTCAAAAGCGAAATACGTTGATAAGGAATAGTAAGAAAAATAAAATCTACAGAGAGCTGTTGGTGGTGCAAAACAGTGAAGATATTTTTCCGAACTCGCCTTTGAGTAGTATGCTGAACTATGTAGTAGGCATCACCGGAACCCTACCGTTATCTTGGGAGGATATAAGGTTTAAAACCCGTATCCATGAGTGCATACAATTTGTATGAAATAGAGTGGTACCGCGTAAGATTTATCTTTCGTCTCTAACTTTTTGTTGGAGAAGGAAGATTTTTTTTTGCACAAAGACAACGAGCCATGCGGGAACATTTATGCTCACATATGGCGACTGTCTGTGAAGGTGAAAAACTTGATTTGCAAGTTTTTCATCGTTTGCGCAAAGACAACAAGCTCTCCCTGTTTCTCGTCGTTATTATATTAGATTAGAAAGGATTTCTTATTATGGAAAATTGCAAAAAATATCACAGAATGTATTTTATGCCACCAGAAACTTGTCTTGATTGGGCACAAAAAGAGTATATTGAAAAACCTCCTATTTGGTGCAGTGTTGACTTGCGAGATGGAAATCAAGCTTTAATTATTCCTATGAGCCTCGAAGAAAAAGTTGAATTTTTTCAACATCTTGTAAAAATCGGGTTTAAAGAAATTGAAGTTGGATTTCCAGCGGCGTCCGAAACTGAATATACATTTTTAAGAACTTTAATCGAACAGGACTTAATCCCTGAAGATGTTACCATTCAAGTTTTAACACAAGCAAGGGAACATATTATAAAAAAGACTTTCGAATCTTTAAAAGGCTGTAAATCTAAAGTGGTTGTTCACCTTTATAATTCTACTTCTGTGGCTCAAAGACAACAGGTATTCAAAAAATCAGAAGATGAAATCGTAAAAATTGCCGAAGACGGAGCTAAATTATTAAAAGAATTAGCAAAGGACGCAGGGGATAATATTTTCTTTGAATACTCCCCTGAAAGCTTTACTGGAACAGAAATGGAATTTGCACTTCGCATTTGTAACACAGTCATCGACACTTGGAACCCAAAAGATGATTGGAAAGTGATTATTAACCTTCCTGTTACAGTAGAACACTCTCTACCTCACGTCTACGCAAGCCAAATTGAATATATGAGCAAACACCTTCATTGCCGTGAAAATATCATCTTATCCGTCCATCCACATAACGATCGAGGTTGTGGTGTTGCCGATACCGAATTGGCATTATTAGCAGGCGCCGACCGAGTGGAAGGAACATTATTTGGCAATGGGGAACGTACAGGAAACGTAGACATTATTACATTAGCATTGAATATGTATACCCATGGCGTCGATCCAAAACTTGATTTTAGCAATATGCCAGAGCTTGTAAATATTTATGAAAAAGTGAGTGGAATGACCGTTTATGAACGCTCTCCTTATTCTGGAAAACTTGTATTTGCAGCTTTTTCTGGCTCTCATCAAGATGCCATTGCAAAAGGTATGAACTTTAGAGAAGAACAAAATTGTGAAGACTGGACAGTCCCTTATCTTCCAATTGATCCTCATGACCTTGGCCGTGTTTATGAAGGAGATGTTATCCGCATTAACAGTCAGTCTGGAAAAGGTGGTATCGGCTATATTCTTGAACATAAATATGGCTTTGACCTTCCTGCAAAAATGCGGGAAGATGTAGGCTATTACATAAAAAATATTTCTGATCATGAGCATAAGGAATTAACAGCAGAAGAAATCTTTACTGCGTTTAAAGATGGCTATATTAATCTCACTACGCCAATTGAAATTAAATCAAGTAAATTTACTCATCTTGACTCTGGAAAAGTGGAGGCAGAAATTAATATTACAAAAAATGGTATCGAAAAAATCTATCATGGCTGGGGAAATGGTCGTTTAAGTGCTGTTTGCAATGCTATTGAACGTCACAGCAAAGTTATGGAACATTACTCTGTTACCACTTATGAAGAACACGCCTTAGAAACAGGTTCTAACGCGAAAGCTTGCGCTTATGTTGGGGTGCAGGCTCCAGATGGAACAATTACTTGGGGGGCTGGCATTCATGATGATATTATCGATGCTTCTGTTCGAGCTTTAATCAGCGCCTTAAATAAAATTGACTTCTAATCCATTTTCTTTTTACATGTTGAAAATACAAACCTAGTTTCTGAATTACTGCTTATCAGAAACGAAAATAGATATTTTGTTCATAGAATATCTATTTTCGTTTCTTTTTTATCTATATTCCCATATATATAATATCCCTCTTTCATATTAATTGTTAATTTTATATCATAGTATTGCAAATATAAAATTTATTTTTGTTAATTTCTCCTTTTTCTATTGACTAATCAATCAACGCCTGTTACTCTAATATTTAACATTAACTTTATAAAGGAGCTGCTATGGAAGTGAAAACTAAACTTACAACAACGGAAGTCTATTCCATTATCCGTGAAAACGGAGGAGACACAGAACATCTGCTAAAAATTCTACATGAACTTCAGAATGCATCTGGTCTTAACTATATTGACAAGGAAACAGCGGAAATCGTAGCAAAAGAAGTGGGTCTTCCTGCTACCCGCGTCTATGATATTATTACTTTTTATGCCATGTTAAAAACAAAACCAAAGGCTCGTTTTGTCTTAAAAATATGCAACAGCACCCCTTGCCATTTCTCTCATTCAGAAGAAATCACTCAGATTCTGGAAGAAGAATTAGGTGTGAAAATTGGAGAAACTACAGAAGACGGTATGTTTGCATTCCACTATATTCCATGTGTTGGTGCCTGTGATATTGGCCCTGTCATCAAAGTAAAAGATACTGTTTATGGAAACTTAGATCGCAAAGTCATTCGACAACTTCTTGATGACTTAAGAAGCGGTAAACGAGAGCAATAAAAAAGAAAGCGGTGATATTATGACAAAACAAGCATCTGTATTGTTAAAAAACGTCGGGAAGATGAATCCTACTTCTGTATCTGATTTTGTATCCCTTGGCGGTTTTTCAGGAATCAAAAAGGCTATCACAATGGATAAGCCAGCGATTATTGATGAAATTTTAAATGCAAATGTAAAAGGACGTGGTGGTGCAGCTTATCCTGCTGGTCGAAAATGGAAAAGCCTTTATCATATAGAAGGTGATCCAAAATATATCGTCTGTAATGCGGACGAAGGAGAACCTGGAACATTTAAAGATCGAGAACTGCTTGCTCATTCTCCCCTTAGCGTTATCGAAGGAATGTTAATCGCAGGTTATGTTTTTGATTCCAAACAAGGCTATATTTATATTCGTGGAGAATATCGTACGATTCAAAAAACATTCCAAGAGGCAATTGATCATGCAAAAGAGGCTGGCTATTTAGGGAAAAACATTCTTGGTATTGAAGGATTTGACTATGAAATTACAATTGTATCTGGCGGTGGTGCCTACGTCTGTGGAGAAAACTCTGCACTTTTAAACTCCATTGAAGGGAAAACAGGACGTCCTAGAATCAAACCTCCTCATTTAGCAGAAGTTGGTCTTTATGGAAAACCAACGCTTGTAAATAACGTAGAAACATTCGCTTGTATTCCAGTTATTTTAGCAGAAGGTAGTGAAACATTTTTAAGCTATGGTACCCCTGAAAGCGGAGGTACAAAATTAGTGTCCATTAGCGGTCACTCCAAAAACCGTGGTGTATTTGAAGTAAACCTTGGAATTCCTCTTCGCGATCTCATTACGGACGAAGCTCTTGGTGGCGGAAGTGGAACTGGTAAACCGATTAAGTTTTTACATATTGGCGGACAATCTGGCCCTATCGCATTCCCTGAACAATTTGACACTCTTTATTCCTATGAAGATATGGTAAAAGAAGAGCTTGCTATCGGTTCTGGTGCGATTGTTGTAATGGATGAAAGCGTCTGTCTTGTAGAATACATTCAAAAAGTATTTGAATTCTTCGTCCATGAATCCTGCGGTAAATGTACGCCTTGCCGTATTGGTACCACTCGTATTCTAGAACTTCTCACTGATTTTGTAGAAGGTCGTGCCAAAGAAGGAGATGTAGAACGTTTAGAAAAGATGAGCAACCAAGTTTCTGCTTTATCGGCTTGTGGTCTTGGTCAGTCTGTCAATAAAGCACTTAACTCCTGCTTAAAACATCGCAGAGAAGAATTTGAAGCACATATCAATGGAAAACACTGCCCTTCAGGCTCTTGCAAATTTGAACATAATGGGAGGAAATCATAAATGTCAATTCATATCGAAATAAATGGGATTCCATGTGAAGTTGAAAAAGAAACTACGATTTTAACAGCTGCTACTTCTCTTGGAATCGAAATTCCAACTCTTTGCCATATGAAAGAATTAGCTCCAGATGGCTCATGTCGTATGTGTGTTGTAGAAATCGAAGGCGGTCGTAAAAAAGGACTTTTCACCGCTTGTTCTGAACATTGTGCAGAAGGAATGAAAATTTTTACCCACTCAGAAAAAGTAAAAGAAGCAAGACATTTTATTCTTGATCTTCTCATGAGCAATCACAATGAGCATTGCTTTTCTTGTCCACAAAATGGCGCTTGTAAATTACAATCTTATTGCTTAGAATACGGCGTTGAACAGACAAGTTTCCATGGAAAACGTGTTCTTCCTAAAAAAGACACATCCAATCCATTTTTTGAATACGATCCAGAACTTTGTATTATGTGTCGTCGTTGTGCACGTGTTTGTGAAAAATTACAAGGACGTAATGTCATCAGTATTGAAGACCGTGGCTTTGATACAAAAATGTCTACCATTTATGAATTACCTTGGTCAGAAACTACTTGTGAATCTTGTGGAAACTGTGTTTCTCACTGTCCTACAGGCGCTCTTTCTGCAAAAGATCACAAAAAATACCGGGAATGGGAAACAAAAAAAGTGCTTACTACTTGTCCCCACTGCGGAACTGGCTGTCAATTCTATCTTGTTGTAAAAAATAATCAATTAGTAGGTGTAGAACCTGCCGACGGCCCTGCAAATAAAAATCTATTATGTGTAAAAGGTAAATTCGGTTCTTATAAGTTTGTAGGCTCTGGTGATCGTTTAACCCATCCGCTCATTCGAAAAGATGGCGTTCTCCAAAAAGCAACTTGGGACGAAGCATTAACATTAATTGCCTCTAAATTCAAAACGATTAAAAAAGAATATGGAAGTGATGCCATTGCTGGTTGCTCTTGTTCCCGTGCTCCAAACGAAGATAACTTCGTCTTCCAGAAAATGATGAGAACTGCTTTTGGCACAAATAACGTGGATAACTGTGCAAGACTTTGCCATTCTGCTACAGTAACAGGACTCGCTAAAACATTAGGTTCTGGTGCCATGACAAACCCAATTTCTGATATTACAACTGATATTGATGTAATTTTATTAGTCGGTTCCAACCCAACAGAAGCCCATCCTGTTATCGGTACACAAATCCGTCAAGCAATTCAAAACGGTGCAAAACTCATCGTTGTTGATCCAAGAAAGATTGATTTAGTCGATCAGGCAGAAATTCATCTTCAATTAAAACCAGGAACAAATGTAGCATTTGCAAATGGTATGATGCATGTCATTTTAGAAGAAGGATTAGCAGATTATGACTATATTGCAGAACGTACAGAAGGTTTTGAAGAAATCAAAGAAATTGTAAAGGATTATACTCCTGAAAAAGTTGCACAAATCTGTCATATTGACCCAGAGGATTTAAGAAAAGCAGCTCGCCTTTATGCAAAAGCGGATCGCGCTCCTATTATTTATTGCCTAGGAGTTACCGAACACTCTACTGGTACGGAAGGGGTTATGAGCTTATCAAACCTTGCAATGATGGTAGGTAAAATCGGAAAATCTGGCTGTGGTGTTAACCCACTTCGTGGACAAAACAACGTACAAGGAGCTTGTGATATGGGATGTATGCCTACGGACTTCCCTGGATATCAAAAAGTTGCAAATCCTGATGTCATTGACAAATTCCAAAAAGCTTGGAGTATTGAATTAAATAAAAAAGTTGGATTAACTTCTACTCAAGTATTCCCTGCTATTTTAGATGGCACTATCCATGGTCTTTATATTTTTGGAGAAGATCCTATCGTTACGGATCCAGATATCGGTCATATTAAGAAAGCATTGGAAAAAGTTGATTTCTTAGTTGTTCAAGAACTATTCTTAACAGAAACGGCAGCGTATGCAGATGTTGTTCTCCCTGGAGTTAGCTACGCGGAAAAAGAAGGTACTTTTACGAATACAGAACGTCGTATCCAAAGAGTTCGTAAAGCCGTAGAGCCAGTTGGAGAAGCAAGAAATGATATCGATATTTTCTGTGATGTTATGACTCGCATGGGATATCCTTGTCATTACGATAGTGCAGCCCAAGTTATGAGTGAGATCGCTTATCTAACTCCTTCCTTTGGGGGTGTGAGCCACGCTCGTCTAGATGCTGGTGAATCTTTACAATGGCCATGTCCAACACCAGAACATAAGGGAACTCCAATTCTTCATATTGGAAAATTCTCACGAGGACTTGGAGCCTTCTATCCAGCTGTTTATAAAGAATCCAATGAAATGCCTGATGAAGAATATCCAATTATCCTTTCTACAGGCCGTATGCTCTATCACTATAATGCAGCGGCTATGACATCCCGTACCGAAGGATTAAATGAAATTTGTAATGAGTCCTATATTGAAATGAATGCATTTGATGCAAAACAACTTGGTGTAACAAATGGAGATAAAGTCTTTGTATCTTCTCGCCGTGGTAAAATTAAAACAACCGCCCGTGTTGGGGATACTGTAGGTGCTAGCGAAGCATTTATGACATTCCACTTCCCAGATGGAAATGTAAATCATATTACAAATGCCGCAACCGATAATTTTGCGATTATTCCAGAATATAAAGTTTGCGCCGTTCGTATTGAAAAAGCATAAAGGGGACAAAACGATGATACCAATTACAAGCACAAAAGCTTCTCGTTATGAACAAACAGAAAAAGGCATTACTGTAAGCCCTATTGAAGAAACTATCTTATCGGAATACTCTCTTTCTGTCTTTATCGATGGAGAATTTTATCAAAAGTTTCACTGTATTCCAGAATCATTAGAAGAATTGATCCTTGGCCACTTTTATACAAGTGGAAAGATCAATTCTTTAGAAGATATTATTTCTTGTTCCATCGATAAGGAGAAAGGAATCGCTCATCTCTCTATTCGATGGCAAAATAGGACGATGAAACCGCTTGTTCCTAGCTTTGTCATTCCTGAGCAAATTCTACCATTATCAAATAAACTACTTACCACTTCAAAAACTTTTGAAGTTACAGGCAATGTCCACAGTGTTATGCTCTGTCGTGGAGAAGAAGTATTATTTTTCAGTGAAGATGTAGATCGTTATAACGCTTTTGAAAAAACGGTAGGAAAAGCCTTAAAAAACAAAACTGCTTTTGAGGAAACTTGTATTTACACCACTGGCCGTATTCCTTCTCAAATTGCTGCAAAAGCAATTTGGGCAGGGATTCCAATGATAGTTTCTCGCTCAGCTCCAACCAATTTAACTTTGCAGTTAGCAAAAGACTATCATCTAACAGTAATTGGATTTGCTAGAGGAAATCGTATGAATTTATATCATCCGATTCCTATGGACTAATCGAATATCATTTATATTTATGGGGGACTTTCATATGAAACAACGTATTGCATCTTTTTTATATTCCATTTTAGCTGGAGTTAGTATCAGTATTGGGGGTATTGTCTTTTTATCATTAGACAATAAAGTAACTGGCGCTATTTTCTTCAGTCTTGGACTCTTTACTGTTTGTACTTTCGGTTTTAACTTATTCACAGGAAAAGTCGGTTATATTTTCGAAAACAAACCTTCTTATTTGCTTTTCTTATTACAAGTATGGGTAGGGAATTTATTGGGTTCTCTCATCATGGGAAACCTCGTTCGCCTTACACGAATTAGTTCTATTGCAGAAAAAGCAAAAGGCCTTTGTGATACAAAATTAAACGACTCCTTATTAAGTATTTTTATTTTGGCCGTCTTTTGTAACATTTTAATGTTTGTTGCGGTAGACGGATTTAAAACCAATCAACATGAGATCGGAAAATATATTGGTATCTTTATGGGAGTTATTGTGTTCATTCTTTGCGGTTTTGAGCACTGCGTTGCCAATATGTTCTATTTCTCTGTTGCAAACGTATGGAGCGGAAAAACCATTCTATATTTACTTGTTATGACACTTGGAAACGCTTGTGGTGGTGTTCTCATTCCACTTGCAAGACAATTAAAACAAGCAGAATAAACATAGAAAAAGGATAGGCAACTGCCTATCCTTTTTCTATAAAACAAGAACTATATTCTTTCTAATTTTCTATTTAGTTTAATTCAATTTCAGCTAATTCTTTTGGAGGAAGTGCTTTTGAAGATGCTTTTACAAATTTCTTAACTTCCATTGTTGCTTTATTGATTGGAATGTTTGTACCTGCTCCAGCAACACAACCGCCTGGACAACCCATTCCTTCGATTAAGCATCCATCTTTCTTACCTGCTTTTGCAAGCATTAACATCTTCTTACATTCTTCAAGGCCTTCTGCATGTTCAATTAATACATCAACACCTGGATAGTATTCGTTAATACATTGTTCAATGGCACTTGCAACACCACCAGCAACCGCATAACCACGACCTGCACCTGTTGCATCATGAATAGATTCTTCTTTTGTAAATTCTTCAAAGTTAATATTTCTTGCATCAAAAATACTTGCTAACTCTTCAAATGTAATAACGAAGTCTACATCACTTCTTACAGAACTTCTCATTGCCTCTAATTTCTTAGATGCACATGGTCCAATAAATACTACGTGAGCATCTGGATGAATCTGTTTTACCGTTCTCGCTGTTGCAACCATTGGTGTTAAAGCATTAGAAACACTATCGATCATTTCTGGGAAGTATTTCTTTGCTAACATAGACCAAGATGGACAACAAGATGTTAATAAGAATGGAAGCTCTCCTGTTGTTACTTTTTCTACATAGTGATGTGCTTCTGTTACAGCTCCAATATCCGCACCAAGTGCTACTTCATATACTTCATTAAATCCGATCTCCATTAAAGCTGCTTTGATCTTTTGGATAGAAGCATTTGGTCCAAACTGACCAACAACCGCTGGTGCAAGCACTGCGATTACTTTCTTACCTTCTTTCATGCAACGAATTAATTGGAAGATCTGTGATTTATCTGCGATTGCTCCAAATGGACAACTTACCATACACTGACCACAAGATACACATTTATCAATATTAATATGAGCGCGTCCTAACGCGTCATTTTCAATGGCTTTTACCCCACAAGATGCTGCACATGGACGTTCTTGTTTAATAATCGCATTGTATGGACAGGCTAATTTACATTTTCCACATTTGATACATTTTTCTTGATCAATAATGGATTTTCCATTCTGTGCAAAAGAAATCGCATCTTTTGGACATACTTCTTGACAAGGATGTGCGACACAACCACGACACATATCCGTTACAAGAATCATATTTTCATGACATCCATCACAAGCAGATGGAATTACCTGCATAAGAGGTGGTTCATAATATTTCTCATCAATATTACTTGCTTCAATTCCACTTGTAATATGAACTGGTTTGTCTTCTGGACGAAGTGACATACCCATCGCTAAACGAACACGTTCAGAGGCAATTGCTCTTTCACGATAAATGCTTTCACGGTAAACTGGAACATCTCCTGGTGTAATTTTGTAAGGGATTGCTTCAATTGCATCATTTAGATTCTCAGAATCTGCTTCATATGCAACTTTTGCTACTTCTGTAAAGACTTGTCTTCTTAACTTTCTAACAGGTGTCTCTAAACCTCTCATAGATTTTCCTCCTAAATAATTAGATGATTACTTGCTCATTACTTGATTTTTGTGAGAAACTTGCAAAGCATATTTCTCATAATTGTGACATTTTGTTAAATATATAACAAATAGTTTTTCTCCTTCACCCTTTTCTAAAAAAGAAAACTTATCTGCTAAGATCAGATCCATTCTTGTCCCTTTTGTCCCTTATTTTCTACAAAAGGAACAGGATTCTGTCCCTCTTGTATACATTATACCAAAAAAATATTCAGTCTGCAACGGACAACTGATGAAATTATTGTTCAAATTAAAGTTCAATTTTTCCGTTTTCCACGTCATTAATGACATAATATGCCATTTCTTCTTCTGGTTTTATATAGATATTTAAAGAAGTAATATCTTTAATCTTATTTCCTTTGCTTGTCCAAATCTCTTTGACCTTTGCAATTAATTCTTTTTCTGTTACTTCACGTCCTTCAAACTGGTAAATCACTTGAATAGCAGCTGATTTTGTAGTCTTTTTTACAGCCTTCTTCTCTACGGCTTCTACTACTTTTTCTTCCACCGCTTTTTTTTCCACTGTTGTTTTCGCTACTTCTTTTGTTTCCACCACGTTTTGTTTCTTTTTGGTTGTAACGACTTTCTCCACTTTTTGTTCCATTACAACTTTATGATTACGATTTCTTCTGGCTTCCTTTGCTTTTTTACTTGCCATAATTTTTGCCATATCTTTACTCCTTTTGCTTTCTCTATAATTACTATTTCGAATGCGGTTGATACGTTCTCATCATTTAGAACACCTTAACCATTCTATTCTTTCATAAAATGAGAATTTTGTCAAACAAATGTTCTTTACAAATTTCCTCTTCTAAAATTTTTTATTGTAAAATTTTTTATTCGTATTATTCCTACAAAGATGATAAATTCATATAATCATTTACCATTAAGATTTTTTATAATAATAACCGAAAGACTTGTTCTACCGCTGCCTTTAAATTTTCTTTTGCATTTTCTTTTTTTATTGCTTCTTCTAGAGTCGTAATTCCACGAACAATTGGAAAATAAGCATCGATTCCTTTTTCATTACATACTCTAGCATCTTTTGTGACACTTCCTGCAAATGCAATCACTTTTATGCTATGTTTTTTTGCTAACTTAGCCACACCAATCGGTGCTTTCCCCATAGCTGTTTGCTGATCAAGTCTTCCCTCTCCTGTAACTACAAGATCAGCTCCTTGTAAAGCTCCTTCCAAATTCACCGCCTCTAAAACCAAATCAATTCCAGATCGTAGCGTTGCCTGTAAGTAAGCAACTAAAGCAAAACCTAGTCCTCCAGCTGCACCAGCCCCCTTTATCTCTCGTTGATCCACTCCTAAAAAGGTTTCTGTCACATCTGCAAAATGGCTCATTGCTTTGTCTATTCTTTCTCTTTCTTCCATTTTAACACCTTTTTGCGGTCCAAAAACATAGGTAGCCCCATTTTCTCCACAAAGTGGATTATTCACATCACAAGCCACCTCGATTTGACAATGTTCCAACGAAATGGCATCTTTTTTCTTTTGAATGGTTTGAATTTCACTTAATACCTTTGCCCCTTCTCCAACTGGATTTCCTTCTTGATTTAAAAATTCATATCCTAGTGCTTGTAACATCCCAATTCCCCCATCGTTTGTAGCGCTACCTCCAATTCCTAAAATAATTTTTTTCGCTCCTCTTAGTACGGCATCTTTTATAAGCTCTCCAACACCATACGTTGTCGCCTCCCACGGATTTTTTTCCTCTTCTTTTAATAAGACGATTCCCGATGCCGATGCCATTTCCATAATGGCAGTCTTTGATTCCTCTATCCAACCATACACAGCCATTACAGGATCTTTTAATGGACCTGTAACTATTTTTTCTATCCGCTCTCCATGCAAACCTTCTATCAATGCTTCTGTCGTTCCTTCTCCCCCATCTGCCAAAGGCTTTACAACAACTTGTGTTTCTTTTTGAACCATATGTATGGCCTCTTGAATGACGGTTCCAGCCTCTAAAGACGTCATACTTCCTTTTAAAGAATCCATGGCAATTACTACTTTCTTCATTTTTCTCCTCCTCTGTCCCATCTATTATCTTTTACTGGCTACTGACTCATTACCTTCCCATAAATTGCAATAATTTTTTGGAAATTCATAGAAAACGAGTTATAATAAAATTATAACACTATATTTTTATTTTTTATTTTATTAACTAATTATAATGAATTATCATTTCTATGGAGGTATTTTTTATGAGAATTGAAAAAAAAGAAAATGTAAATGGCGGTATCGGTCCTATTTATATGAAACACATTTTAGAAGAAAACCAAAAGAATACAAAAACAAAGCTATTTGCCGAAGTAACGATTCCTTCTGGAAGTGTTTTAGGTTATCATGAACACCATGGTGAAAGCGAAACTTACTACATTATTTCTGGTAAAGGAGAGTATAATGACAATGGAACAATTCGTCCTGTAAAAGCAGGCGATATGACATTTACTCCAAATGGCTCTGGTCATGGAATGTCCAATACAAGCAAAGAGGATCTTATATTTATCGCTCTCATTCAATTAGATTAATGACCCGAATATGTGGAATATAATAGCGAAACTTGACGTAAACTGAAAATAAAATTTGCAAAACAAGTCATGGTAATTTTCTACAATGTCCTATACTATATTTTTGTACGCAATCATTATTTAGAACCCTCTTTTTTGAGTTTCTAACATTCACGGGGCACTGCCAAAAGAACATCGTTTTCTTTTGGCTTATGTCTTTTATAGTAAAATTAATTTAGAAATCATTATTTGAGGGTTCTTTCTAAAGGATGTATTTCAGACAGAAATACTCCCGCGATCTTTTATTACCTTTGCGTAAATTATAATAAGTGAGGTATTTGATATGAAAAAATTGTTATTGGCTTTTTGTCTTTTAGTAACTATTGTTTCTACATCTCCATATATAGTTTCTGCTAGTTCTGATCTTTCAGTGGAACAGTCTGGCGGTTCTTCAGAATATTCTAATGGACCTATGATTCCTGATCAATCATGATATATTTTCTTTCTTTAAGAAGGCTATATAGCCTTCTTGAAGAAAAAGCTCACTTACTTTAAATGCCATTTTAATACTATTGGTTTTTTCCAATTTTTCTTCTTTTGACAATTCCTCTTTCTTTTCTAATTCTTTATAATTCCATGCAATTTCATATAAAAAGTGCTCCATATAAACAGCATCTTTTGCTTTCATATTCAATGCGATTCCTCTTCTCGCTTCTGAAATACACTTTCTATGCTTTCCAGCACTTCCAAGCATATTCACATAATTAATGAGCAACATCATATAATCTGCACGACCCGATAACTCATATTGTCCCTCAAAATATCGCAATAACTTTTCATATAAAAGTATTCCTTTTTCACAATCCACTGCATCTTTATAAGAAGCTGCTATATTATTTAAAATCCCTACTTCATTTCGACTTAAGAATCCATAGTTTTTATTTTCCTCTTCTATTTTTTCATAGTCTGGAATTGTAATTTTTAATACTTCTATCATTTTCTCGCGAAATTCTTTTGGCGATATCTTACCTTCTATATGAGATATAATCAATTTTTCTTTTGCTATAAATTGCTTATTATACTTGTTATTCAAATCAATTTTGGGCTCTAATTGTTCTAAAAGCTCTTTTGCTCCCTTAACATCAATGACTCTTATTTTATCCCCTAGCTCGTAGCGCAATTGATGAGCTTCATAATCATCACTTTGAATTGGAGCAGCATAAAATCTCATTTCTTTATTAAATTTCTTTAAATAAGTTTCACAAGTCTTTTTTGTTGGATTGCTATGTCCATTTTCAATACGAGACAATGTCTCTGGAACAATACTATAATTTTCTTGCTCACTAAAATGCATTAAATCTTCTTGGCTCATATTAAAATTTTTTCTTAAATTCCGAAATACTTCACCAATTCCATACACACCATATCGATTATTGGTAATGCCTTCCATTTTCTCACCATAATGCTTTGCATATTGTTCCAATTGTTCTATAACATAATACCAATCTTTAACTTCATTTTTTTCCTTTTGAAACCCTAATTTATTCTCTATCTCCATCTGTAATCGCAACAATGGTTTTAATTTATCAAGATTTTTGCTTTGACGCTTTATTTTAATCCCCTTTCTACATAAAAACCATGCTTCTTCTAACTTTCCTCTACTTGCCTTTTCACAAGCTAACTTATGTACTGCAATGGTATAGATCCGATTCATCTCTGGGTTATTTTCAACATTTGTATCTATGTAATCAATTAACTGCTGCAATGCCTCATAACCCTTTTCTTTTTCATACTGTACTGCCAACTCTGCCCAAGCTAAATAGACTTCTATTTCTTGATAACATAAATAATATTTTTTTAATTCAAAGTTATTCTCCTTAAAATTTACTAATGTTATTTCTAAAGCTCTTTGTAACTCTTCCATTGCCTCCTTATTTTTATTCTGTAATTGCAATAAGCGAGCATTGGCAAACATTTTATATTGCTTGTGAAGCGGATTGCTCACACCCTTAAAATTTTTATACTTCTTTAATAACATTTGAACCACTTCTAAGTTCTTTTCTTCTAAAAAAGAATTAATCTCTACTTGAAGTTGAAACAAACGGATATCATCATTGTTTAAAACTTTTTCCCAATAAAGTAGCGTTTTTCCAAGCCGTTCAAATAATGCCTCTAGTAACATTTTATCTGGTTCTTTTTTTCCCTGTTCAATTCGAGATAACATAGATACCGAACAAATTCCCTGACATAACTCTAATTGTCGAATCCCTTTTTCCTTTCGTATCTCTCCAACCAGTTTTCCTAATTGATTCTTCTCTTCTGTCAAATAAATCTCACCTCATACTTTTATTACTTGTTTCCCCTTATTCGATTTTCCCTTTTATTTTATTCACACCCTCCAATTCCACATGAAAAATATTCCCTTAGCATTTTAGTATTTGCCTCCCCTACGCATCAACTATAAATGTTCTAATATTATACCAAAAAACATGACAATTAAATATACTTCTTATAGGAAACTTACCTTTCTTCTTAATTTTATCAAAATCTTTATACTTGTTATATAAAAAAACTGTTACACATTCATTATTTTAACTAATTTTGTGTAACAGCTTTCTATCGTTTTTTACTGGAGGCCTTTACGTAAATGAATTTAAAGGCTCAATGCTTCGTTCTAAAATTCCCTTCATATAGGCAATAAAAATCCCGTAATTCGTAATTGGTATACCTTGATCTACTGCACAACGGATTCGGTATTTCATTTCCCGCTCATTCAAAGTACACCCACCACAATGTACAATAAGCTGATACTTGGAAAGATCACTTGGGAACTCTGTTCCACTACAAGTTTCAATACGAATATCCTTTCCCTTTGTATAATTACGAATCCAGTTTGGAATTTTTACTGTTCCTATATCCTCACACTGACGATGATGGGTACATCCTTCTGCCATTAAAATTGTATCCCCATCTTTTAAATTTTCAATGGCTCTTGCTCCTTTTACTGCTTCCCAAAGATCTCCTTTATAACGAGCAAATAAAATAGAGAAAGAAGTTAATGGCACATCATCTGGTGTTTGCTTTGCTACTTCTGAAAAGGCTTGACTATCAGTAATAACAAGTCTTGGTTTTTGTCCTAACTTCTCCAAAGTCTCTTTTAGTTCTGTGTCTTTTACAACAATAGAAACAGCACCCGCCTCTATAATATCGCGAATTGTCTGTTGCTGTGGTAAAATTAATCGTCCTTTTGGGGCAGAAGCGTCAATTGGAACAACTAATATTACAAAATCCAATGGTTTTAACAAATCTGCCACTAAAGGTCTTTTTTTCTCTTCTTTTGGAATGAGATTTCCTATCCGTTCTTTTAGCTCTTCGATATTGAGTTTGGAAGTGGCACTGACATAAATACGTTCCTTTGACTCTTCCATTTCCTCTCTCATTTCATCTATTTTATTGACAACGATTAAATATGGAATTTTTTTCTCTTTTATCACTTCTAGCAATGCTTCATCCTCTTTTGACATTCCAATGCTTCCATCAATCACAAGCAATGCGATATCTGTTTTATTCAGCACTTGATATGTTTTTGAAATACGCATTTGCCCTAAAACTCCAACGTCATCAAGCCCTGGAGTATCGATTATAACAACAGGGCCTAATGGTAACAATTCCATTGCTTTTGAAACAGGATCCGTTGTTGTTCCTTTTATATCTGATACAATCGCAAGTGACTGGCCTGTAATGGCATTAATTAAACTTGATTTTCCCGCATTTCTTTTTCCAAAAATACCAATATGCAATCGTTCTGCTGATGGTGTACTATTAAGTCCCATATCTTTCCCTACTTTCTATTCTAAACTATAATTTTTTCTCAATATAACTCTTGAATAGTCAAAGTATAGTATACACCTATTTCGCTGTCAATTCCATTTCTTTTCTTTTTCATTTTTGTAAATGGCTGAAAAATCATATTTTTATGTAAACTTATTTTTCATATTAATTTCTATTATCCTTTATTATAATGGGTAAATATTTAATCGTTTAATTTTTCCTTCCTCTGTTACACTACAAAGATCTACGGATACTGGCACAATGTGTTCCCCATATTGAATCATATACCATACATTTCGATCGGATTGATATTTCACACTATAAATTGGAAATGCACCCCCATTAAATCCAAACTTATGATGAAACATCATTTCCACTGCCATCTTACCTTCTAAATGCATGGTATCCTTCCCAACTTTTATTAAGGACGAGTCATGAAACACACCATAATCATCAAATAAATCTGCAAGCCCTACATTATCCCCACGTTTCATGCAATCGACAAACTGTTCTAATATTTTCATAAGAAACCTCCTTAAAATCTTTCTGAACGAAGCAATGCATCAATACCGCCATCAATAAATAAAATCGTCCCATTAATACCGCTTGCTTTTTTTGATGCCAAAAATACAATACCATTGGCAATCTCCTCTGCATCAAGAAATTCTTTCCTTCCATAACGAGTTGGAATTGGTATTAAAAGTGCTGCATCCATCTGTGCTTCTGTCATCCCTTTTGTCATTGGTGTTGTTGTGTTGCCTGGAGCAACTGCATTAATACGAAGTCCATCTGTGGCCCAAGATGGGGATACTCTTCTAACCCAGCGAGCCAATGCATGTTTTGATGAACTATAAGCATGAGGCCTTAAATTATCTGGGATTTCTTTAGCGATTTCAAGAACTCTCTCCTCATCATTAACATTTGTAAGCATATCCACCCAATCCTCACGGACCGTATGATTGGTAATGGAATTTGAAGATGTTACGACACAACAACCTCCTTTTTTCTTTAAAAGAGGGCGAAGTCCTTCTGCGATTTGTGTACTAGCAAAAAAATTTAATGAAAAAATAGCAGTTGCTGGAAAAACTGGTCCAACGCCAGCATTACAAATAAGACCATCAATTCCATCTGGATACTTCTCAAAAACCGCTTTGATAGCACCTTTTCTTCCTTCTGGTTCTGAAAGATCTGCTAAATAATCTCCTCCCTTAAAATCTAAATTAAAAACTTCATGCCCCTCTTCTACTAGCATTCTTTTTACCTGTGCACCAATTCCTGTTGTTCCACCTGTAATCACATAAATTCCCATACAATACCTCCTGTCTTCCAAAGACTATGTTTTGTAGATTGATTATTCAATCTATAACGCTATATTCATCAATGTATCATGTTCAATTTTATTTGTCAATTTAGTTTTTTTATTAACAATTCTTTATTTGTTATTTAATTGTCAGTCTTTATATCTGTATTTTTCCAAACAAAATGTCTTTTTTATTTTTTAGCTTTTTTCACCTAATTCTTGTATAATCTCTATTTTTCATATTATGCATTTTTTATAAAAATATAATTATCATCCTTGTTTTTTTATATTATATATACTATAATATAGTGTGACTAATACAATTTAGATTGAGTGTTCAGTATGTGTGTCACTTTTTTCACAACTTCATAAACTACATAATAAGAAATGAATAGGAGAGTTTTTATGGCTAATGATGTAAAGATGAAAAAACATGCTTCTGTATTTGACTTAAATGGCGTTCCTCGCTTTGGTGAGGCACTACCACTTGCACTCCAACATGTTGTTGCAATGATTGTAGGTTGTGTAACTCCTTCAATTATCGTGGCTGGTGCAGGACAAATAAGTAACGCCGATAAAGTTATTTTGATTCAAGCGGCACTCGTTATTGCTGGAATTTCCACTCTATTACAATTATTCCCTATCGGTAAATATTTTGGTTCTGGTTTACCAGTGATTATGGGGGTAAGTTTTGCTTACGTTCCTAGTATGTCTGCAATCGCAGAAGGGTACGACATCGGCACGATTCTGGGGGCTCAGATTATCGGTGGTGTTGTAGCGTTTGTAGTCGGTTTGTTTATTAAACAGCTTCGTAAGTTCTTCCCACCTCTTATCACTGGAACAGTCGTATTCTCAATTGGACTTTCTCTCTATCCTACTGCTATTAACTATATGGCTGGAGGTACAAGTTCTCCAAGTTACGGCTCTTGGAAAAACTGGGCAATTGCTATTTTTACTTTAGCAGTTGTAACATTTTTAAATCATTTTACAAAGGGATTTTTCAAATTAGCTTCTATTTTAATCGGTATGATCGCTGGATATGTCGTTGCAATCGCAGCTGGTATGGTTGACTTCTCAGCAGTTGGAGATGCTGGACTTCTTTATGTTCCACATCCAATGCATTTTGGAATTCATTTCAATATTTCAGCTTCTGTAGCAATCGGTCTTTTATTCGCAATCAATTCCGTGCAAGCGATCGGTGACTTCTCTGCTACAACAATTGGTGGGCTTGATAGAGAACCTACTGATCAGGAGTTACAAGGTGGTATTCTTTGCTATGGCGTAACTAATGTTCTTGGCGCTTTCATCGGTGGGCTTCCTACTGCAACTTATAGCCAGAACGTTGGTATCGTCTCAACAACAAAGGTTGTTAATCGTATGATTTTAGGCCTTGCCGCTGTTATTATTTTAGTTGCTGGACTCGTTCCTAAATTCTCCGCTCTTTTAACAACAATCCCTCAATGCGTTTTAGGAGGCGCTACTATCTCTGTATTCGCTTCTATCGCTATGACAGGTATTAAATTAATTACTTCTCAACCAATGACTTATAGAAATACTTCTATTGTTGGTTTAGCAGTCGCAATGGGAATGGGTGTTACTCAGGCATCTGCGTCTTTAGGAACATTCCCTGATTGGGTTACAACAATCTTTGGTAAGTCTCCTGTTGTATTAGCAACTATCGTTGCTATTTTCTTAAATCAGATACTTCCAAAGGATAAACCCGCAGGAAAATAAATAGTCACTCATCGTTTTTGAAAAAAGTTTCATAAAGCATATACGAACAAGAAAAAGCTGTCTTTGATATAAGGGAGATTCTCACTCTAATCATTCCGCATTATGAGGAGTAAGAATCTTATCAAAGCCAGCCTTTTTTCTCTTTTGAATCTTATTATAAAATTTTTTATTAATGCTTCTACTCGGTCTTCTATAAATCTTCTACATGAAAAGAACTATCTTTATAATCTTCCACATCGAATTCCCTATCTTTAAAATAATATTTTCGATCCTCTTCTGTGATTTCTCTTATAAGACGACATGGATTGCCTACTGCTATATAATTGTCTGGAATATCTTTTGTAACTACGCTACCAGATCCAATTACTACATTATTTCCAATATGAACCCCTGGATTGACTACTACACTTCCACCAATCCAAACATTATCACCTATTGTCACTTCAATGCCATATTCATATCCAGAGTTTCTAGAATCCGGATGAATCGGATGTCCAGCTGTATAAATAGAAACATTTGGCGCTATCATGACATTTTTCCCAATGGTCACTTTTGCTACATCTAGTATAGTTAAATTATAGTTGCTATAAAAATTATCTCCTACTTCAATATTGCTTCCATAGTCACAGCGAAATGGCGCTTCGATGCAAATGCCTTCTCCACTTTTTCCAATAATATCACGAATTAACTTCTCTTTTTTCTCACCTTCATCTGGTGGTAATTGATTGTATTCAAAGATTTTTTTCTTACATTCCATTCTCTCTTCACTAAGACCATCTAACCACGCCTTGTATGGTAACCCAGCTAACATTCTTTCTTTCTGATTCATCTTTTTTCCTCCTATATGCTTTCCTATTTTTCTAATTAAAAGTTAAAAGGCAAAATAGCATGCTTTTTATTTCATTTGCAATACAAGCGCTTCACAGCTTCCTAATGTAAGAGTATGTCCATCTAGCTTCACAGACTCTCCTTTTGCATTGGATAAATTTGATAATAAAATCTGTTTTATTTCTTCCTTTAAATCTACTTTCTGTTCTTTTTGCGATAAATTTACAATAACAAAGAAGGTGTACTTCTCGTCCTTTCTATAATACGCTACAATCCCTTCTTGTTCCACATTTGCAGGGATAAAATCACCATAAGTGAATGTATCGTTCCATCGCTCATGTTTTCGAATTTGTATTAATTTTCGATAATAATGTAAAATAGAATCTTCATCTTGTTCTTCTAATTTTACATTGATCTCTTTATAATTAGGATTCACAAATAACCATGGTGTTCCTGTTGTAAACCCAGCATTTTCTTCATCACTCCATTGCATCGGCGTTCTTGCATTGTCTCGACTAAACTGTTGACAGATAAATAGCGCCTCTTCTTTTGGCACTCCCTCACTCAATGCTTGATGATATTGATCTTTCGTGCTAATATCATCATATTTCTCAATGGAATCGACAGGACAGTTTGTCATACCAATCTCTTGTCCTTGGTAAATAAAAGGAATTCCTCTCAATAATAAACTTATTGTTGCAATAGCCTTCGCTCCTTCTTTATTTTGAGCATAGTCTGGTAAGAAACGACTGATGGCTCTTGGCTCATCGTGATTTTCCAAAATATTCGCATAAAATCCGATCTCTTTTACTTCTTCTTGTGCAGAATAAATGGTTTTCTTCCAATCATCAATCGTCCAAGTCTGTTTTTCTCCCCATCCCCCTTCCTTTTGGGTTAAAATATGCTGTGAGAAATCAAAAATAGTGGAAAAGACTCCATTTTCTCCAATAAACTCTTTTAATTTCTTCTTATTCATGTTAAAGACTTCTCCAACCGTAAACGCATAGTAGCGATCAAAGGTCTCTTTTTTCAATTCTCTTAAATATTCTTCTACCCCTTCTACCGATTCAACCATTTTTGTTACATGAACAGTTCCATCGCTATGATCTGGAGTATAATTCGGGAAATTTAAATCTTTTTTTATGTTCATAATCGCATCGATCCGAAAACCAGATACGCCTTTTTCTAACCACCAATTGATCATGGTATATAATTTTTCTCTTACAGCAGGGTTTGTCCAATTGAGATCGGGCTGTTCTTTTGCAAAGAAATGTAAATAATAATAATCACTTCCTTCTACTCTTTCCCAAACACTTCCTCCAAAATAGGATCTCCAGTTGTTTGGCACTTTCCCATCTTTTCCTTTTCGAAAATAAAAATACTTTCCATACTCCCCTTCTGGATCTTTTAATGCCTTTTGAAACCACTCATGCTGGTCAGAACAATGATTAATTACAAGATCCATAATAATATACATATTTCGTTTTTTCGCCTCTAATAAGAGTCTATCAAACTGTTCCATCGTTCCAAATTCTTTTGCAATGGCGTAATAATCAGAAATATCGTATCCTTGATCCACAAATGGAGATTGATAAATAGGGGAAAGCCAAATAATATCAATTCCTAGTTGTTTTAAATAATCTAATTTACTGATAACACCTTCTAAATCACCAATTCCATCCCCATTTGTATCATAAAAACTCTTTGGATAAATCTGATAAGCTACTTTTCCATGCCACCACTGTTTCTTCATCTTCTACCGACTCCTTATTCTCGTTATGACTCTATTTCGTATCATTCAGCAATTCCTTTTTGACATGTTGGAATTTATATTACATTATACATACCTTATTTGTGGATTTCTTCCTTAATTTTGATATATTTACTCCATTATTTTGACTTATTTTGTTTTCGATAGGTCAGTGGTGTCACGCCTGTATATAACTTAAATTGTTTCATAAAATAACCAATATTTTCAAATCCGTTCTCGTTTGCAATGTCAATGATCTTTTTTTCCGTCCCCGATAATTCTTTTTTAATTCTCTCTAATCGATATTCATTTAAATAAGTTGTAAATGTTTTCCCTGTCTTTTTCTTAAAGAAACGACAAAAATATTGTGGATTCATATTAACGAGATCTGCCAGTTCTTGAATTTTTATTTTTCTTTTGTAATGTTCAACGATATAGTTTAAAACTTTCTTTATTAAAAGTAACGCCTCCTCTTGATTTTCCTCATTCTCTTTTATAACGAATAACTGATTTTCATAAAGTTCTGCTAGCAATTGCAATAAATATCCTTTTATTTTTAATTGACTGGATAGTGTTATCTTTTGTGCTTCTTCTAAACATTTATCATATAACTCTTTTATTATCTCAAAACTCTTTTCTTCTCTTGTTAATACCATAGGAAATTCCATTTTTCCTTTTATTAAAGGTTCTATCAGTTCTGCTTCTGTTTCATCGTAAGACTGAAACGATAGCATACCTAAATGAAAGACAAATGCACTTTCTTTTTGCCCTTCCCTTAAATCGATCCGATGTAATTGTTCTGAGTTAATCAATAAAAATGCTGGAGCTTCCTGTTGATATTCCCTCATATCACAATGAAAGGTGAATGTTCCAGATTCTAAGTAAACAATTTCCGTTTCCTCATGCCAGTGAATAAAAGAACTACTTTTACTTGTTCCATCCCAAAAATAACTTGCATAAGGAAAAAATGGTGTTCCATGCTTTCTTTGTTCTTTTAGCTGCTCTTTCTCTAGCATTTATCCTCCTTATGTTTTCTATTTCCAGTTTCTTATTCTGTTTCTATTTTTATTATATCATTCTTTTTCTATAACGGAACAAAGTGTGCGTTGCACACTCATCGCAAATTTCGGTCACTTTGAGCAACGTACACTTTGCTGCGCGCGAGCAGTTTGCGAAGCAAAATTATCTTCTTTGCTCGCTGCGCATCGTTCGCACGTAGTGCTTTTTTATATTATCGGATGGCTCGCCTTGCGAGGAATCCGATAACATAAAAAAGCTTCAAGATAAATATCTTGAAGCTTCTCTTCATGCGGGAAAAGGGACTTGAACCCTCACTCGCTACGCGAACATGATCCTTAGTCATGCCTGTCTGCCAATTCCAGCATTCCCGCAAACAATATGTTGTTTTGTCAACATGAAAGATTATAACATAAACTTTTCTATTATGCAACAACTTTTTTATATTTTTATAAAACGATGACAAACTATACTATGTTAGCTTGTCATCGCTTGTACTTTTTTCTTCTTAAGCTCGTTTTACTTCTCTCGTTGCATTTGCAAGCCAAGCTTTTTCCTCTTCTGTTAAGAATGGAGAAATTTTTTCATATACATTTGCATGATATTCATTTAATAAACAAATATCTCTATCTGTCATAACAGATAAATCTAATCCATCAATATCTAATGGTACAAATGTTAAATATTCAAATTCCATGAATTGACCATATTCATTTTTCTCCGCTTTTTTGCATACAACAAGGTTTTCTGTACGAGATCCATGACTGCCCGCAATATAGATTCCTGGTTCATCAGACATGATCATACCTTCTTCTAAAATACAACTATCCTGACGTTCTGGAACAATTCTAAAACGGATTCCATTTGGTCTTTCATGTACGTTTGCTAAAAATCCTACTCCATGTCCTGTTCCATGATTATAGTCAAGTCCACGACTCCAGAATGGCTCTCTTGCCACATAATCTAAGGAAACTCCACGACAACCATGTAAAAACTTCACGGCACCAAGACGTAACATACTAATAACGGTTAGTGTAAAATGCTCTCTTTCTTCTTTTGTAAGCTCACCAACTGCGATTGTTCTTGTGATATCTGTTGTTCCTTCATAGTATTGTCCGCCTGAATCCACAAGATAAAGACCTCTTGCCTCTACAGGAATATCGGTTTCTTTTGTAGCAGAATAATGACACATAGCTGCATGTTCTCCGTAAGCAGAGATTGTATGGAAGCTAAGTCCTAAATTTCCTTCCTGTTCTGCACGTAAATTATCTAAATGATTGGAAACGCTCATTTCTGTCATTGGAATTTTTCCAACATTTTCTTTTAACCAACGAATAAATTTCACCATAGCCACACCATCTTTTAAGTGTGCTTTTTTCATATTTTCCACTTCCACTGGATTTTTTGTGGCTTTTTTAATTACCGTTGGATTAATTTGATTTAAGATTTCATTAGAACCATCAATTAAGCTATAAATTGCATAATTGGTACAACCTTTTTCTAACAAGATTGTCTCATTCTTTAACTGTGGTACCATATCATAAATCTCTTGATAGCCTTTTATTGTTACTCCTTGTGCTTCTAAGTAAGTTCTCACTTCATCGTTTAATACTTCTGAATGAATATATAAATAGAAGTGATCCATTGTAATCATTGCATAAGAAAGTACCATTGGATTACACTCAATATCATTTCCACGAATATTAAGTAACCATGCAATATCATCTAACGTTGTTAAAATATGAGCTGTGGCACCCTGGCATTTCATATCTTCTCTTAATTCATTAATTTTATCTTTTGCAGATTTTCCTGCGAATTTCTCATCTAAAATCCATACAGGTTCTTTTGAAATCTCTGGACGGTCTGTCCAAATAATATCAATTAAATCTTCTTGACAAGTGATGGCAACTTCTTTTGAAGAAAGAGCTTCTTCTAACTCTTCTCCCATAGCAGTATTCATCACACGTCCATCAAATCCTAACACCCCTGATTGTGGCATTTTTTCTTTTAAGTATTCTTTGATCGTTGGAACTCCTTCTTGCCCCATTTTTTGAAGAATAATAGAAGTACCTTTTATTTGCTCTTCTGCTTGAACGAAATATCGTCCATCCACCCAAAGAGCCGCTTCATCCATTGTTACTACCGCTGTTCCCGCAGAACCTGTAAATCCTGTTAAAAAGATACGGCTCTCAAAATAAGTACCTACATATTCAGATTCGTGAAAATCCGCTGTTGGAACAATATACGCATCAATATGGCGTTCTTTCATTAGCTCACGAAGTTTGCCAATTCTTTCATCTGCAATACGATTCATTGTTTCTTCCTTCTTTCTATTAAAATTGGTCTTATGCCCTATTTCTTATTGTATGAGAATCTGTAAGAAAAATCAATGTGATTCTTCTTTTCCCACTTGGCTTTCCTCTTTTTTCGGGATATGTTCCTGTCCCCATCTACAGATCTCCTGTAAAATAGGCATAAAAGATTTTCCAAGCTCTGATAGGGAATATTCTACCTTTGGTGGTACTTGAGGATATTCGGTCCGAATAATGACTCCATCCCTTTCTAACTCTTTTAGCTGATTGGATAACATTTTATGAGTCACATTTCCTAACGCTCTTTTTATCTCACCATATCTCATCACTTCTACTTTCCAAAGCCAAAAAAGAATATGCATCTTCCACTTTCCATGAATCAATGATAATGCATAAGAAAATGGCTCGATATTAATCTCGGCACACGCCGTTTTTTTCTCTTCCATTGTTTACTCTCCTTTTTGATAGTACCTTACAAATATGTAAGTTCTATCCAAATATTTATATTTATTTTATAATAGAAAAAAAGAAATAGCAATTAGGAGGAATTACAATGAAAGTATTAATGGTAAATGGTAGCTCCAACAAAAAAGGCTGTACTTATACCGCATTATCAGAAATCGGAAAAACTTTAAATGAAAATGGAGTTGATTACGAAATTTTTGATCTGGGTGGTCAACCAGTAAGAGATTGTATTGGATGTAACCAATGTAAAGGAAATGGTTGCATCTTCCCCGATAATCGTGTCAATGAATTTCTTGATTTAGCAAAACAGGCCGATGGATTTATTTTTGGCTCTCCAGTTTATTTTGCTCATCCAAGCGGCCGCTTATTATCCTTTTTAGATCGCGCCTTTTATTCCTGTTCACAAAATCATATCTATGTTCCTTTTGTAGGAAAACCAGCCGCTGCTATCGTTTCTGCAAGACGTGGCGGTACAACAGCTTCTGTTGATGTATTAAATAAATATTTTACAATTGCTTCTATGCCAATTGTACCTTCTACTTATTGGAATATGGTACACGGACAAACTCCTGAAGATGTCTTACAGGATTTAGAAGGATTACAGATTATGCGAAATATTGGAAGGAATATGGCTCATATGTTAAAATGTCTGGAACTCAGTAAACAGCAAGGAATTCCTGCTCCTCAATTAGAGAATACTTATCAGACAAATTTTATTCATTAATAATATAAACTTAAAGCATTTTTATAGAAACCATAAGAAAAACGCTTTGTAAACTTCTCATATTCACGAATAATACCAGACTTCTCACATTTGCAGACAGTCGTCATATGTGAGCATAAATGCTCCTACATGGCTCATTGTCTTTGTGTAGACTAAAAATAGGTGGAAGTCATTTTTAAACTTCCACCTTAATTTGCCTAGAAAGCATAAATCAAACAGAAATGCTTGCTTTTTTAAAATATTCTCTTCCTTTTATTTATAAAATTTTATATTTCTCTGCAATCAATTCCCTTATCTCATCAAATTTTTTTACTGCTAATGGATTCTCTTTATGTTCTGAAATATGTTTTTCCATCCACACCATATTGTACCAACGACCAAATTTATACCCACACTGATAAAACTCTCCCACAAAACGGTATCCCAAATGTTCATGGAATTGTATGCTATTTTGTGTGAGATATTCATCTTCTACTTGTGGATAAGCAACACAAGCATTTAAATTTAAAATATTTTGCTCGAAAAGAACCTTTTCTAATGCTTCATATAATTCTCGTCCTATTCCCATTTTCTTCTTGCCTTGTTTCACATATACGGTAGTTTCTATTGCCCAATCATAGGCAGGTCTCTCATGAAAAGCACTAGCATAGGCATAGCCTACGATTTCCCCATCCCTCTCTGCAACAAGATAAGGATATTTTTCTAACACACGTTCTATTCTCTCCTCAAATTCTTCTACAGTAGGCACTGTATATTCAAAGGTAATGGCTGTTTTTTCAACATATGGAGCATAAATTTCAACTAAACTTTTTGCATCTTGCTTTGTAGCAACTCTGATTTTATTCTTTTCCATTTTGTATCCTCACAAATTCCTGTTTTTTATATAAATGATACCATGGAAACTAGAAAACAACAAATTTAAGTGCACTTGCGATAAGTTTTCCAAGCGTTCTTTTTATTGTCTTTTTAGTTCCACGTAGGTTCTGTTTTTTGTCTTAATCGGCTGGTAAAATTATAAAATTAAAAATCATAGTTTATATCTCGTTATCTTCCCATAAACAAAAACTCCCATTAAAGAATTTCTTCCTTAATGGGAGTGTGCAAACTATCAATTATTCTGCTATAACATTCGTAGCCTGCATGCCACGATTACCTTTTGTAATTTCAAACTGAACTTTCTGTCCATCTTCTAATGATTTAAAACCCTCTGAAGCGATTCCAGAAAAATGTACGAATACATCTTCTCCATTTCCTTCGTTTGTAATAAATCCAAATCCTTTTTCTTTGTTAAACCATTTTACTGTACCTTTATTCATGAAAGATACCTCCAATTATATTATTTTACTTTAAACGCTGAGGTTACTTACATGAAAACTATGAAAAACACTCTAAAGAAACACATAAAAAAACACATATACTGTAATTCATTTAGTGAAAATGATTTACAACACATGTGAACCAATTAAACATTTAAAATACTTTTTATATTATATCATTATATTTTCTTCTTGTCAACAATTATTTTTTTAATAATCGATTCCATTCATTCTACTCACTTAGTAGGTTTCTTTTTTCTATATCTTTCTCAATGATACTGCTAATCTGAATCCTTCACAACCATAGGTAGCATTATAAAATTAAAAATTAGAAAAGATATAGTAAAGCGCTCACTACCGATGCAGAAAGCATATTTTGAGAGCTTTTCTACTGAACCTATGATTTCCAGACAAAAAAATAAAGCCTTGTATTTACAAGGCTTTTACAGTGCGGGTGACAGGACTTGAACCTGCACGTCGGGGACACCAGAACCTAAATCTGGCGCGTCTGCCAATTCCGCCACACCCGCAATTAGAAAAAGATAAGCCGTCAGCCAACTTCTGTTAACCAACGACTTATTACAATGAGACATCGGGGATTCGAACCCCGGACACCTTGATTAAAAGTCAAGTGCTCTACCGACTGAGCTAATATCCCATTTGAACCAACGGTTCTGTTCGAGTTTTTGCAAACTCTAACTGGGCTAGCTGGATTTGAACCAGCGAATGCAGGAGTCAAAGTCCTGTGCCTTACCGCTTGGCGATAGCCCAATATTTCAACTAATGGTTGAAACAGGGTGGATACTGGGATTCGAACCCAGGGCCTCCAGAGCCACAATCTGGCGCGCTAACCAACTGCGCTATACCCACCATAACGTTCCCACAGGGATTCGAACCCCGGACCCACGCCTTAGAAGGGCGTTGCTCTATCCAGCTGAGCTATGGAAACATTTACTTTTTTTCATTTTTGTTGTATAATATTTTCATTATACAAGCGGGTGATGGGAATCGAACCCACGTATCCAGCTTGGAAGGCTGGTGTTCTACCATTGAACTACACCCGCAAGAGTCGGGGTGACAGGATTCGAACCTGCGACCTCTTGATCCCAAATCAAGCGCTCTAG